>DBYI01000057.1 GCA_002310115.1 Ruminococcus flavefaciens
AACCTTCCGTTTCAACGCATATCTTCGTGCAGTCAGCGCGCACACGGCGCACTCAACGTAATCAATTATAACATATATATAGGGATAAATCAACAATTTGCAGAAATTGTATTTGTAAATTTTTAATGAACAAAATCATTTTTTTAACAATACACCATTAGCCATATAAACTTTATGCTCATGGTGTAGATAAACGCCTGTTTACTGCTTTTTCAGCTTCCAAATATAAATTTCAGCGCCGTCAGAACAGTATCGCCGACCTTCTTTGAATTCACTATTTCCAAAGCTTTGTCTGGACGATCTGTAATTATATTGTCAACTCCCAGAGCCATCATCTTCTGCATATCGCTCTGCCTGTTTACTGTCCATACAAAAATACGCTTTCCATGATGATGAGCCGAATTCACCACTGCCTGATTAACAAAGAGGTAGTTCATACTCACTGCATCGATGTACGGCAACTGCGCATAGGACGTAGCCGTTGCTAAATTGGCAATAAATCCTGTCTTAATCTTCGAATTGAGCTGCTTTACCTTTTTCAGGGCAGGATATGAAAACGACGTAACATAGCAGGAATTGACAATATCGTATTCTTCTATGAGCTCAACAGCCTTTTCAGCAGTCTTTTTAGGGTCTCCCGAACGCTTTATTTCGATATTGATCATTATATCATCACCAACAAGCTCCAGCACGTCTGAGAACAGCGGTATCTCCACATCATCAAACTCTCCGTCATTTCCGAACCACGAACCTGCAGACAGTGTTTTAAGCTGCTCATACTTATACTTCTCGACCATACCTTTTCCGTTGGTGGTCCTGTCAAGTTTATCATCATGTATTACAACAAGTTGATCGTCAGCCGTCAGCTGTATATCAAGCTCTATATAATCAGCACCGCAGTCCATAGCCGCCTGGAATGCAGGCAAAGTATTCTCAGGAGCAACTTTAGAGAATCCCCTGTGAGCCGTGACCTGAGTTCGGCTTATAATACCTACATTAAGGCTTACATTTCCACGTGTAAGAGCTTTCAGATAAGATATATTCATTATTGAGCTAACAGCAACAAGACCAACCACAATAATGGCACTCTTCTTCTTGCTGAATTTCTTATAGCCGACATTCGGAAGAACTATCTCCTCATCCTTTATATCATTCATGAACTTATAGGTCAGCAGCCATATAATGGCAGGAGCCGAAAAGAACGCCGATACCGCCGTAAATACGCTCCACGTATAACGCAGAATCTTGAGCGCTGTACCGAAAGCAGCTCCCGGCTTTGAAAAGCCCTTGATGATATAAACTATGATAAAGCTAAGACCGAATGTAATTATACCAATAAAGATAACTATACCAATGCTCCACAGTAATGCCGAAGCTATCATCTTTCTGCGCTGTCCGTGCATTTTTTCCTTACTCTTCTTTATGCACTCCTTGAATGGCATATCAGTAAGAATCAGGTAGTGAATACTGTAACTTGCGCTTATTATAAGTATAATAAACAACAACTGCACAAGCACATAACATGCAACAGCCAGAGCTCCGTTCATAGAATTGAATATTCTCCTCATCACAGGCATAAGCGGAGCCATGAACATTCCTGAAGATAACGAGAACTGTGCAAGGGGCATTATCGCCATGTACGCAAGAAACGAAACTATACCAGCACCTTTGAAAGCCTTTGCAAAAGCTCTTAAACCAGTCCGGAACATTCCGCTCGTATATATTCGCTGCTTCTTTGTGTAACATGAAAAACAGGCCACGAGGGCTGAGAGCTCCACAAATGAGAAGAACGCATAGAAAAACAGCATCAAAACTATGACTATGAGTGTCGATGGATGCTTTAAATATATAAAGAGATTTTCATCATTGAGATATGTAACTCCTGAAAGCTTCATTGTGAGCTTCAGAAGCAGTGCAGTAACAGGCGTTCCTACTGCAAGCAGAAGAAGCTTAAAAATAAGTTCGAAAACAAGAAAGTGGGGCATCGCTTTAATAAAAACGCCTGCGGGTTTAAGTATTTTTTTCATTTTATACTCCGAAATCAATGAATTTACTTCAATTATACGCCCAGAACAGCCAGTTGTCAATATCTCATTGCGCTACTGTGAAAAAAAGAACTTCCATATCTCTATGGAAGTCCCTTTTCTATTTTTCAAACGGGTCATCGTGATATCATTCAGGTGATAATGTCTGATTCGTGTACCCAGCCATTATCATACTGTGAATAGTACCATATTCCGTCATCTGTAAAAGCATACTGTACAAAATATACTTTATCGCCGTAAGTACGTTTTTTTACAGACGCAACGGCAGTAGAGCCTATACACGGAAACACTCTGAATTTTGTCTTAGCCTTTACATCGGCTCTGAATTTTGTTGGTCCCCAACTGTATAAAAAATAGGAATCTTTTGCAGCAGAAGCTGTTGTCGCTGCCTCATTTGTCACGTACTTTGCTGCCGATGGGACAGTTACTGCTCCCATCATGATGAATGCTGCTGCTAAAGCCGAAATTCTTCTTTTAATATTTGTCATAAGCAATGCCTCCATAATTGTATTGTGTAGTTTAAATTACATTCATTAGCCCGGCGCCTTAGCTTAACGACCGATCAGTGTGATTTCCGTATCGGTCTTTCATAAACAATAATCGGATCATAAGATCAAAGTGTTACATCTATTTTCAAAAAATCATAAAAAAATAACAGGCAAAAATCACAGATGTGACGTTTATGCCTGTTTTAACGTAAAAAATGTCAGCCCACTATTCCAGAACGCTCTATGCCCTCTGTGAAATGCTTCTGCAAAAATACATACATTATCAGTACAGGTGCTATGGAAAGCAGGCATCCCGCCTCTTTCCATACTATCTGGTCACGGGGACTTATCTGCACCGTAGGATCATCGAAAAGATTCATTTTTAGCTCGTTATCAAGATTTGTCAGCATAAGAGCTATGGTTTTGGTATCCGTAAAGAATGTGCTGCTCACATAGTAGTCGTTCCAGTACCATACCACAGAAAACAGGAACACTGTCAGAAGAGCCGCTGAAGCATTGGGCAACATTACCCTAACAAAAGTTCTGAAAGGTCCACAACCGTCAATATATGCAGCGTCTTCCAACTCTCTAGGCATTCCCTTGAAGAACTGACGAAAAATATATATCATTAATCCTGCGCGTATACCATTTGCTGTCATGGCAGGAAGATACATAGTCAGCCCACTGTCAATGAGATTTATGGAAAACAATTCCCTTATACCAAAATATCTGAATTGAGTATACAGCGGTAAGGATATGACCTGGGGCGGGACAAGTATCATCATGATCACCACTCCGAAAAGTAGCTTGCTTCCCTTGAACTTAAACCTCGCAAAACCATAACCCGTAATTGCACAGGAAAATACCTGGACAAGCGAGCAACCTATATTGAGAAGCAAAGTGTTTCCGAGAGTTTTCCAGTAGTCCATAGCATCAATAGTCTCAGCAATAACCTGGAAAGTGTAATGTCTAGGTATCCACATCACCGTAGGATCGCTCATATCTGCCCTGTCTCTGAAAGCACAGCTTATCATATATATCAATGGATACATTATGACAAAGCCCAGCCCTATCAGGATAACTGCCCTGAAAAACGGCCACACCTTATCCGCAAGAGCTTTCCGGCGAAGATAGCTCCTATCCTCTGCGGAGACAGAAGCTCTTCTTCGGCGTTTGGCTTCGCGACTGCTCATACCGTTACCTATTTCGTCAGCTTTTTTTATTTTGGGTGCATTCGTCACATCTGCCATTCATGCACCTCCTCAGTTATTCTCATAGTATATAAACCTGTTCATCACAGCCGTAATTAAACCTATAGCGATTATAACAACCACAAAGTATATCCACGCCATTGCAGAAGCCTCTCCGAAATCGAACTGACTCCTCATAGCAGATATACGATTCATAACACTGTTCATCGGATTCGTGAACGAATCTATTACAGTAAATATAAGATTTGCAAGTATAAACGGGCTAACATATGGAAATGTTATCTTCCAGAAATACTCCCAGGCAGTAGCCCCCTCCATTTGTGCCGCTTCACGTGCTGACGATGGAATGTTCTGCAAAGCCGCTAGGAAAAGTATTATCTGTATACCTGAGTTCCAGACAATGCCAAAGATATTGTCCGCAACTGCCGAAATAAAATTGCTCACGCTATCGCTTATACCGTATATTCCAAGGAACTGCATAAGCTCTCCCACAAGATCAGTGGAAAACATAGTAGAGAACTGCTCCGCTCCTGCATTACCCGTAGAGTCCATATCACCGTTGATTATTCTGAAAACAGGTCCCGTAGCGATTATGACCGGGAGAAAGAATATGGCACGCGCAAGAGTCCTCCCCCTGAACTTCTGATTGAGCACCACCGCGATAAATAGTGAGAATATCAGTATCAGCGGCGTTTTCCATAGTGTTTCAAGTAACACGTCACCGAGGTATTCAGTATAGTATGGGTCCTCACTCAGTACGCTGAAATAGTTATCCATCCCTTTGAATTCCGTATTCAACGAGCCTGGATCAACTGAAACATTGCAGAAAGAATACCAAAGCGACTTCCCAAGAGGTATCAGAAAGAAAAGCACTGTTCCAATCAGCCATAAGCTGATGAATCCGTAGCCATACATGGATTTTCTCCGCTGATAAGACATTATACGCCTTTTATTACTGGCTTTTTCTGCTTTCACGCTCAATTTCTTCCCACCTTTCCTACGACCTTTCTCCAAGAGAGATACTGCCACCGTCCCATCTGACCGTCATTTTTTCAAGGTTGGTAACCACTCTTGTTCCGTCTGAATATTCAGTTGTTATTATATTGCCGTCTGTGCGGTAATCTGTGATATAGCAGTCCGATACTCTGCTGAGAAGCGGTTCTACCAGGGCATAATCTTCAGCCGCTTTTTTGATATTACCTTTATAGTTAGCATAATAAAGGAAATCAAGATCTGTATCCTTGAGCTCACTAGTCTCCTCATGTATCATGTCATAGCTTAGACAGCTTCCTGTAGCTGCTGCCATAAGCATGAGCCATTCTGGATTAGGACTTCCATTAACAGCCTCTGCGGAATATGGAATAACTCCATGCATTACTATCTGATAGAACGGAACATCCTCATCAAAGAGATCAAATCTGCTTGAAGTCATGGGAACCCCTGTAATATGGTTTACATATGGCAGAGCATATGCATTTGCATTATCTGCAAGTATCCTGCCATCAAGTTTCTCCGTAATACTCTCATAACCATCTGTAAGAAGCTTTTCCGCACCTGCTCTTGAAATACTCTTTTTTCCGTAATCCCCATAAAGAGATGACGTAAGGCTTGCAAGTGAAACTCCAACCAGACTGGCATTTGAGTAGTTTTCAGCGATGCCTTCCAAAACTTCTCCATAGCAGTCTGGCGTTAGCAGCGATAGATTCTTTCTGAAACCATCCGGAATACCATAAGCCCTGTCATAACTGACTATTCTCGAATATGATCCCGAAACTCTCACTGCCGTATCCGAGAATGAATAGTAACCGTTTCCCGAACTAAAATCCCTGTTATCAGAAACAGGATACAGACTGTAACCGCATTCGTCTATTAAGTCTGTAAGACTTCGGAAGTCTCTTATCCCTCCCAGTTTCCCCGATGGGGCAGCATTCTTATCAACCTTGTTTTTTATGCCGTCATTGGTCCAGTTGGTATAGGATATAACCATGTCTTCAACTCCACGTTCCTTGAGCTCACTGATAATATCAACTGCCTGCCCGAAATCAGTAATGGAAGTTCTGAAAGAAATCGGAATACCAAGGACAGACTTTTTCTTCATAACTCCTCCATAAAGGCCAAGGTACAATGGAGCTTTACCCGCACTGCTTCTTTTCTCCACACCCTGCTCTTCAAGGAGATACTTCCTGTATCTGTCAGCAATATCGGTATAATCAGCATCTTTTTTTGCAATGGGATAGTAGATCAGCTCTATATCGTCTGAATTTATACTTCCCTTTTCAAAAACAGTGTACTTATCGTGGCTGTTTCCCGACATATAAAAAGTGTCAGTTCCACGCAGAATGAATGTGAAATTACAGATATTGTACCTGCTTTTTGACTGCCCTGATACATTCGCCGTGATATATGCATTTGAGTCCCCTTTTGCCGCGACTGCCAGGAGAGCGTTGTCACCCCTGACTATGCCGTAAACCGGCAGATATATCTGCTCCGTAAGTGCTCCTATGTTCTGTGGAACAGACGTGACGTCATTGCCATATATACGTTGCTGATAAAGGTTCGTCTGCATAGTCCTACCGTTATTGAAACGTACAAGAGCGCCGCAGCCATCAGGAATAACGAAATATCCGTCTTCATCATCGGGAGCCGCACCAAAACTGCCCAGCAGTGTAATTTCAGTAGCTATATTTTCGGGCTTTGATTCGGATATTTCGGATATCTTCACTTTTGCCCTGAAATGATCGTCCTCTATGGTGTATTCTACAGGAACAGTAAATCCTGCCTCCCTGTAGCCATACATCACACGGATACCGTTTTCAATATCGCTGACATTGTATACACAGTCACCGTCGCTGCCAGAGCGGAGCATATTGTTTCCAGAGCGACTCATTGGTATGCCATAACGAAGCATATTCGACGAACGAAGCTCATCCACAACAAGTCCTGTAGCATTATTGTCCTGAGATGCTTCAAGCGGTGATGACCACCATATATAGCCATTTTCCTTGTTTTCGATGCCGAATGATGCACTCCTGTCATCAATTATCATGCGCAACTTATCATTTTCCGCACCATAGCGAAAAGCTCCGAGATAGTGACTGCCGTTGGCAGTCAGCCACGCAAATTCGCCATCTGCGGATTTGTATATTCTCTTTCCATCCTCTGTACCGTCAAAACTGAAGCTTTTATCCGTGCCTTTCATGTCGCTGCGTAAAAGCTCCAGCGTTTTCTTGTCAGCAGACAAAAAAGCATATTTGCTGTCAAGAGTGGAAACTATCTTCCTCAGTCTTATTACTCTGCTCGTATTTTCATCTGTCAGAACGAAAAATCGTCCCGCTTCGCTGACATAAAGCATTCCCTCATCGCATTTGCTTGCACTTTTGAATGAAGCCGAAGCTTCCCCGCTTTTACTGTCAATTATAACAAGCTCTCCCAGTTTTTTCAGCTCATCTATCTTATCAGCTATCTCCTGCTGCTCGGGAGTGTAATCCTTTTTGCTCTTTGGCTTACCGCCAACATTCGCCCATAGCGCTTTATCGAAATCCTTGCTTTTGAAATAAACATTGTATCCGTCACAATATCCTATCTTTTTAAGATATTTCTCTGCATCCTCCAATGAAAGCTCGGCTTTCTCGACTGTCTCTGAGCGCTTAAACTTTTCCGTATCCTCGCTGCTTTCAACTTTTGAAACCGTATCGGACTGCATGATACTTTTCTCATCATCCGCATAAACACTGCCCGAAACGGTCATTGAAGCTGCCATGAGCAGACATAATATAATTCTTCTTATTCTCTTAACCATATCTCGTGCCTTTCAGACTCTCGCTCTATAGGAGAGCTCCGTGTAAACAGTGGATATGAATATGTAAACCTGCTGTATCAGCGACATGAAAAGTACAAGCAGAAACAGCATTATGAGCATTGCCGCTATAGTAAGAACTACAGCCAATACCGTCTTTTTCAAGCTGTACTGATGTACTGACTTTACCGCAGAAAACAACAGTATCACCGTCCAGCACGTACCGATAAGTTCTATTACCTGCATGAAAATTGATTCGTCGCGCACAAGAATGTGAGAAAGCAGTACATTGACATAAAGCTGCACAATATACGGAATAAGGGAATAAGCACTGTAAATGCAGATATTTCTCAGTGTTCCTTCTCCCTCGAGGAGAGTACATACTGCCCAGTTACCCACTGTCCACGCTCCAAAAAGAACGAAACTGCGAACCATATAAGGTATGATATTGAAAGTCTTATCGTATGAAATGTAAAACTGAAAACCATAGAGTCGACCGTAGGCAATTTCTCCGAAAAAGAGAAGCAGAACGATCAGCATTGCAATTTTCAGCGACCCAGACTTCTTCCAGCGCATGTCCTCAAATCCCTCAAAAGGATGTATCACTGCATGCTTTACCCACTGACGCTGTGTAAGATCCATCATTGCTGCTTCACCTTCTTTTCTTCAGTATTTTTCGCAACTCTGCGTCTTTTTCTGTATTGTCCCGAAGTTATGAGAATCACAATAATCAACGTCAGAACCACCGCTATAGTTGTAAAATGCTCTTTGAGGAACTCCCTGCGTCTGCCCTCGAACGCTTTGTTATAGATATCGCCTGCATCTGCCAACTTCGCATACTTCATGGAGTCCTTGTAATCGCCCTTTCTGAGCAGTGCCGAGGCTATTCCGACATAGGCTCTGCGATAATTTCCGTCCCTTGCAAGAACTTCCTGCCACGGCTCAAGAGCCTCCTCATAATATCCGTCATTGTAAAGTGCGACAGCCTTATGGACTACACGACCGAATGAAGTTTCCCTGAACACTGTCACTGTGTCTTTTAATGAATCAAGAACATATATCTTGTCATCAAGAGACTCAACCGCCGCCACATTTTCAAATCCGCCTGTCTGCTTTGCAATAGCTCCTGTAATAAACAGAAGATTGCAATCTTCGTCATACTGAAATACTCTTCCTGTGGTAAAATCCAGGCAGTTTATACAGCCGTCCGCTGCTACATCAATATCAACTATGGATGGCATGAACATCTTGTTCTGCGAAGTATCATACATAGGCTTGTAGTCGCCGAAGGTCAGTGAAAGGCCAGAAAATATATTTTTCCCTGCTGCATTCAGCTTCTTGACCATATCAGTTGTCTGCGTATTAGAAGAGGTACAAGTGAAAATAAAATCTTCGTCTATGTCAAAACTGGTTATTCCAGTAGGAACTGTCCTTTTTCGTCTTGCTTTCTTCTCGTCAGACATAAAAAAGCTTCTGAAATAATTGCTTACCACCTTTGCGGTAGCCTCAACACGATTAGCACCATAGAATCCCATGAACTCACCGTCAGGAGAAAACATAGCTGCTCCCGTGGTTACATTCCCTAGAACGGTATAGATGTTACCAGCCTTATCCGCGACCACTTTCTGTGGTAAGAAGGTACGTTTCTGGTCATATACTTCAGAATCGGGCTTTATTATCTCATTCTGCACATTTCCAACCATATCTGTAACAAGTATGCGCGAATTTTCCGTATCAGCTATGTAAAGGCAGTCGTTTGCCGCAGAAACGAAGATCCCCATAGGCTTGCTGAGTTTCGTTTCAGAGCCATCAGGCATGGTGAAACTGTCATAAACGCAGATAACATTTTTCAGCTCTGAATCAGCCGCGATAATGCGGTTGTTGCCAGTATCAGTGATATAGACTGTACCGCTGGAATCAATGAAAATGTCGGAGGGACTGTCAAGAGCGCCTATTTCAAGATCGTTTCCAGAGACCGTTCTTTCCGCAGTATAGCCTGCCTGCGATGGTATGGCCTCTCCCCAGCGGTCATAATTGTAACTATTCGAAGGAACTCCTGCCGCCGATACCGACATTACACCGACAGAAGCAAACGCAGCAAGTGCCGACAATGCTGCAATACTTTTTTTCATTTTTGTTTTCACTTGCCACCCTCCGTTTCATCAGATAATAAAGGACATCGTCCCCGTCATTGTTAACTCGCATTAAAAGTATCAGCAACACAACTCCGTCACTAATTACTCTTTTATTCCCGAATGTGCCATAGTTTCGATAACCTGACGCTGAGCAAGCATAAATATGACTATTGGCGGAACAAGCATGAATACTGCAGCCGCCATTGCTACTCCTGCACGCGCAAGTCCAGAGGTTGCAGCCTGAGAGACCACCGTGGGTAATGTCTTATACTCCTCCCTGAACACCACCGAACCCGCCTGTATATTCCATGCGCCCTGAAAAGCAAATATTATCAGGGTCATAAGCGCAGGCTTCTGATTAGGAATAACTATCTGCCAGCATATTCGGAAAAGCCCTGCACCATCTACCTTTGCTGCTTCTATCATGGAATCCGGTACCTGACTTATTGACTGCCTCATGAGGAAAAGTCCCATAGGTGACGCCACCGCCGGAAAAATAAGTGCCATATACGTATCTATCATGTTAAGCTTCGCCATTACTATATACTGCATTATGTATATTACACTGCTCTGATATAAAAGCGCTATTACTATTATACCATTAAGCAGCTTGCTTCCCGGAAATTTACACTTAGCAAGCACAAATGCCGCCATTGACGAGAACACACACTGCAATACCGTTACTGCCAACGTTACAAATATACTGTTGAACATGTAACGAGAGAACGGAACACGATTCTGGTGAAGCACACGGAACATATCCCTGAAATTGTCAAGGGTTGGTCTTACTGCGTAAAGCTTTGGAGGGAACACGAAAAGCTCCTCAACAGGCTTTACCGACATTACTATTGTAAGGTATATTGGCAGCACCATGAAAAGTCCTAGCATTGCAAGAAGAATAAATATACCGATACTGCCGCCGAATTTTCTGCCTGCCTGTCTGTTTGAAGCGCGAAGCTTCGCAACGTCTGTAACTGCCACAGCTTCGCCTCCCTAGTCAATATATTTGCCCAGTGCCTTGCCAATAAGCTTGTTGCAGACGAACATAGCAACGAAAAGAATCAGGCATATCGCCGAAGCATATCCCATTTCAAATCTCTGCCAGCCATAGTCAAAAGCATGGGTCATTATTGTATGCGCTTTATAGTCCGTACTTGGGAATCCTACAAGATTCTGAGCAACAGTTCCAGCGGTAAACGAACTAACTATCTGCATTACCGCCGCAAACATCAGCTGTGGTCCCATTGAAGGAATGACAATATAAATAAGCTCCTGCCAGCGATTACGTATACCCTCGATAGCTCCTGCCTCATACATGGAACGATCAATATTCTGAAATCCCGCACGGAGCGCAAGGAAGCCTGCACCAAGCGAAATCCACATCTGTACCACTATGGTTACGCCAAGCACATATCTGCCGTCCGTAAGCCATTGAACAGGTGAATTGATAATTCCGAGGTTTATGAGAAATGAGTTCATATATCCGTTCATATCGCCGCTGAAAATGAGCTGCCAGACGGTATATACATTAGCCATTGACGGAGCATAGAATATAAGCGTGAACAGCGTTTTAAGCTTCGGATGCATTTCGTTTATCATCCAAGCGAGCAGGAAACACAGCACGTAGCTCACAGGTCCTGTAAGGAGTGCAAATACCAGAGTAACCCTTATGGAGCGTATGAATATCTTGTCCGAAAGAAAAAGGGTGGTGAAGTTAGAAAGGCCAACATACTTAGGCGGGCGAACCATATCAAAGTCCGTAAAGCCAATAGGCAGAGACATCAGTACAGGTACTATCGTGAATATTATGAAGAATACCATAAACGGCGCTATCATACCGTAACATGCTTTACTGCGCTTTATATCGCGCCACAGCATACTGCGCTTCTCTTTTTTTGTTCTTTTTCCGATATTTTCAACCGAAACTGCCACTCGTTTCACTTCCTTTGCAGGTTTTATTTTACCTTTAGTTTTAGAGACAAAAATCATCCGCCTTTTAGGTAACACCTTCTATTGCAAAACACATTGCGTAATCCGTGCGCAGCACGGTTTACGTAATGTTTGCAAGCCCATTAAGAACCAAGATTAGTTAAGTCCAAGATTCTTTCGCTTTCGCGTTATTTCATCATTTATGTCTTTATTGTACCATATGAGCGTATCACGTGGATTTTTATGCTCGTTTATTGTTTCTCTGAATGCGTTCATTATATTCCGCGTTACCGCATATGAGGCAGGGGTTATTGGTATTTCCTCAAGCTCTGCCTGTTGTGCGCGAAGCCGCTCAAGCTCGCCGTTTGACCACGACATGTGCCCAAGAGCTTCAACGTTGGCAGTATCAAATCGTCCCATGGTTCCAAGAAGTCCCTCTATCTGCGAAGCATACTGCACCTGAGTTTCTGTATCTGTAAACCATTTGATGAACTCCCACGCATTTTCCTTGTTTTTTACCTTATTAAATATAACTGCTCCTGCACCGTTCGAATTTGCCGCGTGTGAAACCGTTCCGTCAGCTCTCTCAGTGCCCGGAACGGGGCAGAAATCCCATAGTCCTCTTATTTCAGGAGAAGCTGCCGTAAGCTGATTGAAAAAGGTGTAATTGGCTATGACAATAGGATATTCACCTGTTCTGAACCGGCTGAATGCGTCATAAGTCTGTTCAAAACAATAATCAGTGTAAAAGTCTGTCCACTCCTCAAACGACTGCACCGCTTCTATAGTATCAAGAGACGATGCCGTCAGTTTATCGTTATAATAATTTTTCCCCTTTTGCAGCAGAAGCACTGCAAAGGTATGCCCGGTTTCAGTTGCAGGCGAAATATTATTTGGTGGAAGAACAAGTCCCACCGACATATAATTCCTTTGAAGAGCTGGAAGCATATCTCTAAGCTCCGACCATGTTTCGGGAGGCGAAAAATATCCTAGTTCCGTAAGTACGTCCGTACGATAGAACATCATGGGGAAAGACTGGCTAACAGGAAGTCCATAGCAACCGCCGTTGTAAGTGTACTGTGTCATAGCATTCTTTTGAAATCGCTCTTTTACCTTGTCGAAATCACTAAACTGTGATATATCAACAAGCAAGTCTCTGGCAGCAAGATTCACAGGAAATTCTCCACCAAGAAAAAGTGCAACATCAGGGCCTTTTCCTGCAAGCGAAGCCTCAACAACTCCGCCTGTAACAAGATTAACAGAAACAGGTATTCCCATTTCCTGCATAAAGTAGTTTTCCGTCATTTCCTTGACCACCTGTGCTTGATCACGTCCAAGTGATACCCATACATCAATAGCTTCTTCATTCTCAACATCGGAAAGCGTGGTATAGTCCTCGAAAAATGAGCCGATAAATGCATCAAGCCCGAATTTTATTGACTTTCCCAGCTTTTCGTCACAGCTTGAGAACTCCCTGTCAGCAGAGGCAAACTCAATATAATCTATTTCAAGAGGCTGGTCGCGGTTATCCCTCATCCATGCAGAAAGGGACGTGATGCTGTCCTTTATCTGACTGAGATATGAAGGGATACGCATAGGCTTTTTTATGCATTTATCCAGTATTACTGCCATATTTTCCAGCGCAGCCGCTTCTGTCCCCTTACTCTCTGTAAGAGACTCTATTCCGCTCTGAACATCTTTCAGTTCCGCAGAGATGCAACTAAATCTGTCAACAAGCTCAGGGATCTTTTCATGTACGTAATAATCTGTGTATTTATCAGGAGATGGTCCGGTAATCATAAGTACCTTGCGGTAATATGTGTTCAGTTCCCTTACTATACTGTCAAGTTGGCGAAGATACTCGCCAATATCACCTGTTACGGCTTCAAGTGATATAGTGTGAGACATTCCGCCTTCGAGCCATACATATATATCTTCGCTTCCGCTTTTCGGAGTGACAACCGCCCAGTCCGTATCATAAGCAAACTCAACACGATCAAGCTCTTGGCATGGAACTTCTCCATCTATATATACACGCCTGTTGGAGTCAAAACCGCGTATCTGATCCTGGCGAGCTTTTATACCGATCTTATACCAACCGCCTGAACCTATCTCCTCCTCAGGTATCTCCCATGTAACAGTTTGCAAAGCCTTTTTCCAGCTACCGCTGCCGAGCGTATTGTACACCATTTTCCTTGGATCGGCAGGCGAAGCAAGGTAACTACTGTTGTCGAATGTAGGGTACAACGTCGGATCAGACTTATACCGTGCATTTTCCCCCTCAATCCTGAACAGCGCAGAAGGAGTTTCCTCAATGGCCTGCGAGGATTCCGCAGAATCCAAGTATTCACTGTATGTAGGAAGTCCTTTAGGATTTAACAGCTTGATGCTGTCAATAGCAAGCTGTGCTCTCTCGGAACTGAAACGGAGTTCATGCTTTCCCTTTTCGAGGTAAACAAAGAGGGGCTCACTGAAAAGTCCGTCAACGTCTCCAAATATCGTTTTTTTCCACATAGAGCGCTGAACCTGTGCAGGACGCACCTGATTTCCCCGTATATCTTTATATATCTCATGCTCGTCTGTCCATACTCTTCCTAAAGTCATACGCGAAGCCGTATCATATGGGAGCTTTCCGTCTATTTCCATTTCCAGCTCTATATCGGGACTTCCCGAAAGCATGGGACAATAATCAGCTAAGATGCAATAATTTCCGGTTTCCTGAACATTAAGTTCAAAAGCAATGCTTCCGTCAGCACTTTTCCAGAGAATGACATTATTTCGGATCTCGCCATCATCCGAGGTAAAGCTGCCTATAGTGATATCACCGCTCTCAACAGCTGAAATGTCATTTTTGTTGAGAATTATCTCCTTTTCGGGGCGTTTTTCGCCCGAATATTTCTCGTAATATTCGCTGAAAGAGAGAAGTCCGTCATCGAAAGGCTCTATGCTGTAATAATCCGTATTCATTGTCCCAGATACTGCATTTTCCGCTCCTCGGGCGCATATTGAAACTGCTCCGAAAGCCGCAAAATGCAAAGCCATGGTTGCCGATACTATCCTGCGCATTGATACTTTCACTGAACTTCACCGCCTTTCCACATACCACAGCCTTTTTGCCAACAGACAAATAAAAAAGCGCACGCTTCCCGACCTTGGGAATTATGTGCACAGACAGCCTGCAAAAGCCGCGATCATCATTTACGAAATTCCTCACGCGAACCTAAAGGTCCGTGAATTTCTTGTTAACTCACTTTAAAGTTAGTATATCAAATTTATTCTCCAATGTCAAGAAAATGGGTGTATCGTAAATATAAATAATATCTTTTACTTGTTTTGATTTAGCTTAATTATACATTTTCTTGATAAAGCTGTACAAATTACAGCCGTTCAAACTGTAAGCTCCTCCAAGAATTTTCACCTGATTTTCATATTTTCTGAAGACTATTTCAGCATTATTAAAAAACTGTAAAATTTGAGTTTGTTTCTACGTTTTGTATTGACTTTTTGTATGATTTGTGGTATTATAATATTGGAAAAGCTAACAGTTTCAATACAACTCCACAATAAGAAGGAGAGATATCTTGGCAAATGTTTTAGAAGTAAAGGAGCTCTCAAAGCAATATTCAAAAGTACTTGCAGTAGACAGGATCTCCTTTGAGATAAATGAGGGCGAGATATTTGCACTTATCGGCCCCAACGGCGCAGGTAAGACGACAACTATCCGTATGATATCTACGCTCCTCACTCCTACATCCGGTGACGCCATAGTGGCAGGCCATAGCATACTAAAGGCTCCCGAAAAGGTAAGAGAATCAATAACATACCTACCTGATGAGGCAGGCGCTTACAAACAAATGACAGGTATCAAATACCTGAGATTTATGGCTGGTCTTTTCACCTCCGACATCGACAAGCTCAATGCTTACGTAGATCGTGCAAAAAACATCTGCGGTCTCGGTGACAGATTGAATGACAAGATTGGCAGCTACAGCCGCGGAATGATACGCAAGCTGCTGCTTGCGAGAGCGGTTATGACTAAGCCAAAACTTGCAATACTTGACGAGCCGACAAGCGGTCTCGACGTGCTGAATGCTATCGAGATACGCAAAATGATAAAAAAACTTGCAGAAGAAGAGGGAATGTCCTTTCTTCTCTCATCACATAACATGCTTGAGATTGAGTTCGTTTCCGACCGTATCGGTATCATTTCAAAAGGTCACCTTATGGTAACCGGCAGGTCAGACGAACTGAAAGAACGCTATCAGGTGCCTAATCTCGAACAGGTATTTGAAAGGGTGGTGAATGAGAATGAAGTTCATTAACCTTCTAAAAAAAGAGCTCTCGGAGCTCATAAACAAGCAAATGATCATATCGCTGGTATTCGTCCTTGCAGTATTCCTTATTATGGGAAATGTCATGCAGTCGGCTACAACCGAAATGGTCAAAGACGCCAATAACCCCAAAATAAATATCTGCAACCTTGACGATACAGATTTTACCAATGAAATGCTGAGTTATTTCAGGTCAAACAACACTGATATAAATAATATCACCCTTACTGATAATGACTACGCAAGTGCTTTCAAGGATAATAAAAATCTGAAAAGCTTCGTTATCATACCACAAGGCTTCGCGGACGAAGTACTCGCAGGTAAAAAGCCTGAGGTTCTGTCCGTAAGCAAGGTTCAGGGAGTATCAGCTTTCAGTGGAATGACAGGTGGCACAGATGGCACCATATCACTTCTGAATGGCTATATTTCCCTTAAGCTCGCTGAACAACAGGGAGTTTCAAAGGACGACCTCGGTATAATAGAGGCTCCGCTAAAAGTTAAAGAACATACAGTTGTCGCAGATAAGTCTGCAGAAATATCAAGCGGCACCATACTTACAAAGGTGCTCATGCAGAATATGATACTTCCGCTCATAGTGCTTATACTTATTATGATGACGTCTCAGGCGCTGATAGCATCGATATCAAACGAAAAAATAGACAAGACACTGGAAACCCTGCTTTCTACACCTGTTTCAAGAGGTTCTGTCATAACGGCAAAAATGCTTGCAGCTGCCATTGCCGCTCTGCTCAACGCAGGAGTTATGATGCTTGGCTTCTCGTCCTACACAAAGGGAATGATGGGCTCTATGACTTCTGATGTGGCAAATGGTATACATACAGGAGTGACTGATAATGTAACTGAAACTGCAACCTCAATTATATTGTCAGGCGATGCTATGAAGCAACTTGGTCTCACTCTTGGAGCTTCTGATTATCTGCTTATAGGAATTCAACTATTCCTGACCATAATGATATGCCTAGCGATATCAATTATCCTCGGTGCACTGGTCAATGATTCTAAATCGGCACAAACTATGTTACTTCCGATAATGATGATGGTAATGATACCATGGATAGTAACGCTTCTCGCCGATATAAATACAATGCCTACAGCTGCAAAGCTTGTAATATGGGCAATACCTTTCACTCACACATTTACGGCTATGCCAAATCTGATGTTCGGCAATTATGCAGCATTCTGGTGTGGTTTGGCATATCAGATAGTCTTCTTCGCAATAGTGATGTTCTTTGCTCTAAAGCTTTTCAAATCAGACAAGATACTCACTATATCTCTCAACCTTGGACAAAAGTCCAGGTTCAAAAAATCTAAGAAAACCAACGAGGATTAATCCTCTTCCCCTTTCCCCATGAAAAGGCGCAGCAGTTCCCAGCGGGAGCTGCTGCGCCTTTTTATTTTCATTTTTAATTATTAATATCAGTCTGTAAGAAAATCCCATAATCCGTCATAGCCAGCATTAGACATTATAACATCCCATAACAGGAAGCCACACACAATAGTGAAAACACTGATTATGATACCTGCAATAGCAAATCCCTTTCCACCCTTAACTATCATTCCAACAATTCCGAATATTATTCCGAGCACAGCAAACGGAAGTCCGCCAACATAAGCACATACTCCTCCAAAAAGTGAAAGTATTCCCATTACAAGCGAGGTTATTCCGAACCCCGCTCCTCCCTCCTTGCGCTGCAGATTCTGGGGATCGTATGGATTGAGCATTGGCGGTGGATATGCGCTATATGGCTGGTTATAATACGGAGGTGGAGCTCCTTGAGGAGGTCCGTACTGTGGTGGATAACCTCCGTATGGCTGTCCATACTGAGGTGGCGGAGCACCCTGTGGAGGACCATATTGCTGAGGATAGCCTCCGTAAGGCTGACCGTACTGAAACGGAGAGCCCTGTGGTTGGTTATACTGCTGTGGAGTACCATTTACAGTCTGAGAGTCCTGAGGCAATTCGTTTATCTGAGCACCTGTACTGTCATAACCACCATAATCAATGTTATTATCCGTATTGTTATTCTCCATAGCAGTTTCTCCTTATAATAATTTTCCATAATTATAACATACAGTGCTAAAAATGTCAATAATTCAATAAAAATATTTGACATTTAGTCAACACTTTCGTTTTAATTTGGAGTAAGTATATTCTGCCAAGAAATAAAGTAAAAAGCTATGCAAGAAACTGCATAGCCTAAACAAATGAAATGAATAAATATAGAAGGGGAATTGGGGGATTACTTAATCCACTTATAATATACAATTCCAACCTTAAAATAGTCTTAAAGTAGTCTTAAAACACAATTAATTTTTGCATAATTTTATTTTAAGCAATTATTTAATCTTGACCACAGTCTCAAGAGCTATCTCCATCATGTCCCTAAAAGTAGTCTGTCGCTCTTCTGCAGTAGTGGATAATCCTTTAAGCGGACAGTCAGATACCGTAAGTATACAAAGAGCGCTCTTTCCTGCCCTTGCTGCGTTCATGTAAAGTGCAGCAGCTTCCATTTCAATCGCAAGAACGCCCATTTTCTGCCAGTCTGCAAGACTGTTCGCATCATCATAAAAAGTGTCGCTGGAAAGGATATTTCCAACATGGAAGGAACTATTCTTTTCTTCAGCAGATTTAACAGCTGCCGAAATGAGCTTCCACGAAGCTGTGGGAGCATAAGTGCCAGGAAGCCTGTACTGAGAAGCGTAAGCTGAATTGCAGCTTGCGCTCAATCCGATAACTACATCTCTGAGCCCAACATTGTCCGCAATACTTCCTGCCGTACCTACGCGTATAATATTCTCAACATCATACTCATTGAAAAGCTCCCATGAGTAAATGCCTATAGAAGGCATTCCCATGCCGCTTCCCTGCACAGAAACAGGAACTCCTTTGTAAGTACCTGTAAAGCCAAGCATACCCCTGACCTCGTTGTAGCATACAGGATTCTCGAGATAACTCTCTGCAATGAATTTGGCTCTCAATGGATCTCCCGGCATGAGAACTGTTTTTGCAATATCCCCTTTTTGAGCATTATTGTGTGGTGTCGGCATAATTAGCCCTCCTTTATCAGTAAACAGTTGGGCAGTGTGCTTCCGCCCATTATGTTAATAATACTATTTTACAGGCAAACAAAAACCTCTTCTACAGGTTAATAACTGTTTCAGCTTTTTTTGAGAAGCTTGTTCACCGTCACTAATAGTGCCTTGTAATTGAGAACTGCAATAACTGACGCAAGTATCAACGCCCATAAGGGGTAATACTTAACACCTGCTATCATAAGCCCCCCCATTGCAAGCAGAATTGTCATATTAAGCAGATTCTTCACACCATCAAAATGGAAGGGTACATAATATCTCGCATCGATTATACGCGCCCAGAAGCAAATCAGATAGCTCAGAAGTGTGGCAACTGCCGCCCCCTGTATGCCCCATACAGGTATGAGAAAGAAGTTCATGGGAATATTTACTCCACAAGCAACGAAAGCAGTCCAAAATGAGTTCTGCGGACGCTTGATGGCTGAATAAATGCTTCCGAAAAATTGATTAAAGCACATGAACACTACCGCCACAATAAGTATGGGAGTGTATATATAAACATCTGAATATGCCTTATAATTCTCATCAGACACAAGGAATGAAGTAACAGGCTTTACAATAACAAGAAGCCCTGCCGCAGCCATGAACATCATAGCTTCATATGCATTGTATACCTTACCATAGAACTTGTTCCTGTCGGCGGAATTACTTTCCGTTATGGCAGACATACTCCACGCCTGAAAGAATATGGTTGAAACAAGAGATATAAGATTTGGTATCTTGTTGGCGAAACCATATATAGAAACCGCACCCTTACCTAGCTCATGATAGTCACTGTGCATCTGTTTTATAAAAAGTCTGTCAGAAATAGAAGTGACCGCCCACATAACTATCGTTGGTATAAGAGGTGCAGCAAAACGCATCATTTCAGCACCCAAAGCTTTATTGAAATACTCCGTGCCTATAAAATCCTTGAGTTTTGCCGAAATGAACAGAAAAACCACAGAACAGCTGTCGGAAAGTATTACTGCAAGCAGGAAGCCCTTAACTCCCATATGCATGTACGGGATAAACAATACATTGAAAATAAAAAATGTCAGCGTCGCAAGAATACCATCAATGGAAAAAAGCTTTACCATATCCCTTGAACGAACGAAATTCTGACACAGCATTCGCAGGGATGACATTGTCATATACAGTATGAACAATATAGTATATCCCTTGAGAAAGTCAAGTGCGGGTATTCCCCTCAACAGCGGCACAACAACCGCCATAAGCAACATGCCTCCAAGAGTAATAACGCCTGATGTTGTAAATACCTCTCTTTTGTCATAATCTTTATCCAGTCCGAAACGAATTAGATACTCCTGAAGAGCAAACGTAAAGACAGGCTGAAGCATTAGCAGCGTAGTTTCAAGAAGTTCTTTTATTCCGTTGTTGTCAGGATCTATATTCTTTGTATAAAGCCTTGTCAGCAGAATTATGAGTATCTTCGATCCAAACGTACCTATTGCAAATATACCAGTATTAAAGACCAGCTTTTTATATTTATTCATTTTTCACACTCCGAAAAATATAATAGGTATATATTATACCACAAAAAAGAAGCTTTGTCATCTTTTTTCTGAAAAAGCTCCCGAAATCGGGAGCTTAAAACACTATTTAGGGTTATCTGAACAGCGAGGTCAAAGAAAATGCAAACAATATTACCATTATAGCTATAGCTATGGAGATAATGCTGAGAATTATACCTGTTATAGCCATTCCCTTTCCTGCATCCTTCTTAAGTCCTACTGCACCTAGAATAAGTCCTATAAGTGCAAGGAGAAATGCAATCGGATAAAAACAGCATGAGAAGATTATAGCCAAGATGCCGAGTATCATTGATGCTATTGATAGACCTATACCTTCGTCAGACTGCTGCAAGCCGTTCCCGTTATTGGTCATCTGTCCGTAAAACTGGTTAGAAGCCTGTCCGTAAGGTTGTCCGTATGGCTGTCCGTATGGTATCTGACCATTAGACTGTCCACCCTGCTGATAATTCTGTTGTGCGTTGGACTCTCCACTTTGAGGAGCGATAGGTCCGTTCTGCTGTATGTTTGTAGTGTCATTCTGAGGCACCATAGGCTCACCGTTCTGCTGTCCACCCTGCTGTTCATTGTTGTAATTGTTATCCATATTACTACCTTCTTATCAATAAAGTAACGATATCATGGCATTTCTGCCTTTTACAGCAATACTGCAACTTAAAAGAATAAGCTCCCGCATTTGCAGAAGCTTATTTGTCATCATTCAGATATAGGGGCAAGAACTGGAATGAAATTCCTTGCTATAAAGTAAACAATGAATGCTCCTATTACAAATCCCCAGAAAAGCCCCTTTCGTGGCAAAAGCTTGATATTCCTTCCGAAAAGAGCACCTATATTTTCCATGTACAGCAGTATCAGCAGCAAACTTAGGAACGGTATAAGAGCGTTATTCCTTACTGCGGTGATAATATGCCCATGGAGCATTGCCTCCACACAACGTGTATTTCCGCATCCCGTACACCAGTATCCAGTCAGCTTATGAAATGTACACTCCGGAAAGAACCTTTTTAAGCTTATAATATAGTTTCTGAGAGCAAATATTACTGCAATAAGAACTGGTGCACCTGCCGCAATAATTATCCTCAGACGTTTAGACATATCTTACTTGATGAAAAGAGCAGCCTTGCTCTGCTCCTGGACCCATGCCATAAGTGAATCAGCAGAATCCTTTAATGCAATTACAAGAATTATATTGATGATTACAACTACAATACCAACGACACCGCAAACGATACCTGCGATAGCCATGCCCTTGCCATCTTCGTTGTTTTTCCTTGACAAATAACCAAGTACTAGAGCAACTATTGCAAGAGGAAGACCGAGCCATATCCAGCAGCAGCCAGGAATGATAGAACAGATACCTGTTACCATTGAAGCAATAGCCTTGCCCTTAGGACCTCCCTGAGGTGGCATACTTCCGTTGTACGGATCCATAGGAGCCTGATTGAACTGATCGTTCTGATTGTTGTAATTATTATCCATTATTTTAGAACCTCCCTAAAGGTATATTAATGTAAATAGTATAACATCTTTCACGAAATTTGTCAATAGAAAGCATAAAAAATATCAAAATAAATTATCAGTCAATATAAAAAGTATATCAGCCATGCAAAATGGCGCTGCCGTTTTATTCATCGGCAACGCCATTAATTAAGGAGGTTGTAATTATTATTTTTTTAAGCTGGTTTTATCAGCTCTGCTCGCTAAGGATAAGGGATATACGTGACTGGAGAAGATCAATAGCTTCATCAGCAGTTTTTTCACCCTTCATATATGCCATGATTTCTTCCTCAAGGATAGACTCTATATCAGGGTCGAAATCACCCATTACCTGTGTTGTATTCATAATATAATCGGAAATAAAGTCAACCTGTTCCTGTGAAAGCGGCTTAACATCTACCTGATCCTGCTTCTTTTCATCGTAGTAAGAATACTCATATTCCTGCTTCTTGCCGTTCTCATCATAGTAATAAGGCTTGCTCATACACTTATTAAGTTCTCTTTCAAAGTTTTTCTTTAATGCAGACATACCGAAATGATAAGATGCATATCCGCCCTTCTCATCCTCATCAGTTTCTTCCTTAAAGTTGTCCTTGATGAGTTCCCAGCAAAAATCTTTATACTCAGAAGTAGTAAGTATTGAGAATGTGTTTTCAAACATCATTACAGAGCCCTGGCCCTCATTGCATGGATATCCTATAAATGATACCTCATCCTTGAGGTACTGGCCATTGAGCTGTCCTACAAGCTCGCTTGGCTCATAAATATAAAGTGAGTTGAGAAGCACCTTATCAGAATTAAAAGCATCAGAGCCGTAGTACTGGTCCATTTCATTATAGTATTCTTCAGCCTCGGGATCTCCCTCTTCAAAATCCTTTCCTGGATCAAATGTGTCGATAAAGCTGAGAAGCTTCTTGAACTCAGGATCGTCAAAATGACATTTACCATTCTCATAATCGATAAGGCTCGAGAATGAGTGCATGAGTATCTCCATTACGGAATCTCTTGTATCACTTCCAATAAGATGCATTTCCTTATTAGGACGATTCTCGTACGCCTCGATAAGCTCGTCTGCGTTCCATCTTTCCTTGTCTATGTTCTTCTTCTTAGCTAAAAGAGTAGAAATCTCAAATGTAGATGTAAGCGAAAGTAACTTTCCGTCAACTTCGCAGGCTTTGAGTACATTTGGCATAAGATCCTCTCTCTTTAAATCAGCATCCTTGTCAAGCATCTCATAAAGATCAACAAAAAGCCCCTTCTTGCCAAGACTCTTTGTAAGGACATTGCTGCTGCCGCAGATCATATCTGGAGCATTACCAGAAATGATGTCTTTCTTGAGCTGACTTGTACTAAGCTGCTGATATACTCCTGTTTCCTTATCATATTCGTCATATTTGCTGTAATCAACAACCTTAAAACGAACACCATCATGAGCCTTGTTGAACTTTGATACTTGATCTCTTATCTCCCAGTCTCCGTTCAATGCGCCGATAGTGATAACCTTTGTATTCTCAATCTCGGAAGCATCGCGTTGTGTAAGTCTGTAGAATGTGCTAGAGTTGCTCTTAGTTGAAGAATAATCGTTATAAAGCACAACATACTCACCGTTGTCCATGGTAATAATAGAGTTTACACCGCCGTCACCCAAGTCAGAGTCGAGCCAGTTAATAAGCTCATCATATGAACCGTCCTCTTTAATTCCGAAAAGTCCCGAAGAACCAAGTGAAAGCAGCTTGTAATCACCGGTGCCAGGATAAAAGTCCCCATACATAACCTCGCCAATACTATCTCCACCTATCTCGTCACCTGTCGGTTTAAGTGTCTCAGCATCAACGAAAGCAACCTTCATGCCGTCCTTTGAATAACCGTTAACAATGAGCGTTTTAGGATCAAGCATAGATATGCCATAAATATATTCAAAATCTGGGAGCTCAACTTCTTCCTTGATATTGCCTTCATTATCGAGAACAACATATTTCTGTTCCATAGCACCATATAACTCAAGAATAGCTTTTCCACCACTGCAGGGAACAACACGGCCAACTTGAGTTCTTCCACCCTTAGCGTACTTGGAATCCTCGTTATCATCAGCATATTCCTCAAGGCCTGTTATCTCTTTTTCGAGCTTAACCTTACCGTCAAGATCAACAACATATAGCTTGTTGCTGTATTTAGCGTTTTTATCCATTTCTTCCTCATACTTATCCCAGTCGAAACTCTCATAATCAAAGTCTGGGGCATTGAAATCAGGCCTTTCCATATCGCCGTAATCAGTAAGTGAAACCATTGCATAGATATCTCCTTCAGGAGAAACAGCAGCATTCACATTAGAATCTACCTTCTCTTTATCAATACCAAGATCGAGATCTATAGCCTCAATATTCGAAAAATCATTGTCTGTCTTGTATATCTTCTGCTCGTTATTTTGATAATCATATCCTAACAAGACTATATTATTCTCATCAACTCTATACATAGAATTTACAGATTCTACGTCAACATCCATTTCCACAGCGCGATAGGAAGTTGCCATAAGCTGCTGTGTATCCTTTGCCTTGCCGTTATTATTGTTGGTGTCCTGCTTCTTTCCGCTGCATGATACAGCTGCTCCAGTCATTACCATAACAGCAGCAGATAACGCCGTTACTCTTCTTAAAACTGACTTTTTCATAAATTACCTCTTTTTCTTTTTTATTTTGAACTTTCTTTTGTTTGCTCATTTCCTTTATCTGAGCTTTCTTCTTTTTTGATCTCCTCAGCCTTTTGTTTCTTATCTCTTATTCTTCTCATTTTTAACGAGAAAAACCTTTCTATGGCGTCTTTAAGATCTTTTTTGTTTTGTCTGAACCTTTTGTATGCCAATGCAAGCAGACATATAAACGTTATCAGTGGTATAGCAAGGAGAAGCCTGCGTCCTCCGTAAATGAATGAGAGCTTGAGCTCCGTCAGTCTTGAAGCGTTCTCCCAGAATGGATAAATAACGCTGTCTTTCCTGACGATATATCTGTCAAGCTTTTTCAGAGCCTTTACCCTCTTTGACGGTAAAAAGCGCTCTGAGTTGTCTACAATGCTGATATTTCCCTTATACGCCTTGGCTAACTGCTCTTTTACAGAGTTATAAGCGAAATGCTCAACAGGTTCGGGAATAGCACATTCATAACAGTTGACCTTTATGAACTCAGGTTCTTTTGAAGCTGCACTATCCCACATATCATTATTTACAGAGCCGAATATCGGCCCTGCAGCATTATAAGTTATATAAGCCATCGGAACATCGTCTATGCTCTTTTTTTCAGGCTTAGTCTCCGGAGTATCGATAACCCCCGAGACATACAACTCGTCACCGTTTATGTATATTTTTTCTCCTGCAATATCAATTGCGCCGTAAAGACGCCATGCAAGTTCTTTATCAATGACTGCTCCATCCTGCAAGGAATTCTTATCAGAGAAAAACGAGCCATTAAGAAGCGTAAACCCTCTGAACAGGAAGAAATCTCCTCCAACAGCAGTTACTCTCGCCTGAGACTGCCCGTTCCTATCGCAGGTGATCATCGCGGTTCCTGCCTCAGCACTGAAGGCGTGAGGAACTATGTCCTCCCCTTCCTCAGGTATTACTGAAACACTTTTAAGTTCACTGTATATCTGGTTTTTTACGCCTAAGGCCGAATTCTTGTTAAAGCCTGAATCCTCACTAAAAAAGCAGCTTATCTGTCCGTAATCGTACTCACTGCTCTTTTCCATACGCTCCGCAGTGAAGTTGTACTTCTGCAAGGCAGCAGCGCTACCGCCTGCCGCCGTAAGTATGACCGCTCCGATGATTGCTGCGGCATTCAATGCCGCAATGAACATCTGTCCGAATTTATATCTGTTCCTCATAAGGTCAGCACCGCCTTATTTATCCTTCATGCGGACCTGATCCCCTGGTTCAACTAATTTGCTTGCAGCAGTTATAACGTAATCTCCTCTGTTGAGGCCGCCAGATACTGCATAGGATAACTCATCCTCAGCTTCAACATTGACACTAACCTTTTCAGCGTAATAACGATTGCCAAGAGGGGTGTTTTTCGAGCTTACCATAAGCACATACGGATCTGTTGTAGGCCCGCAGAGAGCGCTTCTTGGGATAATAGCGTCATATGTACCACTTCCGCATGGAATAGAGAGATCAAGTCTGTCTCCCGAGTTAACTTCTCCAGTAACTGTAAATACGAGTAATTTTTTCCTTGCTCCTGCAGTGCTGTTCTTTATTTCCTTGAGAACAACAGTAATATCGCTACCGTAGCTGTTGGTTACTTCAGCTTCCGAGCCTACCTTTACCTTCTTTAACTTTTCAACGTCTATGCCATCAAGGTTTAAAATATAACCATCATCTGTGATATCAATAACAGCCGCAGCTGTTCCCTCTACAGCCTTATCATCAAGCTTTACATTTATTGAACTTATAACTCCATCATATTTTGACTTTATCTCTGTAGACTCAGACTCTGATTTTAGCTTATCATACTTTTCCTGCAGCTTGTCAAGAGCCTTTTTCTCAGCCTGCAAATCAAGAGCCTCTGACTGTGAAGTTTTTGAATTAGTTTTCTTGGTCTGGTCAAGGTCAATTATTGCCTCTTCAAGATCATTTTGCTTAGTTCTTACGGATTCCGCAAGAGAATCATAACTTTCCGCTTTTTCACTGCCATTTTCAGAATTATATTCTTCTATTGCTGCTGTAAGCTCGTTAATTCTATTATTTGCCTCGCTCATTCTTGAAAAAAGGCTGTCGCGAACACTTTTCTTTGACTGATCATATGTGTCCTTGGCTGTATTTTTCTCAGTTTCCTTTACTTCCATCTCAGCCTTTGCACGCTCAGCTGCTTCACCCTCGGCTTTCTCATAAGCTTCACGTGCTATCTGATAGTCTGCCTCAGCGCTGCTGTAAGCCGCGTAAAGTGAGATAAGCTCACCAGCAAGCTCTACATCAGCTTCCATATAATCATCCATCTCTATGCATTTTATGGTAGATGAAAGTTTTGCAACTTCGCTCTCAAGCCTTTTCTGCTCAGCGCTGTTGTTTCTATAGTTTTCCTTAGCAGCTGCAACATTACCCTCATTAGCCTTTGCTGCGTCCCTTTTGTTAATAAGATCGTTCAGTTCATTACGAAGATTTCTTATCTTTTGATTGTCCTTTGTGTAGTCTGCAGGTTCAACCTTGAGGAGGTTTTTCTCATAATTAAGCTTGGCAGCCTCAAGATCTTCCTCCGCCTTATCGAGAGCTTCATTGCTTACAGTGTTGACAGTAAAAAGAACGTCTCCTTTTTTGACCTCCTGTCCTGTCTTTATGTGTATCTTTTCAATAGTTCTGTTACCGTCTATCATGACTTCATAGGACTGATTAGACTCCACGCTACCCGACTGCTTGATCCTCTCAACCAGTTTTCCCGAGCTTACTGACTCGGTTGAAATCTCAGCAAGGGATTTATTCATTATCGTGTTAGAGAAGAAAGTAAGCACCAGCATTATTGCAAGAAATATAATAATAAGCGTCTTTATAAGCTCTCTTCTCCTTGCGGGAGACATTCTTTCTTTTTCGTCCTTTTCCGCAAGTATATCCATAACTTCTTTTGTTTCGTTCATATCAATGCTCCTTACGAAAGAATTGCTCTTATTTGATGTTTATTTACCTATATATCAGCCCTTGATACCACCCGAATAGGTTATTCCTTCGATGAGATAATCCTCTCCATAAAGGAACATTAGCACCGTCGGTATCATATATACCGTTCCCACCGCAAAGGCAAGTCCTATATCTCCTGTATTTATCTCGGAAAGAAACACCGAAAGCGGATGAAGTGTATTGTTTTTCATAAGTACTATAGGCTGCTCGACCATATTCCAGTAGTCAATGAAAACAAGCATCGCAATTGATACTATCGCGCCCTTGCATAGGGGGATATATATCTTTGTGAGTATCTTAAGCTCGCTTGCTCCGTCAAGTTTTGCAGCTTCAACATAGGAAACAGGTATTCTCTTCATTACCTTCGTTAACAGAAAAATACTGAACGGTGAGAATATAGCAGGAAGTATGATAGCCTTTCGCGTATCAAGCATATTCATCTTATCTGCAACGAGAAAATTTGGGACGAGCGTTACTTGATACGGCATTATCATGAGAATTATATACGCAAAGAAAATAATACTCTTAAATCTATTGGGATATCTTGAAAAACCGTATGAAGCAAGTATAGCCACAAGTATCTGGAACAATGTTATTGGAACTGTGAGTATCACAGAGTTCCAGAATTTCATAAGATAATCCGAATTTTGTATCAGTACAGCCTTGTACTGATCGAATGTAACCTTGTCTGGTATGAATTTCAGATTGACATTATCGGAAATAAAAACCTTTTTCTTCTCAGTCATATTTGAAAACATCGCACCATAATTGGCAGATATCTCATTGGATGTCATAAAAGAATTAGCAATGGTTAATACTGTTGGCATAAGAAACATCAGCGCTGCAAACAGTATAAATATCAGTACGCAGCCGTTGAACATCCTGCGTTTGTTTCTAAGTCCAAATAATTTTCTTCTCATCAGCTCTCCACATCCTTTCCGAATATGTTCTCTGTAATGAGGAGAACTGCCATAATCACTATCATAAGAAGCGCAAGCAGTACAGCCGCCGCCGAAAGCTTCTGGTAATCAAGACTGTTGAAGGTATTATTCATGAAGTGTTGAAGCATATATAGCTTATCTTGAGGATAATTTCCCGTCAGAAGGTACACCTCTCTGAATATCTTGAAGGAATTTATCATGGAAAGAATCAGCACGAAAAGAATAGTCGGAGAAAGGTATCTCAATTTTATATGTATAAACTTGTACCACGCTCCTGCACCCTCAAGTTCGGCAACCTCAATTATATCACGAGGTATCGCACACAGGGCAGCCATAAAAAGTATCATGTTATAGCCTAAATTCTTCCACAAAAACATACATATTATAACAAGCTGTCCGTATGGCGACTTTATCCAATCTACAGAATGTCCGCCACAGGCTTCTACTATTTGGTTTACAGTTCCATGATTGTGGAATAGTACCTGCCATACCAGCACTACAGAAGCCGTCGGCACCATAAGTGGACTGAGGAAGAATGTCCTAAAAATGCTCTTGCCAGGAATATTCCTTTCAAGCAGCATAGCAAGCCCCAGTGAAAGTATCACGGCAAGCGGAACCGATACCAATGAGAAAAATGCAGTATTCTTAGCCGCCTTTATAAACGCATCATTGTTAAAAAGCTTCGTGTAATTATCGATACCTACGAATTCTTTAAGCACTGGGTTGTTTATTAAAGAATAGTATATTACGATACAGAACGGAACAAAAAAGAAGATCATGACTCCTAAAAAGCTTGGAAGTATACAGACGTTACTAAATATCCTCTCTCCTCTTCTTCCGCACTGATCTTTGGTTTTGTTTTTCATTTGAACACAACCTCACAGATTATCTTTTGCTTTCATATTTTTAAAAGCCGTTTGAATGCAACACATAACATAGTATTTAAAACGACCAAAAGACGACACGAATAATATGTTTTTTACTTTAAAATGCTATACGTTTTTAAACTGTGGAGCATGAAAGTAAAATTCACACTAATATAATAATACATCTTTGATAAAGACTTGTCAATATTTCGGAAGTTATTTCAATTTAATAATATACAAATACTATGTCTGTGTTAGATTATGTGGGTAAATTCACGCTTTTTTTGTAGCTTTTTCCTTCATTCAAAGTTAAATTTCATTAGTACATTTATTATCATACACTGTCAACGTGACAATAACATGACTTTTTAATTACAATATTGTCACTTTTACAGTCTCTCAAAAAACGACTTCCTTATTAATTAGACGTTACTAAGAACTATTTTGTGACATTTTTTTCAAAGAAATTTCAGCTTTCTTGTATTAATCGGCATTTTGACTTTGCACAAGCGCTACTTTAAATTATTTTTAGTAAATGTGACTTTTTTTCGGTTGTGCTATTGACTTTTCCATCTTGTTATGATACAATATTTTCTGTTGAAACGTCATGCGGGTGTAGTTCAATGGTAGAATGTCAGCCTTCCAAGCTGAACACGTGGGTTCGATTCCCATCACCCGCTCCATTTATTAGCAGCTTTGGCTGCTATATTTTTCTGTGCGCCTTTAACTCAGCTGGATAGAGTAACTGCCTTCTAAGCAGTAAGCCGCTGGTTCGAATCCAGCAAGGCGCGCTATTTCGAGACTCTCCGTTATATGACTCCATTTAATGGAGAGCTTCGTTTTTATTTATTAATATGGTGGGTGTAGCTTAGCTGGTTAAAGCGTCGGATTGTGGTCCCGAAGACCGTGGGTTCGAATCCCATCTCCCACCCTCATAAAATAGGCACTTCTGAATTTTCAGAAGTGCTTTTTTCGTTGTTTTCCTAATACTTTCCTAATGTTAAAATTTTATACATGACAAATCCCCGCAATCGCGGGGATTTTCTGTATCATTTTTCGTAAGTTTTGGTTCTGTCATGGTACTAAGCCAAATCAGAATTTGTCAGCCGGTTATTTGAGCTTTGGTAGGCCCCTTTAAATTATCGCTTACTTCTATAGAATGGCCGCCTAACGTTTCTCCGTCTGTATAGGATACAATATACCGACCATTGCTTTCTGTTTCTATACTTACCGGAATGATATGCTCATAATACTCTTTTTTGTTTTTCGAATTTCACGCTTTCTCCTGCATCATCTGCTCTGTGATGCGAACGGCGCTTTCTATCATCTTCGGACAGACCAACGCGAATAGCCCCTCCTCGCGAGCCTTCTGCCGCTCCTCGTCGCTTGCGAGATTGCGTTTCAGCAGATCGCGGCAGAGATAGGAGCCGTTCTGCTTTGCAAATTCGTCGAGAAAGCGTCTTGCATATCCGTCCGCAATCTGCTGGTTTTCAAGATCACCGACTTCGGACATACCGAATTTCATGCCGAGTGCCATCAGCGCACCAGTGCATGCGCCGCAGACCTCGCCCTTCCGCATGCCGCCACCGAAGCAGGCGCCGAATTTCAGCGCCGTTTCCTCCGTGATGCCGAGCGCATCCGCGAAGGAGGCAAGCACAGCTTGCGAGCAATGACACTTCTGTGCAAAATAATTCTTGGCAATCTCCGTACGTTCCATTTTTTAACCTCCAATTTTCTGCATTGTTTTTTATCTTAAAATTGATAATTTCTACATTGCATAGTTTAATAATTCCGATTGATTGCAGCAACCTGCTTTCCTTAAGTTGTTGATCTATCATGGTAATAATCAAAATCTGAATTTATCCATTCTTCTTTCGCTTAAATATACAAACTATGCTTTTGGATGAACCATAGCTTTGGTTTGTAGAAGTACAACTTACTAGCTCCCATCCATCACAACCAAGAAGATTTAGTTTGCTTTCAAGTTGATTTGACTCAACGCTTCCTCCCCAAAAACCTTTTGTATCATACACGACCACTTTATATTCGAAATTATCCATATTTAATCCTCCTACAGATTTCGATTTAGGAAAGTAACCTCCTTATCGCATTATATAGACAGCTCTGTCTTCAATCAAGTTTATCAGTCTCATATATCAAAGGTCACTTTTCAATATGCTGTATATTTTGACGTCGCCTATGCCTGAATTTCCCTTGAAAGCTCTTCTAAGGGTGCCTTCGTGCTTCATGCCACACTTTTCCATAACACCACCGGAATTTGGGTTGCGGGTATCGTGAATAGCCTCGATACGTTCCACGCCCACTTCACCAAAGAAAAAAACGATTAGAGCTTTCAGCGCTTCACTTGTTATTCCCCGATGCCACCATTTTCTGCCAATGCAGTATCCTATCTGCACCGCTGAGATTTTATCAAAGACCTTTACAGCACCGATAGAACCAACCGGTCTACCGTCGCCTTCCTTAGGAACGATAGCCCACTGATAGAAGTCATCATCGGGATAATGACTTACCCAGTCACCCAGCACGGATCTGGTGACATCGATATTCTGATGAGTATGCCAAGAAATGAACTTTGTTACCTCGTCATCGTTTGCCCAGTTCTCATACATAGCTTCGGCGTCCTCAAGAGTGAATCTTCTCAGAATCAGACGCTCCGTTTCAAGGTGCTGTGTTCCCTTATGTTCCATTTCTTTAATTACTTCTTTCTTTTGATTAACCAAGACTGCCTTTTGCGAGAAATAATAATACTTTCATAAGTACCTCACATTATTTATGAATCATGATAATAAAAATCGAAATATTGATCATAAGGAGAATTACAGACAGTATCTTTGTCAGATATGCTCTTTCACCTAAAGCTTTATTAACAAGATATAAGTCACCGCCGTTGCTGAATGCTGAAAGAACTGCATAACCCGGATCGCAGATAAGGTACATCAGCGCCATTAACCAAAAGAAAAGTTTTATGTATCCTGATCCAATGCAGCTGTAAATTATGATAAAGAGATATGCAAGCAGAGTGTTTCCGGCTATTCCCGCTAATGTCTCACATATCCATGCTTTAGGAATATATTTGTTGATGTCGTCTGTTATTTCCTGTTCATTTTCAAATGTAACTTTTGTTCCGCCATGATATCTGAACCATTTTACACTGACAAGTTTCAGACCGCATAACTTACCAACCACAATGTGAAGTAGTTCATGTGTTATATGACATAACAAAGCCGAGATCAATACAAGACTCAGCAGGATAATATAGTATTTCATTTTGAATCCACCATACACAGCTTTTCCTTAGCCCACTGGCAGAGCTGTTCAACAGACTCAGAACCGTCATTAACCTTGTAGGGAATACCCGATGTAACACATTCAGCCTGTATCTGCTGTGCAAAGAGAATATCTCTCTGCATCCAGTTATCAAAGGCTTTATCCTTGTCAGAACAGCCTTCAAGCACATACGGCACCCACTCACGCTCTCTGTAATGAGATACCTGAAACTCAGGCGAAGGGACAATTGTTACATATCCATCTGCTGTGTATGTCTCCATGACCTCCGGCGTGTATGCTGCGCCTTCTGTAATGATCAGGTCTGCCTCTATCCTGCTTATCATATCAAATACAAACGGAGCAATATCCCTGTATACCTCAAATTCCTCTTTGCATTGAACTTCTGGCTCTCTCATCCATATCTCCTCGGGAGACATCTGCTGAATCGCATTGCAGACTGCACTTCCATTATCTGCCGCCTGTTTTATAAGCTCACTGAGATGATCATCGACTTTAAAATAGTAAGCACCGTATTCCTGTGCGATACGCTCTGCAGCAGTACTCTTTCCGCTGCACGGTGAACCGCCAATAATCATAAGATTTTTACTCACAATCATTTCTCCTTTCACCCACCGCCATATCCTCACTTTTCGGAAACAGCCATTTTAAATATCATAGCACAGGAGAATTGAAAAGTCAATTCAATAGAAAAAAGTTCTCACAGCAGAACTGTGAGAACTTACCAGAGAAGCAGCAGGTACAGTAAAGGATATACACGACCGCATGCCTGTTATACTAGATAAGAATAGTCTACAGGACTGGATACGACCTGACGGTGAACCCAGCGCTATAGTCGAAAAAGCACTGACTAAAATGGTCTTTGAGAAGGCAGTTGAGTATCCTCGGTTTCCACCTGAGACCATTACAGCATGAGGAGTCGGCAATGCCGACTCCGATTCATTTCAAAAGGGTGTCGTTCATATTTGCAATATGTCAAAAACCGAAAAAGCATTTGTGTGAAATAGTTTTTTGTATTTCAATAGACCACGATATATTGCTACTATATTCCTTGCTCATATTCCCTGAGCTGACGGTAGAAAGTGTTAGAACGCAAGTCCATTTCCTTCTGAATCACCACAGCCCTACAGCAGATAATGCTTGACTTTCCTGACAAAAAATACTATAATCATTATATAAAGCAAAGGTGCTGCGGTATTTACCGTATGCACCTTTTTTGTATTGGAGGAAATAATATGAGCAAAAGACCTGTTATAGGCGTTATACCTCTTTTCGACTACAATAAAACCAGCTATTGGATGCTTCCCGGGTATTTCGGAGGGATAATTGAAGCAGGAGGTCTGCCTGTTATGCTTCCTCTGACGAGCGACAGTGCTGATATCGAACAGATAACATCTATGTGTGACGGCTTTCTGTTCACGGGAGGTCAGGACGTTGATCCAAAGCTGTACTCCGCAAGAAAAATAGGCGCCTGTGGCGAGTGCAGTCCCGAGCGCGACGTTATGGAGGAACTGCTTCTAAAGCGGGCAATGGAAGCTGATAACCCCATACTCGGCATATGCCGCGGCATACAGTTCATAAACGCCGCACTTGGCGGAACTCTGTGGCAGGATATACCCTCCCAGTTCTCCGATAGTGTGCCGCATTGCCAGAAGCCGCCGTACGATATTCCTGTACATGAAGTGAATATAGAATCAGATTCACCGCTGTATGATCTTCTGAAAACAAATACCCTTCCTGTGAACAGCTATCATCATCAGGGAATATGCAAACTTTCTACTGCACTTTTACCTATGGCAAAAGCGCCCGACGGACTTATCGAAGCCGTTTACGCTCCAGAGCGAAAGTTCCTCTGGGCAGTACAATGGCACCCCGAATTTTCTTATCTCAAAGACGAAAACAGCCGCCTTATCTTCAAGGAATTTGTTGCTCACTGTTAATCTATAAGATCGTTCTGGAAACGTGATAAGTGCTCGAAAGGCAGGATCTGCCGACCTCTGAACAATCCGCAGCCGTCGTTTATGAGCTGATTGTTTATAGCCTTGAACATATTCACATCTATATCCGCGAGCTCCAGCTCCTGTAATTTCGTTAGGCGTTCGTATGCTTCATCAAAATAAATACACTCGCTAACAGGTATCTCATCGCGTTTGGTGCGTCTTGCTTCCTGCAATTTCTCATAGCCGAAGTGATTTGCATCGCCTATCTCCGCAAAGTCGTCCATATCCTTTGTACGTAGCTGCAATTCCGTATAGCAGCGGGCAAGATTGTCGTAAAAGGTTATGTGTATGGACTGATAGCCTGTACTTCTGGGAAATGAGACATAGTCGCGGTAATACGGTCTAACAGCCTCTTTGAGCTTGTCAGAATACCTGTCCTCAGTGAAGCCCGAATGCTCTGCGGTGAATCCTCTCTCCTCAAGAAATTCGGGGACCACATCGGCAATTTCATAGAGGTATTTCTTCTCTATCTCGCTTCTTTCATCTCCGTTTTTGATGTGACAGGAGGGCATCGAAATAACTATGCGATACGCGATAAGGTCGCGGAAGCATATGAGCTTGCTCTTTATTTCGGCTTCTGACGGAAATTTGCCATTATTTTTGTAATACTTGTAAATGTATTCAAGGATATAACCGTTGAATTTTTCCTCGGCGCGGATAAGGGACTTTATACGTCCCTTGAAAGTGAACGCAAGGAAGGGATATTCCCTTGTCATGTATTTGTAAAACTCCTTTATCCTCTGGGACTGAGAGGTCAGGAAGTCGTTGTGTTCAAGCAATTCAATAATCTGTATCAGGAAATTGGAATGTGCAAGGTCGATACTGTTGTGCGTTGACTTTGCACTGTTTCGCAGGTCATTTGAATACTGATGCAGTATTTTCAGCACCGTATTTCCCGAAAACAGATAGTCGTTCAAAGTTATCATTTCACTTTTCCCCGTTCTTTACTGTTATCGTCGTTGTTGTTGAAGTAGTCGTGGTGCTTGCAGTGAATGTTGTCGAAACAGTCGATGAATTCTCCGTCGTTTCACTGCTGCCGCTCACGGTCATTGTTGTTATGGTTTTACCGTCGGGAGATACGACAGTTTTTGTTTTTGAAAATTCCTTTTTCATGGTTCTTCTCCTTATACTTGAATCGGATATTCGGGCGGATGATATCCGCCCCTACCTGATTATTTTGAAGCAGACAGTGTTTGAATTTATAAGTGGATCGTGATATTCAAAATATACCGTTCCTGAAACAGGACTCCTTATCTCTGACACTATCTCACCTTCGAACGGATCGGATATTACTCCAAGAACATCACCGCGCTCAACCCGCTTGCCAATGTCAATAAGGCTCTTGAAAATGCCCGAAGCTTCCGAGCGTATCTGCTTCGTTTTGCTCTCGTCGATTATTTTTGTGATGTACCCCGGGGGAGTATTTGCACTGATTATGCCCTGCTTATCAAGGAAGCGCAGGATCGCATAAACCGCTTCATCTGCGGCGTTTTCATCAATATCATCGGTAGCATTTGCGTATACTGAAAACGCCTTTGTTTCCCACACCTGCCAGTTGTAGTTCAGAGTAGTCGTATCATAGGGACGGGGCTTGCGAAGTATGCCGAATTGCAGTCCGAAGTCCTTCATCAAATCAGGCTGCATAAAGCCTGTATCCATCATTTTAACGTGGGGCAGGAAATTTCCCACCTGATAAAAGCTGGCAAGCTGTATGCCGTATTCGTAGCCCTGTATCTTTGAGAAAAGCCCGTCTGCGATACGCTGTGTAGTCTCGCCCTGATCGTAGCCCGGGAACATTCTGTTTATGTCGGTATTATCCATTGCCCAGAAGCGCTTGCCGATATTCATTGAGTAGTAATTCACGCAGGGAATGGCCATTATCTCGCAGTCCTCGGCGATACGTCCCTTTGCTTCGAGCTTTTTGAGCTCCTGCACCATGCGGCTGCAAACGTACATCTGCTGTACTTCATTTCCGCGCATTGCTCCCACTATTGCCGCAGACTTTTTTCCGTGACCGAAACGAAATCCGATAACGTCAAGCTGTTCACGGTATGGCGACTTCATTGAAAAAAGCACCTTTCTCTTCATTCCTCTGCACCTCCCTCAGACGGCTGCAATATTCTCGCAAGGAGCGAGCCGCCGTAAACTACGGGATATTCCCGCAGCGTAAAAATCATACCGCTGCACACAGCCTCCACCTTTTCAACGACATTCGATGTCAGCGGATCGACCACATCACCGATATGGTCGCCTTCATTTACAGTATCGCCGAAGTCGGCACAGGGCACAAAAATGCCTGCCGCATCGGAGTTCACAAAGCCAACTTCACGCCCCTCAGAAACTATAGGCTCGCGTACGGTGGCTGTTTCGCCGCTCCACATTCCCAGCTCTTTCATAAGATTGAGTATGCCGTCAAAGAGCTGTCGGCAGTATTCCTTAGTAATACGCATACCCACGCCCATTTCAACTACAAGAGTTTTCGTTCCTCTTGTGTTGAGGGTATGAGCGAGGGTAGATTCAAGAACTGTTGCGGACTCGTGTATCCATACGAAGTCCACGTTCATCATTTTTGCGTATGGAAGAAGTGCAGGAGCAGTGGGAACACTCATGCGTATCTGGGGTATCTCTTTCAGGAAGATATTGCTCGAATGAATGTCCACGCACACATCAGAACCTGCAATATCGTCAACTATGGAAGCACATATCATTTCTATCATCGTGCCGTCCTTAGAGCCTGGGAAAACGCGGTTCATATCAAGGTCGAACATGGGGACTCCGCGTGTTATTGAGTCGATACCCATAGGATTGAGTGCAGGGTAAATGTCCACGATACCGTCGAGATGGCCGATGTTCTCATTGAGATAAGAGCCTATCATATATGCGAGATACTGACCTTCAAGCTCATCGCCATGTGTACCTGTCACAAGACTCAGACGCTTCCTGCTTTTGCCGTTTGCAATGCGCCGCTTCTGGATATTCAAGTTTTCATTGACCGCAAGAGATGCAGTCGCTATAGTTTCTATCATAGTTATCATTTTCATCACTCCTCTCGGGCGGATAATATCCGCCCATTCTCACTTCAAATGCGGTCAGCTCAGGACCGAACGCACCAATTGCAGCTGCTGGGTATATCTCCCGAACATCACACCTCTGTCAATAGCACAGTCACGAAAATCTCGTCCCGTTGAGATAACGAGGTAATCGTCATTCACCGGACAATTATTTGCAGGATCGAATCCTTCCCAGTGGTCGCCAGTCCAGTATTCAACCCACGAATGAGTTTCGCCGTCACAGAATGCCAGACCTGCTACATATCGGGCAGGTATACCGTCCATTCTCAGTAGTGATATGAGGATATGCGAGAAATCCTGACACACTCCTGCACGTAAATCAAATGCTTCCGCAGCAGTTGTAGCAGTTGTTGTTACACCCTTTTTGTATTCAATTATTTCGGAAAGGATATCACTGTAATATACTGCCTTATCGAAAGCATTTCCATCATATTTTTCTTTCAGCTCATTTTGGAATTTTATAAGTGCCTCACTTGGTACTGTATACTTCGATTGATATCGATAGCAAGGCATGAGAAATGTGCTGTGCTTTGAGGAATCGACCTCAGCTATACCCTTAATGTCAAAATCAAGAAAGCGATGATCACCCTGAATATATCCAGCTGTAACATTATTTCCGAAAGCATCAACAGTCTGCTTTGTGATTACACTTGGATATAGATTCAGACTGCATGACAGTATTTTCTGAGATTCCGTATCGGGTGGGATTATCCTCAGTGCAAAGCTGTGGTCGTGGACGTAATCATCGAATGTGAGCTTCGTGGCAAAGCTGAAATTAAGCGTTTTCATACTGTCACCTCCATTGGTTCAAACAGATGTTCAAGGCTTTTTATCGCCTTATCTGAAAAAAGCTCATAATCGCGTTCGGTGCCAAGCACTTCAACAACAGTACAAAGATAATTTGTGTTATAGCGGTATGGAGTGCCTTTCGGAACACGATGCAGATTTTTGCAAAGTCTGATGAATTCTTTTTCTACATCGGCAAAGGGATATTTCATTCTTATGTACATATCAAGGCGTTCAAGGGTTTTTCCGATGTAGATGATATTGCGTATCTCGTCATCGTAGATATGCTCGTTTACGCTGCCCCAGAAGCTGTATAGTATATCCTTCAAAGGCAGCAGTGATAATCTTATATTTGCTTTGCTCTGTGAATTATAGAGTGTATCTTTGGCCATTTGTAAAAAGGAAAGTGTTTTTGTAGATATCTCTTCGCGAAGAACTATACCGTTGTCGTAAGCCCTTTCAAGACAAAATGCAGCTGAATTCGGATTACTTTCATCATAGAGAAAACTGCGAATAAAATCCCTGCTATCCTTGTATGTATCAATAAGTCCGAAATATCCAAGAAATTCCTTATAACCGTGCTTTTCATCTATCATTCTGTCATAAAGTTTGTCAAGTGACCTGAGCGTGATAAATAATCTTTCCGTATAGCGGCCAAGCCAGAAAAGGCGGTCGCTGTGTTCCTTTGAGATAGTTGACATAAATTCCTCCAATCATTTTTTTAATACCCATGTGTCCTTAAAGCCACCTCCCTGTGACGAATTAACAACGAATGAGTCTGGGTTCCGTGAAAAACGTGTAAGTCCAGAAGCCCATACCTTAGTCGTTTCGCCAGAAAGCACGAACGCTCTCAGGTCAGCCTTTCGCATAACAGTTTCACCGTTATCCAGTATCGGCAGATCAAGGAAGTCAATGACCTCCTGAGCGATGAAGCGTCTCGGCTCAGCAATTATAGTCTGTCGGAATTCTTCAAGTTTTTCCATTGTAAGATCACTGCCGAAAACAACTCCGTAGCCGCCTGCCTCTGCGACGTCCTTGATAACGAGTTTCCCGAGATTGTCCATAACATACTTCATATCTTCCTCGTAAAACGGCAGATATGTGGGAGCATTTTTCAGTATCGGCTCTTCACCGAGGTAATACTTTATCATCTTCGGCACGAAATAGTAGATGCCTTTGTCGTCAGCAACTCCGTTTCCAGGAGCGTTGATTATACCCACATTTCCGCTTCGGTAAGCTTCCATAAGATTCGGTATGCCTATAAGAGATTCAGGCAGGAAATTCAGGGGATCAAGATATTCGTCAGCAATCCTCCTGTACAGTACTCCTATCCTTGTTTTGCCGCCAGAATATGTTCTGTGATAGAGAATATTGTCCTCGACGAAAAGCTCGTCATTCTGAACAAGCACCGAGCCTGTATGCTCCGCAAGATAGGAGTGTTCAAAGTAAGCGGCATTGTATCGTCCGGGAGTGAGTATCGCACTTATACCGCCGCAGTTTGCATAGTCCATTGTCTCTTTGAGCAGCTTTGCGTAGTTTCGGTTATCGATAATCTCGTTCTCGGAGAAAGCATCGGGAGCGGCAATTCGCGTAAGCTCACGGGCGATAAGCGGATACGAAGCACCGGACGGGATACGCAGGTTGTCCTCTAAGATGTACCATTCGCCGTCTTTAGCCTGAACAAGATCTATACCCGAAATATGGCTATAAATTCTGTTCTTTGGAGTTATGCCCTCGCACTGTGCAAGATATCCCTTTGAGATGTAAATGAAATTCTCAGGAATAATTCCGTCCTTTACGATTTTTTTATCGTGATAAATATCAAAAAGGAACTCATTCAGGGCGTTTACACGCTGAACAAGTCCCTTTTCAATGCTCTTGAAATCTTCCGAAGATATGACTCGGGGTATAGGATCAAAAGGAAAGAATTGCTCGTTGAAAACACCGTTTTTGTATATGCCGAATTTTACACCGTAACGTCTGAGAAGCTCATTTATCTCATTTGCATTGCCGATAGGCTTTGTAAATTGTTCAATATTCTGCTGTGTCATTATTATCACTCCAATCATTAACAAACAAAAAAGGCGCCTATCCATGCGGATAAGCGCCTTTGCTTGTTTTATTATATTTACATCATATCACAGTCTTTTATGTTTGTCAATAGTCTAACAAAAATTTTTCTAAACAAAAGCGAGTATGTTCGAGAAAATTTCAAAAAGGTATTGACAAGCTGAGTAAAAAAGGATATAATGACATCATAAAAAGAAAAATAAAGCAACGGTGCTTCCCATAATGGGCAAGCACCGTTTTTTGTTGGAGTGATAGCTATGAACGTAAAAGAAACAATGTATTCTTCATTTTCATCCGAAAACAGTATTGATCCAAAATATTTTGATAAATATAGCGTTAAAAGAGGTCTTAGGAACCTCGATGGAACGGGTGTTATGGCCGGTGTGACGAATATCTGTAATGTTCACGGCTATGTTGTTGATGATGGTGAAAAAAGAGCTGCTGAAGGAAAACTGATTTTCAGAGGATACAGCATTAATGACTTGATAGAAAAAGTATGCACAGAAGACAGGTTTGGATTTGAAGAAATCGTATTTCTGCTACTTACTGGAAGGCTGCCGGATAAGAAAGAACTTGAAGAATTTAATATAATGCTTTCCGATGAACGCGCCTTGCCAAAGGATTTTTTTGTTGATATGATACTTAAAGCTCCGTCGCCCAATATTATGAACAAAATGGCTAGAGCTGTTCTGTCACTATATTCGTATGATGAAGAAGCCGAATCACAGACTCCGGAACATGAAGTCGATACAGCAATATCACTGATAGCCAAAATGCCTGTGATAATGGTAGGAGCTTATGAGACAAAAAGGCGCTGCTATGATGATAGGTCACTGATACTCCATCCATTGATAAAAGGCCAATCTACCGCTGAAAATATTCTGTCAATACTTCGCGCAGACAGGAAGTTTACAAGAGAAGAAGCTAAACTTCTTGACTTGATGCTTATGCTCCATGCTGAACATGGTGGAGGAAACAACTCAACCTTTACCTGCCGTGTTCTTACATCATCGGGAACCGATCCGTATTCGACATATTCCGCTGCAATAGGTTCATTGAAGGGGCCGCGGCACGGAGGTGCCAATCATAAAGTGCTTGAAATGCAGGATCTTATAAAATCCAATGTAAAAAACTGGGAAAACGATGATGAGATAGCTGAAGTTCTCGGGAAGATACTGCGAAAGGAGATAGGTGACGGACGAGGACTTATATACGGCATGGGCCACGCAGTATATACGCTGTCGGATCCGCGTGCGGTCATACTGAAAAAATACGCGGGTGAGATGGCAACTGGGACAGAATTTGAAAAGGAATTCAATCTTCTTGAAGCAGTTGAGCGCCTTACGCCTGCTGTTTTTGAAAGCATCAAGAAATCAGGAAAAACAATGTGTGCAAATATTGATATGTACAGTGGATTTGTGTATAAGATGCTCAGAATACCCGACGACCTTTTCACTCCATTGTTTGCAGTTTCAAGAATTGCCGGTTGGTGTGCTCACAGATTTGAAGAAATAAACAGTGGTAAGCGAATCATGCGTCCTGCCTACAAATCAATAGCCAGAGAAAAAGAATATGTAGATATATCGAACCGTTAGTTCAGTGGTCATATGACTTCAAATAAATCAAGAAAGGCTGATAAATATGGAAAAGATCAAAATGAAAACACCCTTGGTCGAAATGGACGGAGATGAAATGACGCGCGTTATATGGAGGATGATAAAGGATATTCTCATTCTTCCGTATATCGATTTAAAGACTGAATACTACGATCTCGGACTTGTACACAGAAATGAGACTGATGACAAGGTAACTATCGAATCTGCTGAGGCAACAAAGAAATACGGAGTGGCTGTAAAATGCGCTACTATAACTCCGAATGCAGCAAGAATGGATGAATATGACCTGAAGGAGATGTGGAAATCGCCCAATGGAACAATAAGAGCGATACTTGATGGAACAGTTTTCCGTGCTCCAATTATTGCCAAAGGAATAGAACCATACATACCAACATGGACCAAGCCTATAACTATTGCCAGACACGCTTACGGCGATGTATATAAAAATACAGAAATGCGTGTCAGCGAGGGAAGCATGGCTGAACTGAAAGTTACTGATAAAGATGGCAATGAGTCACTGAGTTTAATATACGATTTTTCTGACAGTGCAGGAATTATACAGGGACTGCATAACAAGGATAAGTCAATTGAAGGATTTGCACGTTCCTGCTTCAACTATGCTATTGATACAAAACAGGATCTATGGTTTGCAACAAAAGACACTATATCTAAAAAATACGATCATCGCTTCAAGGATATTTTTGCTGAAATATATGAAAAGGAATACAAGGCAAGATTTGAAGCTGTTGGTATCGAGTATTTCTATACCCTTATAGATGATGCTGTTGCAAGAGTAATACGTTCAAATGGCGGATATATCTGGGCTTGTAAAAACTATGATGGAGATGTTATGTCAGATATGGTCGCAACTGCATACGGAAGCCTCGCAATGATGACATCAGTGCTAGTATCGCCTGACGGAAAATATGAATATGAGGCAGCCCACGGAACAGTTCAGCGCCATTATTACAAATATCTCAAAGGTGAAAAGACGTCAACTAACCCTGTAGCCACAGTTTTTGCATGGACAGGTGCTCTGCGTAAAAGAGGTGAACTTGATTCAACACCTTCATTATGTGAATATGCAGACAAGCTCGAAAAAGGTATATTGGATACTATAAGCGAAGGTATTATGACAGGCGACCTTGCAGCTATATCCAAGCTGAAGAGCAAGCGTACTGTTGATACCGAAACATTCCTCATTGAGACTGGAAGAAGGCTAAGTGAAATGTACAAGAAATAAAGTTAATCGTTCTATTGACAAAACATTGAGCATATGATAAGATAAGAAAGTAATAAGAATAGCAACGGCGCTCATCCTGAATGGACAGGCGCCGTTCTTGATTATAGACTATTGACAACGGAGGTAATAAAAATGTGGGCATATGAAAGCGTGTTTTATCAGATATATCCTCTCGGATTCTGCGGAGCCCCCTTTGAGAATGACGGAGTTCGGGAATCAAGGATACTGAAAGTTATAGACTGGGCAGACCATATAAAGGAACTCAACTGCAATGCGGTATATTTTTCGCCTGTTTTTGAATCTGATACTCACGGATATAACACAAGAGACTTTACAAAAATAGACTGCCGTTTAGGTTCTAACGAGGACTTTGCACAGGTATGTGCAGAGCTTCACAAAAGGGGCATAAAGGTCGTGCTTGACGGCGTTTTCAATCACGTCGGCAGAGGCTTCTGGGCATTTCAGGACGTACTCCGTAATCGCGAGAATTCGCGCTATAAGGATTGGTTCCATATAAACTTCGGCGGCAACTCCAACTACAATGACGGATTGTGGTATGAGGGCTGGGAGGGACACTTCGACCTTGTCAAGCTGAACCTCTGGAACAATGAAGTCGTTGAGCATATCTTCTCCTGCATAAAGGGCTGGGTAGACGAGTTTGACATTGACGGTCTGAGACTCGATGTGGCATATTGTCTCGATAAGGAATTCCTGAAGAGGCTTCGCAGCTTTACAAGCGGATTAAAAGAGGATTTTGTGCTGATAGGAGAGCTCCTTCACGGAGATTACTCGCAGTTTGTAAATAATGAAATGCTTCATTCAGCGACGAATTATCAGTGCTACAAGGGGCTGTATTCAAGCTTCAACAGCATGAATATGTTTGAGATATGCCATTCTCTGAAAAATCAGTTCGGTCCCGAAAACTGGTGTATGTACCGCGGTATGCACCTCCTGAGCTTTGTTGACAACCACGATGTTTCAAGAGTTGCAACTATACTGTCAAACAAAGATCATCTGCCGCTGATATATGCGATCATGTTCGGAATGCCAGGTATTCCATGCATTTATTACGGCAGCGAATGGGGTGCTGAGGGTGATAAAAAAGACGGCGATCCTGCTCTCAGACTTTCATATGACGCACCGATAGACAATGAGCTTTCAGTTTATATTTCAAAGCTTGCAAAGATACATCGCGAGAGCAAGGCTCTATGCTACGGAGATATAAGCGTTCCTGTGCTGACAAACAAGCAGTGTATCATTCAGCGCCGATGTGACGATGAGCGCATACTCATTGCGATAAATGCTGATTCTCAGCCGTTCACCGCTCATTTTGACGCAGGCTGCGGCATGGCAGACGAGCTTATAACAGGCTCAAAGCACGACTTTGGAGGCGGAAGCGAGCTGCCGCCGTATTCAGCTCAGATATGGAAAATGGAAAGATAGATCAAACAGCCGGCTTCACTGTTCAGTGAGGCCGGCTGTTTTTTACAGCTCTATCTCTTTGAGATCCAGTCCGTTTATGCGGCATATCTTTTTAAGCCTTTTCACAGTTCCGTTTCCGCCGCCATCATTGATATAAACGTCATATTGTCCCTTGATACTGCCAAAGGTTATGACATCTTCCGCCTTTGCATACTCCTTGAGTTTATCCATCATATTCTGTTTTGTAGCAAGCGGAGAAAACACTTTCAGATATAAAAAGCCTTCAAATTCGGACTCGGAAATACTTATTCTTATGCATTCTCCAAGCTGTTTCCGCAGCTTGCCTTCAAGCATGAAAATACTGAATCTATCAGCAAGTACAGTCAAATATAACACACGTTCCTTATCATCTCTTCTGCGGTATTCTGAACTGATATAATTTCTGTATACAGACTGTCGGCAAGACTCAAAAAGATTCTGTTCAGCGGAGTTCCTGAACTCACCGTAGTATATCAGAAGAGTCGAATCAAGCATTACGTTCACAAAGCAGTGTAGACCGCAGGAAGATATGATTTTTTCTGCTACTGACGATACATCTGAAGAAAGATATACCGTTTCAAGGTATTGATTTTCCTTAACGTCGTACAGTGCCGCTCCGTCCATAACGATAACAGGCAATTGCAGCTCCACGCCTTTCATTATATCCATGAGCACAGCCGGTGTGCGTACAGTGGATATGGTGAATTTCACGCCGCTGCGGATAAGCCTGTTCAGCTCCACCTTGCTGTATGCGGCGGAGCGTCCTGCGGAAACAAGCACGTCGTCGATACCGCTGACGTAAAGATTATCAGTATCATGTTTTATCGGCAGACGGAAATCGTTGACCGCTACACCGATGATTATTCCGATAAAGGTGTCAATAACTCTGTTCAGCACAAAGAGATAGGGATCGCTGTCGAACGAGTGTGTCAGCGCAATGCTGAGAAATACCACGCAGGAGAAAAATGAGGCGCTGCGCTTATTGAGTACAACTGTTGTATATATCACAGGTATTATCACTGCACTTGCTGAAATATAAACTATCATCGGAACGGTAACATCTATCAGACGAAACAGCAGCAGGAACAGAAGTCCGTATACAGCACCGATAAGCGTTCCCATAGAACGCTGTACTGCATTATTTTTGGTGGTGTCATTATACGGCTGTATGCACCACAAAGCGGCTAACGCACCGTAAAACGGTATGCCGTTGCCTATTGGCAAAAGCGTCCTCACGAAATATACAAGCATACATAAGCCGACTGCAATAGCAGATTTCATTATCCTTGCCCCTATGGGCGGAAATACAAGTTTCAATGTTTTCACTCCAAAATATAAGGAGCTCCACAAAAGTGAAGCTCCATTGCTTTAAATAGTTATAAGTAAATGCTCGTTTTGGATATCGTTGTAAAGCTCGCATTTGCAGCGTTTTACGTCGTAAACTCCGATAACATCTTCAAGCTTGCTGTTCTCGTCGATATCCTCAAGCATATTTCGCAGACCTCTGAATTTTTCGGGAGCAAAATGCAGAGTTTTGCTGTTATTGAATACAGCCGTATATAGTATCTCAGCTTCGACTAAGTCCTGAAAGATATGGCTGCCGTAGGAAAGCTCAGGATTATAGCCTGCCCGTACTTCTTCCATTTCGCATACGACGTCAAACTCGCTTATGTCAGAAAACGCCGTAGGTACGCCAAGCTCAGGAGATGATGTTCCTACTCTGCCGGGAACCATCAACATCATGTGTTTGCCCTGATTGCGGTAATGCCAGTTTATTTTGCCGATCATCTTCGCTACGGTATTTTTCTCGCTGTAAGGCATATTGTAGTACACAACGGGATCAACGTACACGATAATATCCAGCTTTGAAGCTTTGGAAAGTCCCATTGAAGCTCCCTTGCTTTCGAGGAGGATATGCTCCTGCGGTATGTTATCGGGAACAGCGACTCCCGACTTGTCTTTAAGCACCTGCAACGGTCTGCACTGCAAAAGGTCAACGGAGTATTCGCCGCTGTCGGAAACGTTTATGGTGAACTCCGTATCAACAGGGTATTCGTACTCGTCCTGTATACAGCGCAGCATTCTCTGCATCTGTGACATAAGAGTCTTATTGCTGACAAGTCCCTTGCAGGATATGAATGTCGAGGACACTCTCCGTCCCATTTCGCGCAGTCTGCTCTCTGCATCGAAGTCATGTTCAAGGAGGATATTTTGCAGATACTCAGGTATCTCAGGCTCTATTGTACGCAGCGGCAGACGTTCAAGATCGTGGATAGAAGTATTGATGACCTCCACCTTTCCCTGCGAAAATCTGTGTCTGTCAGCATAAGTCGAATACACTGTTTTTTCGGGCATATCAAGGCTTACAAGACGGGGATATGAGCCCTCTGTCCTGTCAACAGCAGACGTGCCAAGTCCCATTACAAGACGCAGCATTCCTGCGGACTGGTCGGAGCTTTTCAGAAAGCTGTATGGGCTGTAAGAATAACCCACACCTGCCGCGCAGGGCATATAGTATGCGCCGTAGTAAGAGCCCGACACACGCTGTATCAGCAGGGACATCTGCTCGTCACGCTTGTCAAGTCCGCGGCGTTTGCGGTAGTCCAGAGCAGAAAGGCTCATGGTGCTTGCGTAGACGGTTTTTATCGCCTTTTCAAACTCTTCGAGCCGCTCCTCGGGAGTACCTCTGTTAGCACAGAAAACCGACTCATACTTGCCTGCAAATGCATTGCCGAAGCCGTCTTCAAGGATACTGCTTGAACGGACGATATAGGGATCCTGTCCGTAGTATTCGATGATACGGGTAAGCTGTTCACGCATTTCATCGGAAAATTTACCGTTCATAAGCTGCTTTGCGAACTCATCAGCAAGAGAAAAATAGCCCTCCTCGGTTCGCTGTTTTATGCGCATATCCCAGAAATTATTGTCAACGATGTATGTATAGTAAACGTCAGAGCCTACATAGAATGAATCATGCGGTTCGAGAACTTCATTTATAACAGGCTCGGTATTGCGGATAATAGCTCTCGCAAGCAGCATACCACAGGCTTTGCCGCCTATCATTCCCGTGCCTATCATGTGGTCACGGACGCTGAAATAGTCCTCGGGACGGAAGTGCTTCTTGACCATCTGACGCATTTTTTCATCGCGAGTCATCATGATATTACACATATTGTTGCACTGCTCGGTTATATCAACGCCGTTTTCATAGAGGACTTTTGCTTTCTTGAACGACCTGTCCCATGAGTCCATGAACTGCTCGTCTGCGGAACGCTGTGCATTCCCGAGTACCTGATAGAAGCGGCTGGACTTTACACCGTCAAGAATAGGGCAGAAACGTCCCGTTTCGGGCTCATAAGTATGCGGCAGAAACATGGTATTGGAGATCCTGTTCCACACCTTTTCGGGACGGACATACACGTTCTTTTTATCCGAATAAACATCGAGGAAAAGTTGTGTGGTGTCAAGTATCTTGTTTATGGCGTGAACAGAGTGCTTTCCGCGTATTATCGGGAAGAATGCGACTGTATCAAGTATGAACAGGAACGGACAGGTCACTCGGAAAAAGTTGCCCATCATAAGGTCAGTTGCCCACATCGCCTGCAATTCCGAAAGGCAGTCGAATATGTAAAAGGCGTCCCTGCCTGATTTCTCAATCTCGTTATGTATATCAACGGTAAAGGTCTCGAATCTGTGCGAAAGCGGAACTTCGATAGTTTTTACCTCGGGACAGTTCTTCACAAGTGGTTCGTGACTTGCAAATCTGAAATATATGATATTCCTGCCGTCTGCAATAGCCTGCCTGAGATAAGGCTCCATGAATAGCCTGAATTCGGAAAGCTCCGAAACTCGCCATACAACATTGTCGCCAAGCCTTATATTATCAAGTGCTGTGTCCATTTCGGGTATTCCCGATAATATCCTGTCAAAAGCAGCCATAAAAGCACCTCCCTTTTATTACAGATTTTTAGCATAGCAGACTGCACCTTCGAGCCTGTCGTAAGGCGGATAATTATTGATACGATAGTATCCAAGCTTTTCATAAAGCGATATGGCTTCTCTCATCGCTTCACGAGTTTGCAGCACAGTACGCTGAAACTTCATTTTTTCTGCCAGTTCTTCTAACATATTCATCATGTTTTCAGCGATACGATGTCGTCGGTATTCAGGTTCAACCCATACTCGCTTGATTTCCACATCTGTATCTGAGTATCTTTTAAGTCCCGCACAGCCAACAGCGATATCATCAATACAGGCTATGAGCACAGTGCCTATGCTTTCGGATATATTGTAAGGGATAAAGCCTTTGCGGTTCTGAACTCCACCTACAAGGCTACTGTAGTATTCCTCTGTAGATAAATAAAATCTCTGAAAATCCCTGTTGTTGCCGTCAGTCCATTTATATTTTATCTGTAACACCGTATCACCTCCAAAAACGCAAAAACGGTGCTGAATACTCAGCACCGTTGCTCTTTACTTGCATTATATCATACTCGTTTTATTATGTCAAGTTTTTCCTTGACAATTTCTTGTATCTGATATATAATTATCTCAGACAAGCAAAGGCGCTGCGTTTTTTCGCAGTGCCTTTTTTCTTTTTGGAGGGATACTATGAAGGACGGATTTATAAAAATAGCCTGTGCAACGCCTGATGTTAAAGTTGCAGATTGTCAGTACAATGCTGACAGTATAATTGAACTCATCACCGAAGCTCACAGCAAAGGCGTTAAGATCGCCTGTTTTCCAGAGCTATCTGTTACAGGCTACACCTGCAGTGACCTTTTCTTGCAGGACGCGCTGTTAAGCTCTGCAAGACATGAGCTTGTCAGGATAATCAGAGAGACAGAAAAACTGGATATAGTTTCACTTATCGGTGTACCCCTTGCAGTCTGCGGAAAGCTGTATAATTGTGCCGTTATCGTAAACAGAGGCAAAGCGATCGGTGCTGTTGCAAAGAAGAATATACCGAATTACAGCGAGTTTTATGAAGTCAGACATTTTACCGCTGTCAACGAAAGTCTGTGTGCGGATATTCAGCTTGACGAAGATTATTCCGTTCATCTTGAAGATACTATTTTCACTTGCAGGGAGCTTCCCGAGCTTACCTTCGGAGTTGAGATCTGCGAGGATATGTGGGTAAGCTCTCCACCGTCGGAGCGGCTTGCAGCCTCGGGAGCTGTCATCATATTCAATCTATCCGCAAGCGATGAAGTCATAGGCAAAGCAGACTACCGCAGAACGCTTATAAAAGCACATTCGGGCTCGCTCGCCTGCACCTATGCCTACGCCGATTCGGGTATAGGCGAATCAACGCAGGATATGGTCTTTGCAGGACATAATATAATAGCGGAGAACGGCTCTGTTTTAGCTGAGTCCAAGGCGTTTTCAAGCGGACTGACAATTGCTGATACCGACATAAAAAAATTATCCCACGAGCGCAGAAGAATGAACTCTTTTTCTGCTTGCCCGAGCTGTAAAACTGCATATTTTTCGCTTGATGTTACTGAGACGATCCTTGACAGAGCTTTCCAAAAAACTCCGTTTGTTCCGTCCGACAAAAAGGCACTTGACAGCAGATGTGAAGAAATACTCACCATGCAGGCTGTCGGACTTATGACACGTCTGAGGCATATTGGCTGCAAAACGGCTGTACTCGGACTTTCGGGCGGACTTGATTCCACACTTGCCCTGATAGTTGCCGTTCACGCATTCGATATGCTTGGACTTGACAGGAGCGGTATCCATACCATAACCATGCCATGCTTCGGGACTACCGATAGGACGTACAATAACGCCTGCTCGCTGGCAAAGGCTTATAGTGCAACGCTTACCGAGATAAACATCTGCGCGAGCGTAACCCAACATTTCGCTGACATAGGGCAGTCGCCTGATGTTCACGATGTGACATACGAAAATTCACAGGCAAGAGAACGCACTCAGGTGCTTATGGATAAAGCAAATCAGCTCGGGGGTATCGTTGTCGGCACAGGAGACCTCTCGGAGCTTGCCCTCGGCTGGGCGACCTACAACGGCGACCATATGTCCATGTATGCGGTGAATTCGTCCATACCGAAAACCCTTGTGCGCTGGCTTGTAAACTATGAAGCTGAAATATCGAACGGTGAACTGAAAAAAGTTCTGTCTGATATACTGGATACTCCTGTCAGTCCCGAACTTCTCCCACCTGAGAAAAACGGCACTATATCACAGAAGACCGAGGATATCGTCGGACCGTATGAGCTTCACGATTTCTTCATGTACTATATGCTTAGATACGGATTTTCACCTTCAAAGATATTCCGTATCGCCTGTCTCGCATTCGCAGAAACATATTCTAAGGAATTTATAATGAAATGGCTGAAAACATTTTATCGACGCTTCTTCACACAGCAGTTCAAGCGCTCATGCCTGCCCGACGGTCCGAAGGTCGGAACTGTAACTCTCTCTCCACGCGGCGACTGGCGTATGCCAAGTGATGCTTCCGCTAATATTTGGCTGAAAGAATTGGATAACATTGATTGATAACGTGATCGAATTGATACACAAACGAACTTGCAAGTGGCTGTGAGATTATTATTATTTTCCTACACTTTTCCTACAGTTTTAAGATTTTTCTGCAAAGGCAATAAGCGCCAAATCAGCTTTTCTCCTCGAAAAATAGATGCAAAACAGGATTCCATTAAAACATGAAAAACTGCCGAAAATCCGTCAGCGTCGGCTTGTGGTCCCGAAGACCGTGGGTTCGAATCCCATCTCCCACCCTCATGAAATAGGCACTTTCGAGAAATCGGAAGTGCTTTTTTCGTTGTTTTCTAATATTTTTTCTAATATAATAGATTTCTAACATGAAAGCCCCCGCAATTGCGGGGATTCTCCATAGTGTTGTAATAATCTATGTATTCTACTATTGCCGAAATCAGCTCTTCTTTAGATGTAAATCTACGAAGATAGTACATCTCTGACTTCAGCATTCCATTAAGAACATCCTGCACAGCTGCAATTCGTTCTTCATCTGTTAATTTCCTTCGTGACATAAAATTACCCCCTTAGAGTTTTAACACTTTTGTTTTTTCGTGTGTCTACTCTAAGGGGATTATATCATCATGGGCGGTCATGTTTTATGTGTTTACATATTATCTGCGATGTGCTATAATTGGTGATATAAGGGAATTTAAAAGGAGTTACATATGGCAAATCAAGAGATTATTGGTAACCGCCAGCCATTCACGGCATATATAAAATTAGGACTGCATTTGTGCTGAATTTTTTATATGTTCTGATTATACATCAGGAATAGATCATATCAGTCTATAACACTGAGGTCATAGCATCCAAGATCATCATAGAGCAGTTCACATTCAGCAATGTGGTTTCTGATATATTCACCGTTCTCGGGAAGTTCAGCATTGTCGTTGAATAAAAGCTCATTGACTTCAAATTCTTCATAGTAGCCATCATCATAGCTGAGTTTAGCCTTAAGAATAAAGCCTGTCTCATTGTCGATAGTAAGTGAAAGCTCCTGATCATATTCTGAATTGAATGTGGTCAGGTCATCTTCTTCAGATGCCATTTTGGGTTCCATCGGAAGATCTGAAGCGGCTTCATCGGCAGATCTCTCACTGCCGATGTATGTCATAAAAACTTCTGTACAGTTTCTGCCAATGAAAGAGGTGTTTTCGGTAATATCCTGTATATCAAAGTGTTCAATCAGATCTCTTATGAGACGCTCTGAATAAGTATCTGAAAATATTGTAGGCTGGTCAAGCGTATAAGTACTGCGTTTCAGTATCTCATACATCCCCGGACCTTCTTTACTTGTACTATTATATATACGGATGAGCATATCTTTTACAAAGAACATTTCGTTATATATAGAGGTCTGTGCAAGTTCCTCGGGAGTGGTATTATTTATACCAGTATCAATATCCTCGAAGAATCCGGGAGTATGTGTCCATGTTTTCATCACTGACTCATTTCCTGTAGAACCATCTCTTTTTATAATGCCGTCCATGAATGAAGTACCGTTCATATTTTCTCTGTATTTCATATTGATACGGTCAAAAGATTCATAATTTCTGCTGTATATCTTTTCAAGTATTTCCTCTTTTGTGATCTGCTCGGAAACTGCAGCGGTTTCAAATATTGTTTCTTCTACTGTTGAAGGCTCGCTTATATCAGAAACAGAGCTGTTTTCTGTTGATCTTTTATCTTTGATGAGCAGATGATATCCTCCTCTTGCTGCTCCTGCAATAAATACAAATGCAGCGGCGGCAGATATTATCTTCATTGCTATTCTCGGACGGTAGATATCAACGCCTCTTACTTCATCGTCAGCTGAGAAACTGCCGTTGACACGTTTCTCTACCTCTCTGAATAAACGGTCACGCTGATTTTTATCACCTGTAGGATATTCAGCTGCTATTTTGGCTGCATCGTCATCACTTATGTGATTGAAAATATCATTCTTTTTCATAATATTTCTCCTCTTAATCAAGTTCACTGAGAAGGCTTCTGAGCTTTTTTATTGCCCTTGTACAACGCATACGCACTGCGGCAGGTTTCATACCTATCAATCTGCCTATCTCATTTGCATTTTGTTCGTAAAAGTATTTTTGTATGATTATAACAGAGTCAGGCTCGCCAAGTTCTTTTATCCTCTGTAATATAAAAGCTGTTCTTTCGGAATTTTCGATATATGTATCAACTTGCACTGAATTCGGAACATCACCGAAATCATCACTGTCGATAGAGATGTTTCTTCCAAGCCCTCCTGCCAGAGTTCTTCTCATATTCAGAGCTTTGTTTCTCGTAACAGTTCCGATAAAAGGTTTTATCGCTTCATCTCTGAGAGCGTTTATTACCGCAGCGAAAGAGTCTATAACACATTCCTCAACATCTTCTGCAGAGCCGTATCCTCTGAGAATGTTTACTGATATTGCATAGACATAGCTGTAGTACTCCTCAAACAGAGCCCTGTGTCCCTCCTGAGGTGATTGCTTCATTAGTGATAATATTTCTGAGTCAGTCATCTGACACCTCCTTCTTGTTAAGCAGATCTGCTTTCATTATACATATACACACAAATAAAAGCAAGTGCAACATAACCTAACCTAAAAATGTTTTTAGGTAACCGCCATTTATTCAGAGCATATATTTTCCAAAAAATAAGTCCTCGAAATCAAATTTCGGTAACCGCCAACCAAACCCGGCCCTTCCGCTAAATTGAAAAAGATGCTAAAATATACTCACAGCAAAAATCTGAAAGGAGCTGTGAGTATGATGACTACAAAAGAAGAAAAACGGGAGCTACTGCATAGGCAATGGGAGGAACAGATCGCAGAATGTGAAAGCAGTAATATGCCGGTCAGGGAATGGTGTGCTGTAAATTCGATAACCACTTTTATTCTGCCTTTTAGGCGTGTGTAATTCGTGTGATTTGCGGTCCTGAAGCTTATGGAGCATACAAAATCAGAGTTATAACGTGATGGTCGCCCAATGGCGGCCATTCTTTTTTAATAGTGTACAAAAAAGCTCTCACAAACGAAAACTGTGAGAGCCTTATTGTTTTATTCAGATATCATAAGATTTTCTGAGTGACTTTTATTCCTTTCTCGTCAAGCTGATGTATTGCTTCATCTGAAATAGATCCCTCTGAAACGGTCAGACTTTTCAAAGAATCCATTTCACAAATTCCAGAAACATCTTCTATGCTATCAACATATATAAACAGCTCAGTTACATTGTCAAAAGAAGACAAGAATTTACTGTCCTTCATAACATAGCTTCCGTCAGAATAGACTATATTGTCATCAACAACTGTATCTGATAATGATATGCTTCTGAGTGATAAACACCCTGCAAGTGAATCAAAGTTTTTGACATCACTGAATAGAATATTAACATAAGACAGATTGCTATTATTGAATCCTTCAAGATCAATATCTGTACGATAGGTATACAGTTTCTGTAAACTGCTGAATGTGCTCATTTTTATTGAATCAAAACTGTTTACGCTGGATAGTATCAGCGTCATTCTAGAAAGCTTTTAAAAATCTGCCAAGCTGCTGATATCATTTTCATGAGCTGATGTCAATATCAGATCCTCAACTTCTGTGCATCTATTGATTTCCTTAATATTAGTATACCTCAGATTCGGGCTTATTTCTTTGACATCTGTTTTATAAATATGGCCGTCGATCTTCACATATGTCTTTCTTAAATAAATAGCGCCGGAAGCAATGCACAGAATTATGAGTGACGCAATTATTGCAGCAAATGATTTCTTTTTCATATTATACCACCCTTTTACATTATATCACTCATTCAGATATTTTACACTAAGACACATCATTACGACTTTTTCGTATAGCAAATAAAATACACGCTCCGATCAAAACACCGCTTGTATTTAGTATCACGTCATCAATATCTGTATGTCTTTCTTGACATAACAACTGGGAAAGCTCAATAAAGATAATAAAACAAATACCGGCAAACACAGTTTTTTTGATACTATCAAGCTTTCTAAAACAGATAGGCCATACTATTCCTACTGGTATAAACATTGCTATGTTCCCGATAATATTGATAAGCCATCCATCATATCTGTCAAAGAGAAAAAAGAACGGGATTAAACTTATCATGTCAGACAATGTAGTTGAAAATCCAATCGTTAGAGTACCTATTTTCCCGTCAACAAAATGTAACGGGAAGTATACAAATCTTGCAATAACTACAAGGCATATGTATACAAGAAGCACCTGAAGTTCGCGTTTTACCGAAAACTTCTTGAATCTGATCGCAATTATGAATCGCACAAGTATCCAAATGAGTGTTATAAAAATAAACATCTGTAGATAGGAAATCTCGATCATAGTCACTACCGCATCCTTCCTTTAGCAGATAGCTGATAAATCCCGTGTTTATCATATTAACCTGCTTACTATTAACATTATACACTGCACTATCTGCAAAAGTCCCCGCGCTTGCAGGGGGCTCTGTATCATTTTCATAAGCTTTAATCTATCATGATACTAAGCAAATCAGAATCTAAGGATCCGTTGAATTACCAGTAAATTGGTTTATTGAAATCGGGATTTTCAAAGCAAGGAATTGTATTAAGTGTAGTTAAACTGCCAAAAACATTTTCAGGAGACTCAGAGCATTTGTTATTACCCATTATCTGTTTTTCGCCAAAAATATATCTTTTAACCCTGATATCATTTACTGTTTCTATGGCACAAAGGAATCCGTTTTTGCCAGATAATTCGATGATATATACAGCTTGTGGCGAATCATATACAGGGATTTTTCGGCCAATAAGCTTTTCACCAATATAATAGTATTCATTATCAGCTTTATTTTCATCTTCACGAAAGATTGTCGAAGTATCAACCTTATATGAAAACATCATTTTATCATTCGCAAGAATATTCTCATCGGTCAGAATTGCCTTTTTCATACTAACAGCTTTTAGCGAACGAAATTCATAAAGATATTCAAAAAAACGTTCGATAGCTTCTATTTCATTGCCTTTGCATTCTTCAAGTATAAGGTTTGCCCAGCCAGCGGAGCTTCCATAACTTTTCGTCTTATTTTTTACGAACTCATGCATGAACCAGAAATCAAGAGGAAAAAGAGTTGTTTTATTTGCGTAAACATCTAAATCCCAAAGTGCATTGTAGTAACCGGAAATAAATGTGTTCAGTTTAGTAATATCAGGTTTACCAAGCCACACTCCGGGACGCTTTCTTAATTTGTCAAGCATTCGATAAATCATCTGATAAGATGCACTTTCACAGTATTCTTCATTATTTGCCATTATTAGCCCCCCTGAATTCCGATTTATCACAGCAATCTGCTTACTATCCATATTATACACCGCACTGTCGCCCAAAGTCAAGAATACATATGAACGAAGAAGTCCCCTCGCGGGGACCTTTCTGTATCATTCTTCAGTTTTTATTTCTTTAAGGCTTCAATGATGCTGTTATCACAGTGCATCATGTTATCGAATGTTTGCTCTTTTCTTGATGAGTAAAGCTGTATCAGGTATATATTGCCGTATTTTTCACTTTTGCAGTACATATTGCCGCTTTTATAATAAATTTCATCGCCGCCATGCCAGTATGCCTCTATGCTTGTAGGACGTGTCGGATGAAGTTCCCAACCGCAGCCGTAGTCATATTTATTGTCGTACATCGAAGCAACAGGATTATCAGGATCAAGCTGCAGATCAAACATCTTGGCAAGTGAATCCTCATTTATCAGCTTGCCGCCAATAAGTGCCCTGTCAAATGCTACCATATCAGCCGCACAGGAATGAATACCTCCGGCTCCTCTGGCTGTTCTCGGAGAGTCCATGCCTGATGAGCCCATCAATTCTATGAATTCAATATACTCATCTTCTTCAGGAAGCTCGGCAACGCTTGTGAGATCGCCTGTTCTCATGCTACTGGAATGTGCCATTCCGCACACGTTGAAGATATTGTTCTTTACGTATTCATCATAGCCAATGCCTGTTATTTTCTCGATTATCATAGCAAGCAGAGTATAGCCGGCGTTGCTGTAATTACTCTCTGTACCCGGTTCACAGATAAGCTCGGAACTGAAAAGTCCGTTCAGAAGCTCCTCATCAGTGTAACCGTCTGTATAATATTTACGAGCAATCTCAATGTTGTCATAGCCGTCCTCATTCAGCATGACATTCTCAGGAAAGAATTCCCTGTTTAATCCTGCCTGCATATGAAGCAGATCATATACGGTAATATCCTTTCCTCTGTCAAATTCGGGAAAGAACTTATCAATGGTATCATCAAGAGAAAGCTTTCCCTGTTCGCAAAGCTGAAATATACAGGTCGCAGTGAACATTTTTGACAAGGAAGCTATATCGTAAGTTGTGTATGCGCTGACCTTATTCCCGTCAATATCCAATGAATTAAGTCCTGCGATAAATATAATCTTATCATCTGCAGCAAGTATACGCACACCCTTTTCGCCCTTTGACTTAGCACATTCCTTTTTCATTATATCAACGAATTTTTGGAGTTCCTCATCATCGGTGCTCCATGTGTTGTCGGTCTCGTCGTAAACGAGCCCTTCCGTTACATCAGGATTAACCGCCATAACAGTTTCTGTTATAAGCGGTACTGAGGGTGCGTCTGTATTGCCTTTTGCCCCTGCACAGCCTGTCATAGTCAATACCAATGCTGCAACAAATGCGGATATTTGTTTCCTCATATTTTCTCCTCTAAATAAAAATGATTTTGTAACTTTCTGATTGACATTGTTTAGTATATTATACACTGCACTTTCACCCAAAATCAAGGCTGCTGCCATCATCATTCTTCTCAAAACAGTTGATTTTTTTAGTGATATAGAGTATAATAGAGGTAATATGAGTGCAAAGGAGGAACGGCAATGGGAATATACCTTAATCCTGACAATACAGATTTTCAAGAGGCTTTGAATTCTGAGATATATGTCGATAAGACAGAGCTAATCAAGTATATAAATAGTAAAATCCGAACTGCTAATAAATATATATGTGTCAGTCGCCCCAGAAGATTCGGAAAATCTATGGCAGGAGATATGCTTGTAGCATATTACAGCAGAGGCTGTGATTCTAAAGATATGTTCAGCAAATACAAAATATCGTCCGATCCGAACTTTGAAAAGCATTTGAACAATTATAATGTTATCCATATCAATATGCTTGATTTTGTTGGTGAAAAACGTCCTATCATGGAATCACTTGATTATCTTTCAAAACGATTGATTCATGAAATAAAAAAAGAAAACGGCGATGTGGATTGTTTCGATTGGAACGATCTTATGTCAGTATTGGCAGAAGTCTTTAATGAGAAAAGAGTGCCGTTTATTTTCATCATTGATGAGTGGGACTGCGTTTTTCGTGAGTATAAAAATGATACGGAAGGTCAGATAAAATACCTTGACTTTTTAAGGCGCATACTCAAAGATCAAAGCTATGTAGCACTTGCATACATGACCGGAATACTGCCCATAAAAAAATACGGCAAGCACTCAGCACTCAATATGTTTACTGAAATTGCCATGACAAATGCAGCTCCGATACAGGAGTTTACAGGCTTTACTGAAAAAGAAGTAAGAGAGCTTTGCGAAAAGTACAAAAAAGATTTCAACGAAGTTAAGCGTTGGTATGACGGATATACGGTTGACGGTGAATCTATATATAACCCGAAATCTGTTGTAGAAGCACTTACAAGAGGAACTTTCAAGAATTACTGGACTTCAACCGAGAACTACGAAGCACTTGAAGAGTTTATTTTCAGAAATGATGATGGTCTTAGAGATACTGTAATAAAGCTTCTCGCAGGGGAAAAGAAGAAGATTGATCCTTCGACCTTCAATAACGATATGGTTACATTCAACTCGCAGGATGATGTACTGACACTCCTTGTGCATCTTGGTTATCTGACATTTGATTCAGAAACAAATGAAGTAGCAATCCCAAATTACGAGGTGTCTGAGCAGTTTGCAAGTACCATACGCAATAAGGATTGGGCAGAGGTGTCAAAATCACTGAAAGTTTCCGATGAACTCCTTCAGGCGACGCTAAACTGCGATGCGGAGAAGGTCGCAAAGCTTATATCAGACAGTCACAGTGAGAATACTTCAATATTGCAGTATAACGATGAAAACTCTCTTGCCTGTGTGCTCTCGATAGCGTATTATTCGGCAAGGAAGGACTATATTCTCCACCGTGAACTTGCAACGGGCAAAGGATTTGCAGATCTCGTATTTATTCCAAGAATCGGAAGAACATTGCCTGCATTGATAATCGAACTGAAAAAAGGACACTCTGCAGAAGAAGCGATACAGCAGATCAAAGATAATAATTATCTTAACAAAGTATCAGAGTATTCTTCTGAAGTATTACTTGTCGGTATTAACTATGACGAGAAAAAAGGTCATACTTGTATAATAGAAAAGATTTGAAATATTAAAAATTATAACTGAAGTTTTAGGATTTTACATCTAAAGGAGTTGGAAATGTCTAACTCCTTTTTATTATACATAATCAAAAAGTGGTTTAAACCTATTTTTAGCCCACATATAATGGAATTTGTTTTGTAACACATACATCATGAAATAGGCACTTCTGAGTTTTCAGGAGTGCTTTTTTCGTTATTTTCCTAATACTTATCTAATGTTAATATTTTTATACACGACAAATCCCCGCAAGCGCGGGACTTTCTATATCATTATTATTTACCTGCTTTAAATCGTCTCAACAAAGTCACTCAATTCAAGTCTTATATCATCTTTTTCTCATTTCATTGTAGATCGATTACTGTTCGATATGTATGCAACCTATCCTACATTAAAGTACAGCTTTGCTTGTTTTAGATTTTCCGCAATAAGATTTTCGACAGTACCGTCATCATGAACACTATAGATCTTATCCCTTACATATCTTGGGAATAATTTTTCTATATCTTCATTATACTGGGCACCACACCCGGGGCTCTCTGAGGAAATTACTCTTAAAGAATCATTTTCCTTTACAAGTTCAAACCGACAAGGATAAGAACCTCCTGCGTCTTCATTCAGAACTCCACCGTCATATGAATATATGCATTCATTCACCCATGCATACACATAATAGCGATTCTCCGCCGCCTTCTCTGAAGAAAACACCGATACTGAACAGAAGTTCGCAGCATTTTCCGAATCAACAACATAATACTCTGGCGCGAGCACCTCGCTGAGAATATGGTCCTTCAACAAGCCATCGGTTGTTTTTTTGTCTATATATACCCGCTCATACGCAGGGTACCTGTCCGGCAATATTGCAACTCCCCTGCTTGTCAACACAACTATCAGAGACAATAACATTACTGCACACACAAGTGACATCAGGACAACTATCCTCACCGTTTTCTTTTTATTGGTAGTCTCTGAGTAGTCAGCTACCTTTACAAGAGTATCCTTCATCTCTCCGTTCATAGTCTCACTTTTCCTTTCACCGTCGATAAGCTCGCGAATGTCAACATCGTAGAAATCTGCGATCTCTACCAGAATACTGATATCCGGCATATTATTACCATTTTCCCATCTGCTTACAGTCCTGCCGGATACCCCAAAATGCTCTGCCAGCTGCTCCTGAGTCAGAGCCTTTTCTTTTCTAAGCTCCTTCAGGAAGCTGCCGATCCTAATCTGATCCATTCCGTCGCCTCCTTTCGTCACAAGAATACCATGCCGTCCCGGAACAGTCAACGACACAAAGTGAGAAATGCCGTGTTTTGTTACCAGACATGATTTGTCTTGTACAATTTTTGCCGATATATCCAATCAAAATCGAATACTATCGTCACCTTACTACTCAAAATCATAAAACCATTTTTTCTTCATATAAATCATAGCTTTAATAATACATAAACTCCATAATATCCTTTCACATTAAAATTATACACTACACTGCCGCCCAAAGTCAAGGCTGCTGCCTACTGTGTCAAGCTTAGTGTAAAATAAAAGTAGGCAG
>DBYI01000022.1:0-150 GCA_002310115.1 Ruminococcus flavefaciens
ACCACTACAACTGCAAAACCAACAACGACTTCAACGACAGCTGCAACTACTACAACAGCACAGCCTACAACGACCTCAACGACAGCTGCAACCACTACAACTGCAAAACCAACAACCTCAACGACAGCTGCAACTACTACAACTGCAAAA
>DBYI01000022.1:281-17152 GCA_002310115.1 Ruminococcus flavefaciens
ACAGCTGCAACTACTACAACTGCACAGCCTACAACGACAACATCGACAGTTGTAACAACTGTTTTTAATTATGGAGACATAGATAATAATGGTGAAATAAATGCTGTCGATGCTTCAAGAGTGCTTGCATATTATGCAAAAGCATCAACAAATGCAAATGGAGGTTTTACAGAGAATCAAATACTTGCAGCAGATGTTAATGGCGATGGTATTGTTGATGCAGTAGATGCGTCAAATATACTATCATATTATGCATATATTTCAACTTCAAAAGAAGAAATAATGTCTATAAAAGAATTTATGAAGATGAAATAAGAGTTCACCTAATAATTAAAGCAGGTATACAAGCAGAAGCGTTCTCAAAGTCACGAGGACGCTTTTGTTTATTAATGATGTGATAAATATATAATAAACACTGATATCTCACTATTGTTTTGGAATTGTCAAAAAAGCTCAGGCAACGAATATCAAAAGTCTTGAATGAGCAAGTGTCAGGAAGCATTAAGACTTAACCCAGTTTCTGAAATATTTAATTAGTCTCAACAATTATCATAACAAAAACGGTTGTCCTTTCAAATTGATGATTTGAAAAGCCAACCGCTTTTAAAGCTGTTATTTTACAGCCGCATTTTTTGTATTTAAGAATATATCAAAGCCATTTCTTCTTTTTGAAAAAAATAAGACTGACAATTACAATAATTAAGCTAACTGCAATAATCACAGGATATGCTGCTTTATACTCGAGCTCAGGCATATATTTAAAATTCATTCCATACCAACCGGCAATAAGAGTTAGCGGCATGAATATAGAAGTTATCACCGTAAGCAGGGTCATTATGCGGTTCTGCTTGATATCGAGCTTTGACTGATAAAGGTCGCGTATCTGTATGGAATACTCGCGAAGAGAAGCTGTAATATCATGAAGTCTCGAAACGCGTTGAGTGAAAAGATGAAAATATCTTGTGTTTTCCTTACTAAAGAAGTTGTTTTCGTTTTCTTCAAGCTCCTGACTGAGATCAAGAAGCTGCTCATAGTGAACACGAAGATCGCGAAGATCACTCCTGATACGACTCACGCGTTGAGATGGATCCTGTATCTCACCATCAAGGATATCAGACTCAATGGTATCCAACTCCTTGTCAACACATTCCAGAAATTGCTGATCATGAGAGACTATCTGCTCAAGGAAGTCAAAAATAAAACGTTCAAGACTTGGCATTGCCCATTTCTTTGTACTTATAATAATGTTTATAGTCTTGTTCACAAAACCGCTGTCGTCTATAAAAACTATTCCCTTTTCATCTAGAGCAAATGCGAAATTTGTCGCTGGAGCCGAGATATTTTCCCTGTTCGGAACAGAAAACGTACCAGTCAGTGAGTCGTAGTTCACCTCAGCTTTTGTGGTATGCACAGCAGAAAAATCAATGTCCATTTCGATTCCCATATCAAATCTCTCTCTATTTTCAAGCCACTCCATTGATGTCAGAACTGCAACAAATTTTCCGCCTTTTCCTTTAAAATCAAGCTTATTTGTTTTTTCTAGCGTATTTTTTATATAATAATACATGACTGTACTCCTGTTTTAATTATGGTGCAGACTCATCTTTTTCACCGCAACATTCCCAGCGCATGTTTTGCTGCTATCATTCCGAAAGTATAGCAACGGCCAAGTGAAAGTCCTGTCTGATGGAATGGGTAATCAGCTCCGCCATAGAACGGTCCGCCAAGGTTGCCTGCACAGTAAAGCCCTTCTATCGGTTTGCCATCAGAATCAAGAGCCTGTGCGTTTTCGTTTGTGATCACTCCAGAAACTTCAGCTGAAACACGAATATGCTTCCTTGCTCCCCAAAAAGGGGCTTTTTCAATTTTATGCATATACTTCGCAGGCTTGCCGAAGTCTGTATCAAATCCCTTTTCACAGAGCTCATTATATCTGTCTATCGAGGCCTTCATAATGTCATACGGAATGCCCAGTTCTTTTGCAAGTTCCTCAAGAGTATCGCACCTATGTAAGTCAATAAGATTCCTGAAAACCCCCTGTGGCTCTTCAACAGCTCCGGGGATAAACTTCTCCATAACAAAAGGCGGAACGCAACCGTCTACGAACTCGTCCTTGCTCCACTCAGTATAGTTACTGTCATATATAGCACAGTACCAGCCTTTTGAACCATCCTTGTGATCGGCATCCAGCATGGTACCTTTGAATTTTGGCTGATATTTAAGAAGGTTACCCATGTAAACGAAACCTGTGTATTCGTTTGTGAAACGCTTGCCGTCCATGTTAAGATAAAGAAACGGTTCCTCGAACATAAGGGCGGAGTCGAAATCGTGCATCATCTTTGTATGACCTAGATTCTCCATTTTCGCACCTGCGCTTATTGCTAGGATATGACCGTCACCCGTCTTTCCGAACTGCTTCTTATCAAACTCCGCAATATCAGGACACCATCGCTTTACCATGGCGGAATTGTTGGTATAGTCGCCCGTAGCAAGTATGACTGCCTTCGAAGCGTTGAACTGTATGTATTTTCCATTCTTGTCCTTTGCTATAACGCCCGAAACTCTCTTTCCGTCCATAACCAACTTTACTGCAGGCGTTGAGAAATAAGCGTGAAGATTGTCATGCTTATCCATTACATTATTCAATGCATTATGAAGGGCATTTCCTACATTAAGAGGCTTTGGACCTATCCAAGGAGCCCAGAAATAACAGTGATCATCACCATAATCGTAGCTATTCATGCGATCTCTCCACACACCTGTGAAGTCACCGCTGGTACTTCTGAACGCGCAGAGTTTGTCTCCATCATTAAGAAGCTTGACACTATCAGCATTGTTATCCACTTTGCTGCCGTCACCATATTCGGTTTCCTTTGTAAGTCCTGCACGGTTGAGGAACCACATCATGGCTTCTTCAGAATGCTCAGCATACGCACGAAGCTGCTTAGTATCAGCTCTCCAGTCGCAGAGACTATTGGTATGGTGTATCCACTTTGAAATGCCTGCCTCAGTGGAGCGCGACTTTATAATAGCAGAACCACAGTTGCCTTGAGATATTACGGTTGCTTCTTTCTGCAAAAGAACAGTATCGGCACCAAGCTCAGCCGCCCAACCTGCCGCAGGTACGCCCGAAGCGCCTGCACCTACGACTACTATTTCGTGGTCTTCCGTACGATAAGGGACTATGTTTCCCAGCTCACAGCATGAATCAATTATTTCTTCCGCCGTTATTCCCTCAGGTATTGCATTTACTGTATTATCCATGATATTTCATCCTTCCTAAAAAACTGTATGATTAAATTATACCACTTATAACTGAAAAGTCAATTCATTTATGAAAACACCTTGAAATAAGAACGCAGTTGTGGTATAATCATTCCATAAGATACCTATTTTTCTGAAAGGCAGGGAAAAACCATGAAAACATTAGTAGCATATTTCAGCGCAGAAACAGGCAAGACACGCAAGATCGCAGAGGAAATCGCAGAAAAACTCAGTGCCGATATCCATGAGATAAAGCCTGAGGAGCCATACACTGCTGCCGACCTCAAATGGATGAATCCTCTTGCACGCTGCAACCGTGAGAAAATAGGCAAAAAGGACGTTTCCGTTGCAGACAGGGTGCAGAACTGGGATGAATACGACACGGTATATCTCGGATTTCCCATATGGTATTACGCAGCTCCAAACGTAGTCAATACCTTCTGCAAGAACTATGATTGGGCAGGCAAGACTATCCGCATTTTCGCCACATCTGGCAGCAGCGGTATAGGAAAGACCGCCGAAAAACTCGAACCCTATGTCAAGGGCGGAAAGATAGAGGATGCCAAAAGAGTCACTTCCGCTGCCGAGGTGCTCTGACATAAGGAAATTCTTTAAAAAGGACGCTATCCATGAATTTTATATTAAAAAAGTTAATACGGTTTTCCATGAGAGACTTTATCGCACTGACAAAGCTCGATAATCCCGAATTCGGCGTAGGACTTGCAGAACTGAAAAAAAAGCTCCCTCAGAACTCGGCACCGCCAAAAAGCGTAAAGGTAAAAATGGAAATAAAAAGACGCAGAGTAACAGGCGGCGTCTGCTACATCGCAAGGGACAAGCAAAACAGGAGCAATAAAAAGGTTCTGTTTATCCACGGAGGAGGATTTTTCCTTGAAGCCATGCCCCTGCACTGGAGACTTTGTCAGCGACTTGCAAGAGATACGGGCTGTGAGATAATATTTCCCGAGTATCCTATGGTTCCCGAGAGCGACGCCAAGGAGTGCCACATCATGCTCATGGAAGTCTACAGGAAGCTCATGAAAAACTGCCGTCCCGAAGATGTGACCATAATAGGGGATTCAGCGGGCGGTACTCTCTCCCTTTCCTTGTCCATGCTCGCAAGGGACAGGGGACTACCACTTGCAAATGAGATAATACTCATCTCTCCGGGTTTCATAATCGGAGAAATGAACGAAAAAGAGCAGAAAAGGGCAGAATATATCAAAAAGAACGACGCTATCCTTGGGCTTTTTCCCGTAAGCAAGATAAGCGAGCTTTGGCTAGGAGACCTGGACGTGAGCGAATACCGAGCCGACGCCACAAAGGGCAGTATCATGGAACTTCCGCATATAACAATGTTTTCGGGAACTCATGATATGATGAACATTCCCGCAAGGCGTTTTGCCGCAAAAATGAAAAAAGAAGGACACCCGTTCACATATTTTGAGAAAAAAGGCGGAGCTCACGACTATGCTTTATTAAAAAAGAGCCGTGAGGAATACGATATCATGGTATCAAAGATAAAAGTATAGACCGAAAATGACATATAAAAAGTTCTCCCCGAACTGCTTTTGCAGTTCGGGGAATCTCATTATCGTACTATTATTTAAAGTTACTCTTGTATACACTGAATGTTGAAGCGCTTACTGCTGTACCTGTAGCGTCTGTTATCTCACATCTGTAAATATCATAGTTATCTACATAGCGGGTTTTCCATCCGCCATAATATCCTGCGTAATACTCCTCTTTATATGTTCCCGAAGTTGTGCTGCTCTTATATACTGTATAAGTTATATTTGAGATATTACTTGTAGAATAGGAGGATATAAGCTTTTCGGTCTTATAATTATATTTTTCTTCCGCTGTCCTCTTATACCATCTTACTGTATATGGTCCAAAGCCCTCAGAGCCCTTTACTGTAAGAGTACCTGTAGAGGTACCATATGATGTGCTTGTTTTAAGCTCCATAGGATCGGCAATGTATACTCTCGGTCCCCAGAGATATGCATATCCGGGTTCGTAAGAATGCTCGCAGGTAATGCAGCATCTGTAGATATCACCCTTTGATGTGCCTGCATATACATAGAGCTCGGGGTCGTGACAGTCTGTGTATACCCACTCATTCGTGCCTGCTGCCATTTTCTGCCAGTAGTAGTAATAATAATTACCGGAGCCGCCTGCCGCACTTGCCTTGAGGTGGTAGTAATTGCCTTCCCGTTCTGCGTATACGGGGAAAGTGTTTTTAAATCTGAGGTAATCCTTTGTAAGTGTAACTGTGTCGCTTGTGAGCGTCTTTCCGTCTGCGTCAACGATAGTGCAGTAGTATTTACCCGGCTCATATGCTGTCAGGTCAGCTGTATTGCCTATATAGCCGCCGTCCTTTCTCCATGTATACTTATACGGAGTCTTACCGCCTGTTACTCCTACTGAAAGCTTGTAGCCCTTGTCGGAAGCGATAACGCCGCTCTTAGGCTGTGATGTTATACGGTATGTGATAACTGTTACTGTCTTGTTTGCTGAATATACTGTTTGATTTGCCTGGTCTATTATCTTGCAGTAGTATGTTCCTGCCGTACCTGTGGTGTAAGTTCTTGATGTAGCGCCGCTTATAGCCGTACCGTTGCTCTTGTACCACTGATACTTGAGAGTTCCATAGCCGCCTGTCATGCTAACTGAAAGTGTAGTGCTGCTGCCGCTGTTGATACTTACGTTTCCTGACTGTGAAGAGATAGCAAGCTTGTTTACTACGGTGATATTGCTTGAATACTTATACTGTCCCAGTTCGTCTGTTATCTTGCAGTAATATATGCCTGCCGATGTTGCGCTGTACATATAGCTGTCAGCGCCGCTTACAGCTGTGCCGTTGCCCTTGTACCACTGATACTTGAGAGTTCCATAGCCGCCGCTTGCATATACCTTGAGTGAAGCTGTTCCGCCCGATGAAAGTACGGGGTAATTCTGAGTCTGCGATGTGATAGATATAGCATTTGCTACTGTAACTACAACTGTATTTGTATAAACGCTCTGTCCCGAAGCGTCTTTGATGAGGCAGTAATAATTGCCCGAAGAAGAAGCATTGTATGTGCCTGAAGCTGCTCCGCTTATAGTTGAGCCGTTCTTATACCACTGATATGTATAAGGTGATTTTCCGCCGCTTACGCCGACTGAAAGAGCCGCTGTCTTTCCGTTTGCTACTGTCTGGGACTTTGGCTGTGTAGTTACAGCAAGCTTTGCAATGACCTCGCAGGTCCTGCTCTTTATGGACTGTCCCAAATTGTCGGAAACGATACAGTAATAGCTGCCTGCTGTTGTAGTGCCGTAGCTCTGACTTGTTGCTCCGCTTACAGCTGAACCGTTCTTGTACCACTGATAGGAGTATGTTCCGTATCCGCCCTTTGCAGCGACCTTGAGCACTACTCCGCTTGCAGGCATGATCTCCTTATCGCTGAGATCGGTGGTGAGGACCAGATCCTCGGCAACATAGACCGTTCCGTATCTTCCTGTTATCTCCTGCCCGAGGGAGTCTGTTACCTTGCAGTTGTACCTGCCTGCAGAAGTAACGGTATATACTGCGGAATTTGAGTCGGCTATCTCTGCACCGTCCTTGTACCACTGATAGGTATAGGGGGCAAGTCCGCCCGATATCTCCACAGACATCTCTCCGCTTCCGCCCTCTGCGATGTAGATATCATCGGGAAGCTTTGTGAATGACAGTGTCGATACGATATTGACAGCCTTTGAGGTGGCCTTGAAGCCGATGTAATCGGTGACCTTGCAGGTATACTTACCTACCTCTGCTGCGGTATATGTTGCGGAAGTCGCACCCTTTACCGCTGTACCGTCCTTGTACCACTGATAAGAAAGTGTACCGAATCCGCCCTTGACTTCAACGCCAAGCTGCACGGACTCGCCGTATTTCAGTATGTACGCGTCCTTATCATTGGTAACGCTTACAGAAATGTTGCCTTTTCTTCCGACTATCTCAAGCTCATAATCCTGAGAAAGGATATTGGAAAGCTTTTCTGCATCACCTGCTGTGACACCCACACAGAAGAGAACAGGACCATTTTCGAGAGCGGCGTCTATCTGCTTGCACAGCTCTTCATATTCTTCGGTCTTTTTCTTTCCTATACCTGCCTCATGCGCTATCCCGGGTTCAAACTTCTGCTTTTTCTTAGATGTGATAATAATAGCGTAAGGACCTGTTTCAGCGGAAGAAGGCATTGTGAAGATAGGCTCCACGTTCAGATTGCTTATGGAACTTGGTCTGAGACCGTCAATGCTTCCTTTCCTGAATAGCATCTGATCATCTTCGGGAAAGTCAGATTCTGTTTCTTCAAAAACGATTTCTTTTATTTCGGATCCGCTAGATATTGTTTCAGCAGCGCTTGCCGAAACGGCTGTGATACCATTCTGCAGAGTCAGAGCTCCGAGCAATAATGCTAACATTTTCTTTGAACACTTTTTCATAAAAACAACCTCCGTTTAAATAAATTTTTGATATCCACCTGTGAACGTTGCCGGATAACAGTTACCCCCTGAGTTTTCACCTCCTTTTTTATTTTGTTATCCGTGTTTTTCACTGTCATTATGATATCACATACGGAAGCCGTTTGGAACGTGTCATTTGTCACTTTCTGCGTGAGATTTGTCACCTATCAAGTGAGTATTGTCACTATCAAAAGAAAAAAGGCATAAAGAAGTAAATTCTTTATGCCTTTTCCCGGTATAGGGTAAATTATGTCTTATAAGCTTTTGATAATACCAAGCAGGAACTGCTGTATCTTGAGAGCGTCATTTGACGTAAGTCCCTTGGATTCGGTATAAACGTCACCGTTTACCTTGCCCTGCTCTGTGAGAGCGTTCTTGTCAGTACCGCCTACGCCGTACTTGTTGGGGTTTGCAAGTGACTGCATGATGAGGACTGCGTCGCCCATATCGAGCTCGCCGTCGCAGTTTACGTCGCCTGCCTTTGTCATCTTTAATTCAGGCTCTGCTGTAGTTGTAGTAGTTGTTGTGGTAGGTTCTGCAGTAGTTGTGGTAGTAGTAGTTGTTGTTGTAGTTGTAGTGGTAGTAGTTGTGGTTGTAGTCGTAGTAGTTGTTGTTGTAACTACAGGTGCAGAAGCTGCTACATAATCCTCGATGACTCCTGCGAAGAAGTTGCCTATCTTCTTGTAGCCGCCACCGTTGGGGTGGAGCTGATCATTGCCGATATCGTTCATGCCGTCAAGACAGCCGTGAACGTCTGCGAACTTAACGTTCTTGCCCTTACCTGCGTATTCTTCAGCAACCTGCTTTACTGTGCTGTTGTAGTTGCCTATCTTCTGAGTATTTCCGCCGTAAGCTGTGTGCTCGGGAACTGAGCAGAGGAAGATCATGCCGTCAGATGGCATATCTGCAAGCATATAGTCAAGCATTGCGCGGAGATCGGAAGCACAAGCGTCCATTGAGCGGTTAGCTGTAAGGTCGTTTGTACCGATCATGAGAAGTATGATATCAGGCTGAGCCTGCTTAACAGCATTGGCATTCTTGAGCTCGTTGTACAAGCTGCCCTTGCCGCCCTGCTGCTGGCCCCAGCTTGGAACTTCCTTTATCTGATAGCCGCTGTAGCCTGCGTGGTTGTCGTCGTATGTAATTCCGTTGGCAGAAGCGCTGTCTCTGCCGTTAGGACCTACCATATCTATCTTATAGCCCTTCTTTGTGAGAGCATCGTAGAGATACTTTCTGTAGCCGCCTGTTTCTCCGTCACCGTTGGTGATAGAGTCACCTACAGGCATTATCTTTATAAGCTTGTCTGTAGCTGCAGCACCGCCGCCGTTATTGCCGCCCTGCTGCTGACCACCATTGTTTCCGCCGAAGTCCTGCTGCTGACCGCCGCCCTGACCGAAATCAAAGCCGCCTTGTCCACCGCCCTGGAACTGGCTCCAGTCAAAACCGCCTTGACCGCCCATATCCCAGCCGCCTTGCTGACCGCCGCCCTGACCGAAGTCAAAGCCACCTTGTCCGCCGCCGCCCTGGAACTGGCTCCAGTCGAAGTTGCCCATGTCGAAGCCGCCCTGCTGACCGCCGCCTTGTCCGAAGTCGAAGCCGCCCTGCTGACCGCCGCCCTGACCAAAGTCAAAGCCGCCTTGTCCACCGCCGAACTGGCTCCAGTCAAAGTTGCCCATGTCGAAACCGCCCTGGCCGCCGCCCATATCCCAGCCGCCGCCTGCGTTTCCACCGCCAGCGTTTCCGCCGCCGCCCTGAGACTCCTGTCCCATCTGGTCATCGCCTGCATTCGTGGTAACTGTTACGCTCTTGACGTTAGCCTGTCCGTTTGATCTGTAACCCTCGATATTGAGAGATACTTCGTAAAGAGTACCTGACATATCAAGACCTGCTTTTTCCCAGGCCTCGAAGTGCTTGGATACGTCGATTGTACCCTTCATATAGTTAGTCTGGTTGTTTGCTGAACCACTGGTAGTTCTTATGCTCCAGTACTGAGGGAATGTAGCTGTACCGTCGAGAGAGGGCTGATTGTAACGCATTGTCTTGGCAATTTCGTAGGTATTTCCGTTGAGAGTAACATTGCCTTTTCTTTCACCGTCGTTTCCGGGTGGACGCCAGTCGCCCCAGCCTTCAACGATGTAGTATTCCATGAGAGGATTCCTTGTCCAGCCGTATACGCACATATATGAGTTTCCGCGTGGTGTGTACTCAACGTCGTAAGTGAGGACAATGTTTCCGAAAGCCTTGTAATTTTTCTTCTGGCTGTCGAAGTTCTTACCCATACGGGCAAGGAAGTTTTCGATGTTGCTCCATGAACAGGTGAATGAACCTGCGCTCGGGTTCATCTGAGCGTTGCCCTGACCGTTCTGGTTCCACATTTCGTAATCATAGCCGCCTATGTTTCCTCTTGTCTGCTGATCGGCAGCATTTACAGCCGTGGCTGTTGGTAAGCTTGCTACGACCATTAACGCAGAAACTGTACCGCTTACTGTTCTCTTAAAGTTTTTCAAATTCAAATAAATCACTCCTCATTATACATTTGTCTGTTTTCTCTTTGCCTATCAGTGTTTTTGGCTTTCCTCCTTTTTTAGTTAAAGTAAGATAAAAAATCTCCCGTTTTCCCGTTCTATATTATTCGTTTTCAACTACAATATACACCATTTGTACAGATTTGTAAAGATTATACAGTGAAAAAGGCAATTTCTGTACACAAAAAAGCAATAATTGACAAGTCAAAATATCAATTCAACCCAATAAACCTTATAAACAAAAAAATGCGCGGATCAATTCCGCGCTTTTGCTTTATTCTTTTATGTATTTCTTCATACTTTCGGGAACCTTAGGCTGATTGAAAATGAACCAGCAGGCTTGATTTGCCGCGTATTTTCCAGTAGTTATTGCAGCGACTGCGATGATTGTACCGTATTTCAACATGAACGATCTCAACAATTTCATGATCATGACCTTCCTTCCAATTATTTTTCTCTCATCAATGACATTTTTATCTTTTCAGCAAGCATTGAAGCAGCTGAAAGTGAAACTCCCGACGCAGTATAGAACGCCATATCGGGACGTATAAAAAATAATAATATACAGAGCGCAGACCATATACATATAAGTATAATTGATCTTTTCCTGAGTTTCTGTCTTGATTTTTTGGAAAGAGGATTGTTGGGATGTTCAACGGGCGCAAATTTAAAAATGATAATTACGGAGATGATCAGGGAAATCGCCGCTGAAATGTTTTTTGCAGTGGCAGGCATGAACCTGAGCGCCGCTATATACACAAGAAGCGCCGCAACAAGCACTGCTGTACAGCCTGTATGTGTCTTTGCGTGAAATCCTCCCGCATTCAGCCTGAAAGGTATGAATGAAGCGAAAAAGACTGCAAATGCAAGGAGCTCCCCTGTAAGTACCGCAATAACAAGCACCACAGCAAAATTAATGACAGTGGAGAACAGTATCTCCAGTCCGAAAGCACAGGCTTCCACATCATCTGAGTCGATGATTCTATTATTTGAAAAGAAAACCGCAGTTTTCAAGGCTAATTTCTCTATCACGGATACTCCTTCTTTGTCAGCAGGGGTGGGGTATTTTCCCGATGACAATACCGAAGCTCCGCGATAATAAGCGGAGTATCCACGGCAGGTGCCGTGGATAGATGTCTGCATTCAGACGGAGCAGACTACTTCTAATAATAACGTATCGGGGCATTCAAATCAAGATTAAAGCGTGAAATGTGATTTTTTAGACGTGAAATGCGATTTTTGTTCATATTTTGTTAATACTTTGTAACAGAATGTGCAGATTTCATATTATTTGTATGCTATCATGATATCGGCTGTAAATATACCGTTAGCCCACTTGAAGGAGAATATCCCGTCAAGCTGCTTCACCGCCTCTTTGACGCTGTTTACGCCGATACCGTGACCAAAGCCGCTTTTCTTTGTTCTCAGATGATCCGCGTCCACCTCGTCTGAGGAGTTCATAACGCAGATACGCAGCTTATTGCTGTTCTGAATAAGGGCGATATACACGAATTTATCCTCCGCCGAGGAGTTTTCCGCGCCCTCTATGGCGTTATCGAGGAGATTTGCGATTATCCTGCACAGCAGGAGCTCGTCTATGTCCATTTTGTCGGGGAATACCACTTTGCAGGTAAATGGGAGCTCCAGCTGGATTGAACGGTCCCATTTCATATTAACGATAGCGTCGATGGAGGATATTCCCGTGTAGCAGACACCGCCTGCCGACATTACCGATGAATAAAGCTTGTCCAGATGATCGAGAGCCTCGGGACTATCGCCCTGACTGAACATTCTCTTGGCAGCAGCAAGCTGATTGCTGAAATCGTGCTTGAGCTGGCGTATCTCGGTATATTTTTCCTCTATGAGCTTGTAGTTCTCCTCCTCTGACTTCAGTCGCTGCTCCATGAGCTGCAGCTTGATAGTATTGGAATAGGTGTCGAAAAAGTCAAAAACGAATATGTTCAGCAGAAGTATTCCTGCCACTGACACCAGATATATCACGGTCTTACGGGGATCAAGCTCTTTTGAAACATAAACGCCGTTGAGCGTGATAATGCTCAGAAGCGGAACAAATATGATGAGAAGCCAGTTCTTGAAGGGTATCTCCCTCTGTTTAGGCTTGAGATACTCGGAAATGTACATAGCTATCCAGAAGCAGAAAAGCTTCGAGGCTGCCATGCCGATAATACGTCCCATGCCCAATGTTGACACATTGCCGAAATTCAGCAGCATAAGGGCTCCTGCCGCAAGCACTTCCGCAGCAATTATTCCTATACAGAACAGGAGACTATAGAAAATTATGTCCCGTAATCTGCTCTCAAACAATATCAGTGACATGATTATCATTGCTGCCAGCGTTATTCCTATACTCACCCATTCATTGGCTTCGAGGAGAGTTATGCTGTTTATGACGCCGAACATGGCAGCTGCAGCGAGTACAAGGAATACAGGCTGATATTTGAACTTATGCTTCATTATCTTATAAAGATAAAAAACGATTATACCTGCCTCGAAAAGCGAATTAACAGATTCAACAATTATATTCGATACTTCCATCAGCTCCACCTGCTTCTGCTGTATTCCATAAAACACTGTTTTATATTTTTTATATGGTTACGGCTCGCAAACAAGGTAGTTCCGTTGGTGAGAATAACTTCATTCTTGCGTATATAGTCGATATTTGCGATATTGACAAGACTGCTCTTGTCAAGCCTTACGAACATCAGATCGGCAAGCTGTTTTTCACACTCCGAAAGAGTGCCTTTTGTAAAATAATCCCCGTTTTTCGTATGTATGAGCAGCTTATGCGAAAAAACCTCTATGAAATACACGTCATCCGTGGACAGCTTTTCCTCCTTGTCGCCGTCCGAGGCGATGATATACCGCGTAGTTCTGTAGCATTCGCGTACTGCGTCCTCGAGCTGCTTCATATAAACGGAGCGAGGCTGATTTTTCAGTATATACCTGAAAGCTCTTACTGCATAGCCCTGCCAGGCAAATTTTTCATATCCAGTAAGGAAAACGATTATGACCTTTTCATCGATGTCGCGTAGGAACTCAGCGACCTCAAGACCTGTCATGCCATTCATTTCAATATCAAGAACTATGATATCGTATTTTCCTTTATAAAAGTCTTCAAGCAGATCTTTTCCGCTGCTGAATTCATCAAATTTGAATTCATTTTCATATGACTGTAAAGAACAAAGCTCTTCCCTAACTTTGGAAATGTACTTCTGTTCATCATCACATATAGCTATATTCACAGGCCGTCCCCCCTGACTGTCATCATTTTTTTACTCGTTTGACTATGTTTCAGATGTTGAACGACGTATTATTGCGGTTGCTTGAACATATCATTGCTATTTGATTATACTATATTATTCACAATTTGTCAATCGGTTTTCAACTATTTCTAATAATAAAATGAATAAACCATGAACAAAATTGGGCACTTCGCGCTTTTTTTTTACACTTTACGCATTTTTTATTGCATTTATCCGACCAGTATATTATAATAAAAATATAGCGCAGGGTATGCACCTCCTCAGCGAGCAGGTGCGCCTTAGAGCGCAGTGGGATACTAAGATTTCAAAAAAGAAGGAAAATGTATGAAATGCAGTGTTGTAATTCCCTATGCCTTTTCTACTGAAAGCGCAGTAAGGCTTTTTCATTCACTGGAAAACCAGGACTTCAGCAAGAGCGATTACGAGCTTATCTTCGTTAATTATGGCAACCAGGATAGCTTTGAGGAGTATGTCGATAAACACTCCCATCATCTTAGAGTACGCTGCATATCGTTCTATGGCAAAAGCGTAGGCGAGGCAAAGAACCTCGGCATTAGAAAGGCTTCAGGAGAACTTGTTATATTCCTAAATGGCGATGAGATTGCCACAAGAACTTTTATCTCAGGTCATTACAACACTTATAAGAAAGTTGGCAGACCTGTGATGCAGTTTGGCCTCACAAAACAGGTTTTCGAAGAAAATACCAAGAACTCAGACGATAATTCAGAGATTATCAGAAATGGTATCCGATACTGGCTCACAGAGCCAGAAAAATATGGCCTTGATAAAAGCAAGAGCTATTACTACATAAAGGATATCCGAATAAAAATGATGGAACCTTACCGCTATGAATTTGATAAGGTACATTATAAAATGATATTCACTCAGACCTCAAACCTATCTATACCAATGGAATGTATCAGACGCTTCGGTGGACTTGACGAAGACTTCTGCGGACAGGACGTAGAGGACTGGGAGTTCGGCTACAGAATGATGAAAAACGGTGTCGAACTCATGTATAATCCTCAAGTTTCGGTGCTTAAGCTATACGAAAAAGAAAAATTTGACAACAAACGCTACAGCGAGTGGAAATCAAACCTCGATATCATGCTCAGAAAATACAATGATAAGTTTCTTGATGAGCTTATAGAATTCAAAAGCTTTTTTGATCCAGTTCGCAGAGAACGTCTCAGAAAAGCGGAACCCAGTAAGAATATCTGGCTAGAAATATACAAACACATTGAACTATCCGCAGGAAAGAATTCCTTTGCGGAAGCTAACTAACGCTTTCCCCCCAATACAACCTCCTGTCCCTTCCCTGTGTTCATGGGGTTAGTATTCTTCATTAGTAAAAGTCTGGGGGAGTAATCTCTCAGACTTTTACCTCTCTAACAAACGCTCCGTAATAAGGCTAACAACAGCCGATACGGGGCTTTTTTATTGCTATTTTTATATACATCTATATCGACATCAATGCAGGAAATGGTATTTCCACGTCATCCAATTAGCAATTTCGCAAAAACAGACTTGCTATTTTTACACATTATTGATAAAATGGTATTGTCATCCATAGTCTGAGCAAATGAAATGAAGGTAAGAGGAGGAATTGGGCTATGAACAAAAAAATAAAACGTATCTTGTCTGCATTTACAGCCTGCACGATCATGTCATCAATGTTTACGGCTGTCCCTGTTCAGGCTGTGGAAGATAATGATACTCTAACACAGTGACATACTCCCACCACCTACGCTTCGCTTAGAGGTGGGGACTTCTCGTTCAAGTACAGCAACCTGTACATTATCCACGAGCTAACCCCCGTGTGTGCCACGGTTCTTATTATTTGATTTTTTGCTAACGCTGTTCGCATCCCCTCATTTCGTATGTTTACAGCGGCATTTATATCTATGTTGTGATATGTCTGGCAGCAGGGGCAAACCCACTCCTGTTGCAACAAATATTTACATTAAGATTGTATCATTACAGTTTCGAAATGTCAAGCAATTCTTAGCCCTTTCGGGCTGACGTCAATTCATCCCCGACCTATAGAGTTCGAAGTCTTCTTGCCGAATGAGGATAGATCGAAATGACATAGCGCTCAAACGCCCCTTTAAGCCTAAGCTTAAAGGGGCGATGTATTACTTCATGGTTATAAGGGAAAGTACGTAAAGTGTTATTATGTGATGAAGCATAACGTTTTACGGTATGAAATAGGGGAGTTTATTCAAAAACTACACCCCAGCCTGCACTAACCTTTCGGTAAAGGCGCATTTTTTCCTTTTTCTTCTGCAACTTGAGCATATATACAACTCCGAAAAGTACAAGAAGCGTAAGGACAGCACCAATTACGATTCCGATAATGAGGTTATCCTTAAACATAAGCAGCGCCAATGCTACCCATATGATAATTGCAGCTACAAGAATAATAGGAAGGCAGAATGAAGTAAAGTTCCTATTCTTAACCTTTATGTAGTGCTGTATATCTCTTATACTGAAGCATTCATAATTTCGAGCGATGAAGTTGTCAGGCTGACACCACTTACAGAACGCAGAAAGATTTTCAAACTTTGCTGTATAATCCTGATAATCGTGGAACTTTTCATTATATCTAGTAACTCGGTAATAAACTATTACAGCCTGTCCCTGCTGTTCGGCATCCATTACATGGATTATTGTGCCGACCTCAGCCTGACCGCGCATTGCCTTTGTTACAAGAAACTTTCGGTCAACCGCTTCATCAATATTGAGCAAATAATTCATAGCTATCCCTTTCCTTAACGCAAAATATATTCTCATGCACCTTACAAGTGCAGGGTATGTTCAAAGTAATGGCTTTTCAAATTAATGGTTTAAAGTACTGTCGCAGTGATACAAAGTAATTATAACACATAAATACAGAAAATGCAATACCCAAAACTTTGGTAATAATTGCCAAGCATTAAGATCATTTGTCATTAAAATGACTAAAACAAATCAAATCTTATTTCTTTAAGTTGAGATTTGCCTTTGCGATCTTCTTTCTATCCTTTGCCTGCTTGAGCATATCTTCTTTAGACATACCTGCGTCAGCGGATGAATCTGCACCTGTTGACATATCATCATCGTCTGTGTCAAGGAAACTGTTGAGTCTCTTTTTGAACGCACTTTCTCCACCAGGTTTGGAGGTGAGAGTAACGCTTACGCTCTGAGACTGCTGATACACACTATTTCTGATAGGTGCTGCACCACCATGAACTGAATGACCTGTATATCCCTGTCTGTAAGGAGCAGCATTCATGCCTTGTGGGAAACCGCCCTGCTGTGGGTAGCC
>DBYI01000022.1:17287-165217 GCA_002310115.1 Ruminococcus flavefaciens
CCGCCCTGCTGTGGGTAGCCTTGCTGCGGATAACCCTGCTGTGGATAGCCATGAGGATAACCATGCTGCTGATTTGGATTAATATTCGGGAAACCACTTGCGCCCTGCATCTGAGCCTCCTCTGGATGCTCATAGAGGGAATTGGGAACACCATCCTGATTTCCTGTTTCATTATTAAACGGATTAGCTGAATCTACGTCTATGCTGTTGGCAAATTCAGCAGGTGTGCCGAGTTCAGCCTCATCATAGCCGCTTAGGAAATCAGGTGCCTCAGAAGCTGGAACAAGACTTGCAGCAGAAACTGCCTCTTCTGGTGAGAGAACGATCTCACAGCTACTGTTGTCGACGCTAGAATTAACGAGAATGCCTAAAGCCTCGTCCTCTGGCCTGATATAGATGAAATCATCAAGTGAAATAACGATAAGCTGCTTTGCAATAACATGCTTTGCTGTAGCGATGGACATTACTGCTATTTTTTCAGCTGAAACGTCCTCAACTGCGCCTTCGTTTATGGATACAGTTGATACGCCTGAATAAATATCCCCCGTATCTGCTATGATAAGGCAAAGATTTGCGTCATACTGTGTCAGCTCCGGCCTCTTCTGCTTTAAAGTCTCTGCAAAGTTTTTGGCTGTATTATATAATGAGCCTATTTCCATAAAAAACACCACTTTTCTTTAAATATTGAACGCAGTTAATGCGTTTTAGCCTGTTTATCAAGGTTATTCAACCTCGACCTGCTTGCTGAGCGCAGCTGCCTTTCTGTCGGCTGCTGACTTCTTGTTTTCAGCTACGCGCTGATTAATAAGATCCAGCTTTTCTTTAAGAAGAGTATCGTCATAGATACATGCAAGCGAAATATCATCTTCTGTACCGAAATGCGACCTCTTGCTTAGATTGTTTTTTATTACAGTCTTAAATGTCTCAATATTTACGAGCTGACTTGTGATTATGGTATGATAATCAAGAAAATCATGCTCGCTTCCGAATGAAGTATAAAGTCCGTCGGTAGAACCATATAGTGCTATTAGCCTCTTGTTGGGAGCATAGAAACTGCTGAACATTCCCGCTGCATTTGAATTGCATACGGATGCTGTTACGTTTGCAGGTGCAGCCTCATTGTATTCCATTGGCATTACTGCCTTGCCATCCTCAAAGATAGCTACAAGGCTTCCGTCACCAATCTGTACACCGAAGGTATAGCCCTCGCCTGCAACAGCAACAACGAGAGTAGATCCATAGTAAGATTCAGGAAGTATAGCTTCAAATTCCTCATCTGTAAACTTACTCTTTTCCTCTTCAGTAACAGGGTTTTCCGCAAGGTGCTTTTCAATCTTTACATTCCAGTTTGAAATGATCTGTTTTTCTATATTCTTTAGTATAAACTTGTAATTATCGGGAAGATTAGCTTCCAGTGCCTCGCGATCCTCATAATATCTGTCTATAGCCTCTATAGCGGCTTCGACTGCGAATTTTGAGCCAAGGTGACTTCTGAAGTGCTTTTTGCTTCCGTGTCCGTCGGCAACGACAGCGATAGCATAATGATCTTCTGCCTTAAAAGCAGAACTGTCCTGACAAACCAGGTTTGTTTTTTCATGACTTGCGCCCATTACCGAATGGCTGAAGCCGTTGAACATATTATTTCAGTCCTCCTCAGGAATTATTTCTGATAGTTTATTACCAGCCTGTATCGAACGGTACATCGTCGCCTTCGCCGTTTGTGTTGACAAGCTCCTGGATCTGCTGACCGAGAAGCTTCTGCTTAGCGGCAAATACATTTTCTTCACCAAGCTCCTGTCCTGTATCATCAGATAGAGTCATACTCTTACTGCCTATCTGAGCTGATGTTACAGCGATGATCTTAATCATCTGAGCAAGCTGACCGCCTGAGTATGCGTGAACAACTGTATCCTTAGAGCCTGTGAACTCAGCAAGGATATTGTCGTTTGCTTCCTGACCGATACCAAGCGCAGCCTTGAGGCCAAACTTGTACCAACTGTTTGTCTGAAGCTCTCTGAGACCTTCCTTGTAATCATCGGAAGGATATCCATCTGTCATGAGGAATATAACAGGTGCAAATGAGAGAGAAGGCGAATTTAAGAAACTGTTTCTTGACATTCTGTGGTTAAGCTCCTTAAATGCAGCGCCCATACTAGTAACACCGCTCGCACGAAGTCTTGCCCACTCGAAATCCTCTATCGGGATAGGATTAGCGTACATCCATCTTACCTCTGTAGAAAAGGTAAGAACAGCTATTTTTACATCTGTATCAGCTTCACCGACTCTACGTATCTCAGGAATGAGCTCCTCCATAACAGTATTGAGCTCGCCCATCTTCTTTCCTTTCATACTTCCCGAAGTATCAATCAGGAAGAATACTACAAGACTCTTTTTAGAAACACTTGTAGCACTGAGGGGATCATCGTCAAAATCGAGAATGCTGTCGTCTGTTTCAGGAGCTGAAGATACAGATACATTGTTATTCAATTCATCCGAAGAAGTAACGCTTTGGTTCTCTTTAACTTCGGGTTCTGTAAAACGTTCATTGCTCATAATTTACATACATCCTTTCAGTATTACTGCTCTGGCTCAGCAGATTATATCTGTGCTTTAACTTCACCGAAATCGATCTCGAGCCCCTGCCATACGGGGAATCCCTTACCGGGAGCGATATCGTAGAAAACTCCGTCAGGCATTTTTGCCTTCCATTGTCTGTCGGAGCAATTCTTGATTCCGAGGACGCCCTGCTTAACTTTATTTTCCACAAGCTCGCCTGCAACAGACGTAAAGTCATCGGATTCGGGAACTATCTCACAGGTGTAGAACTTACATCCGAGATAGAGGGGCGTGCGGTACTCGCGGTTACTGAAACCTATCGTAACAAATTCCATTCCGCATTTAGGACACTTGAACGTCTTTTCGTTATGCTGGATGAACATTGAACTGAAATTAGTTCTTCCACAGCCGCACTGGATTATTTCTGCTCTGAGGCGTATGAACAGCTTTTGCCATTCGTTCTCGATGATACGCTTTGTAGGATCAGTAACGCCCGTAGTAAAAGAGCGAATGAAAGCTTCCTTTATATAATCAGGGTAGATCCTCCAGAATTTGATGATGTTGTCATGGATACCTCTTACGGGACGGTTTGAATCATCGTTTGGGTCATAAACGAATACTGCGTTCTGACCGTAATGCTTAAGCTCCGACGATTCTGTAAGGCATACATCCCTTACAACCTTTTCACCTTCCATCGGGTCTCCTCTAAAGAGAAGCTTGAAAAGTACGACCGCAAGAGAATATTTATCTGTCTGTACGTTCGGCTTAGCGATTCCTCTTACGACTTCGGGAGCCATATATCCTGGCTTACCGCCGATACCGAAGTTGCTTCCGTCAGGGGCAATGTTATCACAGTCACAAACAAGAACGGCTCCTGTATTCACATTGATGAAGAAGCCTCCATCGTTAAGATCCTGATAACTCTTACCTGCACGATGTAGCTGTCGGAAAGCGTTTACGATATTGATGACACAAGTCACCATTGCGCTGAGAGTGTTGAACTTGACGGGACGTTTTACACCACGTCCCGTGAGCGGATCAATTTCCAATTTATAGGTATTCAGTATATCAACAAAGGAGTCAAAGCCCTCTGGCTTGAGCTCCATGATATATCCGAAGGTACCATCCTCCGCTTCTTTTGTAAGATATTTCGGCCACAGGAACTTATTGCTCGGAGGGCCGTCGTTTATGTTATTCTGGAGATTCTTGCGAAATGCGGCAGGCTTGCTCATCTTGTTGATGTCGTACCATTTCAACGCCCATTTCTGACCGTTGAATCGAACGAGATAAACGATACCCTGACCACCGCTACCGATGACGCTGAGTACCTTGGCTTTGCCGCCAAATTCCATTTCGACCTCCTGACCTATTTCAAGCTCTATCATATGATCTCATCCTCTCTTTCTTAGTCAAGCTCATATTCTTCAGCCGAGGTCACGAGGACAAACCTTATTCCAGTGGCTAAACAGTATTTATGAACGTATGAATTTTCAATACAGTAGATTACAAGATTGGGACAGTAAGAGAAAGCATTCGCATCAATAAACTTGATACTTTCAGGTAAAAATAGCTTTCTTAGCTTGTCGCAACCCGAAAAAGCTTCAGCTCCTATACTGCTGACGCTTGGCGGTATCTCGATGACTTCAAGGCTTGTACAGAATGAAAATGTACTGTCCTCGATTTCAAGAACACCGTCAGGTATCTTAACTACAACAAGATTTGAGCACTGACTGAATGCACCCTGCTTGATTATCCTAAGTCCTTCAGGGAGCTCAAGTCCTCTTAGTCTCTTACACGAAGAAAAAGCATACTCTCCGATAGCAAGGAGGGTCGATGGCAACTTAATAGTTCTCAATGAACCGAACTTATCAAAGCAGAATGCTTCTAGCTTGGTATATCCATCTGGAATTACGATATTTCCACTGAGTCTGTATCTCAAAGCGTTACGAGGCATGAATACCATTTCGTTGATATCCATTGGTCTCTTTCTGACATTTTCTTCCTTCTTGTCTGCATCGTTCTCGTCTTCAGGAAGTACCTTCAGATGCGATTCGTATGGCCATCCGAGAAGATAAGTATAGCAGGCAACTACAAATTCAGAAGCACTTTCCGAAAGAAAAAGATCACCGAGCATAAAGCTTTTAGCTTTCATTATGGATATTTCATGGTTCTTATCCTCAAGAAGTATCTTAAGAATTCCCATTTTATACATATTTATAAGAAGTCTACGCTCCTTATCGTAATCGGGTATATGATCACTGAGCAGACCTATAAATCTGTCCTCATTGGCTACAGCGCGTGTTCCGTCATTTACAACGATTGCACGAAGCTCATGCTGAAACTCCATTGTATTCTCAAATCCCTCGATATTCTGCGGAACAGGAGCACCGCAGTTAGGGCAGGCAGACAGCTTCGGGTCAAGTGGTGCGTTGCATTTTTCGCATTGCATGGTCTCTCCTCCTGACATAAGAATATAGCAGCACAATAAAAAATATGCGTATTTATATTGTTATCACGATTAGTATAACACTTTTCAATATTGATGTCAAGGGAAAAACGGGGTGTTATACAAAATTGAATTATCTTTTACAAAAATAGTGTACTGTATTTGTGCAAATTTTTTAAGTTCATTACAGAGCGTAATATCGCCAAAAAATATCAGCAGTAGAATTGGTTGCACCAATTTTTGTAAACTTAATTTTTGATTAAACCGCAGGTATAAAATTGATTAAAATGCATAGATTTTTTTGATTAATTTTGTTTATCACGCAGACTATTGATTTACAAAAAGTTGTTGAAATTCTTAAAGAAATGTGATAAAATGAATTATGGATATCAATAGTGGACTTGTACAGGGGTAATGTCGTAGGCTTACGGTTCGTGAGATATGAAAAAAGAGACGTTTGCAGATATCCCGCGGCAGTATAAGGTCTAATTGATCAAAGGAGGTTCGAAATAATGAACAGAAACAAGAAAAATGGTGTTTTCAGAACCGTCGCTGCTTGTACGCTGTCAGCTGCAATGCTTCTTAGCGGAGGTTGTGGACCACAGGGAGGCCCGCCAGGCGGAAGACCGGGCGGCGGAAAGATAGCAGTTATCACAAAACAGCCTATTGCATTCTGGGATGACGTAAAGCTAGGTGCTATGGATGCGGGAAATGAACTTGGCTATCAGATTATTTACAACGTTGCCGAGGGCGATAATGACTACGCTTCACAGGTAGATTATATTAAGCAGGCAATCAACGCTAAGGTTGACGCAATCGTTATCGCGCCAAACAGTCAGACAGATCTTAACGACTCTCTTCAGTCGGCTGTTGATAAGGGAATAAAAATAATAGCTATCAACTCCAACGTTCAGTCACCTGACCAGAACAATCCTCTCACTCTTTCACTTATAAACTCATCAGATTTTGACGGCGGCGTAGCTGCTGCAAGAAATGTCGTAAAGGGTTGGAGAGAAAAAGGTTATGACGTTGCTGACATCCAAAAGATAGGTATTATCGGAAGTACTGCTTCCACATCTGATATGCGTATCCTTGGATTTACTGATACTCTCAAGAGAGCTATAGGTAAGACAAGAAACGTTGAATTTGAAGAACTAAACATGATGGCTATCATCATGGGCGGCGCAGCTGCTATGGGCGGCGGTTCAGGCGACTGGGGCGGAGCTCCCGACGATTCAGCTGCTGATGGTGCTGCTTTCGGTGCAGATGCAGGCGGAGACGCAGCTGCATACGCTGCTGCAAACAGTGCAGATGCAGACACAGAGCAGAACACAGAAGAACTCACGGCCGCTGAGCAGGAGCTACTCGCAAAGCAGAAGGAAAAGGAAGCTGCTGATGAGCGTATCCGTCAGGGCATCATGATGAGTTTCGTTCAGTCTGAACCTGTGTCAAAACGTAAAGAAGCCAAGGAACAGGCAATGAAACTTCTCGGTAGTGACGGAAACGGATTTTCTGTCCTTTTCGGTACAAACACAAATGCTACACTAGGTATCGGTGACGCTATCAACGAGCTAGGACTTTCTGGTAAGGTATTTGCAGTAGGTTTTAATACTGATGACGAGATCATAAGCTATATCAAGAATGGCGTTCTCTACGGTACTGTTGTACAGAATCCTTATGTAATTGGATATGTTGGTGTTAAGTTTGCTGCATCAGCTGTACAAGGCGAACAGTTAACTAATCACCTGAATACAGGTGTTTCCTTTGTTAAAGCTGACAATATGAACGACGACTTTATCAAGCTCATACTTAATCCGTCATCTATCGGCTCATCCGCAAATGATTCTTCCGGCAGTTCATCTGCAGGTAAAAACTAAGAATGGAGGTGCAATTATATGGCAAAGAATAATAAAAAAAGCGCCTCGAGCGGATATGTGTTTGCTGCGATACTTGTTGCAATTATTTATGTTCTTAATACTATTCTTGTATGGAACATCTACAGCAACAATATGGAGCTTAACAACATGACATCAACAGCTAACCGTGCTATCAATCAGATTAACGGAGAGCTGCAAAAAGTTAGTACAAACTCTATTGGTCTTGCTGCTAACCTATATGATAATCCTCTTGAAATCGTTGCCGATACAGAGCGTATCTATGCTAACATTGAAACAAATGAAAAAATGTTTGAAAGCCTTGATTTGCCTGAATCAGTTATGGCAAGATATAACTATGCTAAGTCTATGATAGCAACATTCAGAACAAGACTTGAGTCTCTTGGTACCAACCAGCTCGAAAGCGGTGATGGTGCAACAATGACAGAAACTCTCAAACAGGATCTTTATCCTCTCCAGATTACTGCTTCTCAGATGCTTACATCTACTATAAGCATCGTTAATGCAGAAACTAATAAGCTTCTTAGAAGAAACGCTATGAGAGCTTATATCCTTATGGGACTTATGGCCGTCATCGCTCTTCTCTCCGAGCTCGCTATCTGGTTCTTCGCTCGCAGATCTAAGAAGGCAAGAGCAGAACTCGAAGAGCGTGAAATGCGTCTTGCCGAGGTTGACGCTAAACTTAAGAATACACGTCAGAAGGCAAGTGACCTCGCTGTAACAAACGTTCTTACAGGTATGAAGAACCGTTACGCTCTTGATAACGATATCAGCGAAAGACTCGAATCAGGAAGATTCCAGATCGCAGTATTCGATATGGATAACTTCAGAAGCATCAATGACACTTACGGTTATGACTTCGGTGATGAGTATCTTGCTGCAGTTGCTGAAAAGCTCAAGGAAGAGTTCGGCGATGTTGCTGAAATCTACAACATCACAGGTAACGAATTCTGCTTCGTATTCAACAAGAATATCTCTGAGAGTCAGGCATCAGGTATCGCTCAGAACATCCAGCGCGTAATGAGCAGTCCTTACGAAGTACTGAACCTCAACGTTCAGCTTCCTTGTTCAGGTGCGGTATATCATTACCTCCCTGGCGACTGCCTCAACGTAAACTCACTGCTTGTTAAACTCGACACTGCTATGAGAAACGCTAAGATGAACGGCGGAAACATAATCAACAATGTTATGAATATGTAATATTGTAATAAATTGGCGGCTGTCAACAATGACAGCCGCTTGTTTTTTTGGCAAATTGCAGAAAAATAAAGATAATAATTGACATTGTGTAGAAACTGTGATAAAATATACCTATGTTATATGATAGGTAGGTGTTTCGGAGTGAAGAGAGTCAAAAAGAAGAAAAAGAAATATGCAGTCTACAAGTCCTCAACTGGAGCTTACTGCTATCTCTATGTCGATACTCCCGAAGCTCTCGAAGGCACTGGTTTTGAGGACATAATCTCCGAGGAACAGCTACCCGTAGTCTTTGACGGACGCGGTGGATACTACCATTTCAGAGAAAACGATTATGGTTTCCTGCGTATAATTGAGTCAGACAAAGAACAGCCCCTAACTCTTGAGGAGATGTTCGACAAAAATTCTCCTGATTTCAAGCTTGGCTGGATATCTCCCGACGGTGATACTTACTCCTGTGCGTTCACAAATCATAGTAAATGCGCCAGAATGATCGTTGAAAAATACTATCCCGATTCAAAATATCCCGAAACAGAACTTGACAGACAAGGTTGGTTACAGGTAATAGACTCATGGAACGGGACTGAACAGCATCACGGGCAATTCGTATTCACGGATAAGGGAAAGATTACCAGCAAACAGGCTGACCGTCTCTTTGATCTTGGACTTTATGAGAACGAGGAAGTAAAAAAACTCATAGCAGACAGCGAAAATGACTGGTAATTTATAAAATACCGATACTGCACGATAAGATTGGGTGATTTACATAAAATCGCCCTGTTTTTTGTGCAGTTTTTTTATTGACTATATTTCGTTTATGGTGTATAATAATTATGTATCAGTACTCGATAAAAACATTTATTTTGGCTTAATCGAGTGACCGCTGACTGCGGTTGGTTGTTTATAAGGAGGATATAAAGATGGCTGAACCAAGATTTATCAAAACCGTAACCTTCGGCGGCTATGACAAGGAAGCCGTTATAAGAAGATTTGAATATCTTAATGAACAGGTGCATGATCTCAGAAACGAGATGAGAGTCACAAAGCTTCAGTTGGAAGCTTATAAAAAGGGAACAGACCCAGAAAAAGCTCTGGAAACAGTCCTTTCGGAAGAACGTGCAAAGCTCACACAGATCCAGGTTCAGAACAATACTCTAAGCCTCAAACTAAAAGCAACAGAAGACGAAAACAACACACTCCAGGAAGAGATAAAGAAACTAAAGAACGAAATGGCTGAGCTTAACGACAAGCTCAAGAATGCCGAATCAAAATGTGCTGCTCTTATGGCACAGGACGAAGCTATGGCTCTCAGCAACGTATTCATAGAGGCTCAGAAGTCATCTTCTATGCTAGAAGGTACAGCCAAATCAAAGGCTGCCGAAATTGAATTCAAAACAAAAAAACTTGCCGAAAGTATTGTTTCGGAAGCCAATACGGAAGCAGAACAGATAATATTCGAAGCTGAAAGGACTGCTGCCGAAAAAATTGCAGAGGCTAAAAACCAAGCTGAAGAAATGAACGTAGCTTCAAATAATCTTAGAGCTTCTATTCTCGAAAACGTAAATACACTCAAGAGACATATGGGACTTGTAAGAGACTCACTCGAGGGCTTCCGCAAAGAAGGAATAAGCCGTCTTATTGATGCTGACGAATGCCTCAACAAGACCGAGGCTACCCTCAAGGAAGGCGGAGTTCCCGTATTCAAACAACCAGAGATATTTGAGCCCGAAGTTCCAGAGAGACCTATACTGCTCTCTGATAAACTGAAAAATGACGATGAAAAGCGCAAGCAACAGGAAGAGCTTGATAAGCTCAAGCAGATGGCGGAATCCATAGGCGCTAAAAAAGACGAAAGCTCTAAGACCGGTGAGAATAAAGACACAAACGCCAACGACACCAAAAAGAGTGACGATAAAAATGAAGGCAGCGAAAAGAAAGGAAAAATAGACCTTGCCGCTCTTGCAGCAAAGGCTAATTCCATTGGAAAGAAATAAAGCAAAATAAGTTTCTTAAATGTCATAAGGAGTTTTTATAATTATGAGTGAATTAATCATTGTAAAACCTGAAAAATGCGTGGGATGTAACGCTTGTGTAAGAGAATGTCCCGCACCCGAAGCCAATATGACAAAGCAGCTGGAGGACGGCCGTTTTATCACTATGGTTAACCCTTCAAAATGTATCGCCTGCGGCGAATGTGTTAAGAAGTGTAACCATGGCGCAAGAGATTATATCGACGATACAGACGAATGTATCACCGATCTTCTCAAGGAAAAAATCATCATTATGGCTTCTCCTGCTATTAAGACCATTCTCCCAACAAAGTGGAAGGGTGTTCTAGACTGGTTCAAAAAGCAGGGATGTACTATATTTGATGTATCTCTCGGTGCTGATATATGCACATGGGCTCATGCAAGAACTATCGATCAAGACAAAATCGGCAACATCATTACACAGCAATGCCCTGCTATAGTTAAGTACATCGAAATTTACCAGCCTAAGCTGCTTCAGAACCTTTCTCCTATACATAGTCCTATCGCATGTAGCGCTATATATATTGAGAAATATCTCCGTAGAAATAATCCTATCGCTGTTATTTCTCCATGTATTGCGGAGGCTTACGAGGCAAAGGATACAGGCCTTATAAAGTACAACGTTACTATCAAGAAGCTTCTTGAATACTTCGAGAGAAATGATATAATTATCCCAATAGATACTTCCGATAATTATGAATACAAATTCGACGATATGCAGGGACAGCTTGGTTCTATCTATTCACGTCCCGGCGGATTTAGAGATAATATATGGATGCAGGATCCCGATGTTAATATCACAAACTCCGAAGGTGTACACAAGGTTTTCGGCGAAATAGATATGTATGGAAGAATGCCTGAATCCAAGCACCCTAAGGTATTTGATGTACTTTCATGTGAATTTGGCTGTAATATAGGACCTGCTTCAGGCACAAAACAGACTGTTTTCGATGTTATGGCTACTTCAAGAGCTATCGAAATCGAAGCAAAGAGCCGCCGCAAGTCCACAGGTATCATGGGACGAGGCGATGACAGGCTCTTCAAGAAGTTCGATGACGAGTTGCATGTAGCTGACTTCCTCAGGAACTACAAGGGCTCAATGCCTTCACCTGTTCCGAATATTGCTCAGCTCACACCTATTTTCGAAAAAATGGGTATGCACACAGAAGAAGACCGCAGCTATGACTGCCATGCCTGCGGATACAATACCTGCCGTGATATGGCTACAGCTATATACAGAGGCCTGAATACTCCCGATAACTGTATCGTTCACGCTAAATCGGTACTTATCGCAAGACACTCTGCCCTCAACAGACAGAACGAACAGCTTGAGGAGATCACCGAAGAAGTTCTTGCACTTTCTGATAAGCTCAAGCAAAACGTTTCAAATATCACCGAAAATATGGAGAACATTGGCGAATCCACAGCTGCTACCAGCGAGAGAGCTGCAGTAGTTAAGGATCTGCTTGAGAATGTTGTTTCATTCTGTAATGATAACTCCACAATGGATGCAGACAGCGTTTCACAACTTACATCTATTCTTGAAACAACTATCAATGCATTCAGTGCTCTTGATGATAATGTTACTATCACAAATGAAAGCTCTGAAACTATCAACAAGTCTATTAACGATATTATTTCGCTTGTTGGCGACATCAACAATGTACTCGTTAAAGCAGAGCAGACCGAAAAGGTCGATATTTCCGATGTTACAGGTGTAAAAAAGCCCGTTGAAGAAAAGAAAACAGAAGATAAATAATAATTAAAAACTAATTCACCCCGTGCCCAGAATGTGAACTGGACACGGGGTTTATTCATATGTTGTCAATTATTCAGTTTTACTGTCAAGGATAATAGCTGAAAGATTATATCTTCTGTAGCAACGCGGCTCATATATCCTTTCCTTATTTCTATTAGCCTCTTCAACAGTTATGGCATCCTCATTAAAAGCTGCAAGGAGGCCATCGTCAGACATTCTAAATAGTGCCTCTTTATCAAGTTCATCCAATTGTCCCGACCTATACATCTCTATATTATATTTGGCAATTAGTGCTTCTGGACGAGAGAAACAGAGTATGGCAAATAACAGCGTGAAAATTACTGCTAGGTTTTTAGAGAACTTCATATCATAGTGAAACTGCTTTATAATTATAAGCACAAATATCAACGCAAGCAGTACCATAAACCAACTGGTATACACTCTAAGCTCGGTTAATCCGTAATTATCGATGTAAAGTGCCATTTTACTCATAGCTGTTGCGATAAGAATAAGTGTAAAGATACTTAGTACAACATTGTAAAACTTAAGCGTAAAAGGCTTTTCCTTACCCGCTTTTTTAGAAAAAAGACTAATGCAACAAAGAACAAGAAGGTTTATAACAGCTACAGCAAAAAGTTCGAAGAAACCCTTTCTTGCATAGTCCGCATAGGTAAATCCATTCGGAAGCTTGCCACTGAATGCAGACAGAAAATAGCTAGCCTGTGAGAAGAAAAACATCACATAAAGTATGCATAAAGGCGTTACAGCCGTATACATTATAAGATTACTTACAAATCGCATACTGAAAAGAGTTTTAATGCAATTCTGCTCTTCAAGTGGATTTATCTTATCTCGATGAGTATTCGCATAGAGCATTCCAAATAAATACATTGAACAGGGAATAGCTAAAAGAACCTGAATTATAACCGTCCATATTTCATTACTGAATATACTGAAATATAGATTTGTAAGCATTTTCTCAAGTCCGTCATCTGCAGACATAAGAAGCGAAGCTACTACGATTGTAACAGGAATTGTAATAATCAATCCTATTAGTATGTACTTCACATTCGAGCTTGATTTCGACTTCGAAAAACGATCCTGAGTTATAGCTGCTTGCTTACCAAAATGTGAAAACGGGTATTCAAATATAGCCTTGCACATAGCAAAAGGAAGGTAACGGTCAATATCCTTGTTTCCTGATGAAACAGCGTATACAAGATAAGCTCCTGCACCGAAAAGGAATACTGCGTCAAGGTTTTTTATAAAGTTATTTGCTGTTATTGAGAAAACAAAGCTGAAAATATATAATACACCTGCGTTAACCTTGTTGAAAGTCGTTAATTTACATCCCTTTTTCATCAAGTATATTAATATCGCAGTAATAATAGCAATGAAAACTCCGGTAGTAATAAAGCCCATAACGTAATAAATGACATATCTCACAAAAGCAAATGCGGCTATTATCGAAAACACTGAAAAAGCTAACTCTAACTTAGTGTATTCTGGCTTTTCCTTGACCTTACACACAGCCTGCGGTATATATGGAACCTGCGGTCCGTTATAAATATTGTTATTCATTGTCGTTTACTCCTTTTTTTATTTTCAAAAACTATTACAAGCGGATAAGACACTGTCAGTTATGCTTTTCACTCCCAATGACGAAGTGTTATCAGATAGTTTTCTTTTTTAAGTGCTTTTATCTCCATATCCGTTTTTTTATTTGTATACTTATATATCAGCCTTTCCTCGTTTCTTAAGCTTTCATCAAGTTCCAGCGAGGCATTAACATTTTCTGTGATAAATCGTTCATAACTATCTGTTTCAAGCTCAAGTTTCTCATTCATATAAACAAGATTACCATCTCTTATATACCGTTTCAGTTTAATATTATCATCGACGGTTATATCAAATATTTCTTCCATGAGCGAAGTTTTCTCAGCATCAAAGTGCGAAAAATGACAGTTTAAGTATTCATTAACTGCTCCTATTATGAAAGGAAGACAAAGCAGAATCAGAAGCTCTAAAGTAGTATTTCTTAACTCCTTTTTTAGTTTTATATCCATTTCAGCACCGCCTTTGATCAGCTTATTACTTATTATAAATATGTATATAGTAAGTATTATATTTATTACTGTTCATGGGGGGAGCATTTCTGCTCCCCTGTATATTATACCCCTGTATCATGATTTACCCCGTGCATTCGTTTACTCTCTCTGATATTCCAGTATGTCTCCGGGCTGACAATCCAGCTCGTCGCATATCTTCTCAAGAGTCGAAAAGCGAACAGCCTTTGCCTTGCCTGTTTTCAGTATCGAAAGATTAGCGGTAGTAATGCCCACCTTTTCTGCAAGATCCTGCGAGGACATCTTCCGCTTTGCCATCATAACGTCAAGATTTACTATTATTGGCATGGAAAACACCTCCGTTATATTGTAAAGTCGTTTTCCGACTTTATTTCTACTGCCTTTTCAAAGACGTTTTTTAATACGCGCATGATAAGTCCGAACATTAGCGCACACATTCCAAAAAATATAAATATAGAGCTCCAAAGTCCGAAAAGCATCATTATAACGCCTACTCCCATACATATCCAAGATATCCGACGCAAGCAATTCGTATTATTTTGTATAAATACCTCGTCTTTGCTGATATTTCTAAGAAGTATATGCAGATTCCACAATGCCGCAAGAGCAAGTGCATCGCATACATACAAGGTAATACACATGGGAATGAACATGGTACTTCTGTCGAAAAAGCTGTTCGCCTCGGCTGCCATTTCAAACTGGTACCACTCCGATATGGCAGGTATAAAAATTGCAACTATCACAGCAGCCATAGCTGCTGCAAGTGTAAGAATACGCGAAAGAATAAGTGATTTATCCTTGTTCCACATAAGTTCGCTCTCCTTTGTATTGTTTTACTGTGACTATAGTATAACACATAAAATATCATTTGTCAATAGAAAATTATCGTTTTTCAATAATTTTTTTCTGTTTATCAAAGCGCTCCTGATTTCACAAAAAAAGAGCGATAAAATTATCGCTCCCTTTTACTTATTCTTTATTATTATAATCAGCTATAAAGATATATCTTTACAATTGGTTCCGTCAGCCTGTATATCTGTCGATATATGCGCTTCTTCCCGACATTGGGTCCTTATTCTTCACGCCGCAGACTATAGCCTCTATGAGCTCGGGCTGCGTCTGGGTAAGCTTCCGGCGGTCGAATAGTCCAAAGCCGTTCGGTCCGTTGTAGCCGTTGTCCCAGTATACTGGAGTTATACCGTTCTGAGCTGCAGTTCCTGCTAAAAATCCGTCGTAATAAGCGCGGTTCTCGGCTATCCTGTCCGGGAGCTCCGAGTGCTCGAGGGTCTTGTCGATACAGCCGAACTCTCCTATAACTACAGGAATGCCCTTATCCACATACCTCTCCTTGAGCATTGAGAGCTGAGCCTTTATGTGCTCCTCTTCGCCCCAGTCTGCGTCGTATATAGGGTCGATATTGGTCATTTCGATTATCTCCTGACCCTTCTGTCCCCAAAGGAATATTTTTTTCACATCGTCACCGCAGTAATCCCACGGTTCGTAACAGTGTACCGAAAGCATGAGCCTGCCCTCATCTGCGGTATTGCTCCTGTCCTCAGGAAATCTGAACCCGTAATTGCCGCAGGTATACTTTATATCCGTATTCCAGCCTGCAACAAGCAGCCAGCGGTGAGTATTGCAGCCTCCTGCGCTTCTGACTGTATCAACGAATATCTGGTCGTAATCGTTTATATTCTCATAGTATTCGGGAACAGGATCGTGATATATCCCGTCGAACACCTCGTTCATGCACTCAAAAATAAGATGCTCGTCATGATCTGCAAATCGGAGAGCAACCTGTCTCCATACAGCAGCGAACTTAGCTTTTACGTAGTTCTGATCCTCGCTGTCGCAGAGAAGCCAGCCGCCATTTATAGTGTGGTAACCGTCACCGTGCATATTTATGATAACGAACATTCCTCTGTTATAGCAGTAATCCACGACCTCTGCTATCCTTTCGAGCCATGCATCGTTTATTTTAAAGCCGTTGCTGTCATCTATCATACTGAGATAGGAAATAGGTATCCTGACTGTATCAAATCCTGCCTCGGCAACTGTATCTACCATTTCCTGTGAAGCCTTTGGGTTGCCCCACACTGTTTCATCAGGAGTTCCACCAAAATTTGCTTCGAGAGTATTTCCGTAATTCCAGCCTGCACCCATTTTTTCAGCTATTTCATTGGCTGATATGATAAATTTTCCTTTTGTCCTTTTCATTGGGAGTTCCCCCTATTATATTTCTGACCAAAAAACAATACCCTACCATAAAATCTTACACATATTATATCATATAAAATCCTATATTTCAACTATATATACTGCACAAAAGATTATTTGCAACAAAGAAGCTGTTTTTTTCCCCATAGCTTGACATTGCAGCTCAAAACTGTTATATTAATTACAAGACGTAAAATAACAATTTGATATGATAACACAGCCATATCTTTAATACCTATATAGAAGATTTGTACCTTCTATTGAGGGAAACCCTCTATATAAGTATCAAAAAATATATCAGGGGGAAATATATGAACTGGCTCTTACTTTTTGCAATACTGCTTTTAATGTCCATAGGTGGCACTATATACCTTATTACGCGGTTTCACCGATTCAGCTTCATTGAAAAGCTGGGCGAAAGGCACCGGCTGCTCTCATGGTTCGCAAGCATTCTGCCGCTTGGCGGAATGGCCTGCCTCGGCTTCATAAACTTCTACAGCGTTATTGTAGTGATTCTTCATCTTATAATATTCTGGCTCATTGCTGACCTTTTCGCATTTATTGTGCGGAAAGCTGCAAAAAAGGAACGCCGCCGTAATATCGAGGGAGTTTTTGTCCTGCTTTTTACGGTAGTGTACCTGTGCATAGGCTGGTACAATGCTCATAATGTCGTAGTAACGCCCTATACGATCACTACCGATAAGTCTATAGACGGCGGAAAACTGCGTATTGTCGGCTTTGCTGACTCACACATCGGAATAACTCTCGACGGTGACGATATGGCACGGGAAATGAAGCGCATACAGGCAGAAAATCCTGATATCGTTGTTATTGCAGGAGATTTCGTTGACGACGACTCCAACCGCAGCGATATGGTCAAAGCCTGTGAGACGCTCGGAAAGCTTGATACCACCTACGGAGTTTACTTTATAAGCGGAAACCACGACAAGGGCTATATGCCCGACAGCCGCGACTTCACAATTGAGGAGCTCTATTCGGAGCTCGAAAAGAACAACGTTACAGTCCTCGAGGACGAAGCTGTAATGGTTACGGACAATTTCGCAATAATAGGCAGAAAGGACAAGCATGATGAGTCAAGGAAGGCAATAAGTGAGCTATCAAAGGACATTCCGTCCTCTGTGTACACCCTTGTACTTGACCACCAACCCAACGACTATGACAACGAAGCCGCTGCAAATGCAGACCTTGTTTACTCGGGACACACTCACGGCGGTCATATATGGCCATCAGGCTATGTGGGTCTGTGGATAGGCGCCAATGACTTCGTTTATGGTCACACAAAACGCAGCAATACGGATTTCATCGTGACTTCTGGCATTTCGGGCTGGGCTATCCCTTTCAAGACGGGAACTGTTTCAGAATATAACATCATAGACATTAAGGGTAAGGAGTGAGAACATGAATAATATCGCAGTTGCAAACGAGACTATAAAAATAACCGCTGACGGTTTCTACGAAAAAGACGGAAAGCGTGTTGAGCTACCTAAAAACAACTTCACGGCAGTTACCACTTATTCTCCCCAAAAAGGTGATGAGCTTCTAAAAAACACGCCTATTCCAGACGGAAAAATATGTGAGATAACCGTTACCACAGAGGATTCATTTACTGCAGCAAGTCGATTTGAAAAGCCTTTTGTTATGAACTTCGCAAATGCACATAAAGCAGGAGGCGGTTTCAGGTTAGGCGCAAATGCGCAAGAGGAAGCTCTTTGCAGATGCAGTACGCTGTATGCTTCCATAACCTCTGAAAATGCAAAGGAGATGTATCGTTTCAATAATACTCATCTCAGTTCCGTGGAATCAGACTATATGCTATATTCTCCTAATGTATGTGTTTTTCGTGATCATCACTGTGAGTTGCTAAGTGAACCATTTACGACGGCTGTTATAACCATTCCGGCACCTAATAAACGCGGAGCTGCTCTACTTGCTTCGAACAAAAAAATAGCAGAAACAATGACAAGACGCATCCGGATAATGCTTGCAATAGCCGCGGAAAACAGCCATAAAAATCTAGTTCTCGGCGCATGGGGCTGCGGAGCTTTCGGCAATAAACCTGATGAGGTGTCAGAATATTTCAGAAATGTTCTTATCAACGAAGGCTACGGAAAACTCTTTGACCACGTTTGCTTTGCAATCTACGGCAAGGAAGACGGACGAAATTATCTTTGCTTCAAGAAAACTTTTTCAGAATAAATATTTACGGGCGCATTTTATGCGCCCGTAAAATTTTAAATTGTCATATTATCAAAGGGTTATTCCCCGAATATGCTGTTATCTTTGGAAATTCATCCGAACTGAATTTAAATATGACCAGTCCTTCATCATATTCTTCTTCACACTTCTCCACTATCTGAATGTTGAAAGACAAATGATTGTCAACTATTACATCTCTGATGTATTCGGGGATAATATCCTTGTCATTTGCCGAAAGTTTCAGTACTTCCCCGCTTTTTAAAGCAAATATCCGCTCTCTCCAGACATGAGAAATGCTTATTTCCATTGCTATATCACTGATATTATCCGAATATATCCGTTCACGCTCTGTCATTCCTGTCACCGCATTGTCACTCAATAGTCAGCATAACAGGACAGTGATCGCTACCCATTACATCGGTAAGTATCTCCGAATCCTTCACACGCTTCATAAACCTGTTTGAGACCACAAAATAGTCTATGCGCCAGCCTGCATTCTTTTCACGTGCTTTGAAGCGGTAAGACCACCATGAATATGTAACAGTATCTGGATACAATCTGCGGAAGGTATCCGCAAAGCCTGCACCAAGTAGTTCCGTGAACTTGCCGCGCTCCTCGTCGGAAAAGCCTGCGTTGCCACGGTTGGTCTTTGGATTTTTCAGGTCTATCTCCTCGTGAGCCACATTGAGATCGCCGCAGTAGATAACGGGCTTCTTTTTGTCAAGCTCCGAGAGATAAGCCCTCATATCGTCCTCGAACTCCATTCGATAGTCGATACGCTTCAATCCGTCCTGCGCGTTGGGAACATAGCAGCACACGAAGTAAAAGTCCTCATACTCGCAGGTAATTACTCTTCCCTCATCAAGGTGAGTGCCGTTTATACCGTAATTAACTGAGATTGGCTCTGTTTTGCTGAAAACAGCTGTTCCCGAGTAGCCCTTCTTTATGGCGCTGTGAAAGTATATGTGATAGCCTTCGGGCGTAAAGTCCGCCTGATCTGGCTGCATTTTTGTCTCCTGCAGGCAGAATATATCAGCGTCCGCAGCCTTGAAAAAATCCTCAAAGCCCTTTTGCAGACAAGCGCGAAAGCCGTTGACGTTCCATGATATTAGCTTCATTGTAATACCTCCGAAAAAATCTCTCCGCAGCCTTACCGACTGCGGAGACTTTATAACATTATATCATAGAAGATCTAAAAATGCAACTTTCTATTGTTCCTATTCCTTTCAAATCCGGCTTATTCGCTCTGTATTTCCTCGAAGCTCTCCATTAACTCGTCAATTATGCTCCTAAACTCAGCTCTGTCGCTTTCATTTTTCAGCTTGTAACATAAATTTGGCTTGTTTGCAGGAATGATAACTCCCTCACGGTCGATTAGACAGTCCTTCACTGTCAAATCAGTCATACCGTGCTCCACCTTTGAACAGGTCTCCCATTCAAGAGCAGCGATTTTTTCCTTAAAGCTTTCAAAATCACTTTCATTATATTTGTAGAATGTGTTCTTAAACTCTGATTCATCGAAAAACTGTGCTTTATCCTCAGGCATATCCTTAAATGCATTCATTATATCTTCCTCAGAAACAGCTTCTCCAAATTCCTTTTTGATGAGATATCTGCTCAGAACAGCCTTTAAAGCTTCGATATCACTGTCGTTTTTCAGCTTGTAAGTCCTTCCGATACCAAACTGCATATAGCCGTCCTCTGCTACAACAAAGCCGAAAGAATAGCTATTTACATCGCCGCTTCTTATATAAGCTCTTTCCCATTCAAAGTCCATGAGCTCATATGCAAAATCTTCTTTGCCTGTAAGAATATATTCTTCCTGCCTGTTTTCGTCTGCTATATAATAGTACGCTGTGTCATACGGGTTGTTCTTGAAGCCGTTGGTTATCTCATTTTCAAGCTCCTTATCCGTTACTCTGTCAAATATATCAATAGTTTCTTCGTCAACATACATATTCAGGATATCATGAAAAACCTTATCGCCGTCGGTAAAGCAGTGGTATGTTTCCCGTTCATCATCTTTTACATACTTGCCCTTATCATTCTGGCGCAGTATAAAATCTCCGTTATCGTATAGTTCAAAGGCATAGCAGTGATCCTTTACTTCACCTGTCCTGCAATCGAAGTATAATCTGATACATCTAAGAGTCGAGGTGAAGTCCTCTTTTCCTATCTCGGCTGACATATTGAACTTATCGAAATAATCAAAGAACTTTTCTGTATCCACATTGTTCTTAGTATAAATATTGCCGCTGAGGTCCTCCCATAAAACAATATCCGTATTGAAATATGCTTTATTTGCTTTCATGATATCGTATATGGAAGCATTTTTTTCTGTTTCTGATATATCTGTACTTTCTTTTGTTTTGAAGTTATAGCGTGCAAGCTGATATGCGCCGCCGCCCACAGCTCCGCATACAAGCACGAAAGCCGCCGCCATTGCCGCTATCCTGCCCCAGTTATGCCTTGAAGTGACAACGTCCGTACCGCTTACGCTTTCCTCATACTCATGCACCTCTGTAGCGGGAGCTGAGAGCTTTTCCTGCATACGGCTGCGGAAATCGTCGCTGCACTTCACTTTGCGGAGAAAATTGTTATATTCATCTCGTTTCATAAATGAAACCCTCCTCTTCAAGCTCTGTTTTCAGTTTCTTTCTTCCGCGCTGCAAAAGCGAGCTCACCGTATTCTCGTTCTTTCCGATGAGCGAAGCTATCTCCTTTATGGTGTACTCCTCATAATAATAAAGGAATATCACCGATGAATACTTCTCTGGGAGCTTTGCTATCCTGTCCCGTATCTCGCTGTCTTTCGGAGTAAACTCGCAGCTGAGAGTATTTGCGGTCTTCTCGTCAAGAGCGGTATTCCTGAGTATACGTGCGCTTTTTCTGTAGTTCTTGCAGCGGTTTATGGCTGAACGGAGCAGCCATGCTTTCAGATGTTCATCAGACTCAAATCTCTGCGGCTTTGCGTGGAGGGAGAGAAATATCTCCTGAGTGATATCCTCTGCCTCAGAATAGCTTCCCGTCATGGCAAAGGCAGCGCGCAGAACAGTGTCGCCGAACTTATTAAACGCATACAGCGCCGAACTGTCATTCATGGCAATTCCTCCTTTCTGTCGGAAGCGTCGCTTCACTATTATATACAATTCTGAAGAGCATTTACGTGCATTTAAAATTAATTTTTCAAAAAATATCAAAGCTCACCGACTTTTATCAGTGAGCTTATGCTTTATTACATATAATTATCAAAGGCCAAGCATTTCAAGTATTTCTGCCTTTGGACGGAGTCCTACTGCCTGCTTCACAGGAAGTCCATCCTTAACAACAACAAGCAGCGGTATGCTCTCAACTCTGAATGCTGAAGCAAGTTCAGGCTGCTCGTCTACATTGACCTTGCCAACCTTTATCCTACCCTTATATTCATCGGCTATTTGTTCGATAACCGGTCCAAGTGACATGCATGGTCCACACCACATTGCCCAGAAATCAATAAGAACAGGCGTGTCCTTGTAATTAAGCACTTCTCTCTGGAAGTTTTCCTTTGTGATTACTACTTCGTTCATATTGAACCTCCTGTTTATATTTTATACAAGCTCTTTTGAATAAAGACGGTCTTTCAAACCACCGTAATTGACTATATCACAAACATATCTATATCCATAATGTTCATATAGTCCACTGTATTCTGTTGGAATATATGTCTTTTTATACCCCAGTCCTTTTGCATAATCATTGGCATATTCTATAATCTGTCCGCTTATATGATGTCCCCTTGCATTCTCTGTAACAAAGATACAGGATATCCACGGATATATTTCAGGCAATGGATAATAGTCGGTCTTCATAATTGAAGCCATACCAACTATTTCTCCGTTATCAACGGCTGCAAACATACACTCCCATTCTGTAAACTTCCACGACTTGAGCATATCTGCAATATGCTCCTTTACCTCATGCCATGAGCAGTTCTCAACAAATTGCAAGAGTTGCTTTGCAAGTTCTGTACCCCTATATACCTTTCTTATCGTTACCATTTATACTTTAATCGCTCAGCGACTTATAATACAGCATACAATGACAGAAACCTTCAAAATTTGGATCTGCTATCTGGTCACGGAACTCCTTGCACATACACTTGTTTTCGGGAGTTTTTGCCAGTCTGCAAGGACAATAACCGTCCTTTAACTTAAGTCCCTCTTTTATTCTGTCAACAACTTCTTTGTCGGGATTGAGTGTTACTTTCACGCTTTGTCCCTCCTATTTTTTATTTCATCAACTCATCTGCAAGAGCTTCTATCTGCTCAATATTTTCAGCCTTGAGAGCTGACTTGAGAGATACTGTAGTATCTGTGAATGTGATATTCTTTGACTTTTCGAACATCGCCTTAATTACCTTTGCGGCTGTAGCTGCCCAACTTCCGTTCTCAATGATACCGATAGTACGGTTCTGATAGTTTCTCTCTGTAAGGTCGAGAATGAAGTGCTTCATGAACGGAAATATATCAGCATTGTAAGTAGTAGTTGCGATAACAATTTTTCCGTAGCGGAATGCATCCTCAACAGACTCTGCCATATCCTCTCGTGCAAGGTCTGCTATAGCTACCTTTGGGCAGCCCTTTGCTTCGAGCTTTTCCTTGAGGAGTTCCGCAGCCTTCTTTGTATTGCCGTAAACTGATGTATATGCGATGAATATACCTTCTGACTCTACACCGTAGCTTGACCATGTATTATAAAGTCCGAGATAATATCCGAGATTATCTTTGAGAACTGGTCCGTGAAGCGGACATATTGTCTGTATGTCAAGAGCTCCTGCCTTTTTGAGCACGCCCTGAACTTGTACACCATACTTTCCTACGATGCCAAAATAATAACGGCGAGCTTCGCAAGCCCAGTCTTCTTCCACATCGAGAGCGCCAAACTTTCCGAAAGCATCAGCTGAGAAGAGCACCTTGTCTGTACTGTCATATGTGAACATAACCTCAGGCCAGTGTACCATAGGAGCAAATATAAATGAAAGCTCATGCTTGCCAAGTGAGAGCTTTTCTCCTTCTTTTACTTCAAGCTTGTTTGAAATATCAAGTCCTTCGAAGAAGTTTTCTATCATACCGAAAGTCTTAGCATTGCCCACTACTGTAGTATTCGGATACTTCTTGAGAAAGTTTTTAAGATTTGCAGAATGATCGGGTTCCATATGCTGAATAATGATATAATCTGGAGTCTTATCTCCAAGGACTTCAGCAATATTACCGAGCCACTCATCTTTGAAATTACTTTCAACTGTATCAAAAATAGCTGTTTTTTCATCAACTATAATATATGAATTATATGCCATGCCATTAGGAACATCATATTGTCCCTCAAAGAGGTCTATCTGATGGTCGTTGACTCCGATGTAGTAAATGTCATTTGTAATTTTATTCATTGGTAATTACCTCTTTTCATTATTTACGCTTATGCGTTATGGGTTAATTATACCATAAATATTATGCTGTGAAAAGTGGCATTTGCAACAAATTTAAAGATATTTCTTTTATTATGTCTTTTTTTGCAAGAAATATTCATACTTTCTGCTGATTATGCAGCTATAAAAAGCACATAATATGTTCAAGACCAAATGAAAGTGAGTGAGAAAATGCTGAATTTTATATTAGGCAGTATGTTCGGTGGAACAGTTGGAGTTATAATGATGTGCCTCTGTACAGTAGCAAAGTGGAGCGATGATCATATAAAATAGTCGTTAGCATCCATGAATACTAAAATGAACACGCATAAATAATCATAATATTTAAAAGGCAGATAATACGACCCCATTAAAAAACGGTACAGCTTATACTGTACCGTTTTTTATAAAATAATATAAAAGCTAAATAGCTATACCAGCAATTAGAGCAAGTACTGCATAATATATTACGAAGCCTATTACTTCTTCTCAGGAACTTTAATAATATCCTTACGCATATATGGCTGAAGTGCCTTTGGTATACGGATAGAACCGTCTTCGTTGAGGTTGTTCTCTAGAAACGCGATGAGCATTCTCGGAGGAGCAACAACTGTATTATTAAGTGTATGTGCAAAATACTTGCTTCCGTCCTCAGCCTTTACCCTGATGCCGAGACGTCTTGCTTGTGCATCACCGAGATTAGAACAGCTTCCTACCTCGAAGTATTTCTTCTGACGTGGCGACCATGCCTCAACGTCGATAGACTTTACCTTAAGGTCTGCAAGGTCTCCTGAACAGCACTCAAGAGTACGTACAGGTATATCAAGTGTGCGGAAGAACTCAACTGTATAACTGTAAAGCTTGTGGAACCATTCCATAGACTCCTCCGGCTTACATACAACCACCATTTCCTGCTTTTCAAACTGGTGTATGCGGTATACACCGCGCTCCTCTATACCATGAGCTCCGACCTCTTTACGGAAACATGGCGAATAGCTTGTGAGAGTCTTTGGAAGTTCCTCCTCTGGAACTATAGTGTCAATAAACTTACCTATCATAGAGTGCTCAGAAGTACCGATAAGGTAAAGATCCTCTCCCTCTATCTTGTACATCATACCCTCCATCTCTGCGAAGCTCATAACACCTGTAACGACATTGCTTCTTATCATGAATGGTGGAATATAGTAAGTAAAACCCTTATCTATCATGAAATCTCTTGCGTAAGATAGTATGCAACTCTGGAGCTGAGCAATATCTCCACAAAGGTAATAGAAACCGTTTCCACTTGTCTTACGTGCGCTGTCAATGTCTATACCGTTAACTTTTTCCATGATATCAACATGGTAAGGAACTTCAAATGCAGGAACAGCAGGCTCACCAAAACGCTCAACTTCAACGTTTTCTGTGTCGTCTTTTCCTATTGGAACAGTTTCATCAATGATATTAGGAATAACGAGCATTATTTCTCGAATATCTGCCTCTAGCTTTACCTCTAGCTGCTCCTTTTCCTCAAGTTCCTTTCCCATGGCAGAAACCTCAGCTTTTATCTTTTCAGCCTCTTCCTTCTGACCATTCTTCATAAGTCCGCCAATTTCTTTACTCTTAACATTACGTGTATTTCTAAGATTATCACAAGCGAGCTTAGTCTCTCTGTATTGTTTGTCAAGCTCAATCACCTTGTCTACAAGTTCAAGCTTGTCGTCCTGAAACTTTTTCTTGATATTTTCCTTTACCATTTCTGGATTTGTTCTTATAAGCTTAATGTCAATCATATTAATAACTCCTTAGTCCTCTTTTGCAAGCTTTTCAGCTAAAGCCGCGAGGTCTTTTTTATCATAAAATTCAAGGATAAGTGCACCCTTGTTCTTACCGTAGTCAACCTTTACTTTTCTGCCAAGGCGCTCGTTAAGAGAAAGTTCCATTTCCTTGAAATAATTATCAATTTTTTTGTTTGCTTTTGAAGCAGAATCTTCTGTATGCTCTTCCGATTTTTGAGCAGCTTTTTCTACCTGACGAACAGTCAGGCCACCATCAGCAGCTCTGAGAGCAGTAGCTATAAGCATTTCCTCATTCTCAAATCCAAGCAATGCTCTTGCATGACCTGCAGAAAGCTCTCCGTTCTCGACCATTTTAAGAACCCTATCAGGAAGTGATAGTATTCTTACTGCATTTGCAACTGCCGAACGTGAACGTCCTACCATTTTTGCAACTTTTTCCTGTGTCATGCCATATTTTTCGATAAGATCGTTATATCCTGCAGCTTCTTCAATAGGATTAAGATTTTCACGCTGCAGATTCTCAATAATTGCAATCTGCATCGTTTCAAGATCACTAAGCTCGCGAATTGTGACAGGCACTTCATCAAGGCCAGCCATCCTTGCGGCTCTCCATCTTCTTTCGCCTGCAACTATCTGATAACCACCCGAACTTATAGGACGCACAAGTATTGGCTGAAGCATACCATGCTCACGAATAGAGTCCGCAAGAGCCGTTATCGCCTCGTCACTGAACGCTTTACGGGGCTGATCACGATTAGGCTCTAATTCAGCAGTACGTAATGTCTTTTTCACCTGTACTTCATTGGCGTTATCAATGAAAAGGGCATCAAGACCTACACCTAAACCACCTTTTGCCATAGTTCAAACCTCATTCGTCAAGACGAACGTTTTCCTTTCTTTGATTTTTTGAAAGAAAAGATCTTTTTCTTTGCCGGTAGCTCCAATGGCTCATTCAGTATTTCATGACATACAAGCTCGTATGACTCTGAGCCCTTTGACCCCTTATCATAATACATTACTGGTTTACCGTGGCTTGGAGCTTCTGAAATGCGTACATTTCTTGGTATTTTAGTTTTAAATACCTTGTTAGGAAAGTACTTCTCTACTTCTGCAACAACGTCATTTGCAAGATTCAATCTACCATCAAACATTGTAAACAGTATACCCTCTATTTCTAGCGCCGGATTATAATTATTTTTAACTATTTTTATAGTATTCACCAACTGTGAAAGACCTTCGAGGGCATAAAATTCTGCAAGCATAGGCACGATGATACTGTCGCAGGCAACAAATCCGTTAATAGTAATCGTTCCAAGTGCAGGCGGACAGTCAATGAAAATATAATCAAATTCTTCTTTGCAAGAAAGAAGCTGCATTTTCAGTCTGTTAACTCTGTTCTCATACTCTATAAGCTCAATCTCACATCCCGCAAGGTTTTCCGTAGCTGGTATTATTGAGACATTTTCAAACTCAGTTGTATATATTGCTTCCTGCGCCCGAGCCTTACCCGTTATAACATCATATGCTGAAACGACAACTGACTTCTTTTTAATTCCAAAGCCTGTTGTAGTATTACCCTGAGGATCAACGTCCACACAAAGTACTTTAAATCCACGTGAACCTAGATATGCTGCTATATTTATTACGGTTGTTGTTTTTCCTACGCCACCTTTCTGGTTGGCAACAGCTATAATCTTGCCCATATTATCTTCCTTTCAAGATTTACTTATAATATTATAGCACTTTTGAAGCATATTGTAAATAAGTAACTGAGAAATTTTTGAATTTTGTTTCACGTGAAACATTTCACAACAAAAAAAACACATGAAACATAAAAATGTTTCATGTGAAACAATTTTCTTATAATCTTTTCTGTACAGGAATTCTAATACGGTATTCTAGATAATCATCACTCTGTATTTTGCTAGAATCAGCAGATATTCCTGCAGCCTTCATTGTTTCAACAGCTTTATTAATTGTGTTTACAAACAATTTTACATTTTGAAATACAATAGAACGCTTTTTATAACTAATTTTATCTTTATTGAGTCCGATATATTCATCTATTAATCTTTCAGATCGTTCTACATTCAAATTATTTGCAATCATCTTATCAAGCATAAAAAGCCTATCATCTACACTTCCAAGTCGTAACAAAGCTCTAGCATGACGTTCAGTTAAGTTGTATTTAGTTATGATTTGTCTTTCTTTTTCAGTAAGTCTAAGCAGTCTCAATTTATTGGCTATGGTACTTTGCGCTCTTCCTAACTTTGATGCAGCATCCTCCTGTGTCATACCATAAATTTTTATTAGTTTTTCAATTGCCTTCGCTTCATCAAAAAAAGATAATTCTTGACGTTGTATATTCTCAACAAGAGCAAGTATTGCTGAATGTCTATCACTAACTTCATGAACAATACATGGTACAACAGGGAAACCACAGTACCTTGCTGCACGAAGTCTTCTTTCACCAGCTATTAATTCGTATTTTGAGCCTCTTTTACGAACTGAAATAGGTTGTAAAATACCATTCTGCGCTATAGACTGAGCTAATTGTGATATATCTTCAGAATGAGCTGATCTGGGCTGATTTGGGTTAGGAACAATATCATCAGTTGATATCTCTACAACTTTATTTATTATACGTTCCTTACTAAAATTGAAACCTGTCATAATGATGACCTCCTATCAGATTTATACTCCAATTATATTACGATTCGGAAATAATATCTATAATAAAAAACCGTCGTTTTTCGATAAAACGACGGAATAAACGATATTATATATAATAATCAAAGTTGTTTCTTCTTAATTTGACCGCTATTTCTAGGATATTTAGTCGGTGTTTGCGATATTTTCTTAATATTAATTATCCTTCTTTTATCATTAAAAAGAGAATACTCAAAAATATTTTCTATTTTCCCGCCCAGAATACTTACAGCATTATATCCTTGAGAAATATCCTCATTAGGTCCCTTCATAGAAATAAAAGAACCTCCAACTTTCACAAAAGGAATACAATATTCACTAAGGAGAGAAAGATTTGCTACTGCACGTGCACATGAAAAATCAAAGTTTTCTCTATACTCATCTAATTTAGAAATTTCTTCTGCACGTCCATGTATTAATTTCACATCAATATTAAGTTTTTCGCTTAACTGATGAAGAAACTCAATACGTTTATTTAGACTATCAAGCAGTGTAATCTTTAAATCAGGACGGTATAGTTTTATAGGAACGGATGGGAATCCTGCACCTGTACCTACATCGATTATACTTGAGTTTAAAGGAATATCTACATAATTAGCAATAACAATACTATCAATAAAGTGTTTTTTTAGAATCTCAATAGGATCAGTAATAGCAGTCAAATTTATCTTTTCATTATATTCAACTAGAAAAGATGTATATACATTTAATTTTTCATAAACCTCTTCGGATAGTACTAATCCAGCCGATTTAAATTCAGCGCGACAAAATTCATAATCAGGAAGCATTGTTTTCTCCCTTCTCGTGCATAAGCCATACAGCAAGCATTGAAATATCTGCAGGGGAAACTCCTGAAATACGAGATGCTTGGCCAATTGATAAAGGTTTAATTTTATTTAGTTTTTCGGCAGCTTCTAGTCTTAATCCATATATCATGTTATAATCAAGGTCTTTAGGTAATTTCTTAGACTCCATTTTACGCATTTGTTCTATTTGCTGAAGCTGCTTCTGTATATATCCTTCATATTTTATTTGAAGTTCCACTTGTTCAGCTACATCAGAGGGGAGATTAGGTCTTTCTTCATCAAATTCTGCCAAATCATTATAGAATAACTGTGGACGACGAATTAGATCAGACATTTTACATCCTGTTGTTAATATAGAAGTACCATGTTCCTCAAGAAACTTATTTAGTTCTTCAGAGGGAGAAATATTAAGCTTTGAAACTCTATTAATCTCTTCAGCTGTTAATTTTTCTTTTTCAAGAAGTGCATTATATCTTTCTTGTGTAATCAATCCTATTTTATATCCAATAGGTGTAAGTCTCTGATCAGCATTATCCTGCCTTAAAATAAGTCTATACTCACTTCTAGAAGTCATCATTCTATATGGATCTGAACAACCTTTTGTTACAAGATCATCAATTAAAGTACCTATATATGAGCTAGCTCGGTCAAGAATCATTGATTCCTTACCTTTAATTTTAAGTGCAGCATTTATTCCAGCAACAATTCCTTGTGCAGCGGCCTCTTCATATCCTGAGCTTCCATTAAACTGTCCGGCACCATAAAGTCCTTCAACTTTTTTAAACTCAAGGGTTGGAAGTAACTGATTTGGATTACAACAATCATACTCAATTGCATATGCCGGTCTCATGATCTCAACATCCTCAAGACCATCTATTGTTCTTAGAAAGGCAAGTTGTACATCTTCTGGTAAAGATGAAGACATTCCTTGTAAGTAGTACTCTTCTGTACTCATTCCCATAGGCTCAACAAAAAGTTGATGTCGTGGCTTATCAGAAAATCTTATAATTTTGTCCTCTATTGAAGGACAATATCTTGGACCTACTCCTTCTATTCTTCCTGAATATAATGGTGATCTATCTAAGTTTTCGAGAATAACTTCATGTGTTTTACTATTCGTATATGTTACAAAACAGCTTACTTTGTTATCCAATTTGCTAGGATCAGTCTCAAATGAAAATGGTACTATTTGTTCATCTCCATCTTGTCTTTCCATAATATCAAAATTAATACTTCTTTTATTTACTCGACATGGTGTTCCAGTTTTGAATCTACGAAGTTCTACACCACTTTCAATAAGACTTTTTGAAAGGAGATTACTCGGTAAAGCAGAATCAGGTCCACTTTCATATGAAATTTCTCCAATATGTATTTTTCCTTTAAGATATGTACCTGTAGCTATTATGACCGCTTTTACTTTATATTCAGCACCAAGTTTTGTTCTTACACCAATTATCTTATTATTTTCTATAATAATATCAGATATTTCTGCCTGTTTTACAAATAAATTTTTCTGTTTTTCACAGATATTTTTCATGTATTTATGGTATTCAACTCTATCTGCTTGTACTCTCAAACTATGTACTGCTGGTCCTTTTCCTCTATTTAACATTCTACTTTGAATGAAACATTTATCTGCAGCTTTACCCATTTCACCGCCTAAAGCATCTATTTCTCGAACAAGATGACCTTTTGCAGTTCCACCAATTGATGGATTACATGGCATATTTGCAATCTGATCAAGTGAAATGGTAAACATAACTGTCTTACATCCAAGTCTTGCAGAAGCTAATGCTGCTTCGACACCAGCGTGTCCAGCACCAACTACGGCTACTTCAAATTCACCCATTTCGTAATTCATAATTATCCCTCCTTTATTGTTTCACATGAAACATTATTTTCCCACACAAAAACGTGAAAATACTTCATCAACAACAGCATCTGTAATTTTCTGACCTGTAAGCATGAGCAAAGACTGTTCAGCTTCATCAACGAGAATGTTTACAGCATCTAACATTTCACCAGTTTCAAGTGATAAAATAGCATTTTCAATACCTTCAAGTGCATTATCAATACACTTTTTTTGACGTTCATTTGCTGCTGTTGCAGTATCAAAATCTGCTTCATTAAGGTTAAAAATATCTTGTATTTTTTCGTAAAGAGCATTCACACCTGAATTTTCCTTTGCAGAAAGATATACAATATGTTGAATTTTTTCTTCAAGTAAAGAAGTATCAAGAAGCTGTTCAACATCATTTTTATTTATAACAGCGATCGTATTACTTTTATTAATTTTATTAATTAAATACAAATCGTCCTCGGTGAGAGGACAACTTCCATCAAAAACAGCTATTATAAGTTCTGACTTTGATATCATTTTTTCTGCCATGTCAACACCAATACCCTCAATAATATCTTCAGTCTCATGAATACCTGCAGTATCCGAAAGCCTAAGGGTAATGTCTCCAATACGAACTGATTCCTCAATAATATCTCTCGTTGTTCCTGCAATTTCAGTAACAATACTTCTTTCACATCCACTAAGACAGTTGAATAGGGTGGACTTACCAACATTAGGACGTCCAATTATAGCAGTTGCCACACCCTCACGAAGGATACGACCACTATCGTAATTTTTAATGAGAGTCTTTAAATCATCACGGACACTTTTCAGTTCCTCAGAAAGAACTTCTGGCCTAACTTCTGGAATATCCTCCTCTGGATAATCTGACCATGCTGCAAGATCACCGAGAATTTTCAAGAGCTTATCAGAACATTTTTTTGCTTTTTTAAAAGCTGCACCTTCACGAAGACATTCTGCCATTTTTAACTCGCGCTCACCCTTGGCGGAAATAATATCCATTACTGCTTCTGCCTGAGTCAAGTCAATCTTACCATTTAAATACGCTCTCTTTGTAAATTCTCCTGCTTCAGCATTGATAGCTCCATTTGAAAGAACCGCTCTGAGTACCTTTTTCGTAACATAAAGTCCTCCATGACAAGAAATCTCTACAATATTCTCTCCAGTATAGCTGTGTGGAGCACGGAAAACCGTAAGAATACAGTCATCTAAACGTTCATCCTTATCATGTGCAATTCCATAAGCACATGTATATCCTTCCATTTCAGAGACATTTTTACTGCCAAAAGGGGAGAATATCTTTTCTGCAATTTCAATAGCGTCCTCGCCTGAGATACGTATAACAGAAATTCCACCCATTGCATTAGGTGTCGATATTGCAGCTATTGTTGACATTAAATCACTCCTAAAAAAACAACGGCATTACGCCGTTGTTTTCAATATTTGATTAAAGCTCTATTTTTCCGTAAAGACCACCCTGTATTTCATCCTCAGGCTTAGGTCTCTTATAGTCTTTTTCAAAGCTTGTTGAGAGGTTAACACTCCTACGTTCCATATTTACCTCTCTATCTCTATTTCTCTGTCCACCATTTCTTCTATTGTCATTTCTTCTGCCACCGTCGCGTCTATTATCACGTCTGCCGCCACCTCTTCTTGGATTAGTAGAAGAAATGATTATCTTTCTATAAGGTTCCTCACCAACTGAACGTGAAGAAACGCCATCAATATTTGAAATAGCAGAATGAATAACTCTTCTTTCATAAGGATTCATTGGTTCGAGTGGCTGTGAACGTCCTGTTCTGAGAACTGATTTTGCAACCTTAGCAGCAAGCTGCTCAAGAGTATCTTTTCTCTTATTTCTGTAGCCAAGACAATCAATTGTAATTCTGTAATAATCCTTGTCGCCTTTATTTGCTATAATTGAACATAAATACTGGATAGAATCAAGTGTTTCTCCGCGTCTGCCAATAATAGTACCATTATTATCGCTTTCAAGATTGATAACAGCTCCTGTTTCGTTCTGATAAACCTTAAATTCAACGTCAACATCCATAGCTCTGAGGATACTCGTAATATAATCCATAGCGAGTTTAACCTTTGGATTAATAAGTGCTTCATCTTCTATGAGAGTAAAATTATCCAGTGAATAAGCTTCTTCATCAAGAGCTTCGGAAACATTTTCAGCTTCTTCAGTAGTTTTATTCTCAGTTTTTTCATCTTTTACAGGCTCAGCTGGTATTTCAACAGTTTCTGTTTCAGTTGTTATAACTGGCTTATCAGCTGCAACAGTCTTTGTTGCAGGCTCAACTTTCCTTTCAGGAGATGTTGTAGTCTTAGGAACTTCGGAAGCAGCCTTTGGAGCTTTTTCCTGTACGTGAGTACCATCTGTTACAGTTGCCTTAACTTTTGCTTCTTTTGAACCAATTCCGAAAAGACCTTTTTTGCCTTCATCAAGAATTTCAAATTTGATCTCATTGATCTTTTTTCCGAACTTCTCAGCGGCCATTTCCTTAGCCTCTTCAACGGATCGTGCTGTGAAAATTTCTGTCATACTTTATACCTCCCTGAGGACTTAGTCCTCTTCATCATTATCATCTTCGTAAGAATCTCCATACTTTTCAGCCATACGTTTTCTTGCTTCTTTAAGTTTGTCACGATTAGCCTTATTCTGTTCTGAACGTGAAATACCGTTTGACTTTCCAGAAGAAGAACTACCATTCTGCTGTTCTTCAAGAGCAGCCTGCTGTTCAAGCATCTTCTGCATGAAAGTTTTCTTATTCGGATGTTTTTCTGCATAAATTCTTGCTTTTTCTTTTTCCTGCTCATTTATTACCTTAACACGCTCGGGAGTAAAATAGCAGTTAAGCGCAAAGGTTATAATGAATGAAAATACTGATGACCATATCCAATAAAAACCAATACCTGCAGGTACCTGGAAAGCAAACATAATAGAAACGAGCGGAAGAACATATAACATAACTGTCATGCATCCGCCACCAGGCTGAGAAACAGGATTTGTTTTCTTCTGATGTATCTGACCATAAACAGATACAAGAAGCTGTGAAAGACCAGCAAGAAACGGAATAGTTGCAAGAATAATAGCTTCCTTTGTCCAAGTTTCAGGATGCAAGGTAGGAGTTTTTCCGAGATTTGCACCGAAAAGTGTGAATTTCTCACCGAATTCGCTAACCTTTTCTAAAAAATTCTCTCCCAAAGAAGCATATTTTTCTCCGTTATCCCTAAGATTCTCCATGGTCATAAGCTCACATCTGAGATTTGTCATTGTAAGATTCTTATCGCCTGTAATACTATTTGCTATGCCAACAGCACTTTCGATAACGTTTTTGGATATATTAAGAATATGGGTTATTGGCTTATATATAACGTCAATAACTCCGAAAAGCAGGAACATTTGTATAAATGCAGGGAGACATGAACCCATAGGATTTACACCCTCCTGCTGATAAAGCTTCTGCTGTTCTTCCTGAAGTCGCTGAGGATTGTTAGCGAAGCTTTTTCTAATCTTTTCAAGCTTTGGATTTAAAAGCTGCATTCTTGCAGCACCCTTCTGAGTCTTATAATTGACTGGGAAAAGCAATATTCTAGTAACTACAGTAAACAATATGATTGCTACTGCGTAGTTATTGCATAACGAATAAATAAGTCTCATCAGATAGCCGAAAGGCACACCGATAATGTCATAAAGTGCGTTCAATATTCATCCCTCTTAAATCTTATTATCTTCATCGTTATAGTCCGGATCGATGAAGTCGTACTTTTTCACCCTGAAAGTGAATTTATCGGGAACGTAATCTATTCCTCCCATTGACCAAGGATTACAGCGAAGTATCCTCCATATGGCAAGAGCCGAACCTCTTATAGCACCGAAGCGCTCAACAGCTTTCAAAGCATAGGAACTGCAGGTTGGATAATATTTGCATTTAGGTGGAAAAAGCGGAGAAATGAATTTTCTATAAAATTTAATAATCCCCAGAACAATATATTTCATATACTTTTATTTTTTTACATCAAAGCTTCTGAACATCTTATTGATATCATTCAGACCATATTTTTTTATATATCCGCAGTATTCGTTTGATTTTATATTGCATATAGCAGATCTTGCCACTATGACTATATCCATGCCTACAGGCATATCAACCTCAGAATTACGATAAGCTAGACGTATAATTCTTTTTGCGCGGTTACGACATACAGCATTACCCACTTTTTTTCCTGCAGTTATACCAAGGCGATTGAATGGTCTGCCGTTTGGTTTAACATAAATCACCGAATATTTCGAAGCAACGTATCTTCCCTTTTTATAAATGGCAAGGAAGTCCTTGTTATCGTTCAATATTTCCGTATAAAGCATATTTACACCTGCATACAGCGTCCTAACAAAAAAGACCACAAAATTTATATTTTGTGGTCAGCCTCGTCAGTGAGTTAATCTTGCTCTGCCCTTAGATCTTCTACGAGCTAAAACCTTTCTGCCATTCTTGGTAGCCATTCTCTTCATGAAGCCATGCTCCTTCTTTCTGTGGAGCTTCTTAGGCTGATATGTTCTTTTCATATTCAGTGTCCTCCTCTCTTCGAATCATATAAAAGAGCTATTCAAAATAACAGCCCCGATTATCTTTTTTGCTTACAGAGACAACTCGCCCTGCATTACACTAAATCATTATATCTTAAAAAAACCTCTGTGTCAAGCAAATCGAAAAATTTTTTCACTACTTGTTTCATTTTCAGTTTTTTTACCAATATATCTTGAATATTAAACCTTGAAATTTCAACATATTGTCTGATTTTTAATTTTAACCCATAAAATATCACATCTGTGCTACATAAAATTTTAAATACTATTTCACAACAATTATTCAACTTTTTCACAGGCTATAAATAGAAAGCTAAAGATTAATTATTCTGTTATTCAACATAGTTTTCAACAATATGTCAATTTACGTGTTAAAAAACCATTCATTTTTTAAATACTTGACAGTGAAATTTGCTTGCATTTCCACACTGTTTATGGTATAATGGATTTGTATATTAATATAGGAGAGTATCGTTTTTTTCTCCATCAAAACTTACAATTATTCGGAGGTTTTTATGAATTCATTTGACGAGGTTTTTGAAACAGTAAAGAGTTACTGTCTCGAAAACGGAAAAATACCCGAAATAGGAATCAAAACATGGATTGATCCGCTCGTTCCGGTTAATTTCAACGGATCTGAAGCTATTTTTAGCGTACAGACAGACTTTCAGAAAAATATTGTAATGACTACATACAATGAGATATTAAAGGACGCTTTCTTCAATGTCCTCGGACTTAATGTCAACATCGTTATAAATGTTCAGTCTGACGAACCTGAAAAAATTAAGGTTCCCACAGACGCAGAACTTGAACAGAAGCACGCCGAATTTGAGCAGTCATATAAATTTGCAAATTATGATTACACTTTCGATACTTTTATTGAAGGTAGATCAAATGAATTTGCACTTGCCTGCAGTAAATCTGTAGCTAAAAACTGCGGCTCAAAAGCAGTTCCTGATTATAATCCTCTTTTCATTTATGGACCATCTGGAATGGGCAAAACTCACCTTATCACAGCTATTGCAAACGAGGTTAGAAAGAATCATCCGGATTTCAATATCGTTTATGTTACCAGCGAAACTTTTGGAAGCGACCTGGTAAGTGCGCTCAATAAAAGTTCAATATCAGATTTTCACAACAAATACAGAAATGCAGATATATTATTAATCGATGATATTCAGTTTTTCTCTGGCAGAGAACGTATGCAAGAAGAATTCTTCCATACTTTCTATAAACTTCATCAGGAAGGCAAACAGATAGTAATAACCTCTGATAAGCCTCCAAAGGAACTGCTCACTCTTGAAGAGCGTTTAAGAACACGTTTCGAAGGTGGTCTTATAGCTGATATTTCAGCTCCTGATTATGAAACAAGACTTGCTATCATAAACAGAAAATCTGAACTTTTAGAGCTAAAAATGCCAAGTGAAGTTGCAGAATTTATGGCTAATCGTCTGAAGTCAAATATAAGACAGCTTGAAGGAGCAGTTGTACGTCTGAAAGCTCTAAATCATTTTGCAGGAAGTCCAATCACAATATCAATGGCTCAAAGCGTTATACGAGATGTCCTCACAGATGAACAGCCTATCCCGATAACAGTTGAGAAGATAATTTCAGAAGTATCAACAGTATATGGAGTATCTCCGGACGATCTCCGTTCAAGTAAGCGCTCTGCTCAGATATCTACAGCACGTAAGGTAGCTATCTATGTTGTAAGAGAGATAACACAAATGCCTCTTGCTTCTATAGGTACAGAGTTTGGCGGTAGAGATCATTCAACTATCGTTTACTCAGTTACAAGCGTTACAGAGTCTATGGAAAAGGACAATAATCTTAAAAACCTCGTTAATGATATAATCAAGAATATTAAGGACAAGAGTAAGGTTTAAACTGTTTATAATGTTGAAACATGTTCTTTTAACATAGTTTTCAACACTGTGTTAAAAACTATGTTGGTACTACAAATCATATTTTTTCCAATAATAATTTGAAATAAGATAAACTATATCAAATTGATTAAAAATAATTTCAACATCATTATTTTTCAACACTTAACACAACTGTGAAATAAAATATCAAAAAAAATTACAAAATATCACTTTCAACTCTTTTATCAACTTTTTTTCAAATTCAACTCCACACAAATAAACCATTTTAACACGAAATTCTTATTTCACTTTCTAATTTCACAATTTCGAAAATTTTACAACAGCAGAATGTGGACGAGTTTTACAGCCTATATCTTCAAATAAAGCCTGTCCTAACTTTTCCACCTACACAATAACAACAACAATATAATTATTCTTATCTTAGCTTATCTTATTTATGTTAAGCTCAAAGGAGTCATATACAATGAAATTCATTTGCGATAAAACAGAAATCAGTGAGGCAATAGGAAATGTCTCAAGAGCAGTATCACCAAAATCAACCATACCGGCTCTTGAAGGAATAAAGGTTCGCATATCTGAAGGAAATGTTGAGCTCACTGCTTATAACCTTGAAATGGGTATACGCACCTCCATAAATGCAACCACAGATGGGGAAGGTGAATTTGTTGTAAGCGCAAGGCTATTTAGTGAGTTTACAAGGCGTATGTCTGGAGACCAAATAACCTTTGAAATTGATGAAAACCTCATTATCAACATTTCATGTAGCGCTACGGAATGTAGTTTTCCTGCATTGTCAGCAAACGAATATCCCGAGCTTCCGAAGGTGGATTCCACAAGAAGTTTTTCTATAAAGCAAAGTACTCTTAAATCAATGATTAATATGACAAGTTATGCTGCTTCCCTCAATGAGAGTAAGCCCGTACTTACAGGTGAACTTTTTGATATTGAGGATGGCAGCTTCAATATGGTAGCCATTGATGGCTTCAGACTGGCGATCAGGAATGAAATGACAGATTGCACCGAGAAGTATCATTTTGTAGTACCTAAAAAGGCTCTTCTCGAGGTATCGACTCTCATAAAGGACGATACCGATAAAATCTGCACTGTCTGCACTAATGACCGCCACATTATTTTCGAGATAGGAAACGTTTTCGTAATATCAAGACTTTTAGAGGGAGTTTTTCATAATTATAAGCTTAGTATCCCAAGTGGGTGCAAGACAGAAGCTATAATCAGTAAGAGAGATTTTACTACTTGTCTTGAGCGTTGTTCGCTGCTTATCGATGAAAAAAATAAGTCTCCTATCCGATGTGAAGTTGGAAACGGCGTTATAAAGATAAGCTGTAAAACAGGCATAGGAAAGATAAATGATGCTATTTCTGCTGATATTTCTGGTGAAATTGTTACTATCGGATTCAATAACAAGCTTATCCTCGAAGCTCTTAAAGCAGCCGAAGGAGATAAAATACGTATCCGTTTTAATGGAGCAATGAAAGTTATAGAGATACTTCCTCTTGATGGAGAGAGTTTTATATTCCTCATAATGCCTATACAACTCAAGAATTAACGAATAATAAGCTATTGAAAGGCTGGTCGTTATGGCTGAAAAGATAAAGATCACTACCGAGTTCATAAAGTTGGATGCTTTACTAAAATTTGCCAACCTTGTTGGCTCTGGCGGAGAGGCAAAGCAATTAATACAAAATGGAGAAGTCTTTGTAAACGGAGAGGTCTGCACCATGAGAGGCAAAAAAATACGTCCAGGCGATAAAGTGGAAATTTGCGGACAAGAGGTAATCGTAGAGTGATAGTCACTTACGCAGACATAGATGGTTTTAAGAATTTAAGTAGAATTTCCTTTGAGCCTGATCCAAAGTATAATATAATTGTTGGACAAAACGCACAGGGAAAAACAAATCTTCTTGAAGCTATGTGGATACTTTCGGGTTGCAAAAGTTTTCGTGGCTCAAAGGAAAAAGACTATATCTGCCTTGATGGAAATCGTATGGAGTCTAAAATAAAACTCCTAGACAGCGTTCGTGAACAGAAGATATCATTTGAAATGAATAAAAGTGCTGCTAATTTTAAAAATATATATCTCAATGGAGTAAAACAAAAAGGGACAAAGGCTTTATTCGACGTTTTCAAATGTATTGCATTCATTCCTGACGATGTTGATATAATAAAAGGATCTCCTGAAAAAAGACGCAATTTCATAGATATGGCAGCTTCTCAGTTAAATCCAGTGTTTGTTATGCATCTTAATAAGAACAATGCTGTGATGAATCAGAGAAATGCGTTGCTAAAGGGTATAATGCAAGGAAATACTGATAAAAGTATACTTGAGATCTGGGATAGACAGGCTTCTAAAGAAGGAGCCGTTATATCCTATATGAGACATGAATATATTGAAAAATTCAATAGGATATGCGGTAAACTTTATCGCACTATCTCAGGTGGAATGGAAGAACTTGAACTTGAATATAAGTCAAATGTTTATAAGAGAGAGGACTTTGATAAGCCCTGCGGTGATGAGGCATATGAGCTGTATTACAGAAAGCTTTCAGAAACTTCGGATTATGATATAAAAACGGGAAGCACCCATGCAGGTGTTAATCGTGATGAGATACTCATTAAAATAAATGGCGTCAGCGCTAAAGATTATGGTTCTCAAGGACAAATAAAGAGTACAGCACTCGTGATGAAGCTTGCACAAGCTGAGATATATATGCAGAAATCAAAGGATGCTCCTGTGATATTTCTTGACGATGTTATGGGAGAGCTTGATGAAAACCGTCAAAGGTTTGTGTTTGATATCATCAAGGATATGCAGGTATTCATAACAACTCCAAATGAAAATGCGCTTCTCCCAGAATTAAAAGGAAAAGTCCTGCATATTAGTGACGGGAGCGTTGTTGAGGTAGAAGAAGATGTATCTTCACATAGGAAATAATTATATTGTCGATATTAGAGATGTGATAGGAATTTTTGACATTGAGAATACAACTGTTGAAAAGTGTACGAAAAAGCTTCTTGAAAGAGCAGAAAAGGAACATCACTGTATTTATACAACTTACGAAATGCCAAAAAGCTTTATAATTACTATGAAAAACGGCAAGGAAAAAGTATATATTTCTCTGCTTTCGGCAGCAACACTGAAAAAGCGTTTGAAAGACTGTGGAGGATTTTGAATGTAATTAAATAACATATATTCAACGTGTAATAAATAATTTGTTTTTTATAATGCCTTGTGCCATATTCGCACTGAATAAAAATTACTTGAAATTAACGATAACATTGACAATAACCCAATAAATTGGGAAAATGACATATATGACCGAAATTATTGGAGGTAAATCATGAGTCAGCAGAACAACAATTACGATGAAAACGACATACAAGTTCTAGAAGGACTTGAAGCAGTCCGAAAAAGACCTGGTATGTACATCGGTTCAACAGGACCAGGTGGACTTCATCATCTCGTTTATGAGATAGTGGACAACTCTATAGATGAAGCACTTGCAGGTTTCTGTACAGAGATAACTGTTGAAATACTGGAGGGTGACGTTATCCGCGTATCAGATAATGGACGAGGAATACCTGTAGGCATTCATCCTAAGGAAGGAATATCTGCGGCGACAGTTGTATATACCATACTTCATGCAGGTGGAAAATTTGGTGGCGGCGGATATAAGGTATCTGGTGGTCTTCATGGTGTTGGTGCATCTGTTGTAAATGCTTTATCAGAATGGTTGGAGCTTACTGTAAAGGATGGCGAACATGTTTACTTCCAGCGCTTCAAGCGTGGTCACTACGATGAGGAGCTTAAAGTTATCGGTGATACTAAAGAAACAGGTACAACCGTAATGTTCAAGGCTGACAGTGAGATATTTGAGAGTACTGTATATGAGTATGAAGTACTTCTGAAGAGACTTCGTGAACAGGCTTTTCTCAACGCAGGAATAAAGATAGTTTTCACAGATAAGCGTAATAAAAGTGAAACTATAGGTGAAACTCTTCATTATGAAGGTGGTATACGACAGTTTGTTGAGCATCTTAACGCAGTTCGAGGAAACGAAGCTATCAGCGGAGATGTTATATATGTATCAGGTACTCAGGGTGATGCATTCGCTGAGATAGCGATGCAGTACAATGACAGCTACAATGATGTAGTATTCTCATTTGCGAATAATATCCATACAAAGGATGGCGGAACTCACGAAACAGGCTTCAAGAATGCTCTTCTTAAGGTAATAAACGAATACGGAAAGAAATTCGGAAAATTCAAGGAGAAGGACAGCAATAAGAAGGGCAAGGACGCTTCGAAAAAGGAGATAGAAAGCCTCAGAAAAGAAGACGTACTGGAAGGACTTACCGCTATCGTGTCCGTAAAGCTCACAGAGTGCGAGTTTGAAGGACAGACAAAGGGACGTCTCGGAAATCCGGAAGTAAAACCTTTTGTTGAGAAGCTTGTTACAGAGAAGCTCATGAATTTCCTTGAGGAAAACCCCGATACCGCAAACATAATATTTGAAAAGTGCCTTTCGGCTTCAAGAGCAAGAGAAGCTGCAAAACGTGCAAGAGAAGCCGAGCGCAAAAAGAATGCTTTCGGAAATAACTCTATGCCTGAAAAGCTGGCTGACTGCTCCGAGCGTGATGCAAGGTACACGGAAGTATACATCGTCGAGGGAGATTCTGCGGGCGGCAGTGCAAAGCAAGGACGCGACAGGCGTTATCAGGCTATACTTCCTCTGTGGGGAAAAATGCTGAATGTTGAGAAAGCCCGTATAGACCGCATATATGGAAACGACAAGCTTGAACCTGTCGTTACCGCGCTGGGAACTGGTATCGGAGAGGACTTCGATATAGAGAAGCTCCGTTATGGAAAAGTCATCATCATGGCCGATGCCGATGTTGACGGTATGCATATCAGAACACTTCTGCTCACATTCTTCTTCCGTTATATGAGACCTCTCATAACCAACGGAAACATATATATAGCTCAGCCACCCCTATTCAAGGTCGAGCGCAAAAAGAATGTACGCTATGCATTCTCCGACGAGGAGAGAAACAGATATATCGCAGAGCTTTCTGAAGACGGAAAATATAGTGACGTTGCAGTACAGCGTTATAAAGGTCTTGGTGAGATGGATCCCGAACAGCTTTGGGAGACCACTATGGATCCAGAACACCGTACTATTGTAAAGATAGGCATGGAGGATGCTCTTAAGGCTGATGAAACATTCAGCATACTCATGGGCGATAAGGTAGAGCCACGTCGTCTTTTCATAGAGAAAAACGCAAAATTCGCACAGGATCTCGATATATAAAGGTCGTAAAAAATGGAAGAAAATTACAAGCTTGAAAAGGAATATAAGGTGCCCGTAAAAATGTTCAGCGAGGCTTATCTTGCATTCCAGAAGAAATTCATATATCCGAAAAGTTATATTTACATGTCTATATTTGCAGTAATAGCATTTATAATGTTTGTTTTCGGAATCCTGGTAATGAACGATGCTTCAAAAAGACAGAAGTATATAACATATCTTGCATTTCTCATGGCTTGTGCATTTGCTTTTCGCGAATGGTACAATCCGAAGAAAAAACACCGCAATCTTACGGATTCCGTAAGGTCTCTTGGCGAACCTGTCTACAAGATAGGCATTGCTGATAAATATGTTGATATATCTACAGTTTCTGACGATAAAAGTGATCTATCGGATGAAGATAAGATACTTACTGAAGAAGAGGATCCGCTTCCTGAAAAATCAAGAATTAATATTGATGAAAAGTTTCAGCTTCTTGAATATGATGATTTTTTCCTGATATTATCTGGAAATGAAGTGGTATACATTCTTCCTAAAGATGGTTTTTCAAATGATGAGTTGAATATTGTCAGAAACATTAAGAATTGATTATTGCGATTTAAAATAAATTCTCTTAGGAGGAAAAAATGCTTTATACAGACAACTCAAAGGTAATAAATACCGAACTTGTCAATGAAATGGAAAATTCCATGCTGAATTATGCCATGTCGGTAATTGTTTCCAGAGCGCTACCCGATGTAAGAGACGGTTTGAAGCCTGTACATAGAAGAATATTGTATACGCTTCATGAAAATGGACTTACTCCCGAGAAGCCATACCGTAAATGTGCTGACACAGTAGGTGCTGTGCTGGGACGTTATCATCCACATGGCGACGCTTCGGTATATGATGCCCTTGTAAGACTTGCACAGGACTTCTCTATGAGATATCCTCTTGTTGATGGTCACGGAAACTTCGGTTCAATAGATGGTGACGGACCTGCAGCCTACCGTTATACTGAAGCAAAAATGGCAAAGCTCACTTTAGATATGCTCACAGATATCAATAAGGAAACTGTTGATTTCGTATCGAACTATGATGATCGACTCAAAGAGCCATCTGTATTACCATCACGTTTTCCTAATCTGCTTGTAAATGGTTCTGTCGGTATCGCTGTAGGTATGGCAACAAATATACCACCTCACAATCTCGGCGAAGTTATTGATGCTCTGCAGCTACTGATTGACGATCCTGACTGTACTTTAGAGCAGCTTATGGAGCATATACAAGGACCTGATTTTCCTACAGGTGGCATAATTATGGGCAGAGCAGGTATACGCGCAGCTTATGCTACAGGAAAAGGAAAGATAACACTTAGAAGTCGTACTCATTTTGAAGAGATTAAAGGCAGAAACTGCATTATAATCGACGAGATACCATATATGCTCCGAAAGGAGAGGCTTCTTAAGAGCATTAATCAACTTGCAAGAGATAAGCGTATAGAGGGACTTTATGACCTTCGTGACGAGTCTGATAAGGACGGTATGAGAGTAGTTATCGAGCTGAAAAAAGATGCTATTCCAAATATTGTTCTCAATAAGCTATTTGCGTTAACACAGCTTCAGGATACTGTTGGAATTATCATGCTTGCTTTAGTAAACAACGAGCCTAAGATACTTACTCTTAAGCAAATGCTTCAGCACTACCTTGATTTCCAAGTAGATGTTATACAGAGAAGAACGCGATATGATCTTCGCAAGGCACTTGAAAGAGCACATATTTTACAGGGATTTGTACTTGCAGCAGATCATATCGATGAGGTTATAAGTATAATCCGTTCAAGTGCAACAGTTCAGGAAGCTAAAGAGCGTATGATAGAGCGCTTCAAGGATGTTGATATGTCTGCACTTCTTGATCGTACTCAGTATGATCTGACAGGACTTCATATAGAAAATCAGACAGGGCTTTCACAGGAACAGGCTGAGGCTATTGTTCAAATGAGATTAGGACAGTTGACTGGTCTTGAAAGACAAAAGATAACTGATGAATTATACGGACTTCTTACAAAAATATCTGATTATGAAGATATTCTTGCAGATGTTAACAGAGTTTATGCTATTATTCTTGAGGATCTCAACGCTATTCGTAAAAAGTTTAGTGACAAACGTCGCACAGACATTGAAAACGTTAGCGGAGAAGTTGATATCGAGGACCTTATTCCTGAGGAGGACTGTGTTGTAACTCTAACAAACAATGGCTACATCAAGCGTATGCCACTTACCGAGTACAAGACCCAGCACCGCGGTGGACGTGGTATCACAGGAATGAAGCAGCGTGAAGAAGATTTTGTTCAGGAAATGTTCATCTGTGGATCTCATGATAATATCCTGTTTATTTCAAACAAAGGTATAATGTATAAATTGAAATGTTATGAGATTCCGGATGGTTCAAAGGCTTCGAGAGGTTTCAATCTCATAAATCTGCTGCCTCTAACTGAAAATGAAAAAGTAGCAGCAATGATAAAGACCACTGATTTCGGAGAGGACAAGTTCATAACTATGGTTACCAAGAATGGTAAGATTAAGAGAACTAATCTCTCTCTATATAAAAATGTCCGCAAGAATGGCCTTATCGCTATTGGACTTGATGATGGCGATGAAATAGAGGGTGTTCGCATGACAGACGGAGGAGCACAGCTCTTTGTAGCTACGAGAAATGGTATGGCTATTCGTCTTGAAGAAAGCAAGATAAGATCACTTTCACGTTCGGCTCACGGTGTAAGAGCAATAAAGCTTCGTGACGGAGACTATGTTGTAAGTATGGCAAGAGTTCGCGAAGGAGCTTCTCTACTTACTGTTACTGAAAATGGTTACGGTAAAAAGACTGATCTCAATAGCTATCGTATACAGAACCGTGGAGGTTATGGTCTTACGAACTATAAGGTAGATGATATACGTGGACATGTATGCGGAATAAAAATAGTTGACGAAGAAGACGATATTATTCTTGTTTCAAGTGATGGAATCATCATAAGAATACTTGCAAGTGATATCAGAATTATGGGACGTATTGCAAAGGGAGTCCGTGTTATGAGAGTTAATGAGGGTGCAAATGTAGTAGCATTTACTCGTGCGGAACATGATGATAACGCTGAAACAGAAAAAGTCGAGCAGCTTACAGATGAGCAGATAAAGGCTGCAGAAGAAGAAGCTGCACTTGAGGAACAGAATGAAATAGTTGTTGAGGCTGAGCCTAACGATGATGACAGTGAAGAATAATTTGTTATGATATATTTTGTAATAGCTTTTATTGTAGTTTTTACAATTTATGCAGTATATGAAAACGTTTTCTGTCTTACAGTAAGGCATGAAAAGTTTGGAAGCGGTGTTAAAGTTGCTCATATTTCTGATCTTCATCATCGAAAGTTCGGCAAGGATAATATAAAGCTGATAAATAAGGTAAAATCAGAAGCTCCAGATCTTATAATAGTGAGTGGAGACCTTGTGACCCGTTATGATACGGATTATTCGCCTGCAGAGATTCTTCTTAAAGGGCTTCATGAGATAGCTCCAGTTTATGTTATTTACGGAAATCATGAGCAGAGCGTACCAAAGGAAAGACGAGCCCAACTTGGAGCTATGTTTGCGAGAAATCATCAGATGGTTTTGAAAAACAGTTGCGTGGAGCTTCTTATAGGTGATCGAGTACTGAAAATATATGGACTTCTAGATAATTACGGAATATACAAGAAAAACGGCGGTTATAGAGATCTTGATATAATTACTGAAAAGGATATAGAAAAACTTCTGGGAAAATGTCCTGAAGGAGAGGTACTGCTTATAGCTCATAATCCATTTTTCGGGGAAGAGTATGCAAAATGGGGAGCAAAATATACTTTTAGTGGCCATGTTCACGGTGGTTCTGTGAGATTATTTGGAAAGGCAATGCTTTCACCGGAAAGAAGTCTTTTTCCGAAATACTCAAAGGGAGTATTTGATTTTGATGGAAAGAAGTTGCTTGTATCAGCAGGTCTAGGAAAACTGAGATTATTTAATCCGCCTGAGATAGTCATATATGAAATATGAGTTTATGCCGTAAAAATAGCAAATAATAAGAGAAGAAATCCTCCCAACCAAGAGAGATCATGGTTCAGGGAGGATATTTTTCTGCCAGTAAGAGATCCGAAAGTAAGGGCGGCAGCACCGCAGATAAAAGTGGATAATGCTGCATATACTCCTGAAATATTCGTACCACCGCAACTTAAACCCGTTGCAGCAGCGTCAAGTGATCCTGCAAAAGCGAGAAAAAAGGCTTCTCCTGTGGAAAGTACCTTTGAACTGTCAATATCTGCGGCAGCATCATCGAGGCAGAGACGTACAAACATGGAGAAATTCCCAATTTTTAAGTGTAAACTGCCTTTTTCGGAAATAAGGCGTATGATATTACGGAGAAGACTTTTTGTTATATTTAGCGAACCCAAAACTACAAGAACCACAGTTCCTATAATATGACAGGTATCTGAGGTTATGATATTTGATATAATGTCAGAAAGACTCAGAGAAATAAACATGACAGCCGTCGAAAATAGATCTATAATAAACGCAGATTTGAAAGGAATCCTTATATTGCTGTTACAGCAGGCAGCGGAAGCTAGATATATGTCGATACTTACTATAAATGCGAGAAATAATTCTTTAATCAAGGTAACACCTCCGAAGTTAATATATTCGTTTAAGCTGATTTAAGTGATTAGAAAATGTTGAATAGTGATCAGTTTAAAAAATATGAAATAATTATGTCAGTTTGTGAGGATGAAAAAGATGTTTAATTTGATTTATAAGTTTATCAGATATTGAGAGAGATGTCCAAATGACAGATGATATAATGCCTTTCATCTAAGATAATAAAATTATAATTTTATTATTGACAATCTGGAAAAATATGATTATAATAAAATTATATTGATAAAGCGCAAGGAGGGGTATTTTTGATAGCAGGTGTTTCTACAGCTTGCCTGTACCCTAAACCTATTGAGGAATCCCTTTATGAACTTGCGATCAATGGTGTTTCCTGCGTTGAGCTTTTTATAAATACTCATTCCGAGTTAAAAAAAAGCTTTGCTTATGGTATGGCAAATCTGCTTAAAAGATTTGAGGTCAAGTGCCCATCGGTTCATCCGTTCACCTGCGAAATTGAACCGCAGATGTTCTTTTCTGATTACGAGCGCAGGATAAGCGATATGCTTGAATATTATAAATTCTACTTTCGGTTCATGAATATTGTAGGAGCTGATATTTTCGTCTTTCACGGTGGAAAGCCATCCTCTACTTGTAATGCTGAGCGCTACTGCGAACGTTATTCACGACTTTTCAGGCTTGGCAGGGAATTTGGTATAACCGTTGCTATCGAAAATGTCTCACGTTGCAAAAGTGGCTCTTCTGCGTTTATAAAAGAAATAAAAAATATGCTTGGCAGTGAGTTTGCTTTCGTGCTTGATACAAAGCAGGCTCTGCGCTCAAATGAAAATCCTGTCAGTTTTCTTGATATTGTAGGTGATAAAATATCCCATGTTCATATCAGTGATTCGAGTGAAATGGGCGATTGTCTTCTCATTGGCAGGGGCAGGTTTAATTTTAAGCAGTTTTTTGAAAAGCTTGCAGGCTATAATCCCGATTGCAGTGTTATCCTCGAGTTATATCGTAGTGGATTTAAAGGTATAAGTGATCTTATTTCAAGCTATAATAAACTAACACGCATGACAGAGCCTTATGGCAGGGAGCTTAAAAAATGAAATGTCCATACTGCGGATTTGAAGAATTAAAGGTTATAGATTCACGACCTGTTGATGATAAGACAAAAAGGAGGCGTGAATGCGTGAGATGCGGAGAAAGATTCACCACATTTGAGGCTGTGGAAATTCCGCTACTCATGGTCGAAAAGAGGGACGGAAGCGTTCAGCTCTTTGACAAAGCAAAGCTCATAAATGGTATAGTATCAGCAATAAAAAAGAGACCTGTCTCGGCAGAGAAGGTCACGGAAATTGCAAATTATGTGGAGAATTATTACGCGAACGCACTGAGGACTGTAGCAAGATCAACTGAAATAGGAGAACTTGTACTTGACAGGCTAAGAGAAATTGATCCAATATCTTATATCAGATTTGCGTCGGTATATAAGGACTTTACAGATATTGACAGCTTTGTTGCTGCAATAAGCGAATTTGACAGAAAAGACTCAGAAACGGAAAAAATTTCCGTTATAAATAAATCGGAGGTATAAAAAAATGATGGATTTTCTTGAAAACTTGAATGATCTGAATACGGAGCAGACTTTTAATCAGCCAGAGGTAGATAAGAACAAACCTCTCGCTATTATTGCGTATATTCTTCCTATTCTTTTCTTCCTGCCTATATTGGGTGATTCTAATTCGACATACTGCAAGTTCCATGCAAATCAGAGCCTTACATGGCTTATCGCGCTTGTAGCTCTTAGCATTGTAAGGATCATACTTGCATTTATTCCTATTCTTGGTATTCTTTGCAATATAGTTTTATGGCTTGCTATTGTTGCAATGCTTGTAGTTTACATTATCGGTGCTGTAAAAGGTAAGGCTTACAGAATGCCATTCGTAGGAAGTCTTCTTAAAGTATTCTGATTCAGCTTACAGGCATTCTAAGGCTTTCTCCGTCTTCACTGTATACCATTGAAGCGACTGCGATATTATCGCATACAAGCAATTCTGCAAGTATTTTTCTGTTCTCGGGAGCATAATTCTTTATCTCATACACGAAAAGCTTTGCAGATCTGCCTGCGTATTTTCGCAGAGGAAGTCCTTGTTTATCTTGCATACGGGCATATTCTTCATAGAAATCGGAAAAACTTGATGGGATACTTATATCCTTTTCTGATATCTCCTCTGCCTCCCAGCCGTGAGAGGCAAAATATCCTATACGTTGAGTAACGTCGCCGACAGCTGTAACAGGTGTCGGCGTTTCTTTGCTACTGCAGGAAGTAAATGTGAAGAAAATTACAGAAAAAGCTGATAATATAAATTTTTTCATCCTTTATTGCTCCTTTTCAATAAAATAGGGATCATTAGAGCTTATTCAGTACATGATATGAAATATACCGAAGGGAGTTACAATGGCACAGATAAGGCTTGATAAATTCATTTCTGAGAGGACTGAATATTCAAGAAGTCAGATTAAAGAGCTTGCCTCAAAGGGCAGAATAACAGTTAATGGAATAGCAGTAAAGCGTTCAGATGTAAAAGTAGATGACATGACGGCAATTGTGACAGTATGCGGCAATGAAATAAGATCACAACGGTTCAGTTATGTGCTTCTTAACAAGCCTCAGGGATATGTGTGTTCCACAGATGATAAAGACGGAGAGACAGTGATGAAACTTATTCCTCCTGAATTGCGGAAAAAAGGGATGTTTCCTGCAGGCAGGCTCGATAAAGACAGCATTGGAGCACTTCTGCTTACAGATGACGGAGAATTGGCGCACAAAATGCTTTCACCAAAGCATCACATTTCAAAGATCTATATTGTGCAACTTGGCAGAAAATTTGAAAATAATTATATTAACAAATTTGCGGAGGGTATTACCCTTGCAGATGGAGAAACTTGTCTTCCTGCAAAAGTCAGACAGTCGGAAAACAGCGATAAACTTGCGTTTATAGAACTTTATGAAGGAAAATATCATCAAGTTAAAAGAATGTTCGCAGCTGTAGGCAATCACGTTGAACTTTTGATGAGAATATCGCTTGGATCCCTTGTTTTGCCCGAAAAACTGAGAATAGGAGAGAGTATGGAGATAATGCCGAATGATATGTTTAAAGAGCAAAATTTTGATCTCTTTTTTGCCAAATATTCGGCATTTTATTCGGCAAATCTAATAAAGTATATTACGTAACTTTGGCGATTTAGCAACTTGCAAAATTGCAGAATATGTGTTATGATATTATCATAGCTGATAGTGGAAAAAAATATATCGGCATTAAATTATTTACTGGAGGAATGGATTAAACATGGCAGGCTTAGTACTTAAAAACATCTATAAGAAGTATCCTGGCGGAGTAGTAGCCGTATCGGATGTTAACTTAGAGATAAGAGATAAGGAGTTCATCGTTCTCGTTGGACCTTCTGGTTGCGGTAAATCAACAACTCTCCGTATGATTGCTGGTCTTGAGGAGATTTCTGAAGGTGAGCTTTATATAGGCGATAAGCTCGTTAATGATATCGCTCCTAAGGATAGAGATATCGCAATGGTTTTCCAGAANNTGCTCTTTATCCGCACATGACTGTTTTTGATAACATGGCTTTCGGACTCAAGCTCCGTAAAGTTCCTAAGGATGAAATAGAGAGAAAGGTTAACGAGGCTGCAAAGATTCTTGATCTTACACATCTTCTTGACAGAAAGCCTAAGGCTATGTCAGGTGGTCAGAGACAGAGAGTTGCCCTTGGTCGTGCAATCGTTCGTTCACCAAAGGTATTCCTTCTCGATGAGCCTCTCTCAAACCTCGATGCAAAACTCCGTGCTCAGATGAGAACTGAGATTGCTAAAATCCACAAGAAACTGGGTACAACATTTATCTATGTAACTCATGACCAGACTGAGGCTATGACAATGGGTGATAGAATCGTTTGTATGAAGGATGGTTTCGTTCAGCAGATTGATACACCTCAGAATCTTTATGAGAATCCTGCTAATAAGTTCGTTGCAGGCTTCCTTGGTTCACCTCAGATGAACTTCATTGACGCTACTCTCAAGGAAGAATATGGTCAATATATTGTTGAATTTGGTAAGAATACAAAGTATCAGATTATCGTTCCAGAGTCAAAGGTAAACGAAGACCTTAACTCTTATGTAGGCAAGGAAATCACTCTTGGTGTTCGTCCTGAGTCTATCCACGATGAAGAAATGTACCTCTCAAATGCTTCTACTGGTGTTATCGACGCAAACGTAGAAATTACCGAAATGATGGGTGCTGAGACTTACCTCTATCTCCTCTGTGAAGGAATTCCGCTCACAGCAAGAGTTAGCCCAAGATCTACAGCTAAGTCAGGAGACGATATCAAGGTTGCTATCGATCCTAACAGAATCCACATTTTCGATAAGGAAACTGAGAAGACAATTGTTAACTGATTAATTCTTTTCATATTTATCCTTTCTTTCTTGGTACATAGCGTCGCGCGAGACGCTGTGTACACGCAAATTACCGCAGTAGATATACTGCGGTTTTTTGTTTTTAAATAATTTTTCAGGAGAAAAAAATGTCAGATATTAAAGAGTATATTTACACCCATAAACAGGAAATGATAGACTTTCTTGCGGAGCTAATTGCTATTCCAAGTGTTCAAAGTGAAGCCAAGGAAAGAGCCCCTTTCGGAAAAGAGCCTGCACGAGCTCTTGATATTATGCTGAAAAAGTGCGAAGAGTTTGGTTTTTCCGTGGAAAATATAGATAATTACGTAGGCTCAGCAGATATAAACGAACTTTCTCCAGAGCTTGCTGTGCTCACGCATTTAGATGTAGTTCCCGTAGGAACGGGCTGGACTACTGATCCTTTTAAACTTCGTTATGAGCCTGAAACTGAAAAACTTGTGGGCAGAGGTGCTATTGATGATAAGGGACCAGCTGTTGCGGCTTTGTTTGCAGCAAGAGCTGTCAAAGAGCTTGGATTTCCACTGAAAAAAGGAATACGCTTGATTTTTGGTACGAATGAGGAAAATGGTTCAGCAGATCTTGCATATTACCGCAAAAAGCATGAGCTCCCGAGAATGGTATTTACTCCAGACGGCGAGTATCCCATGATAAATGCAGAAAAAGGTATGCTGAGAGTTTATTTTTCAGCTCCCGTTCCCGAAGGAGTCAATATTGAGGCAGGTACAGTAATAAATGCTGTTCCGTCGAGCTGTAAGATATCGTACCTTGAAGCTATGACTGACGGTCCAAAAATGAGCTTTGGCACGGTTGACGGCGTTTCCGCACACGCTTCAACTCCCGAAAAGGGTGAAAATGCCATAACGAAGTTCCTTGCATCAGGAGTTATCCCGTGCAAGCCAATAGACGAGTTGAGAAAGCTCTTTCCACATGGTGAATTTAATGGAAAGAGTTGCGGACTTGGCTTCAAAGATAGTATTTCGGGAGATATGACATGCGTTCTTTCACTTCTTAACACTAAGAACAGAAGACTTAACGGCGGTATTGATATTCGTTTTCCACTTGACCGTACAAAGGCAGAAATTAGTGATATTATATGTAAAAAACTCCGTGTAGCTGGCTTCGAGGTGGATTCATGCGAGGGTGTTGAGCCACACTGTACTGATGAAAATAGTGGTTTTGTACAGACTTTATTGAGTGTTTATGAGAAAGTTACGGGTGACAAAGGACGATGTATAGCTATTGGTGGTGGCACATATGTTCATGAAATCGAAGGAGGAGTTGCTTTCGGTGCGGAATTTCCGAATAAAAACTACAATATGCACTGTCCAGATGAGTTCATTAGCGTAGAGGATTTTTTAAAAAATGCCGAAATTATGGCAGAGGCAATGAAAGAACTATGCGGGCAGTAAGCTTTTAATGATAAGTTTGAGGAGATCCGTAAAAAAAGGACCTCCTCAACGATTACACATAATGCTTTTATTGAAAAAAAATTTTTTTCCGTTTTTAGTTATCTTTCGTTTTTATGAGTTGTAGTAGTTTCAGTTTCTTTTTTCCCATCTATTCCGTCTATAACGTCATCAACAGCGTTCTTTGCTCCGTCTATAATTTCTTTTCCTGCGTCGCCAACTCCGCTTACGATGTCTTTACCTGCGTTTCCTACTCCGTCGGCAAAGTCCTCGGATTTGTCTTTAATTTTACTTTCGTACATTGTTGTCGTAGTGCTCTCATGCTTTACAGTCGTCAATGTCTGGTCTATAACTGAGCCATTTCCATCGTCAGTATAATGACCGCTGTTATTGTCACCGCAGCTGGTAAGGGCTGTACAGACTGTAAAAAATATGGAGCATATTGCTAATAGATTTTTCATACAAATCATATCCTTTACAATTAATTGTTGCGGGACCTTTTTCCACAACATGTTTTTATTGTTTACTTATTTTCCCCGTTTATCCACATAGTTTTCAACTTTTAAGTACTTCCAGAAAGTGTATTCTACGTTATTTTCCACTTTTTCAACATAGTTATCAACAATCGAACATATGAATCCACACCTGTTTCAACACAATGTTGAAAGTTATTTCACCACGGTGTGAAATATAATTAGTACTATATTGCTTTAAAAATACAAAAACATTATATTACTCCTTGAATAATGCAGGAAACTATGATATAATTTTTGAGGAATTAATGAATAGTGATTTTTGTAGGGGATGCTTTTTAATGTTCCTACAAAGCTGATAGTTGAATAATAAGAGGAGTAGAAATGTTTAATGGGTTTTCACAGGAGGCGCTAGAGTTCCTTCTCGGTATAAGGCATAATAATAACAAGGATTGGTTTGAACCGCGCAAAGCGATATACACAAATAAAATATTCGAGCCTATGAAATCTCTTGGTGAGGAGCTTTTTACTCCTTTTTCCGGTATAGACGGCATGATATATAAGGTTGGCAGGATTTATCGTGATGAGAATTTCGCTCCGTATCTTCATTATCGTGATACTATGTGGATATATGTTCGCTATGATGCATGGTACTGGAACAAGACACCCACCCTGTATTTTGAGCTTTCGCCTGAGGGAGCGGAGTTCGGTTTCCGTATTTCAAAGCCTGAAGCTGCAGTTATGGAGCGCTTCCGTAGTGGACTTCTTGAGGACAATGATCCTTTTCTCAACATAGTCGAGAAGATTGTTGAAAAATATGGACTAACACTTGGCGGTGACGAATACAAACGGAAAAAGTCATGTCCTGTTCTTAAGCTTGAGCCATATTTCATGAAAAAAGGGTTGAGCTTTTTCACAAAGGTAAATGATCCCGATGAACTCTTTTCACGAAGAATAGCAGATCACGCTTTAGAAGTTTTCAAGGCTGTACAGCCAATAAATGACTATTTTCATGAGATTGTGGAAGTAGAGGAGCTTGCAAAGGCTATTATTAGAGAAGAAAAAGAGAAGCAGCGTTCTCAGCCAGAGCCTGAAATAAACATTGTAAAAGCTCCAGATGTTGAATTTATGTGGTAAGCAAACTGAGTAAGCTTTAGCGCATAAATATTGTTGCTTGCAAATTCACTAAATAATTTAAAATAGACCTCTTACGTCCTCAAAGCTGAGAGTTGGTTGAAGTGCAAGATTTATTCCGAAAGCAAGGAGTTGAGATGCTCTTTCTGTCAGACGATCAATATCACGGGGAGTCACCATCATATTTGGTAGCTCTCCGTTTATTTTTTTCCCTGTGAGGTTTTTTACAATAGTGTGCATATCCACAACTGTTGGGATTCCGACAGCAATGACAGGAATTCCAAAGAGTTTTTCTGAAAGCTCCTGACGATGATTGGAAACACCACTTCCCGGAGAGATACCCGTATCTGTTATCTGTATAGTAGTACCAAGGCGGCTTACGTCAGTGCAGGCAAGTGAATCAATGACTATAATGGCGGCAGGTCGGAGTTCTGCGGTTATAGCTTGAACTATTTCAGCTGTCTCAATGCCCGTTTGTCCCATAACTCCCACTGCAAAAGAGCTCACTCGACGGAGAGACGTGAAAAAATCCTCCCCTAAGTTCTCATCATCACTGAGATGTCGCGTAGCAAATACCTTTGCGGCAGTTTGTGGACCAATAGCGTCTGGAGTTATATCATTGTTTCCGAGTCCTACTACAAGTATATCACCTTCAGGTAGCAGCACAGAAAGTTCTTGTGCGAGTTCCTGTGCCATGAACTCGTAATCATCGGAAAATCTGCTCATACATTTTCCTTCAAGAGTGATATATCGTCCCTTGCCTTTACCTATTGACTTAAGACAGCTGTCATCGTCTATGACTATTTCGGTAGTGCGGAATACTTTACCGCGAATGTGGATGTGAACACTTTCAGGAAGCTTCTCTGAAGAGAAGCTTTCAAGAGCGAGATCTGTGCGAATATCCATGATTTCCTCCATATTGTGCATTATGCTTTAATTGTGGAATGTTTTTATGAGGATTATTTCACTTTTGACTATTGAAAATACTGTTGAAAAATGCTATAATTATATTTGTCTCAGTATGGCAACTGTGCGTTGCAGTTGTCAGGGAGTGAGCTAACCCGTGTTTACTCCTATTATTTGTTAAATGCGGACGATTATTCGGGTCGCATAATTTAAGGAGGTGTAATAAAATGCCAAACATTAAGTCTGCAAAGAAGAGAGTAAAGGTTAATGCAACTAAGGCTGCTGCCAACAAGGCAAGAAAGTCTAATCTCAAGACTATCCTCAAGAAGGCTGACACAGCTGTAGCAACAGGCGCTGCTGACAAGGCAGAGGCTATTAAGGTTGCTATAAAGAGAGTTGATCAGGCTTGCGCTAAGGGTCTTATGCACAAGAATAAGGCTGCAAGAAAGAAGTCACAGCTCGCTAAGAAGCTCAATTCTGCTGAATAATCAGTCTCTTTGATTATATAAGAATTTAAATCCCCTTGTGGACAACTCACGGTCTGCAAGGGGAATGTTTTTATTTAATTTTTTCAGGAAGACCTATACCTCTAAGGTATGGGATGATGTCACAAAAACAATCCCCTCTGTTCAACACTCACACATGTGTGAACAGGGGGGGATTATTTTAACTCATACTTAATCTTACGATTTCTTTGAGAACATGATCTATAACTTCTTCGGGAGTGGGGACCTTGCCGCTTCCAATATTGTTTATGGGAGCATTTGGGGATTTGCAAGCTTCAGCTATTGATTTTTCAATCTCACTTTTTACTTCTTTTGCGGTTACACCATGCTTACGGGCAACCTCTTTGAATATATAATTTTTCATTCTTGGTCCTCCGAATAACCATAATACTATTCCTTTACGTATACTCCGACTATCTCGGATATATATGCTCGATGATAGGGATCGCTACCAAAAAATTGTGCAGGGATACCGTCATTGGTAAGAAATCCGCTTTCCTGTAGATCATAACTGTAAAGCTTGCGACATACGAATACGAGCTCAGCTTCTTCAAAGGTAACACTATTGTCTATTTTAACAGAATTAAGACCTGTCTCTTTTGCCTTGTCGCAGTCTCTGCCCGAATGTGAACCGCAGAAGGAAAGAGCTTTTCTGTATTCTTCGCCGAAAAAGCTTGCCGTGAAGTATTCCTCTTTTTCTATGAACCCATAGGTATAGCGGTTAGGTCTGATATAGCAGGTCAATATGTTTTTGTTCCAGAGAACGCCGAGTTGTCCCCAAGAAGCGGTCATAGTGTTGTATTTTTCACTGTTTCCACTTGTAATGAGCATCCATTGTTTACCAATCTTATCGAATGGATTAAATGTGAGTTCGCTGATATCAATTTTTCTAAAAGCCATGATAATTCTCCTTTTGTTTATAGTAATAGTATTACGAGTCTTCTCATCATTTATAACGATGAGAAGCATTTTTGATTTATATAATTTGGATTCATCACAGCTTTCAGCAGATATTAATGAGCTCTGAGATTGCTTTTATAGCGGAGGCGAAGCTTATCCGTGATAAGTGCAATAAATTCCGAATTTGTGGGTTTGCCTTTTCCTGTATCAACAGTGTAACCGAAAAAGGAATTCAATGTATCAACGTTGCCTCTATCCCAGGCTATTTCGATAGCGTGACGGATAGCACGTTCAACGCGTGATGATGTGGTATCGTAGATATCTGCAACAGTGGGATATAATAGCTTGGTAACGCTGTCCAGAAGGGTTTTATCTTCAATGGAATATAGGATAGCTGTTCTTAGGTAGTGATAACCTTTGATATGTGCAGGAACTCCCAACTGATGTATCATGTCGGTAACAACTACCTCCATGTCATCGCTGAGACTGCTGACTCTGTCGCCGAGAGCGGAGTTTATAGCAGTACATAGGTCATCAGCGCTACATGGACGGAGCATAAATCTTGAAGCTCCATTTTCAGTTACTTGACGCTCGATAAACTCGTTATCATAAGAAGATGTTATGATGAATACTGGCGGTTTTATGCCTGATTCTTTAACACTTTTCATAAGTGATATAACATCTCCGTTTTGTGATGAGATATCAAGTACAGCAGCATCAGGTGGATCTTTTTTTATGGATTCCAATATCACGCTGCAGTCTTTACGTCTTGTGTACGCATACATACCCTTTTCACGCAGTTTATTAGCCACGCTTACACCTGTCTCGGCAGAATCGTCGCCGATAAGTACTTTTACCTTGTTATTCATATTTTATACCTCCTTTTGTTCAGCGGTTTTCGACCGCTTAATAATGATAACACATCACAAAAGGAGCAGCAACAGGTTTTTTTAGTATTTTACAGGACTTTTTAGCAGGAAATGTATCAAGATAGTTCCTTAATAAAAAGACGTCGAAATAAGCCGTCGCTTATATAAGATTATATTAGAAAAAAACTGCTATTTGCGTTTTTTTCTTGTGAGTGCGCCTTCGGACATCTCCCTGACTTTTGTTCCTTGTGGGAAAAGTTTGTCGGCGAGCTTCTGAAGGGCGTTCTTTTTGACTGCTTTTGTATGGACAGGTGCGAGTTTCGGCTCGTTTTCAGCCCTGCCCCATTTTTTTCTGCTGCTATCGGACAGAAATGGGTATATCCTGTTTCTGTCGCCGATATAGCTGTGCTTTTCGAGAAATTCCAGCCCTAGCTGACAACCTTCGCCGCCGTATTTCTCGATAAAATCTCCGAAATGATGATATAGCATATTACGGAAATCGAGCTTACCGTTCATTATATTCTTGTTTTTCTCCATAGCTCTTATGATTTCTGCCTGCATATCTGTAGGCTCAAAGTTCTCAATGAAGCACAGAGGACCAAGTATAATGAAGCCTATCATATACTCGTCGTCACAGAAATCACTTTTAGGCTTCTTATTCTGAGGGGCATCAAATCCGTATGCTGCATAGAGAGCAAAGGAACAACGGAGAGCCATGAACTGCTTTTCTTCAATGTCATAGAGATGTTTTTCTTCGACATATCCGCGAAGTCTTCCTGATCTTACCATAAGTGGCAGTACGGGCTGTAGCATAAGGGCTTTCATACCTTTGCGTATGGGAGCTTCCACATCGCTGGAGAGATTTCCACCAATATGGAGTATATTGTTTGCGTCAAGTCCCGATTTCTTTACAACTACGTCAAGGAAACCTGTTTCTGCAGAATCAGGAATATTATGTTCGGCAGGTATTATAACTGAGCTGTATTCGCCGTAGCCGCAGTCACAAAGTATATTTACAATAACATCACGTGGATAGTAGGAATCAGATATCACGATAAGTTTGTTTTTGCAGCGTTTTGCCTCGTCAAAAAGGAGCTTTCCAAGTTTTCGAGGAAAGGCAAAATGGTGAATTAGATCGCACTCTCTTGTTATGAGTTTTTCCCTGCAAGAAGGAGAAACACCGCTTATCTTTACGAAGATATCATAAATTTTTTCAAGTGTAACATTGCCCTTAAGGGCATATTTTTTTTCTGCAGCCTTCTGCGCTTCCATACGAAGTTCAGTGAAAGTCTTTTTTCCCGTATTGTACATGGAGAAATCGTCCTCCATAAATAGGAATATGTCTTCTGGCTGAGAAAATGGCAGAAGTATAAGAGCGTCCCACATCTTGAAGCTTACAGCAGCGTGGTCATTACGCGAGATTTCTTTAAGCATTTTTTCTGTGAGCTCTTTTTGGGTTTCGGAATCGGGCCTTAAGATAACAAGGTCATTATTCATCCTTTTCCTCCTTTTTTTCTTCTGCATTAGGCTTAGAATTATCAAAGCCGCGGAGTTTCCTGTACTCGTCTAGAGTAAGCGCTCCGTCGGAGTTATAGGCTCTTATAAGGGCTTCCTTGTTTGTGAATTCCTCATTATATTCGCCATCTTCATTCTGTATGTACTTGCCGTACCATACGCCGAAAAACGACCATACAGCGTTGTCGCGAAAAGCCGCGTCCATATCAGGAACGCTGCCGCATTCACTAATAGCTAGTATCTTGTCAGTTCCTACGAACTTTTGAACAGCGGCAAATTCTTCGTAATATCTGTGACCATAGTCCTTTTCGTTGTTAAGATAGAGATCTACGGAGGCAATATCGAAGGTGCGTCTGTCAACCATTGAGCTTTCGCTTTGGCCGTTCCATACCCATATAAGGTTGTCGAGTTCGAAATACTTGGTGAAGCGATCATATATCAGCTGCCATAGCCATTTATATGACTTTTCACCTTTTGAGCCCCACCAGAACCAGTCACCGCAGCCTTCGGGTAGAGGCCTCCATAATATGGGAACACCGCGTTTTTTGAGGGAAGTTAGCTGTCCTGCCATGTTGTCTATATCCAGTATAAGTCCATAGCATTCCTTGGAAATACTTCCCTTGCTGTAAAGCTCGCGTATTTCCTCTTCTGTAAGCTCTGAAAGCTTTATTGAGGTTACGGCTTTTGAGATATCGAAATCAGTATCTGCGGTATGGATACTGCTTTTTGTATCAGATGGAGCGTTCCAGTACCAGCTGAGGCAAGAAATACCGCCATTTAAGTACCATTCAGCTGTTGCGTCTATCTCTTTAAAGCTCTCGTCAAAGCTTTCATCTGGAACATCTGTGGTGGAGAAGCGTATAACAGGATATTTGCCTGTAGTTCGGTATATAAGGTCAAGCTCTGAATTTTCTCCGCCGTAGGCGTATTGACCTGTTATAATGTGCTTTCCATAATTTTCAGAGAGGAATGACATAAGTTCCTTTGCTGACTCACCTGCGTTCTTGTTGACAAGCTCTCCTTTTGCATCGTAGCTTATATCGTTGAGAGAAGTATTATTTTCAATTTTGAGATAATCCAGGCACATATCTCCGTTTTCTGGAATTATTTCAAGCTTTTGCTTTCCTTTTGTGAGGAAAACTCCGTAAAGGGTGATATATGTAAATTTTCCGTTGTCATTCGTTTTAAATACAGTTAGCTGCTGCTCACCAAGAGTTATGCGGCAGTCTACAGCCGTGTCTGAGGATATATTGAATGAAAGGTCATAGTGTTGATTTGTTGGAACATCTATCTCAAATGCAACAGAAGCCTTTCCTTCGTTACCGAAGCCCGTAACATAGCCGTCACCGCTAAACTCAGGAAGATCAAAGGAAACTCTTGCACCGCCCTTAAGCTCTCCGCTCTCTGCTTCGTAGAGATTACCTGCAGTTTGCTTTTCTATCTCCGGATAAGTAACAGGATAATCTGGAAAAGTTTCTACAGGGATAGTTGTAGTCGGCTCACTAGTGGATTCAGTGGCTTTTTCAACGATTATAGGTACAGAAGCTGTCATTTTATTTTTTTTGTCACAGGCTGTAAAAGCCGAAACAGCTGTTGCCGCAGCAACAGCTAAAACTATGGGTTTGCGAATGTCCATTTAGTCCTCCCAAGAGATCTATGCTTTTATGGTATAAGTTTTTCCCTGTTCCGTAGAGAATATGACAAGTCCCTCTTCCGTGCGGAGGTCAACAGGCTCTCCGTCGTAGGAAACGCTTACTGCGCAGTTTGCTCGCAGGCGTAGTTCTCCACCGAGTTCAGAGCTTATCTCAGCGCGTGTGAGCTTATTTGCAGTCCAGTATATATCGACTGTAAAGCCTCCTTTTGCTTTCAGACCGCATACGTGACCGTTGTTCCATTCATCGGGTAGTGCAGGCAGGAGGTTTATTTCTCCGTTGCAACTCTGCATAAGAGCCTCTGCAATGGCGGCAGTTCCACCGAAATTTGCTTCAAGCTGTAAAGCTGGTTTGCATTCTGTCATATTCGGATTTGTATAATGTGAAAGCAGGCGCATGAGACTTTCATATACCATTCTTCCGTCGAAAAGTCTCGCCCACATATTTGTTATCCAGGCGCTGCTGTAGCCAGTATGTCCACCTCCGTGGATTATTCTGCGGACAAGAGTTGCTCTTGCAGCGTCAGCAAGCTTTGGTGTTTTCAGTGGGGATATTAGCCCTGCAGGATAGAGTGCGAAAAGCTGTGAGATATGAGTATGACCGATATCGGTCTCATCGTAGTTTTCTGCCCATTCCATTATCTGTCCGTACTTGCCTACCTGTGGCTGTGGAAGCTTTTTGAGCATATCTGTCAGTTTGTCGGCAAAAGAGACGTCTTTACCGAGAATATGTGCAGCTTTAATAACGCAGCAGAAAAGAACAGTGAGTATCTGTGAGTCCATAGCAGGTCCCATGCATATGCTTGCTCGTACTCCATTACCGTCAATATAAGTATTCTCAGGAGAAACTGAAGGTCCTGTTACAAGCCTGCCCTTGCTGTCCTCAGTAAGGTATTCGGTAAAGAACTCAGCGGCTTCCTTTAAAATATGGTATTTCTCGGTAAGGAACTCTTTGTCAAGTGTGTATTCGTAATGTTCGAAAACATGGATAGCAAGCCATGCTCCTCCCATAGGCCATATGCTTGAAGTGGTATTCTCACCCTGTGGTGCAGAATCACCCCATATGTCAGTATGGCTGTGGCATACGAATCCTTTGTTTATGCCGTACATATCCTTTGCAGTTACTCTGCCGTTGCCGCAAACGCGTTCAAGCAGGTCGAAAAGAGGGAGATGACACTCAGAGAGATTGCAGCTTTCAGTAAGCCAGTAGCTCATTTCGGTGTTGAGGTTTAATGTGTAACGGCTGCCGTTTGGGGGAGATATGAGGTCGTTCCATATTCCATTTAGATTGGCAGGTTGAGTGCCTGCACGGCTGCACGATATCATGAGATATCTTCCAAAATTAAAGTAAAGTTCTATGAGCTTGTTGTCGTTTATAAGCCTTCGACAGTCTGTATTGTCAAGCTCATCACCTTTGATACGATCAATACGCTCGGGAGTTGTAAGGAGAGTAAGATCTTCGCCGCTGTTGTCATTGAGAGTGAGTTCAACACGGTCGAAAAGTTCTTTATAATCGTTGACGTGACGGTAGTAGAGCTCGTCATAATCGCATTGCAGAGCCATTTCTGCATCAACCTGTGCGGATTCTTCATACATCTGACTATAGAAACTTGTGCGTACAGAGAGCACAAGCATTACCTCATCCGCATTTTTAACGCAAATTCTGCTGCCCACAGTCTTTATTTCGCCGTTTTTTGCGGAAGCTCCTAGGCAGGCGGCAAATAATATACCGTCGCGACCGCCTGTACCGCCGTTGAAGAGTATCATGTTTTCTGCACAGGGACGGTTATCATCATAGCAGTCGTCATGTCCTCCGATACCGCATGAAAGAGTAACTGAGGCTGGTTCTGAGGCGTGGATACGCACAACGAGAACTTCGTCCGGAGCGGATACAAAGTATTCTTTTGTGTATACAACTCCATTTATGGAGAAGCTTGCATCTGCAATAGCACTGCCAATATCGAGGCTTCGTGAATACTCACGTGCTTTTCCGTCAGCATCAAGAATGATGTCGAGCTCTCCAAGCGGCATATAACGTCTCATATTGGGCGTAACGCCTTGCATTTTGTTCATTGCTGCCTCTTCTGCTTCGGCAGTCTTGCCCTCGCTGAGAAACTTGCGGACTTCCGCAAAGCCTTCCTTAGCGTCGGGATTTATTCTGTGGCGGAGACCGCCTGACCAGACAGAGTCCTCATTGAGGACGATAGCTTCATTTAAAGCTGTACCGTAGATCATTGCACCGATACGTCCGTTTCCGATAGGGAGAGCTTCTTCAAAAGCTTCTGCTGGAGAATCATATTTCATTAAAATTTCAGTACTCATAATAGATTGCTCCTATTGGATTAAGTCGTCGTTTGCTGATGGGATACGTTATGGTAGCGCTTGGCACACTACCCCGATTATCACACATTATATCACAAATTGCTTTTTTTTGCAAATATGTGCATATTTTGCTTTGAAATTCCAAACAAACGTCATATTATTACACAATTATGTTATTGTTTCAGAGAAAATATACGAAAGAATTTACTGATTTCAGGATGTTTCTGATTTTTATTGACACTCTGCTGAAAAAAATGTAAAATAAAATCAAGACTGAGGATTTCGTTTTTACGTAAAACAGAATTGACATCTTACATATATATTATACGCAGGAGGTAGAGAAAATGAGGCGCATAATCACTTTCTTTGTCGCTATATTGCTTACCGTAATCTGCTATTCATGCAATAGTAAAGACAATGAAAAAACGGGAAAAAAGTCTGAAAACACGGTTGTCGGAGAGTTTAATGAAGAAAAAACCGAGGAAAACACAAATATGACAAAAGACATCGGTATTTTCGAAAATACGACATCAGTATCCGCTGCAAACAGTTCAGGAGAAGAAAGAGAGAACATTTCCGAGGAAAAAAAAGATGAATTTATATTTTATAATGCTACGGAATTCAAAGATCTAAAAGTAATGATAACTCCCACAAATAAACAGCTTCCTCTTGATATAAAAACAATAGATATCAGTGAGCTGAATATGGGAGAAAGAATTCCTATACTTAACAAAGACGAGTATTTTGAGGAAATTTTCGCTAATAACAGTCTCCTGATATCTGGTGAAAAATGGAGTGACAGAAAGGATCGTCCTGAAAAAGCTCATATTGAAAGGATTTTCCGTCTTGACAAAAAGGTATACATTGTCGCCACTTATGGCAGCGTTTTAGATATGTTCTATGAGTGGGCTGTTTTCTGTTATGATACTGAGACCATGAAAAGCAAAGAGATATTCAGCTGGTCCTCAGATTTAAGGGATAAAAAGTGTTGTGGAATAGAATTTTATCATGGTAAGCTGTTCTACTGCATTTCAGAATCGAAAAAAAGCTATGTTAAGGAAATTGATCTTAGTTCTAAACAGGAAAAGATCATTTTTGAAAAAGATTCAAGCGAAGAGTATAGTATGTATTTGTTTGATAAATCATATTTTTTTCTTTTAAACGATGATGCCACCGAACAATATACTTATTACGAATTAGAGGATAGATTTCTTAGTCAAGAAGAGTATTTAGCTGTGATTGAAGATAGAAAAGCAAAACTGAATGAAAAGATGCAAGATATTCATATAATTGCAGGAGAATCCTTTGTTTCAGGTGAAGGTTTCTGTTTCTATTCGGAAAAGTTCCTAGGTGAGCCTATATGCAGCGAAAAGGACCGCTTTATTTTTAGTACAGGATACAGTGTAGATACGTTTGATACGACAAAGATGGAGCATTATACCAGTAGTCTTGACGATATTGGCTTACCTTTGTTTGCATTTGGCGGAAAAATATTTTTGAGAGATGGAAACAACGTTAAATGCTTTGTTCCCGATATGGGTCTTGTTTATAATGTGTTCGAAAACGTAAAATTTGATAATGCAGTTGAAACAAGTGAAGGGATAATATGTGATTTAACCAACGGTAATGAGAAGATTTATGTTTTGAATTGAAAAAAACAGGGCGGATATTATCCGCCCGAGTAATGGCTGCCAACAGGCAGCCATTACTAATTTATAGTTTTAATTCAGAGATCGCTATATTTGGCAGTCTCTGTTTTCTTGTTAAAAGCTCGGCTCTCAATTCGATCATTTTCCCTCATTTAATTTGAACATTTCTACTTTAAATAATTTGACTGATAACACATAGTTTAGGTATTCTCCATCTGTGAATTAATACTGTCGTACATTGTAGATTGCTTCATTTGCAAGATTTTTCGCTGTATGACACAATTCCCTCAAAATACTGTACTCTTCCTTTGACAGATGCTTTACCTTTTGCTTTACCGTTAGATACATATGGTTTTTCTCCTTCCTTTTAGATTTAGGATATTTCCTATGTATCTATTATTGCATATGTTTTGCTGATTATCTATAGTTTTGTTTTAAAAATCCGGCATTCATCCCCCTCTTTCGCTTCGCTTAGAGGCGGTGGTATTCTGCCGTGATATAAATAAATATCCCTTCATTTTATTCGGTCGTATAGTTTATTTGTAAGAAAAAAGGGACGCAATGCAAGAGAAAGCGTCCCTTTACAGTCTGATTTTAGCTCCATTGTCCTTTTGAGATCTCTCTTCACCATGAGGGTGGAAAAAACTTGATCTGGTCAAAAGTTCAACAGATGTTAATTTTGATTTATCTTACTTTTTTTGCAATATCATCGAGGAGCTTTCCAATGAGGTCGTTCTGAGTCATAGAACCAAGATCGCCCTCGCGTCTTGAAGAAACTGAAACAGTACCTTCTTCAACTTCCTTATCACCAACAGTTACCCATACAGGCAACTTTTCAAGTCTTGTATCACGAACCTTCTTACCTACCTTTTCAGCCCTGTCATCGATAGTAGCACGTATTCCTGCTGCATCAAGCTTTGTAAGAAGCTCGTTGCAGTAGTCAAGATGACGGTCTGCAACAGGAATGATACGTACCTGTTCAGGAGCTAACCACAGAGGCATTGCACCTGCATATTTTTCAATAAGGTATGCAAGGGTTCTCTCGTAGCAGCCGAGAGATGTTCTGTGGATGATGTAAGGTGTCTTCTTTGAACCGTCAACGTCAACGTATTCCATGCCGAAACGCTGAGCGAGAAGCATATCTATCTGGATAGTTACGATAGTATCTTCCTTGCCGTAAACATTCTTATACTGGATATCAAGCTTAGGACCGTAGAATGCAGCTTCGTCGATACCGATAGAATACTTTACTCCAAGGTGGTCGAGTATCTTGCCCATTACTTCCTGAGCTTCGTCCCACTGCTCCTTTGTACCCTCGTACTTGTTCTTCGGATTTGCAGGATCCCACTGTGAAAAGCGGAATGTACAATCCTCGAGTATACCTACTGTATCGAGCATATATTTAGCAAGTTCGAGACAGCCCTTGAACTCTTCTTCAAGCTGCTCGGGACGAAGTACAAGATGTCCCTCAGAGATAGTGAACTGACGTACACGGATAAGTCCGTGCATCTCGCCTGAGTCCTCTTTACGGAATAGTGTTGATGTCTCACCCAGACGCATAGGAAGATCACGGTAAGAACGCTGTCTGTTGAGGAATACCTGATACTGGAAAGGACAAGTCATAGGACGGAGAGCAAAACATTCCTTCTCTTCGTCGTATGGATCACCCATGATGAACATACCGTCAAGATAGTGATCCCAGTGACCTGATATCTTAAAGAATTCTCTCTTAGCGAATAAAGGTGTCTTTGTAAGGAGATAGCCGCGCTTTTGCTCTACATCTTCTACCCAGCGCTGGAGAAGCTGAACTACTCTTGCGCCCTTTGGAAGAAGTACAGGAAGTCCCTGTCCAATAACATCTACTGTTGTGAAGTATTCCAGCTCACGTCCGAGCTTGTTGTGATCGCGGAGTTTGGCTTCCTCGCGCTGCTTGAGGTCGGCTTCAAGATCGGCAGCTTTCGGATATGCTGTAGCATATACACGGCTGAGCATTTTATTTTTTTCGCTGCCGCGCCAGTAAGCGCCTGTACATGAAATAAGCTTGAATGCCTTTACTGGAGCTGTTGTCATAAGGTGAGGACCTGCACAGAGGTCAATGAATTCGTCCTGTTTGTAGAATGAGATAGGCTCGCCTTTATCAGCATGTTCTTCGCAGAGCTCAACCTTGTATGGTTCGTCCATTTCCTTTAGCTTTGCAATAGCATCTGCAGGTGAAAGCTCAAATTTTTCAAGCTCTATTCCTTCCTTAACGATGTTTTTCATTTCAGCTTCGATTTTTTCAAGTTCCTCGGGAGTAAATGGCTTTTCAAGGTCAAAATCATAGTAGAAACCATTGTCAATAGCAGGACCGATAGCAAGTTTTGCAGCAGGATAAAGTCTTTTAACAGCCTGTGCAAGGATATGTGAAGCTGTATGCCAGAAAGTCTTTTTTCCATCTATGGAATCAAATGTGCATACCTCGAACTGACAGTCACTGTCAATAATTGTACGAAGGTCTTTAACTTCTCCGTTTACCTTTACACAGCAAGCAGCCTTGTAAAGGCCCATGCCTATGCTCTTGATAATTTCTGCGGCTGATTGTGCAGCTTCAATCTCGCGAACGCTGCCGTCAGGTAATGTTAATTTAATCATGTCAATCTCTCCTTTTTTGATATCGTTTATGTTAATTATTCTTTACTGAACAATTCGTCGTTTCCCAATAATATTTATTCCACCCATCCGGTTATCTCAAAAAGCTCGCCAAAGAGCTCAACATGTGCCAGGCCTTGCATATAGTCATCATCGGTTCCTGTATCGAAGCACACGACGTTTTCCTCGTCATCTATATCGACATAAACGTTTTCGAGTTTCAGTATCTTTGCAAGCTCATCTGCATTACATCCTTCGTAGTATCCCTCATCAATCAGCATACCTGCAAGAGTACTTTTGCTGCTGTCCAGCTTTGCGAGCTTTTTTGCTATATCCTTGAGGTTTTTTATAATATCAGCTTCTTTGTCGGTATAAAAACGGACTGTCATATTTTCGTTCCACAGTTTATAGGGAAGCTCAAACGCTTCTTCTTGCTCGTTGTATTTTATGTTGCTCACATTTTTCACCTCCCGAAGCAATGATAACAAAAAATCCCTTACGCCTGTAATAGGCACAAGGGACGATAATATACCGTGGTTCCACCCTGATTCACACGAAGTTTTTTCCGTATCTCAAGTGCTCTGTAACGGGAGCTCCCGATGCTTATTGGGCATACTCAGAGGCGGTATGCTGTTTTCTGAACGCTTCTGCCTTGCACCGAACGGCAGCTCTCTGTGAGCGTTACTGTCGAAAAAGCCTTCCTCATCGACGATTTTATAATATTGTACAATTATCTTAGCACAGATTTTACTGTTTGTCAAGAGTAATTTTAAAATAAAAAGCTATCAGTTAAAGGCCTGTGATGATGCACAGTATGATTTACGTCAGAGGTTTTTTTGTTTTGGTGTGAAGTTTTTTAATGAAATTCAACATTTTGTTGAATTGAACGTTAAAAATACCAAATTAACGGGTTGAAATACGCCAAAAAATGTGATATAATATTACATTATAAGGATGTGATGTTTACTATGGATAATGATTTTGACATTCAAACATAACTGACAAAGGTAATGTATGATATGGTTATTTGATTACTTCGGTCTGTGTAGAAAGCCCCGAACGGGACTGCTTCATTGAGCGGCGGGAGCATGTCACTGTTGCTTTTAGACATCAATGTGCGTGACACATCTCTTAGATAAGTTATGAGTTTTCGTTTGTCCAAACTGATCCGTAGAGGAGCTATCTTGTGGATGATAATGTATGGGGCTATTATCTGGGCGATAAGCGTGCAGATGTTGAGGCTCTGCTAAAAAATAAAAACAGGAGAATTCTGATGAATATTGAGATAACAAGAATTAATCAGGGAATAGAAACTGATTCTAAGGATTTTATCAGGTCAGTCAACGAGGAATACTTTTATAAGCTAAAGAAAATTGCCGATGATATTGCCGATAATTATGACGAAAAACCTGTAATATTGCTTTCGGGACCTTCGGGTTCGGGTAAGACCACTACAGCGATGATGATAGAAAAGATTCTTGATGAAATGGGTCATGAAACCCATACTCTTTCAATGGATAACTGGTTCTGTCCACTTACTGAAGCAGAAAAGACTCTTGCAGCGGAAGGAAAAATGGACCTAGAATCACCGCTTCGCGTGGACTGTGAGTTACTCAACGAACAGATAGAGGACATATGTGCCTGTCGCGAGATAGAGCTTCCCAAGTACAATTTCAAAACTTCAACGCGTTGTGGATCTGGAAAGAAATTCAAGCGAAACGAGGGCGAGATAGTAATTTTTGAGGGTATTCACGCCCTTAATCCTGCGGTAATAACAGTTCCTGATAGAATGATAAGCAAAATCTATGTCAGTGTCAGAACAAGAATCTCCGACGATGGGATATTACTTCATCCATCAAGAGTTCGTCTTATGCGCCGCATGATACGTGACAAGAACTTCCGCAAGCGCTCTCTCCGCGAGACTATGAATATGTTCCAAAGCGTAGAAGCAGGTGAAAACAAGTATATAATGCCTTATAAATATCGTTCAGATTATGATATCGATACCTTTATGGCATATGAGCTATCAGTATACAGGGATGATCTTCTGTTGCAGCTTCAGGAACTTACAGACGTTCCTGAGGTACGCGAGTGTATAGGTGTGCTCGAAAAGCTCAAACCAATAAAAAAGACTGATGTTACACCAGATTCGCTTATATGCGAGTTTATAGGCAACGGACAATTTAAATATTGATTTCAAATTAGAAAAAAGAACAGGAGAACAATTATGGAATATCTCGAAAATCGGGAGCTTTCATGGCTTAAATTCAACAAAAGGGTGCTCGAAGAAGCGACGGATTCTGAAACTCCGCTTCTTGAAAGGCTTTCCTTTTCAGCTATATATCAAAGTAATTTAGACGAATTCTTTATGGTCAGGGTGGGCTCTATCACTGATAAAGCAAAAGAAAAGAAAGAAAAAAAGGATAAATTCTCAGGTATGACTCCTTCTCAGCAGCTTGACGCCATATTCACAGCTGTCCGCAGAATGCAGCCATCTGTTGAGGAGGCTCTGCGTAAAACAATGGGTGAGCTTGCTGCTTATGGCTTTGAACATGTTTCCTACGACAAGGCGACTAAGGAGGAACAGGCATTTTTAGAAATGTACTTCAAACGTGAATTGAAGCCATTTGTGTCAGGAGTTGTTGTAAATGATGCTCTTCCGTTTCCGTTTCTAAAAAATAAGGAAATATACGCAGTAGTTCAGCTAGCCGCGAAAAAAGGTGTGTCTATAGGTATTATTCCAGCTAATACCAGTCGTTCGGAAAGGATAATACACCTCAGTTCCGACGGAAAACGCTTTATTCTTGAGGAAGAGGTTATTCTTCGCTTTGCTCATCAGATGTTCAAGAACTATAAGGTCATCGACCGAGCACTTATAAGAGTTACAAGAAGCGCTGATATAATGGCTTCGGGAAGAGGTCCGGAGTTCCGACGCCGTATGGAGGAACTTGTTGATAAGCGTCAACGTCTTGCACCTGTGCGTTTAGAAATATCTGATGTTTTTAGTCGTGACGCACTTGATTATATCTGCAAGAAACTGAAACTAAAAAATGTACGTGTATTTACAACAAGGATTCCTCTAGATCTTTCATATCTATACACTTTGCAGGAATATGATGAAAATACAGTACTTCACTATGTACCGAGGTCGCCGCGTAAACCTGCGACCCTTTCGGATTCGAGACCTGTATTCCAGCAGATAAAATCAAAGGATATACTTCTTAGTTATCCGTTTGAGTCCATAAATCTTTCGTTTATAAGGCTTTTGCAGGAGTCGGCGAACGATCCTAAGGTAACTTCCATAAAGATAACTCTCTATCGTCTTGCACGCAACAGCAAGGTTATAGACGCGCTGTGTACAGCTGCGGAACAGGGCAAAGAAGTTCTTGTTATGATAGAGCTTCGCGCACGCTTTGACGAGGAAAACAACATCGAGTGGTCGAAGCAGCTGCAGGAAGCAGGCGTAAAAGTCATCTATGGACCAAAGGAGTATAAGGCTCACTCTAAGCTTCTACTTATTACGCGAAAGGCTCAGGGTGGCGGATATGACTACGTTACACAGATAGGCACTGGAAACTATAACGAAAAGACAGCAACTTTATATACAGACCTTATGCTTCTTACTGCTGACAGAGTTATCGCTGCCGATGCAGAAGCAGTGTTTACTGCGCTTCTTAACGGAAGTTTCGTTGAAAACACGAAAAAACTTCTTGTTTCGCCTCTTGCATTGAGACCTAAGGTGTTAGCCATGATGGACGAACAGATAGAGCTTGCTGAAAATGGTGGAAATGGTTATATTGCTGCGAAAATTAACTCTCTCAACGATCCTGCAATTATCGCGAAGCTCATAGAAGCTTCACAGGCAGGTGTAAAAGTAGAGCTCATAGTCCGCGGATTATGTTGTCTTATCGCAGGGGTTCAGGGATTTACCGAGAATATCACTATTCGCAGTATAGTTGGACGTTTCCTTGAGCACAGCCGTATTTTCATTTTCGGTAAAGACGGAAAAGACCAGAAAATATACATAGGTTCTGCTGATTATATGAGCAGAAACACCGTCCGTCGTGTAGAAGTTGCTGTTCCCGTGGAGGATGAGAAGCTTAGAAAACGTATCCGCGATATGTTTCGTATAATGATGCGTGATAACGTCAAGGCAAGGATAATGCTCAGCAGCGGTGAGTATGTCCGTGAGCGCAGAAGCCGTGAAAAACCAATCAATTCACAGGAATATTTCTATGATGAAGCGTATAAGTTACTTGAGGACAAGAGTTCAAAGCAAGAGCAACTCCGCGTTAATCGCGAAAAGACTGCTAAAAGGATGTCTTCGAAAAAGTCTACCGCAAGAACTGTCGCAAAGGCAGCGGGAAAAGCTGTGGTAAAACGCGGAAGGAAGAAAAATAGCGAATGAACTGTAAATTGTTTGAAATTACAATAAAATACTTGAAAAAGCATATAGATTATGATATAATGAAATACAGGTTTAATAGTTGCTTTTTAAACAGTTATTAGATAGGGAATCAGTGCTTTTTATATCGTAATGGTATATACTGCAGCAAAATCATTTGAGGTTAGAATTAATGATCGGATATTATAACTATACGGTTATCCTTACATATATGAGCCTTGTTTCGTCGGTAATAGGCATGTTCTTCGCGGCAGGATACGGCGGAATGAGATCTCACCCCGAATATGCCATAATCTGTCTTATGGTTTCGGGATTGTGTGATATGTTTGATGGTAAGGTCGCCCGTACAAAAAAAGACCGTACCGAAAGCGAGAAAAAGTTCGGTATACAGATAGATTCGTTGTGCGACGCCATATGTTTCGGTGTTTTGCCGGCGATAATAGGCTATTCCATTGGCATGAGAGACTGGTGCGATCTGCCGATACTCATACTCTTCCCACTGTGCGCTGTTATTAGACTTGCATATTTTAATGTGGCAGAGGAGGAAAGACAATCCAAGACTTCTGAGAATCGAAAGGTTTATGAGGGATTGCCGGTTACTAGTGTTGCGCTGATAATACCGCTTATATACAGTTTCCATAAAGATATAGGTGATTGGTTTCCCGAGGTTTATGGAGGTTCTCTCCTTGTTATAGCTATTGCATTTATCACTCGTTTCAAGGTGAAAAAGCCCAGTATGAAAACCATGCTTTGCTTTATCGGTGTAGGAATTCTTGAGCTTATATGGATGCTTTATAAGACAAAAACAAAGTAAAAACAGGCTGCCGCATCATACGGCAGCTTTTGTTTGCCCAACATGTTTGCACATTGGGATCTCGGCTGGAAACCATAATGGGAATACGAAGAGCCGTGTGAAGCGAGAGCTTTGCGCACGGTTCTGTGAGAGCCTTGCGTTGAAAATCCACTGGGCTACTCGACTGAGATGTCGGCGGCGTCATCGCCGCCTCTTACTCGATTTGGAATAAAAGGCTTTACAATATAGATATTATGCTGTATAATACAAGTATACAAAAAGGAGAGGATTATGAAAAAAACGATTATATATATATTCGTTTCAGTATTGCTTTGTTGTGGAGTTTCATGTGGAAGTCACCCTGTTTCAAATGAGGGTGTAACGGCTTCTGTAGATGCTACGAGAAGCAAATCTGACGAAGAACTGATATCTGAGATATCTGGCAAGTGGGAGACATCTGCGGAGTTCCTCGGCGGAGTTGAAAAGGATGAAAATGAAATAACCAAGAAAAGATTTGAACTTACAAATGATGGTAATGGTTTCTATTATACTTCCGAGAACGAAAAGCTGCTTATATGCTGGAAAGTTACGGCTGACGGCGGAATAGACGTCAATTTTGAGAATATGGGAGAAAAGATAGAGCATTTCGACTATATTGGATACGATCTCAGTAAGAAAACGGCTACTTCTGACGGAGATCTCGTGGAATGCTTCGGCAGGGTCGATGATTTCACTATACCAATACCGCAGTAAAGGAGAAATAACGTGAAAAGAATAATATCATTGACACTTGTAGCGATGTTAATGCTGATATGCTTAGTCAGCTGTGGAGAAAAGCGTGATCCCAAGTATATCGGAAAGTGGGAAGCTACAGGACTTACTGTTAATGGCGAAACTATGGAAAAATTTCTTGGAGTTCCTCTGGGGGCGCTGTTCCGCTTTGAGATAGAGGATAACGGGAAAGTTATATGGAAGTCCGCCGTTAATAACGACGTTATAAACAACGCAAACGAAAATACCGAAATTAGATGGAAAGAGACTGAGACAGACGTTCTGCAGTTCACAGTTAAGGATCTTACAGGAAAAAACGATCCTGAGACAATGATTATGAAATATAAAGACGGAAAGCTTGTTGTTGAGGAAAATGGCTCGTCTATAGAACTTGTAAAGGTAGATGAATTTACGGAAATAGACCCCGATGATCTCAATGCCGCAGCAAGTGCGATACAGAACTTCGGTATTACACAGTAAAAAGGAGCATATATGAGAAAAACTATTTGTTTTTGCTTGTCAGCCGTTCTGCTTGCAGGAGCTTTTGGCGGCTGTGATAATAAGAAAAAGACGCACAATGATAATGACGGGCAGTCTGTTACGGAGAATGTGACGACAACTGCTTTAAATACAGAAAATATTGACAATACGGGAAAACAGTTCCTTGGCAAGTGGGAAACCTACAAGGTTAAAGTAAACGGAGAGATATATGAGACATTTTATGAGAATTATCTTCTCAGTTCTGTCTGCCGTCTTGAGATAACTGACGATAATAAGGCAAAATATTATGATAACCTCAATCCACACGGAAAAGAAAGAGTCATGGAATATAACTGGGGCATAACCGTGGACGAGGATGGAAACGACGTGCTTCATATGAGAAGCCCTGACGAGAGCTTTGATTGTACCGTAAGTCAAGGCGAAATGATTATGACTACTCCAAATTACGGCGATGAAGCAGACATTTACTATCTCCTTCCCGTAAGCGAGTTTACAGTTGTTGAGACTACGACAGAGGCCGGTTTAGACAAGGTGGATTACAGCAAATTTATTGGCAAATGGGAAGCTTCGGAGATAACTATGGGCGAGGAAGTTTATACCGAAAATCTCGGTGATTACCCAGTAAACGTGTCATTCCAGCTTGAAATGAACAAGGACAATACTGCTTCAATGTCAATACTCAATTCCTCGCAGAGTTATAAATGGGAACCTGAGAAAAAGGAGCAACTCTATCTCTGGAATGATATGGAGGGCTTTGTGATGACTATTAAGGGCGGTACATTGGTTCTGGACAATGAAAACTCTGAGAGCAGATTCATTTTGAAAATGAAAAAGGTTGATCAATTCACAGAATACGACTTTGAAGCTGCTGCAAACGATATACCTGACGAGAATATTTTACTCGAACCCGAGGAAGAAACCACAACATGACCAAAAAGGACCGTTCAAAGCGGTCCTTTTTATGATATAAGGGAGTTTTCGCCCATTTCCTTTGACATTGTACTTTATGGGTGATATAATAAAAAATGAATAATATATTAATCAAGGAAATAAGGGAACAAATATGAAAAAACGTATTGCCGCAGCCGTTTTGGGCGTCTTCCTTGCAACTCCCTTTGTTACGGCTTGTTCAGACCATAATATCATCGACGACAGCGCTTCCGAAACTATTACGGAAGTTGTTACGGACAAGGACGGAAATAGCAAGGAGATACTTAAAGCCTCAGATCTTGAAAACACTGATTTTATTTACGGCATCTGTACAGCTGATGACAGGCTTTTTGTGAGCGGTGGTTCAGGAGCTTTCCGCCACAGTCTTGCGGAAATAGATGAGAACGGCAAGGTTACAGATATGACACACTCGGACAAGTGATATGAGTGGAAATGATGTGCTTGCGCTCCTGTTTTTAGTATGCGTGGCAGGTTTTGCGGTTTGGGTTTACAGACGAGTTCACAGACCTGATATAACTAAGCTTTTCACTGCAAAAACCATACTTACGGACAGAGAGTACGAGTTTTACAAGACTTTAAAGCCACTCGCAGACGAGTATGGGCTTAGCATATACACAAAAGTGAGGCTCGCTGACCTTATTGAGCCCAAGCCAAAGGCGGAAAATCCATATTGGATGGAATGTTTCAATAAAATAAAGGCAAAGCATATAGACTTTGCTCTTGCGGATGAGGAAACGGCTATAGTAGTGCTTATTGAACTTGATGACACTTCACATTCTCGTCCTGACCGTATCGAAAGGGATGATTTTGTAAACGCAGTCCTTGAAAATACGGGATATACTCTTTTACGAACTTACGGAGATATTGACGTTATTGAGGAATTCTTAAGCAATTAGCTTTGTGCAGATATATTGTGCATCCGGTAATAACTTATATAACAGGAAAGGACTGCGATAGCAGTCCTTTCCTGTTATATTTTGACCTTTTTCTGTATCATCATTATAGCTGCCAAAAGCAGAAGTCCTACCGATATCCATATAGTTTTTATTCCAAACATAGAGGAAAAAACTCCACCAAAACCTGCACCCACAGCGAAAAAAAGTATTATACCGAAGAAATGCAGAGATTTGTATAGAGCATCTTTATTCTTATCGCGGAGATACTGGGAAAAGCTCTCAGTACCGCTTCTAAGGTTCCCTATACACATGGTGCTTGCGTAGCCGTAGCCTCTGACCGTCCTGAATGTTTGAACCTGCATGGAGCAGGCAAATGAGACCATCATATTAGCAGGCATATCAAGTGATGATGGCATAAATCCTACAATAGAGAGGACAATCATCTCGACTATGATGATTATCTGTCTCCAGTGGAGAAATCTGCTATCCTTATATTTGTTTTCTATCCTTTCAGCTATGAAAATACCTAGCGTAAAGGCTATTAGAGGGTACATATAACGTAGTCCTTTTTGGATCTCCCCTGTCATGAAGCACTGACTCATCAGCACGACATTTCCAGTCTGAGCGTTTGCAAAAACCTTTTCTCTGATGTTGTAGGTATATGCATCCTGCAAGCCACCCGAAAAGGACAATAATGCACTTAATGCGAAACTCTCCGATGTCTGCATACATTCTCCTGTTAAATAAAGCCATAGTACAGGAACTATGGCTTATTTGGGTTCTATAATATTTCTATTTTTTTAGAATACCATTTTAGCCTCGAGATATGCAACGAGGTCATTGATATTTACTCTTTCCTGCTGCATTGTGTCACGATCGCGGACAGTTACGCAGTTATCTTTCTCAAGTGTATCGAAGTCGTATGTAATACAGAAAGGAGTTCCTATCTCGTCCTGACGGCGGTATCTCTTACCGATAGTGCCTGCCTCGTCAAAGTCAACCATGAACTTCTTGGAAAGCATATCGTATACTTCTTCTGCCTTTGGAGACAACTTCTTAACGAGAGGAAGTACAGCAGCCTTGAAAGGAGCAAGTGCAGGGTGGAAGTGCATAACTGTTCTTGTTTCCTTCTTTTCGTTGCCGTCCTTGTCTGTGGAAACTATTTCTTCCTCGTCATAAGCCTCAGTAACAACTGAGAGGAAAAGTCTCTCTACGCCGAGAGATGGCTCAATAACATAAGGAATGTACTTTTCATTTGTCTCAGGGTCAAAGTATTCAAGTGACTTGCCGCTTGTATTTATATGCTGTGTAAGATCGTAGTCTGTTCTGTCTGCAACGCCCCAGAGCTCACCCCATCCGAATGGGAAGAGGTACTCAAAGTCTGTAGTTGCTTTTGAATAGAAGCAAAGCTCTTCCTTATCGTGATCACGTAGACGGAGGTTCTCTTCTTTAAGACCAAGAGAAAGCAGGAAGTTCTTGCAGTAACTTCTCCAGTAGTCAAACCACTCAAGATCTGTACCTGGTTTACAGAAGAACTCAAGCTCCATCTGCTCGAACTCACGTACACGGAAGATGAAGTTACCAGGTGTTATTTCGTTACGGAAAGACTTACCAACCTGTGCAACGCCGAAAGGAACCTTTTTACGTGTGGTTCTTTGAATATTAGCAAAGTTTACAAAGATACCCTGTGCAGTTTCGGGGCGAAGATAAAGTTCGGACTTGCTGTCCTCTGTAACGCCCTGGAATGTCTTGAACATGAGGTTGAACTGGCGGATATCAGTGAAATTCTGTTTGCCGCAGTTAGGGCATGTAATGCCTTTTTCTTTTATGTAGTTCATCATCTGGTCATTTGACCAGCCTGCAACGTTAGTGCCGTCGAAGTCCTCAATGAGGTTGTCTGCACGATGACGGGTCTTACATTCTTTACAGTCCATAAGAGGGTCTGAGAAGCCACCGATATGTCCCGAAGCCACCCATGTCTGTGGGTTCATTAGGATTGCGGAGTCAAGACCTACATTGTATTTGTTCTCCTGTACAAATTTTTTCATCCATGCTCGCTTTATGTTGTTCTTGAGTTCAACGCCGAGAGGACCGTAGTCCCATGTATTTGCAAGACCACCGTAAATCTCCGAGCCAGGGTAAACAAAGCCCTTTGACTTACAAAGGTCAACGATCTTATCCATTACTTTTTCATTGTTTTTAAGCATAATAAGCAACCTCGCTTTTATTTTATAATAGTCACATTATATTGTACCGCATAGTTAATGAAATGTCAAGCTTTTTTGGCCATTAGCTCTTAGCCTTTAGCCATGCAGGGATGTCGCTTTATTCGTTCTTACTCTATGAAATTTCCGCTGCAAAACAAAAACAGCGCAATTTAAGTGTGATAATCATAAACTGCACTGTTATATGTGTCTACTTGAAATTGAAGAAAGTGATGCCCGAAGCGAAAAGGGCAGCTCCGATAAGAATAGCCAGAAATAATGCCTTTTTTATTTTGTGTTTTATTTTTATAAGTATTATCAGTACTGCGATAAATATAATTATAGCCCAGTATTGGGAAAAAAATACTGTTATTGTGTTAAGTAAAGAGTCCATTTTCTGCTCCTCCTTATTAGAATTGTTACTTTTCGTCCTTTTGGTTTGTATCACTGAGAAATTCCGCAATAATGTATCGCGGACGTTGCTTGACCTCTGCATATATCTTGCCTATGTATTCGCCTATGATACCGAGACAGAAGAGTTGTAAGCCACCGATAAGCCAGATGGAACATACAGTACTCGACCAACCAAGCTCAGTGTAGCCGAAAAACTTAGTGATAAACGCCCATATAAATGCAAAGAAGCTTGCAACAGACATGATAAGCCCGAGAGCAGTAATGAGTTTAAGTGGCTTTGTACTGAATGAAGTAATACCATTAACTGCAAAGGAGAGCATTTTTTTTAGTGGGTACTTGCTTTCACCTGCAGCTCTTTCGTGGCGTTCGTAGTAAACTTTGCAGTTCTGGAAACCGACAAGTGGAACCATTCCGCGGAGGAACAGGTTAACTTCCTTGAAATTTGCAAGTTCCTGTAAAACTCTCTTGCTCATAAGACGGAAATCTGCGTGGTTATAGACTACGTCAGCGCCCATTACTTTCATGAACTTGTAAAATCCTTCCGCTGTGAATTTTTTGAAAAAAGTATCGGTATCTCTTGCGCTTCTTACGCCGTAGACTACATGATTTCCCTCGTAGTACTTTTTAACCATTTCGTCAATAGTGTTGATATCGTCCTGTAGATCTGCGTCCATAGTTATGCACATATCGCAGATATCCTTGACTGTCATGAGACCTGCGAGAACGGCGTTCTGATGACCGCTGTTGTGGGCGAGGTCGATACCCGAAAAAAGATTTGGACAGGCTTCGTGGAGTTCTTTGATAATGCTCCAAGTTTGGTCTGAAGAGCCATCGTTTACAAAAACAATGCGGCTTTTGGGAGAAATGAGTTTTTCTGCCATAAGGGATTTGAATTTGTTTTGGAGTTGTTCCGCCGTCTGTCTGAGCACTTCATGTTCATTATAGCACGGAACTACCATATATAGTATTTCGGGCGAATTCATGATTATTCCTTTCCTGTTGATTATTTTAAGGGCGGATATCATCCGCCAGAAAAAGAGTCACAATTCAATAATAAAAGTATATCACAGAGAATACGATATGTCAATAAAGCTAAAGGTTTTTGCTTACAACAAAAACGGACGCCCGACGGGCGCCCATAGTTTTTTACTTCTTCTCTGAGTTAATGAACATATCGTATATTCTGCGGATAGCCTCAGGGAGGTCGTTCTCGCTGACTCCAATTATAACATTAAGTTCGCTTGAACCTTGATCTATCATCTTTACGTTGATGCGTGCATGAGCCATAGAAGCGAAAATACGTGCAACAGTACCTCTTGTATTCTTCATGCGGCGTCCAACAACTGCGAGGAGGGCGATGCCGTCTTCAATCTCTAGATGATCAGGATTTACAGCCTTGCGGAGATCTCCAAGTACCTTGTCGCGTACAGGATCAAGTTTTTCGGTGCTGACGGTAATGCTCATAGTGTCGATACCTGATGGCATATGTTCGAAGGAAAGACCGTTGTCATAAAGGACTTTAAGGACCTTCATGCCGAAGCCAGTCTCATTGTTCATCATAGCCTTTTCGATATTTATTGTACTGAATCCTTTCTTGCCTGCGATACCTGTTATAGTATGCTTTACGCTTTCTCTGCTGAAATCAAAATCATTGCCTACTATCATAGTACCTGCGTCCTCGGGAGAGTTGGTATTTCTGATATTGATTGGTATATCTGCTGAACGTACTGGGAAAATTGCGTCCTCATGGAGAACAGAAGCTCCCATATATGCCAGCTCGCGGAGCTCACGGTAAGTAATTACCTCTATGACGTCGGGATTGTCAACTATTCTAGGGTCTGCAACGAGGAAGCCTGAAACATCTGTCCAGTTCTCATATATATCAGCTTTAACTGCATTTGCAATGATTGATCCAGTAACGTCAGAGCCGCCTCTCGAGAATGTTTTTATGAAGCCTTCTGTAGTTCTTCCGTAGAAGCCGGGTATAACAGCGTTTTCAAGTCCCTTGAGTCTTTCACGTATAGCCTTTACTGTTTCGTCAAGTAGAAGAATACCGTTTGTATCAAATATTATTACTTCAGCGGCATCAACGAAGTTGAAGCCAAGATAATTTGCAAGCACTTTTCCGTTGAGGTACTCACCACGGCTTGCGGCAAAGTCCTTAGCAGGGCGGTTTTTGAGTTCCTTGGCAATAGCGTCGAACTCTTCGTCGAGTGATAAATCGATGCCAAGCTCAGAAATGATTCCATTATAACGGTCTTTTATTATCTGGAAATCCTTTGAGAAGTCCATGCCGCTGCCTGCAAGATCGCTACACTTATAAAGCATATCTGTTATCTTTATATCGTCAGAAAAGCGTTTTCCTGGAGCTGATGGAACAACGTATCTGCGCTTATCATCACTCTTGATAATAGCTGCGACCTTTTTGAATTGGTTCGCGTCTGCAAGAGAACTTCCGCCGAACTTAACGACCTTATTATTCATATATATCATTCCTTTATAACATTGATAATTTTACAGCAATAACTATTATATGCCTTTTTGTTCCTGAAATCAATTGACAGAAAGCCAAAAATAGGCGAATAGCTAACTGTATTTTTGGTGAATACGCTTGTACGCCACTGAAGGACAGTTTTGGAGCGAAGATATGCGGAGGAAAACTCCGCATATCATAGATATTATTATATGAACTTATCTGCATTTTCACGATGAAGCAATAAACTGAATATTACACAAATTACAACTCCAGAAAAACCGAGAAATGCAAGGAACATAGCAGCTCCTGAACCCTTTTCGTTACCGAAAATTGACACAAGTAAGCTTTCGTCTGACCGCTGCGATATAAGTGGTTCAAAGAATTTGTCAATGAGAGCTCCACCTGTCAGATAACCTATCGGTATGGTGAAAAACTGCAAGGTATTACGACAAGCGTACACACGCCCTTGCATTTCCGTAGGGATAGAGCTCCTTAGTATAACATCGAGATTTGCACCCATATACGGTATCAAAAGCCATCCGAGGACTGCGCCTATGCACCAAACTATGGGTGAATTGCTGAATGCTAGGAGAAAATTCTCTGTGCTCATTGAGCAGAATAGTGACAGACATATAGCTCTTACTCGGTTTTTCGGGGCAGGAGTTGATGAAGCAATGAAACTTCCTATCAACGTTGCTGCTCCAGCGCAGAAGTTTACCGCGCCGAGAATACCTTTGCCTCCTGCTTCTCTTGATAGTATCATAGGTGATAGAGCAGCATTATAGGCTGAAGCTATGAGATTTATACCTGAAAGAAAAAATATCAGTTTAAGTATGAGAGGATTTGATTTCAGCCATGAAAGTCCTGCCTTTGCCAAGAAAAAAACGGATTCCCTGTCTTTTTCCTCTTTTTTCGGCTCTGGGATAGGTATGAACAGCAGAAGTGTCATGAAAGCTGTCGAAAACGTAACGAGGTCGAGAGCTATAACTGCTGAAATGCCTCCAAATGCAAAAAGTGGCGTTGCCACTACTGGGGTGAGAATGGTATTCAGCGACTGTGAAAGAGAACGCAAAGCCCCTGTTTTCTGATAATATTCCTTTGGTATCAGTTGGGTTGCCGCGACTTCACTTGCAGGCTGCTGAACTGTATTCATAAGCCCGTTTAAGGCATTTATCACGTATAAATGCCACGGCTGTAGAGCTTCTGCCTTTATTAGCAGGAATGCCGCTACTGTAGTGAGTGCTGCGAAGAGATCACATACGAGCATTGTACGTTTTTTGTTCCATTTATCGCTTAGCGCTCCAGCGAAAATGCTCATTGCAACATATGGTGCATATGAGCATACAGTTAGCATGGCTGTTTTTAGTGCTGAACCGCTGCTCATGTAGAGCCATAGCACTAGAGCATAACTAGTCATTGAGCTTCCAAGAGTGGAAAGAGACTGTGTGCTCCAGAGCAAGAGATATGATCTTAATTGTTTTATTCCTTTTATCATTTGACTTTGCTCCTTTATGATAAGATATAACTTCAAAAGCAAAGTCAGAGGGAGTTATTGCCGTAAGCTTTCAGTCTATAGCTTTAGCTTTGTATTCTCCATGCAGTTCCCTCAGACCTTGCATGGAGCTCCATCAATGGTCAGCTTCATAGCTGCTCACCTTCCTTATTTTACGAAATTTGCCTTTATTATCGTATATCCATATGGTTTTACCGTAATGGTATCGTCCATAAATTCGCCGTAGAATGGTTGTATATCGCTGTAACGTGATAGTATCTCACTTATATTGCCAAGCTGTACCGTATCACTGCTTCTGTTTATGAAGAAGATATACTCCTGTTTCTGGCCTTTACGTGCAAAACCGATAAGACGACTGTCATGTGTCTCTTTTTCGTTGATTACGAAGAAGATCATTCCGTCGCGCATACTCGGTATAGACTTTCTTACACGGCTGAGCTCAGAAACGTATTCGATAAGGTCTGTATCTTCATTTCCCCATGGGTAGCAACGGCGGTTGAATGGGTCTTTATACCCCTGAAGTCCTGCTTCGTCTCCGTAGTAGATACTCGGTACACCCGGAAGGAAAAATTGTATAGCCATGGCAGCCTTGAGCATTTCTTTTCCGTGTTCATATTGCTCAGAAGTAAGGTAGCGCTCCGCCATCCACTCTTTGCTCTTGCCATCGCAGTCGTCGCCTGCAAGGCGGTTTATAGCGCGTTCAATGTCGTGAGTAGAGACAAAATTCATAAGTACGTCGATAGTAGGTTTAGGATAATGCTCAACAATTGACATTACTGTGTTTATGAAATCAACAGGCTTGCCGCCTTTTATAAAGTTCATGATAGCTTCACGGAACGGATAGTTCATTACCGAGTCAAGCTGGTCACCTAGAAGATATCGACGCTTAATGCCATAGCTTTCCTTATTGGTAGCATCTTCCCATACCTCGCCGATTATGACTTTGTTGCTGTCATATTCTTTAACGCATTTTCTCAGATTTCCCAGGAATTTATCAGGAAGCTCGTCTGCAACATCAAGACGGTAGCCTGCGGCTCCTCTATCAAGCCAGTACCGCAGAACTCCTTCATCACCACAGATATATTCTGTATAGTCCTCGTTGTTTTCAAAAACATTGGGGAGAGTATCAATTCCCCACCATGCTTCATATACATTCGGGAATTCGATGAAACTGTACCAATCGTAGTAGGGGCTTTCCTGTGACTGGTAAGCTCCAAGATCAGGATACCGTCCGTATTTGTTGAAGTAAACACTATCTGCACCGGTATGTGAGAAAACTCCGTCAAGAATTATGGATATTCCGTAGTTTTCGGCAGCTTTACAGAGTTCCTCGAACTCCTCATTGGTACCAAGAAGAGGGTCCGCCTTCATATAGTTTGCTGTATTGTAGCGGTGATTTTCATGAGCTTCAAATATAGGGTTTAGGTAGATACAAGTAACACCGAGTCCTTTTAGGTAAGGGAGTTTGGACTTTATTCCCTCGAAATCACCGCCGAAGTAGTCGTTGTTCCAAACGTGACCGTTTTCGTCAGGTTTGTATAGTGGGGTTCCACCCCAGTCATCGCGTAGGATTCGTCCCTCCGGGATATTCTCTTTAGGCTTGCCGCTGTTGCAGAAGCGGTCAGGGAATATCTGATACATAACACCTCCCTTGAGAAAATCGGGGGTCTCGTAAGTGCTGTTGTAGACTGTAAGCTGGAACATCTCGCCTGCGTCAAGTCCACCCTCGTGGATATTTATTCTCTTGATATAGTGGCGTGTACCACCCTCAGTATATGAGAAATAGTAGAAATGAACATCGGTATATCTTGCGTTGTACTCAGCCGAGTATGCAATGCAGTCCTCTTCCTCCTCTACTGAATTCATAGTGATAAAGCGCTCTTTGAAGCCTGTTCGAAAGAGTACCAGCACAGGAGAATAATCTGGACGGACGTTCTTTGGTAGTCTTATGGTGAAGCGACAGGTTTCATACTGCCTGACAGCACCGAATATAGACTTATACATTGGATCCCAGGTGTCATATAAAGGTTTCATTTAACACACTCCGTTTATCGGTATTTTTTAGGGTTGTACCTCTTTTTTTATCTGAGGTGCCAGATATTTTCAGCATATTCTGTAACAGCACGGTCTGCGGAGAAAATACCAGCGCCTGCGATATTGTTTAGGGACATTTTAGCCCATTTGAGTTTGTCATTGTAGCACTGTGTTATATAGTGCTGAGCCTTTCTGTAGCTGTCGAAATCAGCAAGTACCATGTAAGGATCATTGTTTTTCAGCGAATTTGCTACATCATTGAATGTGCAGCCGTTTATACCATGATACATACGGTCGATAGCTTCACGTATGCGTGGATCATAGTTATAGCAGTCGTTGGGGTGGTAGCCCCTGTATCTCAGTTCGTTTACCTGAGGTGTGGTCATGCCAAAGATAACGATATTTTCGTCGCCGCAAGCTTCCTTTATCTCGATGTTAGCACCGTCGAGAGTTCCAATGGTAACAGCTCCGTTGAGCATGAGCTTCATATTGCCTGTACCCGAAGCCTCTGTTCCTGCAAGTGATATTTGTTCGGAAACGTCAGAGGCAGGCATAAGGTGCTCTGAGAGTGTTACACAGTAATTCTCGAGGAATACAACTGAAAGTTTTTCGCTTATTTTTGGATTGTGCTTTATTTCTTCTGATAAAGCCCATATCATTTTTATTATCTGTTTTGCAAGGTAGTATCCAGGAGCAGCCTTTGCAGCGAAGATGTATGTTTTGGGCGTGAAAGGAGCATCTGGATCGTTGAGTAGATAAGCGTAGTCTGTAAGGATATTCATGACGTTGAGATGCTGTCTCTTGTATTCGTGCAGACGCTTAACCTGTACGTCAAAAATGCTGTTGGGATTTAGTTCTATTCCAGTTTCGGCCTTGACATACTTCGCAAAGGATTCCTTGTTTTCCTTCTTGACAGCCATAAGCTTCTTGAGCACTTCCTTATCGTCCTGGAATTTTCTGAGATTTTCCAGTTCTGCACCGTCTTTGATGAACTTAGGACCGATGGTGTCCGTAAGGAGTTTTGTAAGTGCAGGATTTGACTGATAAAGCCATCTTCTATATGCAATTCCGTTGGTTACGTTTTTGAACTTTTCAGGAGTATACTCGAATTCTTCATGGAACACAGACTGTTTGATTATCTCCGAATGGAGTTTGGATACACCGTTTACGCTGTGCGAAGCTGCAACGCAGAGAGTAGCCATGTGTATTTGATTGTCTTTGACAATAGACATACGAGAGGTCTTTGCGCAGTCGTCCCCGTTCCATTCGGCGAGAGACTGGCAGTAGCGGTTGTTTATCTCAATGATGATTGAGAAAATTCTTGGTATTATCTGCTTTACGAGATTGACGTCCCATTTTTCGAGAGCTTCTGCCATTACTGTATGGTTGGTGTAAGCGAAAGTCCTTGTAACGATATCCCATGATTTTTCCCAACTGTAGCCGCAGTCGTCAAGAAGTATCCTCATGAGCTCAGGGATAGCAAGGGTCGGGTGAGTATCGTTAATGTGAATAGCAACCTTATCTGCGAGGTTCTCGAGAGTACCATATACAGCCATATGGGCGCTTACAATATCGCCTATTGAAGCTGCACAGAGGAAGTATTGCTGACGCAGGCGAAGCCCCTTGCCCTCTAGGTGGTTGTCATTAGGATAAAGCACCTTAGAAATAGCGTTCGCAACAGAGTTCTGAGCGAGGGCTGCTTCATAGTTTCCGCTGTTAAACATTTCCATGTTGAAGTTAGGCGCTTTTGCAGACCACAGGCGGAGTACGGAAACTCCTTCAGAACCATAGCCTGAAACATACAGGTCGTATGGAGTTGCAACGACCGTGTTGTAATTAACATGAGATATATAGTGGTACTGATTGTCCCAGTATTCCTGAAGATCACCTTCAAAGTGGACATCTATTGATAGCTCTGGTTTCGGAACAAGCCATACAGAACCACCTGGAAGCCAGTTGTCAGGGAGTTCTGTTTGCCAGCCGTCCTCAAGTTTCTGCTGAAAAATGCCATACTCATAGCATATGGAGTAACCCATTGCAGGGAAAGCCATAGTAGCGAGACCATCGAGGTAGCAGGCTGCAAGTCTGCCAAGGCCGCCGTTTCCCAGGCCTGCATCGGGCTCCATCTTGTATATTTTTTCAAGGTTTATATCATAGGGCTTAAGCATTTCCTTTATGCCATCAGCAAGTTCAAGATTGTAAATGCTGGTTTTGAGAGAGCGTCCCATGAGAAACTCCATCGAAAGATAATATATCTGTTTGCCGCCTACCGAGCTGGTATGATTTATGAAGCTTTGCCTCTTTGCACCAAGTATTTCGACTATCAGTGAGGAGAGAACATGGTAAACCTGTTTGTCTGAAGCTTCTTCGGGAGAAACGCTGTATAAAAGCTGGAGCTTTCTCGGAAACTCTTCTTTGATCTTATCCATCAGAGGATTTGCTTTTTTAGTAGCCATAAATTATCTCCAATCTGCCGTTGGACGGCTTTATTACTGATCGTATAATAGTTTTTGGGTTATACTACCTGCTTTTGGAAAAACTGCGAAAAAACGCTTTACGACCAGTATACACATTCATTATACTATGAAAAAAACTATTTTTCAAGTGCATTATTAAACAAATATTTGTCAACGAAATTTATATATTGCGGATAACGATAAAACAAATAGTTTAATAAGTGGATATATAGGAAATGCTGATTGTGCAATTTGTGCATACTAAGGCCAGTACTATATATGATATGCACATACTGGAAGAAAAAACAGCCCCATGAACAGTTTGTATATATTTAAAAAATAAAACTTAGAATTATTCAAAAAAATATTTGAAATTTGTATAAATATGTGATATAATGGTAACGTGGTCATAAAATATGACTGAAAAAGTGTAGAATTATAAAGACAACAAAAGAAAATGAAAAGGTGATGTAAAATGGAAAAGGAAAAACGCTTCTCAATACTTAAATTTGTTATTATCGCGCTTAGCATAATTCTGATCGTATTATCGATTATTATCAATATTGCATTCTCTGGTGGAAAGACTCCAAAGCTGTTCGGAAGATACATTTATGTTGTCAAGGAGACTGATAACATGGGCGATAGCGTTACAGAGGGAGCTGCACTTCTTGCGGCAGACGCAAAGAACGAGACTATATCAAAGGGTGATATAGTTCTTTGCTATCCTGCTGACTCTCCTGATACCCTTAAGGTGCTTAGTATCTTTGACATAGTTAGTGCTGAGGACGGTACTCAGAAATATGTTACTGCAGATGCAACAAAGGTTGGGAGTGAAGAGTCCATAACAAAGGATAAGATACTTGCAAAATGTACTGGTTACAATCAAAGCCTCGGGATAGGCTCATTCATAAGGTTTGCTTCAGGAATTAAGGGCATATTTGCACTTCTTGTGCTTCCATGTGTGCTTCTTGTGATATTCTTCATTGCAAAGATAGCATCTTCAAAAGGTGAAGATGACGAGGACTTCGGATTTTATGAGTACGATGAGAAAGAAAAGGAGAGAGCGGTTTCCGAGAGCAGAAAAAATCTACACGAAAAGAATGCTAATCCTCTTTTCGAACCATCACAGGAGATTCAGCCAAGCAATGAGCTTGAACGTAAGAAGATGTCTATAGCTGAGAACTTCAGTCAGAAGAAGGTAAATCCTGATTCGCCTTATCAGAAGGAAAAAGAGCGTACAATGCAGTTTAAGGCACAGCGCAGTGCCGAGAGCACATTTGCCGCAAAGAATGTAGGCGGTTCATCATCTACTGCGCCGACTGCTGATGCCTTGAGAGAAGAAATGCTCCGAAAGACAGCCGAGGCAGAGCGTGAGCGCACAGGTTCATTTAGTGTAAAGGCAGCAGCTACTGCTTCAACAGTAAATACAAATACAGCTCAGAGACCTGCGGTTTCAGAGCCGATAACTGATAATACAGGCATTCTTTCAAAGAGTCAGCTTGCTGAAATGTCAAGAAATGATGTTCCAAAGACAACTCCTCTTAGAAGCCAGTCTGCTCCTTCGACAGCTGCTCCTAAGCCAAAAAAGAGCAGCACACCTGATATTTCAGATATCATTGATAAGAGCGAACGTAATGAGAGAAAGAAATCTCCATCAAATATGTCCGTAGATGACCTCATCAAGATGATAGAGGAAGAAAAGAAAAAGCTGTAAATATAATGACAAAACTCCTATGGTTTTTTTAGAACCATAGGAGTTTTTTAGCAAATAAGCTTATGCTTGAGATTTGATTTTATAAAGCTGTGCACATGAAACGTACTTTCCTGTAAAGGCTGTACCCTCATTCTTGTCAAAAAGCATTTTGCAGATACTTAGAATAGTACTGTATTTTTTAGTATTCCGTGTATTTATACACTTTCCGAACTCTGCTGTAATATTTAATGGTACAGCTACCTCATCGAAGTATGATAAAGCCTCTTTCAGCAGATGAGAGTTGTGCGAGTTCGTGGTCAGCTTGTTGAGGATAGCGGCAGCCGCTTTGATTATGCGGTTTTCAGCTCGGTCTGGAGTAAAAACGTCATGTCGCACGTATACGCGTTCACGATGGACAAGATTACGGCGGATATTCTCTGCAAACAATATTGTACCCTGTACGGAGGTAAGGTTGTCTTCGCGGCTTGCATATGCTGAAAGCACGCCACTTTTGATTATTTTCACTGTTTCGCCCGCAAAAATGGAGATGAAATACTCCATAAAGTTCATTTCTGGATCAAAATTTGATTGCTCAAAGTTATACCCGCATCGTCTGCAAAATTCGGCGCAGAGTTCCTTTCTTGCATTTGTAGTGCCGCCTTTTGCTAAAGGTAATATCTCAACAAGAGTTCCGTCAGCAAAACAGGCAAAGCCACAGTAATCCCCTGCAAAAAACAATTTTTTCCCGTTTTTTCGACCGACATACACCGCATTTCTTCCGTCGGCTGCACAAACCTCGGTAAACTCGCCGAGCATTTTTGAAAGCTCGCCGTTTTCTGGAGAAAACTCAGCAATACTTTCATTGGCTGATACGCAAATATGTTTTGTGTACATTATATTCTCCGTTCTTATGAAACGCTATAGATGTTTATGAAGTGCTCCTTATTCCAGTTTTTCGGGTTGCCTAGGCGATACAGTTTCTGTCCTGAATCAAAACGTTTGATATACTTAGGAGTAATGCATTCGATGAAGTAATTATCGTCGTTGAGCACAAGTTTTATCCTCTCGTAGTCGTCGAAGAAATACTCCTGGAGAAGAGGTATAATCTTCGTTGAAAAGACTGATCTTAGTTCGTCTAGAGTCTTTATACAGCCGCGGCTATTCATGAAATATGCATGACCTATGGCGTGTTCTCGGTCGTAGTAATACTCGATGCGTTCATTAAGTGCAGTAAGGAGCTTACAGAGGTCTACGCCACCGCAGTTCCCGAGAAGTGACGGTATAGGCATCATCTCAGTGAAGTCGAATCTTCTTCTCAAGGCTGTATCCAGCATGGCAATAGAACGGTCAGCGGTATTCATTGTTCCTAGTATATATAGGTTTGCAGGAACGGAGAACTCAGTCTGTGAATACGGTAGGATTATTGAAGTACCGCGTTTCGATTCCTCGATAAGAGTGATAAGTTCGCCAAAAATCCTTGAGATATTACCTCGGTTTATCTCATCAATGATAGTTACGAAGTTTATATTTGGGCTTTTTGCGGCCTTTTCACAAATTGCCTTGAAAATACCATTGTATGGACGATAAACGACTGTAGTTTCAGCGTGGGCGACATTTGTATCCTTGCCGTATTTGTCAACTACAACAGGACGTATGCCTTCGACAAACTCCTCATAACTTAGAGACTGATGAAATGTCGTGAATTTTATCTGTCCTGTAGCGGCGTACTGGTCGTAACGCGCCCTTATGGCACCATATGTTTCTCCGTCTGCGATTTTTTTGCCTTCGACAAGTTCAACGGCATACTTTACCACATTATACGTCTTACCTGTTCCTGGAGGTCCATAAAGTATCTGATTAAGGGGAGCTTTTTTCTCCTCCTCTTCTTCTTCTTCGATTTGAATTTCGGACATAGTCTTGGCGTACTGAGAGTTGACAAGATCCCACGACATAATATCAAAGGCTCTCAAGTTCTTGAATTTGAAATTTTCATTACGGAAATCAAGTATCTTATGACAGTTTATGATATACTGCGTTATATCTCCCACAGTTTTGAGCTCGATACCTAGGGCATCATAGACCATAGAATCAGCGGCTCTTTCGCCGAGAATAGGGAATGAAAAGGGTTTCAGACAGTGAAGTATTCTCGACATGACAAATACGGGTAGTCCGGAATCCCTCAACTGAGAATTTATCATTTTCTGAGCCGTGACAAGAATCTTATTATCGTTTTCAAGTCCAGAAAGGTTAATACACATTTTGAAAAAGAATTGTATAGCTTCATCTTTTTCGGCAATTAAAGACTCCTTGAAAGAAAACGGAGCTGTAAGGAACTCCATTTCCTGCTTTTCGATGATATGACTGAACAACATTCGCGAGCCTCTGTTCCAAATTTTTTCGAGGCTCAGCTCAAGCTCGCGCTTGTCATTGTGCAGAAGATGACTTTTCTGAATACGCAGATTCAGCTCACTCCTGTCATTTGTCCACAAACCCAACGACAGGTAATAAAGAAGTTCAAGATCGTGGTAATCAATTATGGTAGTCTTTCTCAATTTTTCATAGCATACAAGCGCTTCACGAACAGATCGGTAAGTTCCGTCAAATTCCTCAGGCTGGATTTCGTTTTTATGTTTAAGTTTTTCAATAATGTTTGATTTATCCATATTTTATGCCAACCTTTCCGATAATATCCTACATTAATTGTATCATACCAACAAACTAAAGTCAATTGGATTCAAAATTTTTACACATCATTCACAAAGAAATGCGATTTTTATTGCTGAATTAATTTTTTTAGCGAAAAAAGCATTCTGCAGCTGAATAAAAGAAGAACAGGCATAAATCACTTTATGCCTGTTCTGATTTTTTATTTTGATTTTCAAATGAAGCTGTACTAAAATGCTCAATAATTGAACATGTTTATATATGCAGCAAGGATAAGAGCATCCATAAGGTCAATTGTTCCGCTTCCATCTATGTCAGCGTATTTCTGCTCCTCTGGTGTAAGCTGTCTTATACCGAATACATGAGCAGCCATGTACAGAAAATCTGCAGATGTGATAGCCCCGTCAAGGTTAACATCACCGAGCATTCCGTTTTCAACATCTGAACTTTCCTCTTCAGTTGTTTCCTGAGTCTCCTCAGTAATATTCATTCTTTCACATACGAGGTTTGAGAGATTATCGTAAAGTATTCCTGCAATTTCCTTGTGACCGTTTTCATTAGGATGAGGGTCAAAGTCGTCCTCAGGTGATATGTCATAAACATCAACGTAGATAGCTCCTGTTTCTTCTGCAACTGTTCTGAGTTGTTCGTTGAGGCGCTTCATCTGAGGGTCAACATTCTTGCCTGCAATCTTCATAGCAATAGGTGCAGCGATTTCCTTTGCGATAGCCTTTTCAGATGTTTCCTGATTTGCTGTACGATACTTTGTCATTACAGTTATAAGCTCTGTGAGTTCTGAGATATCATCGTAATTCTTAATGATGTCAATAACTGACTGGATCTCTGAGATATCGTCATACTTGAGTAAGAGAGCAAAAAGGTCTTCCTGTGCGGGGCTTCCCTCTGTAACTTCCATAAGTGCTGCAAACTCTTCGAGCTCACTCATATCGTTATAGCTTTCAACCATAGCAAGGAGTTCTTCAAGTTCTGCTTCATCGTTATATCTATTCATTACTTCCTTAAGTTCTGTTATCTGATTAACCTTATTTGTAAGGTTTTCTATATAATCCGGGGACTGCTTTCCGCTTACAGTAAGCTCACCCTCACTTGCTGCGGCAATATTTGCAGCTGTTGAGTATATCTTTCCGAGAACCTCGAAAATATCTTCTTTTGTAGTTTCTGCCATATCTTCTGTTCGGTAGGGGTTGAACATACCTACAAGAGCGATGTCGGCGTTGCTGTTGAGCTCCTTGACAGCCTCAACGACGCCCTTTACATGACTTGCAGATTCGTCAACGAGTTGATCTGCCATCTGGCTTACATTATACATAAAGGCAGCAGCTTCGATGAAATCATCAGATGTGATGTTGTCTTTGTTAGCTTCAAGAATCTGAAGTCCACCACCGATAGCTATTTCCGTATCCATGCCGAAAAGTGTGAGCGTGAGAGCAGTTCCTGTAGCCTGAAGGATAGGATTATCGCCGAATATCATTTGAGGAATAATGCTCATGATGATATCGTTTCCGCCAAGCTGAATGCTTACGAGATTAGCTTCAGAGAGATACTTTGTATAATAATCGTGGTATGGGATAAGAATATCACTTGCACCTTCTCCAACATACATTTCAAGTATCTGTGAAGCAAATTCGCCTTTGTTTCCGGGAATTTTTATTGTTTTTTCTATGTCTTCTGCTCGATATGCTGTAGAAGCAAGGTTTGTGCCCTTAACATTGAAGCCTTTTTCTTCGCCAAGGTTCTTTAAATAGTCTGTGAATACAGCAGGATATGCTCCCTGTACAGGGTTTTCAAGAAGCTTTTCTGTGATAACAAGTGCAGGATCATGAGCAAGGTCTCCGCCTGCCAGTCCAAAGCCTGCAGCAATACTGTCACCCAGAGCTACGTAGTTGTAATTCTTTTCTGCTTTATTTTCTGATGCAAAAGCGGTTGTTCCTGCATAGCTACCAAGCATAGCTACTGAAACAACTACAGATAAAATCTTTGATGCTTTCATTTTACTTATTCTCCTTTGCTTTCTTTTCATTTATCGGTATAACAAAATTTTTGCCTGTTTTAATCCTTACGGTGCTGCCGCTTTCCGAGTAATTCACCAGCATTAGATGACCGTCCTCACATGGTGTGAGGTATCCATTGTAGTCGTGTGCAAGAAGGATATAATCTCTCTTTGCGGTGATTTCGCCAATTTCAAATTCCTTGTAGAATTTTACAGCATTGAGGTGGTATTTTTCACAGATATACTTTACGAGTTCTGCACTGGGCTCTGCCTCGTCTGGATCAAGTATAACCTGACCTACAACGTCATAGCCTCCATCTTCATTCTTGAAAGCACTGATTTCCCACTCATTGATAGGATCATTCTCGTCGAGAGTGCTTTCAATCATGAAAAGGTATATACGCTTACCGTTTTCATCAACGTATGAGTCAGAAGCTCTTCCCATTATTGTATATGAACCATCAGCATGTCTCATAGCGATGTCACCTGTTACGCCCCACTTTGTACCGTTTTCGTCAACATACCAGCGTTCAGCTGTTGCCTTTGGATTGTTTAGGTAGCGGTCAGCTGCTGCAGGACTTGTAGCATGGAGATTTGCAAGAACTTCGTTTTCTTCAACTAGGTTTCCATTGTCATCTACCAGTTTTACGTGTACATAAGGCTCAAGAGGTTTACCTGTCTCGTTAGTCTTAGTCTCTTCGTCCATGAAGTATGTAACAAGAGTAGCGCCGCCTTCTTCGCTCGCGCCTCCACCAAGAGAAAATCTTACTGTACAGCCATTTTCGCGGAGCCACTTGTCAATCTTACGAACAGAGTTTATGTTTACGGCCTCTCCGCCAGATGCAGGACGTCTGAAATTTTCAAGAGCAGTAGGTGAGATTACGCCCTGTCTAACGCTTGTGAGATAGAAACTTGCAGTTGCTACAGCGCAGTTGCAATTTGTCTCGGAAAGATCCCTTGCGAATGTGTATTTGTTGTATATCGGCCTCGGAACAAGCGTTCCGCCTCTTGCAAGGGGCATGATAGCGCATACTCTTTCTCCTGTCATATGTGTGAGGGGGATACACTGGAAATTGCGTTCGCCCACATAATTCTGAGTATCGAGACCTGCATGCATCTCAACATATGCATTCAGTGAATACTCTTTATATACGACGCATTTAGGCTTGCTTGTGGTACCACTTGTATAGAAGTAGCTTATATCACGATCAAGATCTGTTGGTCCAAGATCAAGAGGGATATCGCTATGTTCGCCTGCAATCCTTAAATCATCAAGACGTATGAACTCAACGCCTTTAATCTTGTCTAGGTTCTGGAGACAATTCATGATCTGTTCAACGTTAAATACTTCTTGCATTTTTTCAGGCATTTCAGAAGTATCCAGGAACATTCCTTTCTTTTCGGCAGGAAGGAAGTCGTCAAGATTCATGAGGATAACTTTCTTAATACTGCTTTCGGCAAGGTGCTCAGTGAAATAAGGTAGAAATGCATCCAGTGTAATGATGATGTCCGAACCCTTGTCCTGTGTATACAGTTTGAAATCGTCCTTAAGAAAGAGAAAATTTACGTTGTTGCTGATAGCCTTAAGAAGGTTGCATGCAAAGAGAAGCATTAGGTTCTCGATACTTACGGGCATACAAAGTGTGACTACATCCCCTTCTTTTACACCTGCGAGTTTGAGGCCTCTTGCATAAGCTTCACGGAGCGCGGGAAGCTCACCATATGTGATCTTGGTTCCAAAATAATCAAAAGCTTCGCCGTCAAGATTATCCTGATTGAAAGTCATGATATTGTCGAAAATATTCATGTTGTAGATCTTAACCCCATTGATCATACGATCGACTTTAGCCCACTCGGGAAATTTTCTCTCGATAGTACAGGTATTGATTTGTGTAATTGTTTTCATAATTGCTGATCCTTTCATGGTAGTTTTTGAGCAGAGAAATTGCTCAGTAGTACGGATATTATGCCGCTGCTTAAGAATGGCAACGATCTTACCCCATTAATGTCCAATAATCGTTGTGTTCCGCAGATCGTAACAGTAATGCCCGCTTCTGCAGTTCCTATAATAACACAGAAATTATTAAATAGTCATTAAATTTTGCCGCCGCAGCAATTTTTTAATATTCGGCTTGGATCATCTAAGAGAAACAATCATCATACGATATCAATGCTTAAACTTATGAATATCGTCAGTTTTACCCCGATTCACCTCCCTATACTGTACAATAATGTCATTGATAATTTATTAACAGCATTATCCGCAAACAATTTCTAATTGTTCTAAAAGCTTTTACCCCAAGCTTTTCAGATAGCTTTGACTATTATTGCTCTGGTGATCATTATTCTGATAGAACCATTGAATAAGCAAATTAAAAATATCCTGAAAATATTATAACATACTCTAAAATAAAAATCAACAAATATTTGTTAATTAAACCTAAATTTAACATTACATTTTTGTCACATTGACTATCAGTCAATTTATAAGTTCACTTGAACCTCCGATTTTTCGCGCTAACATTGATAAAGGTATAAAAGAAGCTATATGTAACAAAGATATTTTATTCAATCTGCTTTTCTAACTCTTCGTAAAACAGACTAGTTTTTATACTGTGAGTAACATGACAAACTGTATAACAATGAAGTTTAGTTGTTGCAAATATATTCAACTAATTATTAAAAAATAAAACAGGCGGATACAGGTGTATCCGCCTACACTGATTATTAAATTCACAGCTGATCGTCAGGAATAGGTATAAGTATTTCTGTAATGAATTGCTCATTTTCTGTGTGAGCGTTGAAGCTACCGCTGTATTTTTCGCAAGCACTTTTGATATTGGACATACCAATTCCCTGGTGACCCATTTTTGTGCTGCGGAAATGCTCCCCGCCGTCAGTAATGACGCTCTTGAAGCTGTTTTCCATGAGTATAAATACAAAATGGTTGTGACGTTTTATTGAAAGCGAAACATTTCGCTTTTCCTCTGGAAGTTCCGAACAGGCTTCAAAGGCGTTATCGAGAAGATTTGAGAAGATAGCAGTGATATCGAGGTTTGAGATGAAGTCTATCTCTGTATACTCTGCATCCACCTTGAAGTCTATCTTATGCTTGTCCGCGGTCTCAAGCTTATTATTTATAACAACGGTGAGAATTGCATTATCACACTCGAAACGTGGCATGAGTTTGTTGAGTTCCGTTGTGAGGAGCTCCTTGTAATGTTCCGCTTCTCCGGCTTGATTGGCATTTATGAGCCCGTCAAGGGAGGCAAGATGTTTTTTTACGTCGTGAATAACGCGTCTCGAAGCATTGTATTTTTCATTTAGTGCTTTGTAGGCGTTGAGCTGGAGTTGTGACTGCTGAGTAACAAGATCGAGTTCCTTTTCAGTCCTGTATATCTTGGCAATTCTTCTTAGTAAGTAAGTCAGGTAAAGGTCAAATGCGAAGAATATCACCAGAACTACTATAATTTCAATCCTCGAGTCTGATCTTTTGAAGTAATCATTAAGTGCAGTGAGCAGCACTATCTCTCCGAAAATGAGTATCAGAAACATTATAAGTTCCTGATTGCGGACATTGTAGATACTTTTCTCCGATACTATCATTATAAAGCTCTTTGTGATAGCAAGCATCACTATCAGGTTGAGGAATGTATCAGCCGCGTAAAGAGCTTCATCGGTTTGGAATGCATCAGGTGGCACATCAAGTATAAATCCTAGAATAACCCCAGTAAATACTTCAACAACGCACATAATGACCGTGAATATAATTACAAAGAATGCGACTCGCAATGAAAAACGTCTATTGAATATTACTGCCAGTGTAAACAGTATAAGGGAGGATACTGCCAGGTTGAGCAGGTTTATACCTAAAGTGTTTACCAATGACCATGTTATTGAAGCTACTAACATAATGCCCAGCTTTACTGGAAAAGAATACTTCGTTTTTGAAAATAATTTTTCAAAAACTATTATGGCATAAGTGTTTATGGCTATTGCAAAAGCAAAATGAAGCAAAAAAAGTATCATGATCTACCCCTGTTTGATATAGTTTTTAATAAATCGGCTGAATTCGTTTTGAAATTCTTTGAGTTTTTTTTGTGCGATTGGGACTTCTATCCCATTTGTTGTGAATAGTGTGAAGCCTGTTAGTTTATCAATATGTTCCATGTTTACTATAAAGCTTTTGTGGGGGGAAGTAAAGCTTTCCGAGTTTATCAAAGAGAATACTTCCGATAGGCTGCCTTTTATGCAATGTGTCTCGGTTTCTGTGTATACGGTAATCCGTCGGTTGCCAGTATATTCAAATGCATAGATATTTCTTAGATTGAGCAGAAGCGGACCATCCATGCCTTTGAGCTGTATTACTGGATCGTTGTTGGCGGTATCCGTTATGTACTTCATGAGCTCATTCAGTACGTGTATTATACGTTCTTTTTTGAATGGTTTTACAACGAAGTCAAAGGGGTGTACCGAATAGCTTTGCAGAGCCAATTCAGAGTGGTTCGTTACATATACTATTCTTGAACGTCGCGATTTCGGGCGTATTAAGTGAGCAGTTTTAATACCGTCGATACCGCCCATTTCGATATCGAGGAATATTAGATCGAATTTTAGCGTGCTTTCCACCAGTTTTTCACCACAGTTGAATGTATGAGTTTCAAATTCTACTGAGTTTGCGTCACTGAACTCGTTTACTGCTTCTTTTATGGAAGATATTACGTTTTTATCGTCATCGCAGACGGCAATGCTTATCATGTAGCAGCTCCTTTTCTGTTTGAATGCCTGCCCGCCGCAAGCAGGAGACCTGTAATGAACACAGCTGCAGATACTGTTAGACTAAAGTTATACAGCCTGAATACAGCAAATACAGTCCAGAGTATCAGTGCAGCACAAGAGATGAAAATCGATCTTTTTCGGAAAACTTGTCGTTCTGTAATGTCAAATGGCTTGTTCGGAGTATCAACAGGTGCAAGGCTAAAGATAAGCACTATGCCCATGCAGATAAAGCCGATTGATGTGAAGAAAGCTGCTATGCCTCCGATGAGCTTTATCGCAGATATTACTGCTGAAAGCAGAAACATCGAAAGTATGAAGCAGACTATTCTTGAGTCTGCATGATAACCACCACAGCATCCCCTTAAAAGCGCATAAGAGAGTGTAAAAACCATTACCTCTGGTACGCTTTGCGTAATAATTGCAGTTGCAATCATTACTGCAGAAATGATGGTCTTCATGATGAGCAGCTCCAATCCGTAACGGACTATCTCCGCGTTTTCATCATCTACGAAACCGCGGTCCAGGAGCTTTTTCATAACCTGGTCAAGTAGTTTTTCCATAATTATGCTCCTTTACAGCTTTTATCAGTGTTTTTCCGTTCAAATTAAATAAACATCATAATTATATATCATATCCATATAAAAAGTCAAGCATAAATACCTAAAGTGTTGACTTTTGTTCTGAAATGTTATATAATGTTCCTAATAATGAATGCCATTCATTAAAAAAGATCTTGCAGATATTAAGTTCAGAGATTTACTATCTGCAATCGTACAACCCAATTAAAGCATGATTTCAGGGAGGGATCAAACCATGAAAAAATTAATATCAGCACTGGCTGCATTTGCAGTTATATGCGGTTCATTTGCTGGTGTCTCTTTGCCTTCGGTTTCAGTTTCTTCTGTCGATGCAACAGGAGTTGGGGCAACTGAAGTTTATGATTATGAAGGCTCTGATAAAAAAACAGATACAATTGAAAGAAACGGTATGGTATTTGATATTTACGAAAATGCTTCAGAAAAATATGCCGTTCTTACATCAGTTAAAGATGATTCAATAAACGAATTGAATATTCCGGCTGTTATATCTTTGAAAGATCAGACAGCAGAAGAAACTGAAACAATAGAGATTGGTTCGGAAGAAGATGACAATGGAAACCAATATGTAGAAACAACTAATACAAACTACATACCTGTTGTAGCTATCGGTGACTCAGCTTTCAAGAATTGTACAAACTCTGCAAAGCTCAATCTCTCAAAGAATATCGCTGTTTTCAATTGGAGTGCAATTGCAGAGATATACATATGTGAGATAAATGCTCCTGATGACAGCGAATATTTCGCCTCGGAGGAGGGTATTTTATACACCAAGGACATGAGCACCCTGGTTGCCTGCCCTCCTGGTATCATGAAAACAGAGGTAAAGGTTTCTGACAAGACCGAAAAAATAGGTGATTTTGCATTTGTATGCTGCAAGGACATCTTAAAGGTAGAATTACCTGATTCTGTTACTGAAATAGGGGCGTATGCCTTTTTCGGCTGCAGTGTAATCACAGACATGAGGCTTTCTGATAACCTGAAACTCATCGAAACATATGCTTTTGCTGGATGTAAGTCTCTAAAGGAACTTACTATACCTGAAAGCGTTGAATCCATAAAGAATGAAGCTTTCAAAGATGCAGGCTGCGTTGATATAGAGGATGACATCCATTATGTTGACAAATGGGCAGTAGGCTCTGAATATGGTATCGAGGTCGGCAATATAAAAGATGGTACTGTCGGAACATGTGAGGGACTTTTTATAATAAGGGATTACCTGAAAACTATTTCTGTTCCAGCTTCTGTAAAGCATTTGGGAAGCCTTCTTGCTTTCGGAATTCAAATGCCGCTTGAAAGGGTTGATTTTTACTGCTCTGAGATACCTGAAAGATGTATCGGTTGTGTCGGAGTAAAGGAAGTAATCATTTCAGATCCTAAATGCAAAATAGCCGATGCAGCTAATTCTTTGCCAACTTACTGGAGAGAAGTAGAGCCGATTACAGAAAATGTTGATGATTATCCTATAGACTATACGCTAGACCGTCTAGAAGTTCATGCAGTAAATACATCAGCTTCATCTGTTCAGAAAGCTATAAATACCGCATTGATAGAAATTGACGACGATGTAATAACAAGAGTTATCAGAAATAGCGGTACAGTTAACAACGACGAAAAAACTCATATAAGGTATGCATCTCCCATAAAGAAAAACAGTCCTGTAAAGTATGACACGTTAATTAGAGGTGCTGAAGATTCCACAGCAGAGGCTTATGCACGCAAGTACAGAAGGTGCTTTGATGTGTTTACTGCTTACACTAACGTAGGTCCGGAGAGTGTGGATGATATTGAGGCAGGTATCACATATAAGATTTATGACGGATATACCGCTTCTGCAAGCCTTTATGGCGATCATAATCAGTTCATGGACGTTGTTATCCCTGATAATATAAGAGGTGTTCCCGTAAAAACCTTTGTTGTTGGCACTAATATGAATGCAGGAAAAGTAACTATCCCTGCTTCCGTCGAGTATTTTTCGGACAATCTTGATTTACAGTGTGACAATGTCGAGTATTATGTTGTAAGCGAGGATAATCCATACTTAAAGTCAGTTAATGGGGTAATATATAATAAAGATATGACAGAGCTTATAAAAGTTCCCTCAAAATACGAGGCGGAAGAACTAATTATCCCAGATACTGTAAAGACTATACGCAGAGGTGCTTGTCACAGCCTTGAGCATGTTTTAAGCATACAGCTTCCGGAAGGACTTGAAACGATTGGCGCAAACGCTTTCTGCGGTGCAAGAAAGCTCTGCAAAATTAATCTTCCTGAGACTCTAGATACTATCTGCGATAATGCTTTTAAATACTGTACGTCTCTTGAGGAAATAATTATCCCAGATAGTGTTAATCATATCGGATTGAATGCCTTTGATAAGTGTCCTGCTGTTGAATATGAGAATGGTCACGGATATCTCAGTGGTTGGCTGGTCGATGTAAATGATGACGTAACTGATGATAAGGGCAGAGTTTACGATGTTGCTCCGAAGTATGGCACTAAAGGAATCGCTAGAGTATCCGCAAGAAACTCCATAACGATACCAAAGAGTGTTACAAAAATGAGCTGGGAAATGATACCTGACAACTGTTACTGCATTTTGGAAAGAGCTGATGTATTCTCACATAAGATAGACTATGACGCATTCAAGAATGCATCTTTCATGAAGGATATCTATATTTACGATCCTGAATGTGAGATTTGTGCGGGAGATCAGACTATCCCTGCACAACATCTGGAATTTGATGAGGACAGCGATTTTATCCGTTCAATTTTTGACGAGCCTCGCGGTTGTAACGCTCTCACAAGAACTCCTTATGGAGACTTGCATATATATGGTGACACACATGCAGCAGATACTGTGATTCATGGATATAAAGGTTCTACCGCAGAGCTGTATGCTGAGTATTACGGATTGAAATTCTCGGCTCTCGAGGACGAGACTACCTATAAGAACGGTGATCTTGATGGTGACGGAATACTTAGTGTTGCCGATTACGTGTTCATAAACAAGTATATTGCAGGAAAATATCAGTTTACGGAACAGCAATTCTGGTCAGCAGATCTCAACGGTGACGGAAAAGTTGATGTATTCGATTTTGTTGAGTACAGAAAAGCACTTGTCTTAAAAATAGATAACTAAAAAATGGGCGTGATAGTTTTTATCACGCCCATTTTTATAGCTCGGTTTGTAATGGTTTTATTATGTTGCTTCCTTTGTTACAGGCTCAATGTACTTGCCGGAATCATCCCATTTGTACATACCTGTATTTACCATTACCTGTAAGTTGTCCTTTGTGAGGACTGTCGGAACAAGCAGATAAGACTGAACATATTTTGAGCCGTTTTGGTAGGACTCAGTGTCATACCTTACATCAACTGCGAGAGAATCAATAAGTCTTCCTGTAGGTGTTTCACCGTTGAGTATCCTCTTGCTGACCTCAAATGCCACACTTGCTTCATCGCGGACGTTTTTGAATACGGTCATTGACTGCTTTCCGTCGATTATATTCTTAAGATTGTCGATATCGCCGTCCTGACCTGTTATCACGGGCTGGTTATTTCCCTTGTAGTTTCCAGCGAGAGCTTTAGTTACGCCAAGTGCGGTCGAATCATTTGCACATAATACTGCATCAAGCTTTTCATTTGTATAGTACTTGCCGAATGTCTTTTTCATTTCCTTTTCGGCGGTGTTTGTTGACCAACCTTTTGTAGCTGTATCCTCAAAGGATGTATTTCCAGAGAGGACGCGCAGCTTTCCTGATTCAAAATAAGGTTCAAGGATATCTTGAGCACCTTCAAAGAAAATAAGAGCATTATTATCTGCGGAGTCTCCCGATACCATCTCAATATTATAAGGGCCTGGTGTGTTATCAAGATCGAGTGCATCACGTATGTAAGCTCCCTGAAGTTGACCAACCTCACGGTTATCAAAAGATATGTAATATGTGATAGCCTTTGTGTTCATGATAAGACGGTCGTAAGCGACTACAGGTATTCCTTTACTCATAGCCTCATCGAGAGGCTTTGCAAGGGCGTTGCCATCTACTGCTGCAATTAGGAGAAGATCAACTCCGTCATTGAGCAAACCGAGAACGTCGTTATTTTGACGTGTTGCATTGTTGCTTGAAAAAGTGAGCTTAACTTCATAACCTGCCTTTTCAAAAACGTTCTTGAGGTATTCACCGTCGGAGTTCCAACGTGGCAGCTCTGATGCCGGCATACATACACCGACAACTTTTTTGCCTGATTTGTTGTTAGCATCTTTTGTTCTACATGATGTCATTCCGCACAGCAGCACTAATGATATGACTGCTGCAATCATTTTTTTCATCTCAATTATTCCTCCTTATATTTTTGGCTGTCACTACTTAAATGAAAGCATCCCCATGATTTAAATACTATTTCATATATTGACTATTATACTTTAAATGATACTTTGTGTCAACTACTTTTAGACCATTTAGCAACAGAATGTATAAAATCCTACTTAATTTACAATGTTTAATGTTCAAAAAGCTGTTTGATACAGCGATTTTCACACATTGGTACATGGTTCCTATATGGCTGTATTATAAGGTTTATATTGATTTTATATTATCGTTGTGATATAATAATATCTTGAAGTTGCATTTTGTGTATTTTTTCAAAACATTAAATTAAGAGGGAGAGTTAAAGTGATACTTTTAACAGCTCAGAACATAGCAAAGACCTACATGGAGAGGAAAGTTCTTGATGATGTTTCATTTTTTCTCAATGAGGGAGACAAAATAGGAATTATCGGTATAAACGGTACGGGAAAGTCCACTTTACTGAGGATACTTGCGGGGGAAGAGGAGCCAGACGGCGGCGAAGTAATACGCACCAATGGTATAAGAATATCTTATCTGCCGCAGATACCTGAGTTTGATGAATACGGAAGTGTTCTCGGACAGGTCCTCGCTCATCTTCCTGCCGACCTTATGCAGTCAAAGGAGTATGAAGCAAAGTCAATATTGGATAAACTGGGACTTCCCGACTATGACAGGGATATAAGTACACTTTCTGGCGGAGAAAAAAGGCGTGCAGGCATTGCCGCGGCTCTTATCCAGCCCAGTGATGTTCTTCTACTTGATGAACCTACAAACCATATTGACAATGAGACAGCACAGCTTCTAGAGGATCTGCTTCTACGCTACCGCGGGGCTATTGTAATGGTTACCCACGACAGGTATTTTCTAAACAAAATATGTGGAAAGATAGCGGAAGTCGAAAAGGGTAAGATATACGTATGTGACGGAAATTATAGCGAATATCTGCTGAGAAAGGCTCAGCGAGAAGCCGACGAAGCTGCTGCCGAACGGAAGAACAAGTCACTTTATCGCCGCGAACTGGAGTGGATAAGTAGAGGTGCACGTGCGAGAGGAACGAAATCAAAGGACAGGATAGAGCGCTTTGAAGCACTCAAAAACAGAGATATTCCAGTTGAAACAGAAAAGCTGAAATTGCAGTCTGTTTCATCGAGATTGGGCAAGAAAACGATCGAAATAGAAGATATCAGCAAATCCATAGACGGAAAGCCACTTATTACCGACTTTTCATACATAATCTCACGTGATGCAAGAATAGGTATAGTTGGTAGAAACGGTGCAGGAAAGAGTACATTCTTGAAAATGCTTATAGGTCAGATACAGCCAGAAAAGGGGCGGATAGTTCTTGGTGATACGGTTAATATAGGTTATTTTTCACAGGAATGCGAGACTATGGATCCGACAGTCCGGGTTATCGAATATATCCGTGAGACTGCCGATCGTGTGCAAACTCCAGATGGCGTAGTAACGGCATCACAAATGCTGGAACGGTTTCTCTTTACGCCAGAGCTACAGTGGAATAGAATAGAAAAGCTCTCAGGCGGTGAGAGAAAAAGGCTGTATTTGCTGAAAATTCTCATGACAGCACCAAATATACTTCTTCTTGACGAGCCTACGAACGATCTTGATATAACGACTCTTACTATTCTCGAGGATTACCTTGAAAATTTCAGCGGAGCAGTTATAGCGGTCTCTCATGACAGGTATTTTCTCGATAAAATGGCGGATGAGATATTTGAATTCAAGGATGGTCAGTGTACGAGATATAATGGGAATTATACGGATTATGCTGAAAAAGCTCTTGCAGGCAGTTTGGTTGGCGAGAACAAGTTCAAAAAGAAGAGCGAGAAGAAAGAACGTGTATATACTGGTAAGACAAAGCTTAGGTTTTCATTCAAGGAGCAGCGCGAATATGACACTATTGATGACGATATTGCAAAGCTCGAGCAGGATATTGCTGACACTGAAAAGGAAATAGCTTCAAATAACTCTGATTACGTGAAATTGCAGGAGCTTTCGGACAGAAAAGAGCTTCTTGAACAGGAACTTTCGGAAAAAATGGACCGCTGGGTCTATTTAAATGATCTTGCAGAGCGAATTGAAAAAGGAGAAACTATATAAATATAAAGCGTTGATATTGTATTGTTCAACAATGTCAGCGCTTTATTATTTGATCATCCGTTTATTATTTTTTCTCTGTTGAAGAGTCTTCCGACTAGGAGTACTCCGAGGACAGCAACTATAATATTTACAAAGACTGTAATCAGTACAGATACACCTGTATATTGTACCTTTACAACGTCCTGAAGAGTCTTTATGGAGTTCCATACTGGTATAAGATAATTTGTTGTACCGAGGCTGTCTATTTTCTGTGAGAAGTTCTCGCTGGAACTGAGAAGCGACGGTATCATGATAGCCAACAGAAGCAGTGGAGAAAGAAGTGTTGCCTGTTTTACGTCCTTAGCAATAGTAGAGAAGATGAGCAGGATTGCAACGAGAACGAATGAGCCCGTTACTACTGCACCGAAGAGCATGATATATTCAGTAATACTATATGTTACACCCTCTGTGGTTTCCATAGCTTTTGCCAGTTGCGGAAGAGACACTGCCATACCGATACAAGCCGAGCAACTAGCAATAATAGCAACAACAAGTATAGAAAGTGATTTTCCTGCAGCAATGCTTTCACGTTTAACAGGAGTTACAAGCAGAGTGTTTAGGAAGCCTTTTTCCTTGTCACCTGCGATAGAGTTGGCTGCAAGATTCATACATACCATGTATACAGCCATGAATATCATAAGCGGAATAATTCCGCTGAGGAAATTCTTGATAATCGAAGATGTATCAAATAGGTCATATTGTTTGTCTGCAGACTCGTTGAATGTGAAAATACGGGGCTGCATTGTGGTAAACAGGACTGTTGCCTTTGAGAAAAGCTCCATAGAATTACTTTTTTCACTATTATAATAGATATCAATGTTTGAAAGTTCAGCAGAACCTGGTTCAGACATTTTGAAATCCTCGGGAAATACCATAAGAAGATCTGTCTCTTTGTCTGTTACCTGTTTCTTGTATTTTTCAATATCGCTGTTAGGTGCCGGAGTGATTTTGAGTTCTGCAAGAACATTACTGAATTCTTCAGGAGCGTTAATGCTGTAGGCAACAACTGGTTTTTCGAGCTGTTCTTCCGTTTCTTTCTGGGCGTTGATAGTCGAAGTCATAAGCATAGCATAGCCGAAAACTATAAGGAATGGCAGTAGAAACATCTGCATTATAACAGCTTTATCGTTGAAAAACACCTTGAGTTCTTTCTTTGCAACTGTAATAATATCTCTCATGGTCACATCTCTCCTTTGTTTCTCATGTGTTCTGTATAGATATCGTAGAATGCATCTTCTAGAGGTCGTCCCTGCATAAGGTTTTCGAGGGTATCTTCCACAACTATCTTACCGTCCATTATCATAGCGGCACGGTCACAGACCTTTTCGACTAGGTCGAAGAGATGAGTTGAAATAATAACGCATTTCTCAGCTTTTTTCATATTTAGTATGAATTCGCGGACCTCGCGGGCGGCAATAATATCAAGACCGTTTGTCGGCTCATCGAAAATAACAAACTTCGGGTCATGGATTACCGAATTTACCAGTGAGACCTTCTGTCTCTGGCCCTGTGAGAGCTTAGATATCATGGTATCCGCAAACTTGTCAATGCCGAATTCCTCAAAAAGAGTCTTTTTACGCTTTTGTGCTTCATCTTTCGGAACATGGTAAAGTTCTGCGAAAAAGTCAAACATTATACTGGGGGTTGATTTCATGTCGGGTTTGAGATCTGTTGTGAGAAAAGCGAGCTTAGAGCGTATCTCCGTGGGAGACTTAACAGCGCTCACTTCATTGTATAGAGCGTCACCGCTGTCAGGTTTAATGAGAGTGGCAAGCATACGCATGGTAGTGGTTTTGCCAGCACCGTTAGGACCAATAAGACCGAATACTTCCCCAGATTTTGCGGTAAAACTTATGCCGTCAACAGCGATTTTTTTCTTTTCTTTTATTCCCAGGGATTTTCGCTGTTTTTCGCTTATGGCGAATGTTTTTACAAGTTTTTCTGCTTTCAGAATTTCCATAGTATCCTCCTCATATCATTTCATTATGCTGGTCGCAGCATATTGTTAATTATATCACAAGTTGTATAGAAGGTCAATACTTACGTATGTTTGCATTCGAAGTTGATAGATATTTTCCTGAAAAATATCAGTATTAATTAAGAGTTTTCCTGATTTAATTCGTCTAATATATGTGAGCATATTCCTTATATAGATAGCGATCAAGGTGTTGACAAATGATATACATAATGTTATAATGTTTTTGTATATTTTTTATCGGAGAAATCGATATTTCGCTCATTAAATGAGAACAATTAATTTGAAACGGAGTAATAGACAATGGGTATCAGCGTTGTACTGTTGGCATATAAAGAGGCGGAGAATCTTGCATTTCTGCTTCCTAAAATAAAGGAAATGATGGACAGTCTTCCCGAGGAGTACGAAATACTTGTCATTGATACAAAGGAACCACTTGACAATACTTCTGAGGTATGTGCTCAGTTCGGGGCAAGATATATAAATCAAGAGTTTCCGGGCTTCGGTGGAGCTTTCAAGACTGGCATAAAATATGCAGAAAAGGACAAGTTCTTAATACTTGACAGTGACGGTTCTCACGATCCGAAGTATATCTCATCAATGTACAAGAAGTTTACTGAGGAAAACTGTGATCTGGTCATAGGTTCGCGTTATACTGAGGGCGGTGAGACCAATGACGCGAAAAGCTCTGTAATAATGTCTCATATACTCAATGGATTTTTTCGTATCTGCCTTGGTATAAAGGCAAAGGATATCTCCACAGACTACCGTCTTTACCGCACTGAGCAGCTCAAGAACGTTGAGCTTGAAAACGTGAATTATGATGTGCTTCAGGAAGTCCTCCTGCGTATGAAGCAGAACAAGCCCAATCTCAAAATAGGTGAAGTTCCCATATCATTTCAGAAGCGCAAATACGGTGAATCTAAGCGCCGTTTAATACCTTTCATCATTGGATATATAAAGTCACTTGTGCGCTTTGCTTTCATCAGATATCCAATTCTCAGAAATATTTTCCTCTATGGAGTTTTTGGTGTCCTAGCATTTGTTCTTGATTATTCCGTTTCTCTAGGACTTGCAAAGACTGTAATGAAGGACGTTCCCGAAGCCGCAAGCATAATCGGTAATATTGTTGGCTTCCTGTTTACATTTACCACAAATACTTTCTGGAATTTCAAGGTAAAGGGCAAGTTCCTTGTACGAGCTGCTTCATACGGAGGCATTACTCTTTTCGGAATGGGCATTTCGACAGCTTGCATTCATATTTTCAAGAATAAAATGAACTTTGCACTTCTAAAGCTTATAGTACTCGTATTTGTATCTGTGATACAGTTTATACTTAATAAGCTCATAACCTATAACGAAAAAGTCATTAAAAGTGATAATAAGTAAGAAAGGAAGCGAAAAACTGTGTCATCAAAAGCTTCAAAAGCTGATTTCCTGAAGAAAAACAGGGATATTCTCGAATCAGTACTGAGAGTTCTGATAGTATTCACCGTAGCCATAGCAACAGGTATCGTCATATACAAGAAAAAGGAAATATCTCCTTATGGGTCTAATGATATTCTCTCAATTGATCTTTGGGGACAGTACTTCCCCATGTATCGTAAGTTTGCTCTTGATCACGGATTTTCTGAAGCAATGTACAACTGGAGCGGCGCTCTTGGTTTCAATAACTGGGTGCAGAACGCCTTTTATACAAGGAGCATATTCCTTATCCCGTTCGGACTTGTTCCCTTGGCCAAGTGTATAACCTATATAGATATAGCAGCTCTGTTAAGGTTTGGTCTCGGAGCGGCAGCCTGCCAGCTCTATGCAGAGTATAAGTTCAAAAGCAAGAGTCCTCTTATAATGGTAGCCTCTGTAGGATATGGTCTCTGCTCATATGCAACAGCTTTTATCATGCAGTTCATGTGGACAGATGGACTTTTCCTTGCTCCGTTGGTGCTCTTAGGACTTGAAAAAATGATGAATGGCAAATCTCCGCTAATGTATGTGATAATGCTTGCACTTACTATCTATACAAATTTCTATACAGGCTTCGGCGTATGTCTGTTCACAGGATTCTACTTCATTGCTGAGTGGTTCAAGAGAGAATACACTGATGAAAACGGAAAAAAGCTCTGTGGGAAGGCAAATATCAAAGCAAGATTAGCACTTTTTGGACGGTTCAGCCTTTATTCCGTGATTGGAGGACTTCTCACAGCTTTCATTATACTCCCTACGTTAAAGGGCCTTTCAATTACAGAATCGGCAAACGAAGGCAGATTCGACTTCAAACAGTGGTATCATACATTAGCTGAGAACATTTCCGCAATGCTTCCCACAACTCCAGCTTCTCTTGAATATGGCGTTGCAAACATAGCTGTGGGACTTTTTGCTTTCATACTCATTCCGTTATATTTCATGAATACTGAGATAAAGCCGAAGGACAAGTTACTGACAGGAGGTTTCTTAGGAGTCCTCTACGCAGGTCTTAACTATAATCCTATGGACTGGCTGTTCAATGGCTTCCATTTTCCGAATCAGCTTCCTGGCCGTTGGAGCTTTCTCTTCTCTTTTGCAATAGCAATAGTTGCTTCAAACGGAATAGCAAAGAGAAATGGCATAAAGCTTACAAGCATAATAGCTTCAATGATAATAGCTCTGTTCTTCACTGGATATGCGAAATTTGGCAATCCATCTCAGGAAAAGCTGGATAAGCTCTCCTACTGGAACAAGCTTATAATCGTATTTGCTATCCTTATGGCATTCAGTATTATATTCGGTTATTTCAGTCAGTATATGGACCAGCAAGCAGAAAAGCTTGCAAAAACAGCTGAAACAGAGGATAAAAAGCTCTCTGAAAAAGAAGAAAAGTCTGCAAAGCTCTACAAAGCAAAGGCAGGTGGACTCCGTTTCTGCGCCTTTGCTACAAGTCTCCTACTTTCAGTTGCGATGACTGAAGAGATATGCAGGAATAATGTAAATGTTGCAACAAGTGATAACGGTGGAATTCTTGTATCAGATATGGATACCTTTATCAAGGTTAGTGAATCACTCTACAAGTACGGTACTAAGTACGACAGCGGAAAGAATGAATTCTACCGTATTGAAGTTAACGATGGCTGGACATTCAACACTTCGATGATAGGTGATTTCAAGGGTATCGGATACTACGGCTCAACACTTAATCATGAAGTATATGATCTTCTCCGCGACATGGGAAACAGAATATATGCCAACAATGTAAGTACAGTATATAACAACTCCTCGCTATTTCAAAACAGCCTCTTCGGAATCAAGTACATCATAGACAGAGGAAGATATTTCGAATCAAGAAGCGGTAAGGGCTACGAGCTTGTTGACACCAATCCTGACTGCCTCGTATGGGAAAACAAAACTCCTTTCCCGATTGCTTTTTCAGCTTCAAGGGAGATACTCACCGCACAGATAACTCCAGATAACGTACAGGCTGTAAATGATCAAAATGATCTGCTCAACAAGATTTGCGGCAGCGAAACAAATGTGTTTGAGCATATAGACCCTTCGGAATTTACAAATGATAATGCAGATATAGATACATCCAACGGTATCTGGATGTATCATGATTTCACAAGGATAGACGAAAATCTCCCCGTAACCGTCACTTGGTTATATATCGTACAGGATGATATGCCTATATATCTAGAACATAATTTCAACGGTGGCCAGCTAACCGTAAATGGAAATATCTTCGATCTTGGATCAGAGAAATTCAGATGTATCGGTTCATACGCACCGGGGACAGAATTACGCATAGAGTATATTACCGATGATATTGGAAGAGGTAGCTTCGGACTTGACCTCTACCGCTTCAATATGGACAAGTGGAACAGTATCTACGACAGCGTAAAGGCAAATGGACTTGAGGTATCGTCTTTCAAGAATACGAAAATCAAGGGATCACTCAATGCTTCTGAGGCAGGACTTGTAATGACCTCTATTCCTCAGGATGGTGGTTGGACAGTTTATGTTGACGGTAAAAAGACTTCTAATTTCAAGGTGCTTGGTACGCTTATCGGCTTCAATGTAGGTGCAGGCAACCATGATATTGAGTTCAAGTATCATGTTCCTTTATTCAAAGCAGGTTTCCTGCTTACACTCTTAGCTCTGGCAGCACTTGTTCTATGTCTCAGAATACGTAAAGGTGGCGGCATCAAGTTTAAAAAGAAAGAAAAAGTATCAGAAAATCACGAAAAAGCTGATGAAGCAGAAAAAAGCAATGAAAAAAGTTCTAAAAAGCCAGAAAATATTAAAACTGCAAAGGATTATGAAAAGGAACTAACAAGAAGCAAAAGCTATATCGTGACTCATGAATACGAGACCGTTATCCTGCGTAATGTAGATAACAACCTTAAAATAGCAACTATTGCAAAATTTGGAAAAGATGATCCAGGTGATGCGAAAATAACCGAAAACGAAAAATATTGTGTAGTTATTGGGTGGGGAGCTATTATCTACAAGCTTCAGCCACCGTTTGAGAATTATCTCTCTGGATTGAACACAACTCAGTGGAAGAAATATCTCGTTGACGAAAATACGTGGTTTGAGGAGATAAAGGAGATTACCGCGGAGTATGCGATACTTGTTGCTGAAAACGGTGAAGAACACAAAGTAGAGTTCGATTTCTGAAAGATTAATGAACTTGGAAAACAGGTGCAGAAGCGCCTGTTTTTTGTTGTAGGAGGCCAAAAAACGGAAATCAATCTATCAATGCTTACTAGCTTTTTATCTAAGATGAAAAATGCAAATAAACGGCGTTTAGTGCAAACTTATTGACTTTTTTGCATTTATAAATATAATATACTTAGGCGTTGTCCAGAAAGTGCCCGCTCAATCATTTATAAGGAGGTATTTCATTCTTATGAAGAAAACTCGGCACACTGTCACAGACATCATAATGAAAACTATCGTAGCAAAATCAGTAAAAACAGCAGCGAGAAACGCAAATTCCGCCTGTTTCTGGTGGAATAACCAACCAGCTGTTCCAAAAGACCTAAAAAAACTCAGAAAATTCTAATCAATAGTTTACATATTAAAGCCTAACCTCTATCCCTAACAATACTCTATTTTAAAAACACTGAAAAGCCGATTTATATGACGCGTATTCGTTATCTGATACGCCGAGCTGCAACAGACTTAACTTTTACTGATAAAAAACATCCACTATTCGTTTTATTGGATCAAGTAACTGACGCTGTATTTTATCTGACATCAGATCAAACTGACAGACAAATGATCGCGCAGTCACTTTCTGGCAACTAACCTAAAAAGCGGGCAAAACGATCTCATTGCAGCGATCGTAATGCCTGTCTGTTGATCAAAACCACATCTTCTCTAATACATCATATCCAAAAAGCGGAATATGGAACACTGCCGAATATTCGGCAGGTCCCATCTTTCCGTCCCCCTATCCCGATGATGATCATTCGTATGCTACTCAATCGGAACAAACAATGAACATATGACGCTTTCAGATCTCTCTTTAAAAAACCATCTCTATCTAAACGCTTGAAAGAAAAAACAGAAATTCAGAATTTCCATTCTTTGCTTGTTTCGCAGTAAATCATACAGTGATTTTTCATATAGGGAGTTCCGCTTCAACTCCCGAGTGAAGGAGCCCATTCCCGGTCAGAATGGACTCCTTTGCTTTTTTATGTCCAAAATTGTGTTTCACTTTTTGAACGCAATTCTGTCACCTATTTGACATATTAGTGTCTTGACTTTTTTTGCAGTAAATGATAAAATTATATCTGTTTAGTACTGATGTAATGTGAAATTCGTCACATTAAACCATACGGTGCTAAAGGATATTGGAGGGAAAAATGAAACACTATCTTGAATCAACCGAATCGGTCCTTAAGGAAGTCGAAAGTTCGGCTTCGGGACTTACTGCAGAAGAGGCCGCAAAGCGCCTTGAAAAAGTAGGTCAGAATAAGCTTGATGAGCCGCCAAAACCTACGCTGCTAGCAAGGTTTGTAGAGCAGTTCAAGAATCCCATGATACTGGTTCTTATCGCAGCTGCAGTAATATCAGCCATTACAGGCATAATTTCCGAGGGTAAGCTTGACGCAGACGTATTTATCATTATGTTTGTAGTTATTGCAAACGCAGTTCTCGGAGTTTATCAGGAAAACAAGGCTGAATCTGCCATCGAAGCATTACAGGCTATGAGTGCCGCACAAAGCAAGGTATACCGTTCGGGAGAGATGATAGTTATTCCTAGTTCAGAACTCGTACCAGGCGATGTAATAGCTCTCGAGGCAGGCGATAATGTTCCAGCGGACTGTCGTATACTTGAAGCGGCTGCACTTAAAGCTGAGGAATCCGCCCTTACAGGTGAAAGCGTCCCATCCGAAAAGGAGAGTGGAGTGCTCTCGGGAGAAGAAGTTCCTCTCGGCGACAGAAAAAATATGCTCTATATGGGAAGCAGTATCGCTTACGGACGTGCAGAAGCTGTTGTAGTTGCTACAGGTATGCAGACCGAAATGGGTAAGATTGCAGGTGCTATCGCAAATGCAGACGATGACGAGACTCCTCTCCAGAAAAGTCTCGACCAGCTCAGCAAGATACTCTCTGTTGCAGTTCTTGTTATCTGCGTTATCATACTTGGAATAAACGTAATACAGATGCTTGTTAAGAATGGTAATATCACGCTTCCAGGCTTCCTTGATTCTTTCATGATCGCTGTAAGCCTTGCTGTTGCTGCTATTCCAGAGGGACTTGCAGCAGTTGTTACAGTCGTTCTTTCCATAGGCGTTACCAATATGTCAAAGCGCGGAGCTATAATACGCAGACTTACCGCTGTTGAGGCTCTTGGCTGTGCTCAGGTAATATGTTCCGATAAAACAGGTACTCTCACACAGAATAAGATGACAGTCGTTCACGAAAACACAGACGACAAGGAGCTTCTAGCAAAGGCTATGGCCCTTTGTTGTGATGCTGTTCTCAATTCTGATGACACAGTTGCAGGTGAGCCAACCGAGGCTGCTCTTGTGGCTTATGCACATAAGTGTGGACTCAAAAAGTATGAGTTGGAGGCAGCAACTCCGAGAGTTGCTGAGGCTCCTTTCGATTCGCTCAGAAAAATGATGTCAACAGTTCACAAGACTGAAAAAGGCTATATACAGTATACAAAGGGTGCTCCTGACGAGGTCCTGAAAAACTGTACACACATGTTCAAGGAGGGCGGTGTCCGTATTATGACGGAGTCCGACAGACTTGAGATACTCCGCAGAAACAAGGAAATGGCAGATCAGGCTCTGAGAGTTCTCCTTGCAGCTTACCGTGAGTATGACGAGCTTCCCGCAGATACCTCACCAGAAGGTCTTGAACATGATCTTATATACATAGGCATGACAGGCATGATAGATCCTGTTCGTCCTGAGGTTAAGGATGCTATTGGTCTTTGCCGTACAGCAGGTATACGTCCCGTTATGATAACAGGTGACCATAGGGATACTGCTGTTGCTATCGCTAAAGAGCTGGGAATTCTCGGAGAGGGACAGCAGGCTCTTACAGGCGCAGAGCTTTCTAAGATACCTGACGACGAGTTCGATGAGCACGTTCAGGATTACAGTGTATATGCCCGTGTACAGCCTGAGCACAAGGTTCGTATAGTAAACGCATGGCGTAAGAAGAAAATGACCACTGCTATGACAGGAGACGGTGTAAATGATGCTCCGTCTATCAAGAGTGCTGATATCGGAGTTGGTATGGGTATTACAGGTACGGATGTTACAAAGAACGTTGCTGACATGGTACTAACTGATGACAACTTTGCAACTATTGTAGGTGCTGTCGAGGAAGGCAGACGTATCTATGATAATATCCGCAAGGCTATACAGTTCCTGCTGTCAAGCAACCTTAGCGAGGTTCTCTGTATACTTGCTGCGACTTTGTTTATAGGCGGCGGCAAAAGTATTTTCAGTCCTGTACACTTGCTTTGGATAAACCTTATCTCTGACTGTTTCCCTGCAATAGCTCTCGGTATGGAGCCTGCTGAGCAGGGCATCATGTCACGTAAGCCAAGAAGCAGTAATTCTCACATTTTCTCAGATGGCCTCGGTATAAATCTGCTGTGGCAGGGTACAGTTATTGCAGCTCTTACATTTGTTTCATATATCATAGGTTCTAATACTTCTCCCGCAGCAGGCACCACAATGGCATTTATTACGCTTTGCGTATGTGAAATGCTCCATGCCTGGAACATGAGAAGTTTAAAGGGCTCCATTTTCACCATGAAGAGCAGAAATATCGTACTTATCGGAGCTATTTTACTCTCAGCAGTATTGACAATACCATTACTCTTTATTCCTGCATTGAGAGCAATGTTCTCACTTGAAGCACTTACAGGTGAAAATTATCTTTGGGCATTCCTTGCAGGCGCTAGTATAGTACCTATTGTTGAGATAGTAAAGTTCTTCCAGCGTTTGGCTGATAAAAAGTAATAGTAATGTTTATGGGCGCTCTTTGAGCGCCCAATAATAGTATTCGTTCACGAAATACACGCATTTTACTGAAAAAGACGACCGCATACTTGCAGTCGTCTTATTTTTTATTATTCTATTGTTTAACCAGTTTGATTCAGTTTAACTTAAAGTAAACATTTCTGTACCAATCTATTGTTTCAGCTAATCCCTTGTCTACAGAATACTCTGCTTTCCAGTTCAGACGTTCAAAAGCCTTTGTTGCATCCAGCTGCTGAATAAGGATTTCAGATACTTCGCTCTGCTGTACAACAGACGGTACGTTTTCGCACTTCATTATAGACTTGATTTTATTAACAACTGTTTCGATATCTGTAGCAATACCTGTACCGAAATTGAATGCATTTCCGACAACATCTTCTTTTTCTATGTTATAGAGCATATACATATAGGCATTAACAATATCTTTGATATATAGAAAATCTCTTTTGAATACACCGTTTGCAGGATGTCTTATTAATGGAGATTCACCGTTTTCGAGCTTCTGGATAGTTCCCGGGATAAGTCTGTTGAAATTATTATCTCCTGGTCCGTAAATATTTCCAAATCTGCCAACCACAACAGGAAGTCCATAGCTGTGATAGAAGCTTCTTGCCAGCATATCCTGACAAACCTTAGAAACGTCATACGGATTGCTGCCCTGAAGTATCATACTTTCGTTATAAGGCAATACATCACTGTCGCCATAAACCTTGTCACTGGAAGCAACAAGGACAGCTTTAACTGTATCTGTGTGAAGTCTTGCAGCGTCTAAAATATTATATGTTCCAACAATATTTACCTGGAAAGTCACCTTTGGCATTTTATATGCCAGATCTTGAAGAGCAACTGCTGCTAGGTGGAATATTACCTCGATTTTCTGCTCAACGATTATCTGCTCTATGAGAGTTCCGTTGCTGACATCACCATAGTATACATTTACTTTTTTGTCAAGACCGCAAATGCTAAAGTAACTGGTATTATCACATCTCTCAATCAGAACTGTGACATTTGCGCCAAGCTCAATGAGATGTTTTGTAATGTGAGCCCCTACGAATCCTGTAGCACCTGTTACGAATACACGCTTATTCTTCATATCCTTCTTTTCCATGTTTCCCTTAACCTTTCTTTTTCACCTGTTTTATCTGGTGATTCTTATGGCAAGTTATAATGGTAAGTTTCTTAGTATTCGATATAACAGGTTGTATTTAAGCAAAAAATAGTATAGCATATACCTATTGCTTTGTCAAGTATTAATTATTTTAAGTTTTATTATATACTTTAGCTTTATCACCGCAATGTCGCGGAATTGTTTATATATTATTCTTGACACAACGGCCAAAATATGTTAAAATATGACATAATATTTCGATATGATAATTAGGAGGTTATTATTATGTTTTGCAAACACTGTGGAACTCAGATCCCTGATGGTTCAGAAATTTGTCCTTCTTGCGGAGGGGCTTTGACGAAAAATGCTGCTCCAAAGGCGGAAGTTACGGTGCAGGCAGCTAATCCTCAGGATGGAGGTGCTCCTCTGCAAAAGTCAAATGTTGATAATACTGCGAACGCAGGTGCTTCCGTTAAGGAACTTGCAGACTCTGTTACAGGACTAGCAGTTCAAAAGACCGCAGGAATGCCTCTTGTTCGGATAGCAAAGGTGTGTGTGCTTGTGGCACTTTTGGCGTTTTTTCTTCCGTTCGTTTCGGTATCATGTACTCAGGACAAGTCCATTAAGGAAAACTATTCGGGAGTTCGCCTTATGTTAAGCATTGAAAAGAAGGACGACTCTGTTATGTCCAATTCCGAATCTAAGTCCGATCCTAAGCCTAATATTTTTCTTATTGCAGCATTCGGCGGTGGAATTGCAGCAGCTGTGATAATCTTCAACAAGAAAAATCTCAAGATTGCTTCTATTGTAAGCGGCATCTCTGCACTTGTTCTGCTATTATTCAGGTTATCCTTCCGTAGTTACTATGATTTCCCGAAGGAATACGCAAAATATATAAAGGTCAAAACCAAATTCGGATTGCTGTTATGTATACTGATGATGCTAGTGACTGCCGCAGCGTGCTATCTGGAGCTTAAAAATGCCAAAACATCGGGAAGCGGTGTAGAACCGCCTGTAGCTCCGCCTACACCGCAAATACCACCGTCAGAACAGCCGCCTGTACAGCAATAAGACTATAATTATCGATTTAAAGAAAGTCAGTGTTGATGTAGAAGCATTCACCTCGGTATTTTTGAATTACTGTCAGAAATCCTATGTTGTTTTGGCTCAGTGATTACTGAATACTATAATTGTTGCAAAGTTGAATCGAATCAGAGTATCAGACAAGGAGAATGTATGAATAAGATTGTTGGCATTGAAGTTCCTGTACTTGGAATACTTTATGGCAGAGATTGTATTTTTATTGATTCTGTCATTCAGAATGATTCTGACAAGTTGAAATTCAAAGGTGAAATAAATAGCAGTCTTATTAAAAATATCAAAGATAACGAATGGATTCCCTATGTACTTACATTTCATCAGGTGATTGCTTACTTTTCTTGCGAATTGGATACATATGAAAATATAGGTATGTATAATCATTCAAATCATGCGGATTTCAATATAGTTGAAAATAGTCAATGGCTTGCAGAGCTTCAGATAAGAGAAGATTTTGACAAATCAGTTTATAAGCATTATCTATTATTTACTTATGACTATGTATACAATATAATTGCCGAATCATTCGATATTAGCTATGATTTACCTAATTAGTTGATTACAGTCAAACGCCCCGGAGTGTTTCAAACTCAATATTGCTTCGTGACAAGAATTTTTGTATTTACTATAGCAAGTTTTTCGGTAATATCTGAAAATGCAATCAAAAAATTATATCAGAATATTGCAATTGTAAAAAAAGTGTGATACAATAAACATATAAATTTTATTGAAAGAAGGTATCCCCTATGGAGATCAAAAAGGCAGTAGAATTAGTTGAGAAAAAAACAGGTATCGACCTTCCCGATGAGAAGATCGAAAAGACAGTATCTAAAGTAGCAACTAAAGAAAATATCGAAAAGGCGAAAGATATGGTCAGCAAGGTGGCTACCAAGGAGAACATCGAAAAGGTTAAGGAAAAAGTTGAGGATATTGTCGAAAAGATCAAGAAATGATCGTTTAAAGGGGCATTTTCAGAGCGAAAGTGCTCCCTTTTTTGTAAGATTATGCATAAAGGAGGGCGTAGATGAAGAAAATAACTAAAGCTGTAAAGGAAATAAGCCCATTTCGCTTTTTAATGCTGACTTTGGCAGGCGCGGTGAACGCTTTCGGAATAACTCTTTTTCTTATGCCGGTAAAGCTATATGACAGTGGTATATCGGGAACGTCCATGCTGCTTGCACAAGTAACGCCCGAGGTGTTGTCACTGTCGGTGTTTCTGATATTTCTCAACATACCACTTTTTCTGTATGGAATGAAAAAGCAGGGCAGTAGTTTTACACTGTCGGCTATTTACACCGTTGTAGTGTATTCTGTCATGTCATGGCTCATTACTGACGTACTGCCAATAGATGTGAGTATAGCCTCGCCACTTGCAGGTACGGATTTGCTGCTATGTGCTTTGTTCGGCGGCGTAATATCTGGTATCGGCAGCGGTCTTGCAATACGTTTCGGCGGAGCTATGGACGGAATCGAGGTAATGGCAATCATATTTGCAAAGCGCCTGGGATTGTCAGTAGGTTCGTTTGTAATGGTTTATAACGTCATACTATATATCCTCTGCGGAGTTGTTATACACAGTTGGATTCTGCCACTTTATTCTATTGTTACATACGGAGCGGCGCTAAAGACAGTGGATTATATAGTAGATGGACTTCAGCGTGAAAAGGCAGCAATGATAATAACCGCTCGTCCTGATGATATAAAAAATGAGCTCATGGCGCAGTTCAGCTGCGGTATGACACTCATAAAAGCGGTTGGCGGTTACTCGGGAGAGGATCGCATGGTGCTGTATTTTGTAGTTAACCGTTTCCAGGTCATGAAAATGAAAGACATAGTTCAGAAAATAGATCCCCTCGCCTATATAACCCTTACAGAAGTCGCGGATATCTTCTCCGTCAATCAGGATAAAACATAAGGCAAAATTAATAAAGCGTCCGCATACACGGACGCTTTATTAAATTATAGAGGTTTTCTCTCAAAAAGAAGAACGGGATATCCCTCGTAGTATGGTTTAACTATTTCGGGGTGCTCATCTGCATAGGCGAAAATAGTCTCTGCAAGTCCATCTTTAAGAAGTCCCACAAGTTCTGAGAGAGGACGGTGGTAAAGCTCGTCGCATATAGAAGCAAAGGTTATTGCGCGTCTGCCGCCTACTTCCATGATACGGTACGGCCAGATGCGGCAGTCAAAAGGCTTTTCGTCACCTAGCATACAGCCATTTTCTGTTAGTGCAGGACATGAGAACAGCTCATCACCTTTCAGTTCTCCGACCCTGAATATATAGCCGCCGTCCTTGGTGACAAACTGTACTTCTGGACGGGAGGCTTTTATTTTTTTACAAAGCTCTGCGGTAAATACGGGAGTTTCCCATACGTCATAGCGGTCAAAGATACAGCACAGTCTGCATTTCGCGCAGACTTCGCTGCTTAGTATCTTTTTTAGCATAGTAAAGAGCTCCTTTCATATGAAAAGACTGAGTAGAAAAGCCGCTCCCGAAGCCGCAAGAGCCACAACTATTAGCGGCATTTCGAAAAAGGCGAGCAGCAGTGCAACAGCTGTGCCTGCCGCGGCTGTCCACATATTGTGGGTGGTATAGAAAATTGCTGGAATAGTCATTGCGGACAAAACCGCATAAGGGATATAATACAGAAAGCTTCTGAAGAAACGTGACTTTATCTTTTTACGGAAGAAAGTAAAAGGAAGCATCCTTATGAGGTAGGTCACACCAGCCATAACGGTGATATATATAGCTAAACTCATTGGGCAGCTCCTTCCTCTAAGTCCCTTACGGGGAATATGAGAGCAGCAAGCATTGAAGCTGCAATTGCGGAAATTATTATAGCAAATCCCTCACTGACTACAGGCAGTGCATATCTGAACATAACGCTGAGAGCAGCTGCGATAACTGCCGCAAAGAGCACTCCGTGCTGCTTCTTAGCAGGTGGAATGACGATAGCTATGAACATTCCATATAAAACTATCTCCATAGCCATGCTCACCGATGCAGGGAGAAGTTCACCTGCAGCCGCTCCGAGAGCAGTTCCAATTATCCATCCAGCTGCGGAAATGAAAATCATTCCGTACATATACGCTGGGGTCAGTGGTTCTTTTTGAGCTGAGCATACCGCGAAGATTTCATCGGTAATACCATATGAGGCGAGTAGCCTGTGTGGAGTAGTAAAGCACTTGTCCAGTTTTTGTGAAAGAGAGAGTGCCATAAGGGAGTAGCGTATATTGATAGTAAGCTGCAGTAGTATCATTTCGATGATAGATCCGCTGGCGGCGATAACGTCAATACCTGCCTTCTGCCCTGCGGATGTAAGGTTCAAGGCAGATATGACAGAAGCCTGAAATACTGAAAGTCCCGCCTTGTTGACTGCAAGAATGCCCAATCCGAATGAAACCGAAAGATATCCCAAGCATATAGGTATACCGTGAGACATTCCACGCAAAAATCTGCTTTTCAAAAAAATTCCTCCGTTGTATCTGAAAACGTCATTAGGTGTAAATATTGAGAAAAAACCTTTTGATAAAGATTCTTTTAAGCATTCCAAGAACCTGTATTTATTTTTTTTCGCCATAGGAACCCAAACAATAGCAAAGGCCTTTGCATACTTGTTGTGGGTATTCTATGGCGAAAAATACAACTAATAGTTTTTGATAAATGGTTCTGATGACTCACTGCAATACAGTGAGATGTCCAAAGGACATAGGTAATCTCTTCTTACATAGGATGAGGCCTTTTCTCAGAAAGTTTTTCCTGATAAATACACATAAAACTTCTACATAAGCATCATGTATAATGCCCAATCTTACATGTCGTTTCTGTTTTCGAGCGCCTTGAAAAGAGTTACTTCGTCGGCGTATTCGAGTATACCGCCTACAGGCAGACCGAAAGCAAGCCGAGAGACTTTAATTCCCATGGGTTTAAGGAGACCTGCGATATACATGGCAGTAGCGTCACCTTCTACAGTAGGGTTGGTCGCCATTATGACCTCGTTCACGCCACCCTCGGCAATCCTTGCGAGGAGTTCCTTTACACGGAGCTTATCGGGAGTAATGCCATCCATAGGTGAGAGTAGACCATGAAGAACGTGGTACACGCCACCATACTCTCTTGTACGCTCAAAGGCTGTGACGTCCTTGGGGGTTTCGACGACGCAGATAACACTCCTGTCGCGCTGAGGATCATCGCAGATAGGACATATGTCCCTTTCCGTGAGATTTTGGCAGCATTTACAACAGTGAACATTCTTCTTGGCGTCTATGAGAGCCCTTGCGAAATCTTCGACAGCTTCCGTATCCAAAGACATGATATGGTAAGCGAGCCTTTGTGCTGATTTCATGCCAATACCTGGGAGAGAAGCAAACTTCTCCGCTAATATGACAAGAGGAAGCGCGTTGTGGTCAGCCATTATTTATCAGAATAGGCCGGGGAGAGAAACTCCGCCTGTGATTTTGCCCATTTCGTTCTCTGTTGTGGATTCAACGTTGTTAACAGCTTCGTTTACAGCACTAATGATGAGATCCTGGAGCATATCTATATCGTTAGGGTCAACGACTTCAGGCTTAAGAGTGAGAGACTTGATAGTTTTTTTGCCTGTAATAGTAACTTCAACAGCTCCACCACCTGCTGTGGCAGAAAAATCTCTTGCTTCGATATCTTCCTGGAGCTCAGTGATTTGATCCTGCATTTTCTGAGCCTGTTTGATCATCTGGTTCATGTTCTGAGCGCCGCCGCCGTTGATATTCTTTGGTATTCTTGCTTTCATTTTTAAATTCTCCTTTGAAAAATATGATTTCTTAGTTTTATATCAAGCAAAGTTTATTTGCTTTATGAAGCTTTACTGGTTTTCCAATGAGGTTTCTATCTTGCTTTCCACAGCCTTTTTTATGAGGCTTTCTGCAAGATTTTTCTGCTCTGTTACAGTTGTGGCACATTTGGCCTTGATTATAAATCGCTGTCCTAATACTTTAGCGATAGCCACTCCCAGAGAGGCTGCATTCTCCTTGACTTTGAATAGGTCCATGAAGAATCGGTTTTGAGCGGTAATAAATATATAATTACCTGCTGTGCCTGCAAATGAGCCGTCAAGACTTCCTGCAACGGCAGGATTTATCTGCTGGAACTCATCAAGTATCTCTCCCCAGCGGTCGCATGGGTGGATATCCTCGGGTTTGAGCTTTTTCAGATCCACAGTGGGAATTATCTTCTCGTCGGAAGGAGCTGCACTCGCCTCAAGTATTTCAGGCTGTTCGGGCAACTTTATACCATTCTGTACAGATCTTGGAGCTGAATTTATCTTGTCTTCCAACTGTTTTATTTTATCATAAATTTCGGAATTGTCAATACTTTCAGGAGCATTCTTTACATTTCCGCAAAGTTTTATGATGGACATCTCAAATTCCACGCGCTTGTTTATGGCGTTCTGCATACGATCCCTACACTCCTGCAAAGCGGAGAGCTTGTCCATTACCGCGGAGAGATCAATCCTTTCTGCGGTGGCCTTTAAGCGCTGTAACTCGTCAGGTATACACACTATGAGTTTTTCTGCGTTATCGGGAGAAGCTTTTATGAGCATTATGTTGCGGAACTGCATGATAAGCTCATCACAGAGTCTTGCAAGATCTTTTGACATATCATATAGGGAAGCTGTTATTGACAGAGCCTTAGCCGTATCCGAGTCTGTAATGGCTTCCAGCATATCATAAAGATAGTCTCTGCCTGCTATACCTGCGGCGTTTGAGACCACTTCTGCGTCTATTTTTTCAGCGCAGACCGAACACTGGTCGAGCAATGACACAGCGTCACGCATACCGCCATCCGCAAGTTTTGCTATCATAGCCGCACCGTCCTCGGTGAGGGTTATATCCTCTTGCTGAGCGATATAGCTTATGCGCTTTGCAATGTCCTCTGGCTTTATCCTGCGGAAATCGTAGCGCTGACAGCGGGAAACGATAGTTGCAGGAACCTTGTGTATTTCTGTAGTGGCAAGGATGAATTTAACGTATGGAGGCGGCTCTTCCATGATTTTTAGCAGGGCGTTGAAAGCACCTGCGGAGAGCATATGTACCTCGTCTATAATGTAAATTTTAAAAGCTCCACGTTCGGGAGTATATATTGCTGCATCGCGAAGGTCACGAATGTTGTCAACACCATTGTTTGACGCAGCATCTATCTCGACTATATCTGTAAGAGCACTGCTGTCAGCGTCACGGCAGATATCGCATTCAAGGCAGGGATTTCCGTCCTTCATGTTGCGGCAGTTCACAGCCTTTGCAAGGATACGGGCGCAGGTAGTTTTTCCTGTACCTCTTGAGCCAGTGAAAAGATAGGCGTGTGCAGTTTTGCCGCTGATAATTTGATTTTTCAGTGCTTCCGTGGTGTATTCCTGAGATATAACATCATCGAAGGTCATTGGTCGCCATTTACGGTAAAGTGCCTTATACACAGCCTTTTCTCCTTTCATTTTTCTTCCTTGTTATCCGCCTTTTTCATTGCGATAATACCGCGATAATAGTGCTTGAAGTCGTCAGCATTGTCTATATTGTTAAGTATTGCAAGTCTGTATAGCTCAGCACTTTTCTCAGTGTTTCCCAGCATAGCCTGAGCTATGGCAGCTCCACCCACAGCGCTTGCATAATTTTCGTGTTTTTCTATTGACTCACCAAACCATTTCAAAGCAGTTCGGCCGTCGTTCATTTTAAGGTACATATTTCCCAGTTCACAGCGTATTCTGTCGCGATAGCGGTAATCCTTGGTCATGAGTTCTTTGTAGAGAGACTCAGCCTTTTCATAGTATCCGTTGCCTACATGGCAACGTGCCTCGAAAATAGGCAATTCGGGGATATAGAAACCATTTCCCTCAGCATTTTCGTAGCAAATGAGAGCGTTCGGAAAAACATTCAGGATATGGTAGCAGCGTCCACGGTAGAATTCTAGAAGAGCCGTTTCTTGCTGAGACAGTTTTTCATTGTCGTTTCCAATGTCCGTAAATTGTTCTAGAGCCATGCGGTAGTTGTTTTTATGGAAAAGATCAAGAGCCTGTTCAAAGAGTATAGAGCTCCGCTTTAAGCCTGTAAAGGCATTGCCGATGAGTTCTTCATCGTAGAGGTGAAAGAGCTTTCCTTTGTATTTGGCAATCATATCGGCAGAAAAGACTATCATAAAGAACAGAAAGCTTGCTATTGTCATGTCTATTACCTCGGTATAGCGGACAGAACCACCCTTATTCTTTATGAATTCATAGATCATGATACCTGTAAGCGACAATGGAACAAATGCGGCGGCCTTGACTACTGACCGCTTTATGCACAACAGCACGCGCTTAGCACGCATTGCGAGGATAGAACGGAACATTTCATGCACCCCCATGTCTAAAGGAAAATTCCGAAACATAGATGTGCAGGCTTGCTGCGGCACACAACACGCACCGCTTAATGCTGCTCGGTCTCCCGCCTGACATGGTTCACGGGGTCTTGTTGCACAGGGCCCACACATCTATATTTCGGAATTTCACACCCGTTTATACGAGCAGACGATGCTCTTTTACTATGATACCACAAACGAGAAACTTTGTCAAGAAAAAATTTTGCATAAAAGAACGCTCGTTATGGAGAAATTCGGAAAAATCGGGATAAATATTGACAAATTGTGACATAGTATGTATAATGTAGGTAGTATACGCTTGAAAGGATAAATAAATGATAAGAGGAAACCGAGTAGTTAGACTCATACTGATATTTACGCTTATTATGGGCGTTTCGTCTCTTGTAGTAATGCTTGCGGGGATGATGAAGGAGAGAAACAACAGTTACATTACCATAGTTCCCGAGGAAATGGAGCTTGTGCAGCTTGAAGAACCGAAAGATGGTGATCCAATAGCCATTGTTGACACGACTCTAGGCGAGTTCAGATTCGTGCTCTATCCGGAATATTCTCCGAATGCCGTGAAAAACTTTACAGAACTAGCAGAACAGGGGTACTATGACAATACCTATGTATTCCATTCGGAAAGTGGAGTTTATTCTGCGGCTGGTGCTGCCAACAGGGATGGCAGCGCAAAGGACAGTTCCCATGAGCTTGTTGAGAGAGAGCTTCATCAGAACTTATGGCCTTTCAAGGGAGCGGTTCTTGCGATGAACACCACTATCAAGCAGAATTTCAAGGAAAAAATTATCGGTGGTGGTACCTATTATAATGGAAGCAGATTTATGTTGGTAAATACTGTTGCTTTTGACGACACTTTCAAGGAAGAGCTTCTGACTTACTCAGAAAGTCAGGAACTTGCAAAGGCATTCATAGAAAAAGGCGGAGTTCCCAATTTTTCACAGCAGATGACGGTCATCGGTCAGACATACAGTGGAATTGAGGTTGTTGAAAAGCTTGCCTCACTGGAAACTAACAATATTGGAAATTATAAGTTCCCTGCTGAGGATGTTATGATAAATTCAGTTAAAATAAGTACTTATTCTTTAGAAGAAGAGTCCTTAAAAGAGGATTAATAAGCTGAAAAAGCTTGATATGTATAAAAGTATCTGACAAATCAATACAAAAATATGCCCGAACTCTTTACAAATTGATTTTTTTGATGTATAATATATTAGTTGAAGTATAATTATTTAATCCTGTTTGCGGACAAGCAAATGCTTAAAAAAGTCCGCTAAATCATAAGGAGAGAATTAAATGTTCAGAAAAGTTATATCAGGAATTTTCTGCATTGCTTTGGCTGCTTCGGCGTTTTCGTCATGCGGTCAGGATGCTAAGGATACACAGATAACTGACGGTGATAAAGTCACAACTGCTGCTTCAGAAAATGATACTACAGTTGTTACTGAGCCGGTTACAGTCGAGAACGTAGATATCGCAAACTTTACTGCTCCTGAAAAGGGAGATACCATTGTGGTTATGAAGGTAAAGGATTACGGTACTGTAAAGTTCAGACTTTTTCCCGAGTATGCAGACAAGGGCGTTGAGAATTTCGTTGAGCTTGCAAAAAAGGGTTACTATGACGGACTCAAGTTCCACAGGGTAATTACTGATTTTATGGTGCAGGGCGGTGACCCTCAGGGAATAGGAATCGGCGGCGAAAGCATCTGGGGAGGCAAGTTTGATGGCGGTACAGATCCGCACCTTATCCATGCGTCAGGAGCTCTTGCTTATGCTAACAGTGGTAGCACAGCTACCAACGGAAGCCAGTTTTATGTTGTAACGGGTACGAAGTACTCAAAAGAAGAACTGGACGAACTCGGACAGAGAGGCTATGCGCTGTCTGACAATGCAAAGAAGATATACGAAGAAACGGGAGGAGCACCGTGGCTTGACGGAAGCTATACAGTTTTTGGTCAGGTAATAGACGGCCTCGACGTTATCTTTAAGATACAGAACGTGTCGGTTGACTCGAACAGTATGCCATACAAGGATCTCATTATGGAGTCTGTTACGGTGGGCGAATATGACGGCGAGGATATACGTTGGTATATCAGCGATTATGATGAGTTTGACGCCGACGAAATAAGGAATTCAACAGGTAAGGAAAATCTTACCATTGCAAACTTTACTGCCCCAAAGGAGGGTGAGAAGGTCGTAAGCCTTAAGGTAAAGGGCTATGATAAAGAAATAAAAATCAAGCTCTTCCCCGAATATGCGGAAAAAGGCGTTGAGAACTTTATCACTCTTGCGGAGCGTGGATATTATGATGGCCTTACCTTCCACAGAGTAATTAAGGACTTCATGATACAGGGCGGTGATCCGAAAGGTGACGGTACCGGAGGCGAATGCATATTTGAAAAGGGCTTCGATGACAATGATACTGACCCGCATCTAATTCATGCGGCAGGAGCTGTCGCTTATGCGAACAGTGGCTCTACAGCCAGCAACGGAAGCCAGTTCTATATCGTAACAGGAGAAGTTTACGATAAGGAGCATATTGATCAGTTGAAGGAAAGCGGCTACGCATTTACCGAGAATGAGGCTGAGATCTATTCAACATATGGTGGAGCACCGTGGCTTGACGGAAGCTATACAATTTTCGGTCAGGTATACGATGGTCTTGACATAGTATTCAAAATTCAGGAAATAGAGACAGGCAACAACGATAAGCCTGCTGAGGACGTTATAATAGAGAAAGTAACAGTATCGGACTTCAGCGGCGGAGATGTTCACTGGAACATCAAGGATTATAATTGATTTTTCGGACGGGTGTCCGATGATATGTGTATTTATCTGACCTTCAGTGTCAGGGAACAAAAGAAAGAAATTCGGGAAAAAATACAGATGACCCGAAAAATAAGGAGAGAAAATATTTGGATAAGTTTGTTGTAAAAGGCGGAAGACGCCTTGAAGGTGAAGTTACCATAAGCGGAGCCAAGAATGCAGCTGTAGCTATTCTTCCCGCAGTCATACTTTCAGATGAACCTTGCGTTGTGGAAAATGTACCTTACATCAGCGATGTCAGGATCTGTCTCCATATTCTTGAGGAAATGGGTGCTCAGGTTGAGAAAATAGACAAGGATGCATACAGAATAGATCCTACAACTATAAGTAAGTTCTGTGTGCCTTATGAGTACGCAAGAAAAATGCGTGCCTCATATTACTTCCTCGGAGCTCTTCTGGGCAAGTTCAATAAGGCAAGAGTATCAATGCCAGGCGGATGTCCCCTCGGAGACCGTCCCATAGACCAGCACCTTAAAGCTTTCACAGCTCTCGGTGCGGAGTATACACTCAGTCAGGGCATGGTAGATCTTGTTGCGGATAAACTTACAGGAAATCAGATATTCTTCGACGTTGTTACCGTCGGAGCTACAATGAATGCTATGCTTGCCGCCGTAAAAGCTGAGGGGCTAACAATAATCGAAAATGCTGCTAAGGAGCCGCATATCGTTGATCTTGCCAACTTTCTAAACTCTATGGGCGCAAACATCATGGGCGCAGGTACGGACGTTATCAAGATCAGAGGTGTTGAGCACCTTCACGGTACTAATTATGCTGTTATCCCCGATCAGATAGAGGCAGGTACTTTTATGGTGGCTGTTGCCGCTACAAAGGGTGATGTTCTTATAAAGAATGTTATTCCTAAGCATCTTGAGTCAATCACAAAGAAGCTTGAAAAGATCGGTGTAAACATCGAGCAGTTCGATGACAGCATAAGAGTATGGGTTGATGGGCCACTGATTAAGACAAATGTCAAGACCGCTCCGCATCCAGGATTCCCTACGGATATGCAGTCTCAGATAGCAACTCTTCTTTGTCTTGCACAGGGTACGAGCATTATTACTGAGAATATCTGGGAGCAGCGTTTCCGTTACGTTGATGAACTTAGAAGAATGGGCGCGGATATTACAGTAAATGGCAAGGTCGCTCTAATCGAGGGCACAGGAAAGCTCATGGGAGCTCCCGTAAAGGCGTGTGACCTCAGAGCTGGAGCTGCGCTTATAATTGCAGGACTTGCTGCAAGTGGCGTTACTGAAATAGAGGATATCTACCATATCGAAAGAGGCTATGACTGCATGGAAGGAAAGCTTCGTGCTCTCGGTGCTGATATAGAAAAGGTAAGCGTTCCAGATAAGGCTGAGGAAACTAAGTCTGACAGTACAAAAGCTGCTGTTTAAATAAGAATTATGGCTGCTACACGATAGTGTGGCAGCTTTTTCGTCGATATCCGGTATTATAATTTGCAGTGTATGCTGTCAAGGCAGTTGTTCCCGTGGAATAATAAAGGAGATATATGCAGGAAAATAATAAAGAAATATATAAAAAACTGTTTACAATAGTTGCGCCAATTGCCTTCCAGTACTTCATGTCGTCGCTGGTATCGGCTTCGGACGCTTTTATGCTTGGTTTCTTAAATCAGGATTCGCTCTCGGCTTCGTCGCTTGCTAGTCAGATAGCTTTTGTGTATGGGCTTTTCATTATGGCTTTCGTATCGGGATGTAATGTCCTTGCGGCGCAGTACTGGGGAAAAAAGGACAAAAAGACCGTTGAGGAGGTTCTTGCGGTAACGATGCGCTATTCACTTATCGTAGGAGCCATTTTTACTTTTGCGGCACTTATAGCTCCGTGCAGTATCATGCGTTTTTTCACTAATGACAGTGAGCTCATTCGGCTTGGTGGTATCTATTTACGGACCGTAGCATTTTCGTATATACTCGCAGGATTTTCGCAGGGCTATTTTGGAATTATGAAGGTCTGTGACCTTGCGGGACTTAGCTCCCTTATTGGAAGCCTTGCTGTGATATTGAATATATCTCTTAATGCGCTGCTTATTTTTGGTATTGGTCCTTTCCCTGAAATGGGTATTGCAGGAGCTGCTCTTGCTACTGTAATTACCCGTGCATTCGAGTGTGTGTTTATTTTGGTAGTGATGATACGCGGAAAATGTCTGCCCCTCAGGCTGGGAAAGCTGTTTAATCTTAATAACAAGCCGTTGCATAAGGATTATATAAGGTACACAGTGCCACTTCTGCTTAACCAACTTGGCTGGGGCGGTGGTGTTACAATGTACTCTGTCATAATGGGAAGGTTGGGAACTGACGCTGTTGCAGCAAATTCCATTGCTAGCATTGTTCGCAGTATGATAGCAAGCCTATGTTGGGGTATTGCTTCAGGTGTAGGTATAATTATTGGCGGCATGCTAGGCAGGAATGAGATAGCTGAGGCCAAAAAGGCTGGTGGAAAGTTCGTACGGTTGTCAATTTGGATAGGCGTTGGCTCAGGAATTGTTATACTGATGGTAACTCCGCTTATCCTAAATGTAATATCTCTCAATGACAAGGCACAGTATTATCTGAAGTTTATGATGCTGATGGCAGCTTATTATATTATAGGAAACTCACTAAATTCTACGGTTATCGGCGGCCTCTTTCCTGCAGGTGGAGATACGAGATTTGGTATGATATGCGATATTGTGACTCTTTGGTGCGTTGTGGTGCCAATGGGAATGATAGCTGCGTTCTGGCTTAAGCTTCCAGTACTTGCAGTGGCTTTTATACTCACTCTGGATGAGTTTGTAAAAATACCTGCGGTATATCGCCATTACGTGAAGTATAAATGGCTGAAGAACATTACAAGATAACTATTAGCTTGTATGGACGATATCGATCGTTTGTAAACTTATCATCATATATACCGGACTTATAATATTTGACCATAAAAATAAAGGCAGTTCAATTGATGAACCGCCTTTATTTTTATGTTTTTAATATATTAATTCTGTGAAGATCCACATTATTTTCCGTTGCCTTCATGCTGAGATATTATCAGCTTTATGGAATTGTAAAGGTATGGCTTGAGCTCTTTTAGAGTGCAGGGTTCGCTGTAGAGTATTGCCGAATAGCAGGTGGAACTTACTAGTTCTATTATCATAAAAAGCATTATCTCAGGATCTTTTATACCTTTCGGAGCGTCCTCAAGCATTTTGTTATATACTGAAGAGAAGTCAATGTCGTCTTCGGAAACAGGTGATGTTATGGCGTTCTTAAATATTCCCCAGCTTAGGTTTTTTGATATGAACGTGAGCAGAGACTGGTTTTCGCAGAGCTGATTCAAGATATTATCGATGATACTGATTATCTTTTCCTCGAATGGGAGTTTCTCTAGCTTGTCACCAAGGTCACTTAGAGCATTTTTGAAAAGCTGACTGGATTTATGTGAAACTAGCTTATTGCGTATGTCATATTTGTCTTTGAAATACAGATAAAACGTGCCTTTTGCAACACCTGCCTTACTTACGATGTCGGTTATGGAAGTCTTGCTGAAACCTTTAGTTGTAAAAAATTCAAAAGCAGTCTTGAGGAGAGAGTTTTCTTTGATTTTTTTATTAATATCGACTTTTCCCATTTTAACGCACCTTTCTTGCAGCTAATTTTTCAAATTTGCTGTTTTGGCTTAGTGATCAGAAGTGGTAGTATTATAATTATTGTTATTTTCTGCTTAGTAATTACTCAGATTGTAATTACCTTGCAAGAGCCTGATCAGTTCTAAATTAATTATAGCCCGAAAAAATGTAAGTGTCAAGGGCGTAAAACTGACCAACAGTCAAACTGCTTTTTACACCGGATTTGTGCATTTGCACAAAAATATGACCAAGAGTCATTTATTTACGCTCGAAGTATTGACTGTTGGTCAGTTATAGAGTATACTATGAAATAACAACAAACAGGGCAAATATTGAATGTCCGTGAGCTTTAAAAATTTGTTTTCCCTGAAAAACCCGATCCCTAAAGAGTTTATTATGCCGACCATATTTGTCGGAGAAATTGGTTCACGGACTTCCAATATGTGCTCTGAATATGCAAAGAAAGGAACGATAGTATGCTAAAATTCGGTGAATGGATTGTAAAGCATCGTGCGCTCATACTTATTATTGGAGTGCTTCTGCTTATCCCATCAACTCTTGGATATGTGAAAACACGTGTAAATTATGATATACTCTCATATCTTCCGAAAGATATAAACACAATGGTAGGACAGGATATTCTTAAAGAGGATTTCGGGCAGGGGGGCTTTTCTCTTGTAATGTTGGAAGGCATGAGCGACAGGGATGTTGCGGAGACTGCAGATAAAATTAAGACAGTGGATCATGTTTCCGATGTTATATGCTATCAATCCATGACAGGTTGTAATATTCCTAAGGAGATACTTCCAGAGAATATATATGATTTCTTCAATCATGGGGATAATACCCTTATGGCGGTATTCTTCGACGATACGACCTCTGCTGACGGAACTCTTGCTGCAGTTGAAGAAATGAGGAGCATCACTTCGGGACAGTGCTTCATCAGTGGCATGTCGGCCCTGACTCTTGACATGAAGAACATTACTCAAAGTGAGACTCTTATTTATGCGCTTATTGCAGTGATACTAACAAGTATAGTACTTATACTGACTATGGATTCTTTTCTTATTCCAGTATTCTTCATGCTAAGCATAGGATTTGCTGTAGTCTGGAACCTTGGCTCGAACATATTTCTCGGCGAGATATCTTTTATCACACAGGCTCTGGCAATGGTCTTACAGTTGGGTGTTACTATGGACTACTCAATCTTCTTGTGGCACAGTTACAAAGAGCAGCAGAAGTATTTTCCTGACAGCAAGCAGGAGGCAATGGCTCATGCTGTTGCGGCAACTATAACATCAGTTGTGGGAAGTTCCTTCACAACAGTTGCTGGTTTCCTTGCAATGTGCTTTATGACATTTACCCTTGGACTAGACCTCGGTCTTGTTATGGCAAAGGGTGTTATATGCGGCGTTATTGCTTGTGTAACTGTACTTCCTGCTATGATTCTTGTATTCGAGAAGGCAATTGCGGCAACTTCACACAGGGATTTCTTTCCAGCATTCAAGCGTACTTCTTCTTTTATAGCAAAGCATTCATGGGCTTTCCTCACAATTGCGATAGTCCTGCTGATACCTGCCTTTTTTGGCAACAATCACTATGACGTATACTATAAACTAGACAGCACACTCCCCTCTTATCTGCAGAGCGTTACCGCAAACACAAAGCTTGCGGAGGATTATAACATGAACAGTACACATATACTTATGTTTGATTCGTCTATGAGCGCTAAAGACGCTAATAAAATGATGAACGATATAAAGAATGTGGACGGAGTTCAGTTCGTAGTTGGTTTCAATTCGTTAGTTGGTTCTGCAATTCCCGAAGAAGTCGTTCCCGACGAATTGAAAAGCGTACTCAAGAGTGATAAATGGCAGCTTATGCTCATAGGATCAGAGTATGAAGTAGCCTCAGATGAGGTAAACTCTCAGGTCGCAAGGCTCAATGATATCGCTTCTGGCTATGATAGCGGAAGTATGCTTATAGGTGAAGCACCTGCAACAAAGGATCTTATAACTATAACAGACAGGGATTTCAAAATAGTTAACTTACTTTCAATAGCGGCTATATTCCTTATAATTGCATTCACATTCAAATCTATATCGCTTCCTGTGATACTTGTTTCAGTCATAGAGCTTGCAATAATGATAAACCTCGGCACTGCTTATTATACAGGTTCTAAGCTCTCATTTATAGCTCCTATAGTAATAGGAACAATACAGCTCGGTGCTACTGTTGACTATGCGATACTTATGACAACAAGATACCGCACCGAAAGGCACAGTGGTAAGGAGAAAAAGGATGCAGTCGGTGTAGCACTCGGAACTTCAATTAAGTCTATAATAACATCAGCGCTAGGTTTCTTTGCAGCGACTGTAGGTGTTGCAGCTTACTCAGATATTGGACTTATTTCGGAACTGTGTATGCTTCTTGCAAGAGGTGCTCTTATCTCGATGGTTGTAGTTGTAACAGTGCTTCCATCAATGTTCATGGTATTTGACAAGGTCATATGCAAGACCAGCGCTGGCTTTGTACAGAAGGACAATGACGAAAGAAAGCATCATCATATATTTCGGATTGCGTAAACTTATAAAGGAGTGACGGATATGAAAAGGTCAAGTAAAATAATAGCAGCTCTGCTTGCGGTAACAGTATCCGCAGGCGCTACAGGTTCTATAGCATATGCAAACGGCAGGAGTGAGAACATTCCGGCAGAAACTCCGAAGAGCGAAAAGAAAACATCAGAGACAGAAAGAAACAATAACGGTGAACAGGCATTTAAGGACGAGACAGTTTATGTTTTATGTAACAATGATTCATCCGTGAAGAATGTGGTAGTAAGCGATTGGCTGAAGAACTCCCCTGCACTTTCAAGTCTTAATGATATATCAGACCTCAGCGACATAGTAAACGTAAAGGGAGATGAACTTTTTGAAGCGAACGGAAGTTCACTTCATTGGAGTGCTGACGGCGATGATATCTACTATAAGGGCAATTCCGATAAGGAACTACCCGTGGACGTTACTATGGAATACTTCCTGGACGGAAAAAAAGTTGAGCCAGACAGTATAAAAGGCAAAAGCGGACATCTTGTTATCCGCTGGACATATAAGAACAAACAGAAGGTTACTAAACTTATAAACGGTAAGAATAAGGATATTTATGTTCCTTTTATGGCTGCAAGTGCAGCAGTTCTCAGTACAGATAAGTATCTTAATGTTGAGGTGACAAATGGTAAGATACTATCTGACGGTGAAAAACTCATTGTTGTGGGAGTTGCTTTCCCCGGACTTCAGGACAGTATTGATTTCTGTAAGCTTGACAGTGTGAATATTGATATTCCTGAAAGTTTTGAGATATCAGCAGATGTAAAGAATTTCGAGATGAATACTTCCGTTACAGTTGTTTCCAACGAGATATTTTCAAAGCTTGATGTGGATAATGCAGTTGACCTTGATAGTCTAAAGGAAAAGGTAAAGGAACTCAGCGATGGAGCCGAAAGGTTGGAAAACGGTACAGTTTCGCTTTATGACGGTATAAAGCAGCTAAGTGGCGGCACAGGCGATCTGACATCAGGTATAGATAAGCTACTTGCTGGCTCATTGGAGCTAAGAAATGGAGCAGCAGAGCTTGACAGCGGAGCTAAGAAACTGGTCGACGGTACGAAAACACTTTCTGATTCTACAGGTAAATTTGAGGAGGGCCTTAGAAGTGCTAAGGACGGATCTGCACAGCTTTCACAAGGGGCTGTCGCTCTGAGTGATGGTGCTTCAAAGCTTTCGGATGGTATCGACAGCGCAAAGAATGGATCTGCAGCTCTTGTTGATGGTTTGGGAAAGGTAACAACAGGCGCGGATGCGCTTACAAACGGTATAAATGATGCAAAGGCAGGTTCAGATGCGTTGAATGCAGGTTTTGCACAGGTAAACGAGGGCGCAGTTGCTCTCAAAACAGGTGCAGATACCCTTACAAGCGGCGTGGGAGCTTTAGCGGACGGCAGTAAGCAGGTTAAAGATGGATCTGCAAATCTTTCACAGGGTGCAGCAGCTCTCAGCGAGGGGGCTTCAAAGCTTAGTGTTTCGGCAGGTCAGGTCTCTACGGGTATTGGTTCTGTAAAGAGCGGTGCGGATACTCTTGCAGAGGGTATTACAGGAGCTAAGACAGGTGCGGAGGGCCTTGAAGAAGGCGCAGCTGCACTTACGGAAGGAGCTTCACAGCTTGGCGATGGAATCGCACTTGCAGGAGTTTCACTAGATACTACAATAGCGGCAAATGAACAGGCTCTTGCAGCTTTGCAGGCAGTTTATCAAAATTCTCCTTCACAGGAGCTTGCTGTGGTAATAGGCACTTTACAGCAGACTATCGAGGGGCAGAAGCAGATAGCGGCTTCAATGAATGAGGGCGGACAGATCTATACGGGAGCAGCTTCGCTCAAGGTAGGAGCAGCACAATTGGGTGGCGGTATCGGACAGTTAAGCAGTGGGCTTGAAGCAGTACAGAGTGGTTCGGCAGCATTGCAGCAGGGACTGGCAAAGCTTGATGAGGGTGGCAAGGCTCTGGCGGCAGGGGCAGGACAGCTTTACGGCTCAACGGAGCAGCTCTCAAAAGGTGCAGCAGATCTCAGCACAGGCGCAGCGGCTCTTGATGGCGGAATAGTTGAGTTATCTAGCGGCAGCAACAAGCTAATTGGCGGTCTTGATTCCCTTATAAAAGGTATTGGACAGTTAAGCGGTGGTAGCGCTTCACTCAATGACGGTCTTGGCAAGCTCTCGAATGGCGCTGTGGATCTTACGGGAGGCATATATAAGCTTTCTGACGGTGCAAAGGCAATTGATAGCGGGCTTGCTCAGTTATCTCAGGGATCCATAACTCTTGGCGGAGGTATCGGTCAACTCAAGAGCGGAGCAGAGGCGCTTGATGGTGGGCTTTTACAGCTCTGTGATGGAAGCACTAAATTAAGTGGCGGAGTAAAGACACTGTACGATTCTCTACAGCTTCTAAGCGGCGGTGCGACTAAACTTTACGGTGGTACAGGCGAACTTTACGACGGCATAGGCAAATTAAAGACGGGAAGTTCGACTTTTGCGGACGGAGTTAGCAGGCTTGAAAGCGGTGCAAAGGAGCTCAAAGACGGCATGATAAAATTCAATGACGATGGAATTTCTGTTATAACGGGAGCAGTTGATGAGAAGCTTCCAGAGATAATTGAAAATTTCAAAGCTCTTAGGGACGCTTCAAGGGAGTATAATACATTCTCTGGAATATCCGATAAAATGGACGGCAGCGTTAAGTTTATTTATCTTGTTGATGGTACTAAGTGAACTTTCAGTCAGTATAGAATGCGTAAATAAAAAGCTCTTACATTGTGAGATGTGTTCACAATGTAAGAGCTTTGTTTTTCGGCTATGGAACATGGTCCCTGTAAACTAACGGTCTAAAAACATATTGCATCTGCCCCATAGCTCGTCGCCGAAGGCAAATGCATCAGGAGTTGTGTGTCTTTCTTTGAAGCCTGCGCTCTCGTAGCACTTCCTAGCTTTTTCGTTTGAGGTGAATACGTTCAGCTGTACCGTGTTCGCTTTAAGTATGTCGAAGCAGTATTTTGCGGCAAGTTGTATCATTTCTCTGCCGTAACCATTTCCACGATGTGCAGGATCTATGATCACAAATGCGAGCATTGCTTCATTGGATTCATAGTTTATAGAGCAGCATATAAAACCAACTATTGTTCCGTCGTCAGTGGTTGCAACGAATGGGCAGTCGCCATATTTCGGGTATATCCATGCAAGAAAATCACTGAAAGTGTTCTTTTCAAGGGGATAGGGAGCGTGATTTGCACTCCACATGGCGTGAGTGCGTTTGTCAGTTATCCAGTTCTTTATGGAGTCGAAGTCATGGTTGTGGATGTATGGTCTTAATCTCATAATATCACCTCGGGATTAATATTGAAAAAGAATGTGGAAAGTAAAAAGCTGACAGAGAAAGATGCTGCCAGCTCTTTATGATTAATTATTTTAATACTTAAAATACTGTTTAAGCAAATACTTCATTGTAAATAGCAGTTCTGTTGCTTCTTGCTTCCTTAAATGAGTCTATAATTGCCTTTGTGCCAGCTTTGAAGCTTTCTCTGTTGTTATAAGCTTCATCAACTGCATTTTTAATTATTTCGGGAGTTATATCAATTTCATGCTTATTTAATTCTATGCCTGCTTTCAATTCTTGAACTACCTTTGCAACGTCAAACTGATCTACTGCCTGCGGAACCAAAACCATAGCAGCACCGCTTGCGAGACCTTCAGATGTGGAATTAAATCCTGCGTGAGTAATGAAAACATCTACCTCAGGTAAAAGCTGAGTCTGAGGTACATAGTTATAAATACTGAAGTTCTTAGGAATATCTTTGAATGTCTGATCAATGTCAACGAATTTTCCAACAGACATGATTATCTGGTATTCTTCGGAATCCTTGAATGCTTCAATACAACGGTGGTAGAATTCAAGATCCTTTCCGAAAATAGTTCCTAGTGAGATGAATACTAGCTTCTTACTTTCGTCCTTCTTGAAATCAAAGTTCTTATCAACAACTCTCTGTTCGATATGAGGTCCGATAAAATAGCATAAATCATCTGTATCTTCGGGTCTTAAATGGAAGAATTTTGAAGTTAAGATAAGTTTCTTGAATTTATTCGGAGTAAATATAAGGCCAACGAAATCGCGAAGATTAATGTTATATTGCTGGCTTGTCCACTGTAAACCTATCGTTCTTGCATTATCGAACTGGTTTTCATCAGTAAGAATGAAGGAAGGATAGAGAATAGAAAACTTAGAATCATCGAGTTTTAATACCTTATTCATTTCCTCAATATCGAAAAAGACGTCAAAAATATAATAATCATATTTCGTTTTGTCTTTTAATAAATGTTCCATAAGGAGATAGGTTGCTTTTCCAACCATAAAAGAGTTGATAGCAAATGGCGGAGCATACGGAGGAAGTTTTTTTGCAACTTCGCTGACGTCCGCAGAGTATACAATCTTGTTAACAGGAACTTCATTTAACCTGTTTGCAAATTCATCTGTAACAAAACAAGTGACATCATGGCCTAATGCGGCTAATTCTCTTACGACTTCAACGCTTCCTGTAAAATGGCCGTGTAGAATACCATTTGCAACGAAAATCTTTTTTGAACTTGCATTTTTTAATGTTTCGCTCATTTTAATTCCTCCCAGAATACTGTACTCAGTTAATATTTGATTATTGGCAGGCAAATTTGTTGCCTCAACAGGTTTCTAATGTGTCCTGCGTGATTTTTGGTTCAAATATTAATCGTTTTTATTCGAGTATCAGTAGTGGGACTTTGCTATAAGTAGTATTCTGTAAAGGGCACTTCAAAACCGTTCAAGTCAATATTATATCATAGTTCAGCAAAAAAAGCAATACTTTATTTGTATGATAACATTAACATTATTATGCTTTTTATAATATAAGAATAGAATAAAGCTTGATTTTTTGATGTAGTTGTGATACAATAAGCTATATGTACGCCCGAAAAACAGGGTAGTATATGCAGTTAAATTATCCCGCTATGGAAATGGGTGACATAAAATGAAAATGAGCGATGAATCAACATTGCGTTTTTACAACATATTTGGAAAGCTTGCATTAGCTACTGCAAATGTTGATATTTCCTCTGATTTTAAACTTGTGAAAGAATTGTTGAGTGAGATAGCGCCGATGTTCAGACTTTCAAAAATAGAGGCGCATGTATATCGCAGTCCAGCAGATGAACTAAGTGGTAATGGAGAAACGGTGATATGCTTCAATAAAGGAATTGACGGAAAAGCAGTACATAACATCAGACTAGTTACAAAGCTTATGTCAATAACGTCAATGACAGTATTCATGAACGAGAATGAAGCTCCGCTTTCTGATGACGAGTTAGAAAAAGTTGACTTAACCGCTAGAACAGTGCTTGCTTTTATCAGTCGCAGCAAGTTCCAGGATATAGCAGAAGAACTTGCATTCTATGATGACGACGGTTTTCGAAATATCCGCAGTTTTTTCAATTATCTGGCATGGAAAGGTCAGCCTGGAGATCTGAATAACATGTCCTCTGTCAACTATAACATAAGACACTTTTCGCTAGTCAATGAAGAATTAGGCAGAAAAGCCGGTGATACTGTGCTCCGCGAGCACTACGAAACGATAAGCAGAATGATAGGCGAAAACGGCATTATTGCTCGACTCGGTGGTGACGCGTTTGTTTGCATATGTGACAGATTGATACTTCCAGAGCTGCTTAGATATCTTACAGAAGCAAATGTCCCATACGATAAGGATGGAGGTATGATCTCCCTCACCTCATGTGCCGGAGTATTCAATATCCCTGATGGATATGTTGTTCGCACTCCTAACGATATAATGGGAAAAATAATGCGTGCTTATAATGTCGCGCGCAATGGTGGACATACAAATATAGTATTCTTTGATGAAAAAATGATCTCCGAAAGAGATTATGCTAAAAGAATTCAGCAGCACTTCACTAAAGCTTTGCGAAATAACGAGTTTCAGGTGTTTTATCAGCCAAAGGTAAATATAAAAGGTGAGATGTGTGGCGCAGAGGCACTTTGTCGCTGGTTCCGCAACGGAGAAATAGTTCAGCCTGTAAAATTCATACCAGTTCTTGAAGAAACGAGTGATATTTGTAAACTTGATTTCTATATGCTTGAGCAGGTATGCAGTCATATCCGCAAATGGATAGACGAGGGACGCGAAGTTGTTCGCGTATCTGTAAATCTATCAAGAAATCATATGATGGATGTTAATTTGCTTGATTCTATAATGGAAATTATAGAAAGATACAAAATTCCGCATGAGTATATTGAGATAGAGTTGACTGAGACCAATACAGACGTTGAGTTTAAGGATCTGCAGCGTATCGTAGGAGGTTTGCAGAAAGAAAGGATATACACCTCTGTTGACGATTTTGGAATGGGATATTCTTCGCTTAACTTGATACGTGATATTCCGTGGAATGTTATTAAAGTCGATCGCTGTTTTTTGCCTTGCGGTGAAGAAAACGAAGACAGTACCTGTAATATTATGTTTAAGCATGTTGTTTCAATGGCAAAGGAAATGGGACTCGAATGTATTGTTGAAGGCGTAGAAACGCATGCACAGCTTGAAGTCCTGAGAGAGAACGACTGCGAACTTGCACAGGGAAATTTATTTGACAAACCTATGCCTGTTGAAGAGTTTGAAAAAAGACTTGATATGAAATTGTATGCTATATAGTTTGTTTTGATAACAGAATAGAACATGTGATTCCATAAAAGATGTTAATAAACCTTTCGACAATATAATAATAGAATTAATGGCAGCAGCCGGAGAAAAATATCTCTGACGGCTGCCTTTTTATTTGCAATAAGACTAAAGCAGGACAGCTACATTGTGTATCATCATCACGTTGCATTAGGCCTGTTTGTTTCACATATTATTGCTATCTGATGGTCATTAGAAGTCTAGAACCATTTGTTTTATTTAGAAGAAACTCCTGTATTTTCAGTGCATTGTTTAATGTGATTCCTAAGATACTCTTATCAACATCTTCATTTCTAATGCCAATTGCGGTAATATGTTGCTCATGTGTATAGTTTAGCCCATACTTTCAGGATTTGCAAATTACTGTATAATGATAACCGCATCTGCCATATTAACTGTATTGTCACAATTAGCATCCCCTGGAACTAAAGGGGATATGTCTTTATCAAGAAATATAAAGCCTGGAGATTAAAAAACATTCTTCAGCAGTTGAGAACCGGTATCATACGATGTGCGTATAACTCTTAATCAGTAAAGAGCATTTAGTGATAAATCGTATAAGCTTTACTGCTGCATAAGTAGTCACACTGACAAGTGTAAAAAACTTTTTTATTTAGGGTAAAAAAATATTTTCTTTGAAAGTGTAACATTTTGTACTGCAATTACGATTCTTATATATGAAATGTTTTTGGGGCAAAATTATAATCAATTACAGGAGGGATATAATTAAATAAACATTTTGGTTTGCTGTTGATTTAGACTGTTTTATCGGTAATATATAGTAGATGACAAAGATTATTTGAAATGCAAGCATATAACTGTTATATGATACGTTGTTTTAATACAGTATTTTATAAATAATAAGCGATAATTTACTATCAGACTATATGATATAATAACAAGATTTGATACTTTAAATTCTAATGTTTGAACTACATTATATACGAGGTGATTCTATATGCCAAATTATGAAGAAATGTATTATATATCAAAAAGAAATTATGAAAATGCAGTCAGTGAAAAAAATATGATACGCAGCAAAGCATCTGAACTGAATGGAGAGAAGAGCAAGCTTATAAAAGAACTGGACGAAAAAAACAAAGCGCTTGCTGATATAAAGAATAAGCTCGTTGTTGTGCGGGCAGCACATGATAAATGCATTGAGATAATTAATGGCGAGTTTGAGGGAATGAAGAAAGACCTGAATCAGACAGGCACTGAATTTAAGGAAATATTCCAAACAGATGAGGGCGTTGCTGATCTTTCTGAAATATATTCAGAGGATATTACAAATACCAATAATGACCTGAATAATATTTCCGAAAGTCTAAAAAGAAGCATAAAACAGCTTGAAGCTGATGAGCAGGCTTTTCAGAATGCAGTAAATCAATATAGTCAGAATTTGAACAGTGTAAATGCTAAGATAAAGAATTTAGGTGATGATGTTTCGGCACAAAAAAGAGCAGAAACGTATTATGTTGAAATGCAGGAATACAAAAAGAGATGGCAGAACGGCGAGTGACAAGAATTAAACTATAGATTCAAATGTTTTTAAATAACTATTATTTCATTATATACAGCATTATAATATGAAAACTATTAAAGCAGTATAAGTTATATATTTCGAGGTGAAAAATATGTCAACAATCGCTATTAAAGGCAGTTCTGTTTGGAGTACAGGAATAAAATCATTCAGTAGTCTTGATACTTCTTTTTCAAGTTTAAAAAAGACATCAGGCGGACTGACAACCGCACTAGGAGATCTCATTACCAAGATTAATGCAGCAGACAAAGCAATAGATGGTGATACCTGCAGTAAACATGCAGAACAAGCAAAAGCCAGAGACGAGGCAAAACACACTTCCATGACAATTGCGTATGATAAGCTGAATGAGCTTATTTCCAAAGCGGAAACGGTAGACAATAACGTTGCGGAAAAAATTAATTTTAAACAAGATGCCTTCTATATGATAAATGGTAATTTAAAGCCTAATAATAAAAAGAGTTTTGGAGAAAAAATATCAGACTGGTGCAAAAAAAATATCACTACAATAATCACTGTTGTAACAGTAGCGATTGTTATTATTGCTGCAGTAGCAATCTGTATAATATGTTCACCTGCGATAATAGCAGCAATGGCAATTGCTGCTACCGTTTTGGGTTTAGTCTACACTGTTGTTAATATGGGTGTTAAGTGTGTCACGGGTAAAGGTATTCCTGATCTGCTTGAGCCTGAACATAAATACTTAGCCTCTATTGTCAGAGGACTAGACTGGGGATTAACGTTTGTATCTATAATTCTCCCCGCAGGAGCATCAATTAAAATATCAATGTTAATTGCGGAAAAGTCGTTCTTACAAACTTCTAAATTTTGGTTCAAAACTTCATTTAAATCATTTTGGGGTTCTATCAAAAAAAGTTGCAAAGGCATTAAGAATTTTTTTACAAAAAATGGAGATGACGTTGCTTCTAAGTCATTCAGTGAAAAAATAATATCTGGCATTAAGGATTTTTTTGTAAATACAGTAAAACCTAAGATATCTGTTGACTCTCTTAAATCAGTTACAGGTGTTTTGCCAGGCGTAAGCGGCATTAAATCGTCTAGCAATTTATTCTTAACATGTGCTATAGTTCAAAAAACAAAATGGCTTGGTTTATATGGAACAAAAATGCATGTCTTTGATACTAAACCATTGCAGGGACTAATAACATCATTATCATCACGAGGATTTTTTTATCTAACGAATAATGTAATTAATAAAATTAAAGGTACAAATAATAATACTTAGAATAGTAATGGCTTTTATTTATATATGATGGTAATAGTAAGATTTAATCTAATAAACAGATGAAAATAATGAATCCATAATAGATAGAGTATAGGCGGTGTAATAATGAACTACGAAGATTTAATTTCAAGCGCTAATCTTGCGCTTACAGGAAATCAATTTGAAGTATCTCTTGAAAAGGCAAAGGAAGCAATAAAAAAAGATGGCACAAAAGTTGATGGATATTTATGTGCTGGAAAAGCTGCGCTGTCTTTGGGTATGGCAGCGGATGCCACATCATTCTTCAAGTCTGCAGCAGAGGCTGACAAAAATAATGGCGGGATTTTCTTCCTACTGGGCTATGCACAGGCTATGGATGGTAATTCATCTAAAGCACTTCAAAGTCTAACAAAGGCGCTTGAGCTTAACTGTGATGATTCGTTAAAGGAGCAGATATATAGAATGATCTCCATGATAAATGCTGAAAGCGGAGATTATGATAATGCTATTGCAAATCTTGAACGTGCAGAGGATTATACGGGTCCTGATTATGAACTGCTTCAGCAGAAAGCATCTTATTATTCACAGAAAAGGAATTATCACCAGACATTTTTCGTGCTAAATCAGATGAAGCTGCTCAGACCGAAAGAGTATCTGACATATAGTCTTGCTTTTAATATATTTATGGAGCTTAACGGCTATGATGAGGCTAAGGCAGAACTGGAACGTGCAGCAAGATTTGCAAATCTCGATATAACATATTATAAAGATCTTGCAGCATATACGATGTTTCACAATCCCGAAGATGATACGGTTGAAATACTGAATAAAAAGTGGATGGAAGCTATAGCAATTCTTGATAAAGGACTTGCTAACGGAAGACCTAATGGTGAAGACGTTTTTGATGCGTATATGAACGCCGCACAGCTTTATCTCTCTCTAGAGATGCCTGAATGTGCTATAAGGATTCTTGATGCAGCGGTAGATGTTGTATCATCATATAATAATGGTTTCTCAATTATTTCAAGTGATGCTGATACTGAAGACAGTACTTCAGATTATGGCATCCTTTCGCCTGAGGACGAAGAATTGCTTATGCAGGAAAGATGGGAGAATGGAGAGTTTGAAGAGCTCAGTGATGGTATTGCCAATGCTCTGATGGAAACCGTTGCAGAAGATCCAGAGGAACTTGCACAGGAAATACATCAGTATCTTACGCCAATCGATGATATTCCGTCTGATATATCTTGTGAAGAAGCATACAGGATAAATGAAGGATTCAGCATGGAACAGATGCAGACTGATCTTAGAAATTCACTGTATGTTAACGCTTATGAGATGCTTAAGGATTATGACAGAATGCTGCAAAAAGCAAAAGAGCTTCAGTCATCTTCAATAGTTATAAATCAGTACAACGGAATATATTATGAGTTGAAGGCTGGAAAGTATACTAATAAGGAAAATTGGGAGAAGAAGTATAGGGAACGAATTCGTTTCTGGACAAAGCGTATGTTGGAAGATCCGACAGATTTTGTATCAGCGAGTTATCGCATTCGTTCCTGTATTGATATCGGCGATTTTGAAGAAGCAGAACAGCTTGCTGCTTGCCTTCCTACAGATATAAAAGAGTCTTTAAGAGAAGAAATCAGTAAGGAAAGAGTTAGGGAGGAGGTATAAATGGCATTATATATTGATGATAGAGTATTTGAAAATGCTGCAACGGAAATGGATGGTTTAAAGGAACGAATAGATAAACTGCATAAAATGCTTGAAGGTATGTTCGATGATCTTACGCATGCGTTAGCTACACCTGCAGGAAAAGCAGTAAAATGGACAGGAAAAGATGTTTTGCTTCAGCCAGTTGAAGATATGTCAAAAATAATAAGACATATGAGTGAAATACTGAGAGAAATAATCGCAATTAATAACGCCGAAACAGATTCATCATATTATGAAATATTCGCAAAGTACGACGAACTTGATAAGCAATTAAGAAATAATACAACAACACAAGGAGGAATATAAAAATGGCAATGGGTTCAGAAAGCAAAGTAATACTTAATAATGAAATGCAGAAAGCGAAAGCTGATTTTCAGCAATATCGAAAGGATATAGGAGCACTCGTAAAAGAGCTTGATTCGACCGTGAAAACACTTCTTAACGGTTTTAAGGGCGAAGCAGCAGATGGTTTTATTGAATATTACAATAAAAACGTTGTTGCATTCTTTGAAGCAGCAGGTACCTTCGATGAGGTTCTGGGAAGATTTGACAAAGAAGGCGACGGACTATTTGATGTTATTGAAAAGAGATTGATTACAGGAGAGGGTGTTGACCCATCACTTGGTCAGAACAATCGAAACGTCGGACAAGCATCAACTGAAAACTGATTACAAAAAAGGAGAAACTAATTATGGCAATGTATGTAGAAAATGCAGCACTCGAGAAAGCGAAAAACGAAATAGATGCTGTTTCAAATAATTTCAAGACAAAGGGAACTGAATTTATAACAACACTTACTAATACACTTAGCACATTCAGTGGTGAAACCAAGGATATTCTTATGCAGCAGAAGATAGGAAATTCAGGTAGCGAAGTTGAGGAATCACTTGCGTATTTTGTAGAAACTGGGATACCGAACCTTATAAGTGGTCTTTCACAGATTATTGAAGCTAACAGACAAACTATAGATGAAAGTGATCATCAGCTGGCTGAAGCAATTTCCGGCAAGTCAGTTTGATGATCGAACAGATATGATTGCTTATTAATTGTTTCGTATGGCACAGCTTTGCCAAGGTTTTACCTCTGTGCAAATCGGCTGTGCCATCTTTAGCTTATAGGAGTACTTGTAATGAACGATGTAAATGAGATTTATTATGATGAACATATTAAATCGTATCAGAGACATTTTCTGATTTCATGGCTTGGTTCTGCCAAATCTGAGAGGCTCAAGGTTGTAAAGGACAAAATAAAGATCCATGCTATAAAAGTGACCATACCTAATGTACCATTAGAAATGATCGAGATACCCGATAAGACGGAGGAAGATAAGAGAAAAATCAGAGAACTATTTTCGGGTATAAAATCAGCGGTTACTGTTCCAGAAAATATTGCTATACCAAATAAGTCAGAAGAAGAAAAGCAGACTGTGAAACGCAGATTTGAAGGAATAAAAACAGCTGTCAGCGTTCCGGAAAAGATTATTGTGCCTACTATGACTGAGGCAGAAAATAAAAATGTGAAGCATAGATTTGAGGGAATAAAAACAGCAGTCAGTGTTCCGGAAAATATTGTTGTACCGACCATGACAGAGGAAGAAAAACAGACAGTGAAACGCAGATTTGAAGGAGTAAAAACAGCAGTCAGTGTTCCGGAAAATATTGTTGTACCGACTATGACAGAGGAAGAAAAACAGACTGTGAAGCGCAGATTTGAAGGAATAAAAACTGCAGTCAGCGCTCCCGATAATATTGTTGTGCCAACTATAACGAAGGAAGAAAAACAGACCGTGAAACACAGATTTGAAGGAATAAAAACTGCAGTCAGTGTTCCGGAAAATGTTGTTGTTCCTTATATGACTGAAGAAGAAAAACAGACTGTGAAGCACAGATTTGAAGGAATAAAAACAGCTGTCAGCATTCCGGAAAAGATTATTGTGCCTATTATGATTGAGGCAGAAAATAAAAATGTGAAGCATAGATTTGAGGGAATAAAAACAGCAGTCAATGTTCCGGAAAATGTTGTTGTTCCTA
>DBYI01000022.1:165336-182057 GCA_002310115.1 Ruminococcus flavefaciens
GTGTTCCGGAAAATGTTGTTGTTCCTTATATGACTGAACAAGAAAAACAGAATGTGAAGCGCAGATTTGAAGGAATAAAAACTGCAGTCAGCGTTCCCGATAATATTGTTGTGCCAACTATAACGAAGGAAGAAAATCAGACAGTGAAACGCAGATTTGAAGGAATAAAAACTGCAGTCAGTGTTCCAGATAATATTGTTGTGCCAACTATAACGAAAGAAGAAAAGCAGACGGTGAAGCATAGATTTGACGGAATAATAACAGGTGCGCAAATACCAGAATTTGATTTTGAAACTATTCTTGCAAGTCTCAAAACAGATATAGATAAAAGGAAAAGGATAAATCTCAATGAAAAATAATGAGTTGCTTCTGTCAGTTAAGTTTGAAAAAGACAATGAAGAAATATCACTTTTATTATATAAAGACATAACACTTAAGTCGCTTCTTGAAGTTATATATTATGGACTAAAAGCAAACGATAATGAACATTTTAGCCTTTTCAGGGAATATATAAGAACACATAAGGATATAGTAATATATTACAGAGCAAAAAAAGAACTGGATATTATAAATGTCCGCGATAATCAAGAAAAAAAACTATATGAATTAGGCATAGTAACAACAAGCTGTTTTGTTGTACCGCAATCAAATAAGGTTACGCTTAGATCACTATTTCCGAGATATGATCAGGCTTCGTTATGTGATGATGAGAAGATGGAATATAACATCAGCACCAGAAGAATAACAGTTGCTGAATCATCTGTAATTGATATCTTGCCTGCTGGGGAACTGCCTGCAGAAAAAAAGAGAAGTTATCTTGATATTATAATTCCTACAGGAATATCAATGGCAGCATTATGCGGAAGCCGTATGCTGCTTGCACTTTTTAATGATAATGTTGCAGGTTTTTCAATGATAGCAATGATGATGACAACATCTATAGCAACAATGGTTAGTCAGAGTTATAATTTTGTTAAGCAGGGAAAGGAAAACCTCAAATCTGTTGCGGAATGGAAGAACAATTATGAGAAATATCTGACGCGTATATGGGACAGAATACTTGAATGGCAGAACAGTGATATCAATTATCTTTGCACTACATATCCGGCAATTTCAGAGCTGTTTGAACATACTGCAAAACTTGACAGAGCTATATTTGCAAGATCACAAAATGATCTTGATTTTTTCAAAATATCACTTGGTGAATCCGAGCAGGTCGTTCCCATGTTTGAAATAAAAAATGAAAAGAAAGACGAGATTGTTTCTGAGATAGGTTTTGTTGTTCACAGAAATAAGGATGATGAAGGAAGAAGAATAGAGCTTATTATCCCACCCGAAAAACTTGGAAAGAAGAAAAAGGGTTCCGTTGAAAAGGCAGATGGATTACTATCAGACCTTCCAGATTATCTTGCAAATAAGGAATTCAAATATCTTCAGGCAGAGAAAGGCGGACACAAGCCTCCTTTAGTGATAGACCTGAAAAACTGCGGCGCACTCGGACTGATAGCCCCTGGTTTGAATTATTCTGAACAGTTTGTAGAGCATATAGTATTTGAGCTTGCGTATTATCATACCCCAGAAGATCTTCAGTTTGTATTTTTTTTCAAAAAGGAAAGCGATGAAAGAAAACAGATGCAGGCCATAAAGAATTATAAAAATCTTCCGCATACAAATGAGCTTTTTGAAGATGCATCACAATTTGTTTTTGACGAGGAAAGTGCTGCAACAGTTTTCGGAAAGTTGCAGGCAATAATGGGCGAACGTACAAAGGATAATGGTGAGGATGATGATGAAAACAAGTCTCCTGAGCGGGTTACGCAGATTGTCTGCATTGTTTTGGATGATTACGATATAAAGGAAACAGGTTTCTCGAAGTATCTACCAGAGCCTCCTGTTGAGGGCGAAGAATATAATAATACAAACGGACTTACATTTATTTTTGTATGTCAGCATCTTGCAAAGTTACCTCGATATTGTGGAAATATTATTGAGTTCACGAGCACGAGTTCGGCAAACGAAAATGCAAAGGTTAGCAACAGATACAACGTTCTATCCAGAGAAACTCTCAACAGCCTCAGTAAAAACAGCAGCTTGGGCGATAATACGACTAATGACATTGAAAATTTAATCGACTATAAAAAGTTCAGTAACAGTTACATCTTTTATGATCATGATTCAGATGAAGGAAGAATTAAATCAATGGCTTACGAAAAAGCATTTCGTCAGCTTAGTGCTATATATTACAGACGAATTGCTGAAAACGGAAATGTTCCATCTATGGTAACGCTTTTTGAAATGTATGGATATACGCCTGAAATGGTCAGAGAAAACAGAATAATAAAGCTTATAGCTGAAAACTGGAAAAAAAATGATGTGACACGTGATCTCTGCGTACCAATGGGCAAAAACGAGCATGGAATAGTAAATCTTGACCTGTATGAAAAAGCTGACGGACCGCATATGCTTGTAGCCGGAACGACAGGCTCAGGCAAATCAGAGACCATAATTACATACTTAATTGGCTTGTGTATGAAGTTTTCACCGACATATCTGAATCTTATGCTTGTGGATATGAAAGGCGGAGGATTTTCAAACCGCTTGCAGTCGCTTCCGCACTGTGTCGGTGTTGTAGATGATACAGCTGGAGAAAACGAAGGAATATCTGCTGTTTATATGCTGAAGAGATTCCTAGAAGTTTTGAATGCTGAGATCAAACGACGTAAGATACTTCTCAATTCATTTGGCGTTGATAACGCAGATGCTTATATAAGGGCAGAAAGGACAATTACTCGGATACTCAAGGGTGAAGCGGCAGGCGATTCAGTTAAGTCGCTTAATCCTAAACAAATTGAACAGCTTGAGAAACTGAGACAAACAAATCAGCTTCCGCAGACACTTTCACATCTGGTACTGGTCGTTGATGAATTTACAGAACTGAAACGATTCAGTACAGACAGCGATGATATAGATTTTATTTCCGAGATAACAACGATTGCACGAGTTGGAAGAACTCTAGGATTTCATATTATTCTAGTTTCACAGAATATAGAGGGAGCAATTACCGAAGATATAAGAATTAACTCCAAGTCTAGAATATGTCTTAAAGTTGCAACGAGAACTGCATCAAAGGAAATGCTTGACGGAAGGACAGATGCAGCGTCTCCTTCAATGCCCGGAAACGGACGCGCATTTCTGCTTGTAGGCACAGGAAGCAAATTTATGTATTTCCAGTCTGCATATACAGGTGCAAATAAGGACGAGAATATTGAGCCTGTGGTAAAGGCTACACAGGTATTGCCATGCGGCGTTCATAATACAGATTTTTACGTATCAACAAAAGACAATTCAAGAATACGGCAAGCGTCAAAAAGTGTAAATGAGCATGACACCCAGCTGAGTTATATTGTACAGACGATATGCGAGTTGAAATCGGAAAACAGCAGAATGGAATCAAAGGATGCCATATACAGGAAGCCGCGTGAAATATTCAAGCGACCGTTAAGTAGTATGGTACATGATCCTACAGAGTGGAGATGATTAATTGGCAATGGAAAAAATGGAATGTTTGCTTGGTACGCAGGATATACCTGTCATACAGGAGCAGCCTGGATTTGTTGTGGATCTTCTTGACTCGAATATATTGCTTTACGGGTCAGCTATGAGCGGAAAGACCAATTTTGTTAAGCTTCTTATTACTATACTGCATAAACAGTATCGCGAAGACGCTGAGCAGATATTTATTCTCGATTTTGGAGGAGCACTTGCGGATTTCGGATCACTTCCGCTTGTAGCAGCATATTTTGACAATGCCAATGAAGAATATGTAAAACGTGTATTCAAACTTATGGATGATCAGCTCAAGGATAATATAAAGAAGCTGAAAGGCGCGAATTACAGAGCAGTCATAGATGACCAGCCGATACATACTACGCTTTTTATCGATAACCTGAATGCATTTCTTGATGAACCAAGATATAGTTCATACCAGGAAAAGCTTGCAAAACTCTGCCGTGATGGTTTATCGAAGGGTATTACAGTGGTAGCGGCAGCAAGTTCTGTAAAAGGGACGAATTCATTAATTAACAGTTTCAAACAGAAGATAGCGCTTGAGCTTCCATCGGACAGCTATATGGAAATATTTGGTCAGAAGGTCATATCTGTAGGCAACAATCCTGGACATGGCTTTGCCAATGTTACGGTTAATACAGCAGACAATTCTGCAACATATCCTATGCAGAAGGCTTATGAGCTTCAACTGAATATAGCTGATGATATTTCTTCAGACAGCTTTAAATATAATCTTGAAAAGTATTTTAATGGCAGAACTGTAAAGAAGTATCTTCGTTTCCCAGAAGTGCTTACAACTGAATTATATAATAGATTTTCAGCTGATATTGGAGAAGCTTTTGAAGCAACGGATAGTTCTGTAGGCGTTGGATTGGATTATACGGAATGCAGGCCAGTCAGAGCAGAATTTACTTCTTCAAGATGCATGGCGATATACGGAAAAAAAGGATACGGTAAAACCAATCTTCTAAAGATATTATTGAAAGGCTTTATTGATAATACACTGTATAATTTTATCTTTTTTGATGATGGAAGACGGCAGCTAGAAGATATAGCATCTAAGGTGTCTTCCGACAGAAGGAGGTATATCTCAAGTAATTGTGGAGGAGTGCTGAATTTTAAAGAAAAGATCGGAACGGATTCATTAAAGGAAGTTATGGTAAAGTTTTCACCAATGCAGCAGTTTGTAAAGGAAATACATGAGTACTATATGGATCTGTCACAAGTAAGGAGAATGAGTAATCCTGTTTTAGCCGAAATATTCGGGGCAGGTGCAGTAATGCCGTCACAGGCGGTCATGGCAGAAAAGAGGAATACTGTTTTTGTACTTCAAAGTAAGTTTTTATATGTAAATTCGGCAGCGTCAAAGGACTTTATGGAGGTAATACTGCCATCTTTGGTAGCACGCGCTGATGAAATGAACTGGATCTTCATATTCACAGACGTCAAACCTATTAGTGACAGTGAAATGAGAGAGAATTTCAATACGACTATTAGTGCGGCTTTTCTGCTTGACAGTATAGCGGAATTCGTGAATGAAAGAGGCGGTAAATCTGTTTTTGGAGGAATGGATGTAAAATCGCTTCAGGAAGAATATGCACCATGCGAGTTGGGAGACGGATACTATTATTCCATTGAAAAAGATGAGCTTAAAAAGCTAAAGTTTATTAAAGAATCGGAGGCCTGACATATGAATGGTTTTGAAGTGGCAGATATAGAAAAACTTGAAGTATTTTATGATAAAAGTAAAGAAGCAATAACTGAGTTTGCAAGTATAAGACAAAAATTTGAAGATATAAATAAGGAACTTCTTAAAAACTGGCAAGGTTTGGGAAGTGCAGCTTATAAAAACGAATCCGATCATATTCTTGAAAATGTAGGTGGAATTAAGGATGTACTTGATACCATAAATGAAGAGATAGTTAAAGACATTATAGAGACTTATAAAAAAGTTGATAAACAGCTTGCAGAAAATAACCGAAAAGCAGGCGAACCGGAAGAGGAGAAAAATAATGAGTGAGCGCGGAACAGGTGTATTTGGTGCGGTTTTTAATACATCAGAAAATAAAAGTGAAGGAACAGTGACGGTTACAATTGAATCAGTTTCCGAGGACTCTTCCGAAACAATATATGATTTGATCTTCAGGGACTTTGATGAGGAGAAAAATTGATGAACAGTGTGATCCGTGGAACCGAGTTTAATTATAGGATAGATACAGAATATGGCATAAATCATGATGGTTTTATCGCGGAAGGAACAGAGAGTATTGTTTTTAAAGGTGTAAAATATGGAAACGATCTTAGATATTCCTGTGCATTGAAGTTCAAACCCAGAACGCGTCTTCATAGCTTTTTGAATCGTGAATACAAAATACTTGAATCGCTTCAAACTTGTCGTTCCGTTGTTAGAGTACTTGATGTTATAGAGGATCTTGGGGATTTTTCCTTACCATATCATAATGGGAACCAGAGCGGAGAGATTTCAAATGAGAATTTTTTCTGTGTTGTAGAAGAGTTTATTGATGGTGATTCGCTACAGGATTATTGCATTAAGCAATGGTACAATTATAATACTTCTATAAGGAAATGGGAGCGAAATTCAACGGAATATTCCTACCGTGAGGTCGTCAAGTTTCAGAATCAGATCATACAGTTCATGATCAGTTTATGTGAGATCATGAAGTTTGTTTCAAATGTAAATGAACGGAATGGAAAGAATAATCCTAATTTGCCGATTATACTACACTGCGATATCAAGCCTGAGAACATAATGGTCACAAAGCATGGTAATGAGCTTGTACTGATTGATTTTGGTAGATCCCAGAGCATTATGGAAGGACGAAAGTATCAGCATTATAACAATGCCTCAATGAAGACGTTCTATGCGGATTACAGCGATGCACAGTGGCAGGACATTGGAAAGAACAATTTTTATTCATACGGCACAGTAGGCTATTCAGCACCGGAATGTTATGCACAGGCTAGTAACGGTAAATTTCCGTTCAGCAGTCAGAGCTCTGCATTTGACAATGGCTGCGTCTCGATAGAGAGTGATATATTTGGATTCGGAGCTACTTTTTCTGAATGTCTTTCTATGTATGAGATATGCAGTAAAATATATGAAGAATGTTCCGATTCAAATGATCCATGTTTTTTTAATAAAGCTATAAAACGGCAGTTGGAGAACGGAGTAAGCAGTGGAGAAACTCAAGGTTACTGTGACAGGGATTTTAGAAATATAAACTTGGCATATCATGAATCACTTGAAGATATAATACGCAAGTGTACCGGAACAAGAAGAAAAGGCTTTCAGGAGCCTGATGAAATGTCTGATCTTTATTATCATAATTTTTATCATCTCCAGACAGATATAGAAAGGGCGCGTGATGCGATACCGTCTCTGGATCGCAAATCAGATCCTCTCGTAAGACAGATGCTTAGTGTATCAGGCTTCTGTGCTACGTTTGCAGGATATGCATTTGTTTTGTGGCTTATTATGGTAGCCCTTGCCAATCCGCTTGCTAGAGACAGGTGGAATACCTTAAAGGCTAATTATACAGATAATCAGAAACGCACTTCATTTGCTGCGGTAGCTGATGATATGATGAAAGTGACAGGCAAAAAAACAAAGAAGAAAAACTTTGAGGATATACTTGAATTCACATACAGCGACAAGCCGAATGACTGTGTTATTGACAGTGATGAAGCTGATATTCTTGCCTCGCTCATGAAGGATCATATTTCCGATAAGGCTGAATGGGGAAGTTTTATCGACCGTATGATTCAGAATGCAAGAAATGACAATATGGATGAAGTGGCCAAAACAATATACAGGCTGAATCTTCCCTCGAAATATGAAAGTAAGGGCTATGAATTTGCAAAGGCTCTTACTCAGGTTAATAATGCCGATGATAGTGATACAGAAATGCTTTTATCAGCATATGAAGTCCTTGAAAAGAACTCGGAGGATAGGGAGTATCGAAAGATAATTGCAAAGCTTGCGATAAAGCTTATGTCTGGAAGCAAAACAGATACGATTGCAGGTGCGCTTGCTCTTGACAGGGAAACCGTACAGAACCAGCTTGCGCCACTGACAAAGATCGGAGGTGACTGATATGCTGATCATGACAAGTTCAGATGAGAAAAAGCAGCGTGAGATTAGAGAAGAGCGAAAGCAGACGTTTGTTAAGTTTTTACAGGATTTAAGTGCGTCTTTTAAAATATGGATGAAGATCGGCGGTGTAGTATCAGCTTTTCTGATAATTGCATATTTGTTTGCAAGATTGATATTGAACTGGAATTTGTTTTACGAAACTGATCTTGATTATTCAAAAATGTTTTTTATGATCTTTATATTTTTTGCATTTTGTGTTTTAGCTTGCTGGCTGGTCGCATTTTTCCTGTACAACACAAAACACAGACGAAACACAAAATATAAAGAACACGACATATCCTGCGGAGGAAATAATAATGCAAAAAAAGCTTAACATGTTGAATATGATATCTGCTGTCTCGTTCTTTTTATCATCAATAAGTTTGCTTTTTATCCCTATACTGAAAAATGGAGAAAAAGTATCAAAACAAGGCTGTATCGTAGCGTTATTTTTTTGGTGGGGGTTGCTTTGCGGGATAGCATTGCAGATATGTTTGGCCTTAAAGTGTAGAAAACTGAAATTTAATCATAAGACTATTAAATGTCGTTTACCACTTTTTATTTCGGCAATATCATTTATCGTGCTGATGGTATTTGTTGTATTTAAAAGCAATAATAATATTATTGTAGTCGGAGCACTATTCTGTACACTTTTATCACTTCAGATCTGTTTAATAATACGAAGAAAGGAATGCTTAAATGAAGGGAACTAAGATACTTGCACTTTTATGCGGAATGATAATGTTGGGAAATCAAATGCCAGTCATCGTCGGTCCTGCATATGCAATCGAATCAGAGGCGGAGGTAAAGATGCAGGTTACACTTGACAATAATTTTGCTGATATAGTTACAATAAAAGAGAAGGTATATAACAGACAGAATGATGCCGAAGCTGATTTTTCAAATGTTAAGCTTAACGGTGCAGCACCGGACGCGGTTTTGTCTCTAACAGGAAAAGCTATGTTTACGGATGTAAATGCAGGAGATGACAAGGAAGTAGTTATTTCTGATATTAAGTTGACGGGTGACGATGAAGACAAATATACCCTGGAAAATTCGGAAGAGATAGTTAGGGTCAGAGCGTCAGTGAAACCGAAAACAATACACGTTAAGCCTGTGGGTTCTTTTGTTGCCGGAGAGGTCTTACCTAAGAGTATTCCATATGTGTTTGATGAAAATGAAATTATTAACGGTGATTCGGTAAATATATCTGCAAAACTAAATGTCGTATATTCTGATGAAAAAGGGTATGAATATCAAATAGACGATTGTAAAGCAACTGGTAACAATAATTACATCCTTGAGCTTGATGAAAATTGTGTGCCTGTACCAGTTGAACCGGGCACAATTGATGCACCTGTAATAACAACGTCAAGTATCAGCAAAGATAAAGCAACTGTTTTAAAACAGTTTGATTATGGTATAGCATCAGATGGATCTGTTAAAGTTACAGTCGAAGCAAAGACAAGGTTTAATACTCCTGTTACTTTCAGTCTTACGGATAATAAAGGGAAAAAGATGAGTGAAACGATAGAGGAACTGTCCTATGATGAAGGCAATGTGATCTATACGGCTCAAGCTACATTTATAATTGATACTGATAAAAACAAGAATGAAAAGGATATATCTCTGTCATGTGAAGTCGAAAGTGGTGGTTCCTCGTCAAAAGTGCAGCCTCTTGAACTCAAATTGGACGATAATACCAATAAGGTTTCGCGTATCATTATAGATAAAACAGGACCTGAGATAAAAACAAAGGAAGCTCATAACTATGGCATGGATAAATGCTTTTTTGATGCAAAAGGAAGTTTTTGTGATAGTGAAACGGGTATAGATAAGATATATTATATATGGGACAGTGATATAAATGGTGAAGAATCATGGAAGGAATACAATGGTGATTTTTCACATTCTCCAGGAGAAACAGTTGTATTCTATGAAAAAGCCGAATGGAGCAATTCAGCCAATGTATTGTCCAGAAGAATTGACGGAAGTCATTTGCTGGATATAAAGATCGTAAATAACATTGGAATTGAAACAGTAGACAGAGGTTGGAAAACAAATGGCATTGATACTCAGCCACCAGAGGTTTCATACATAGAACTTACAAAAGGCGAAGAATCTACGTGGGACAAAATACTCAACATGCTTTCTTTTGGAACTTATGTTAAGGAAAAAATCAGGGTGGATGTAGTTGCAGAGGATAAAAGCAACGGAAATAAGACTGCGATAAGTGGTATAAAATCAGTAGAGCTGACAGACGGAAACAATGTTGATTCAAAAGTATTGTTGACATTAGAAAAGTTAGAGGATGAAGATGATACGTATACTACCTATGTTAAGCCTCAGTTAAGAATCGATTCATGGTATGTCAGGGTAACGGATAATAATCAGAATAAAGGGTATTATTCTGTAAAGGATCTTTTGATAGAACAGTATGATGAAGAGGAAGATGAAGTAGAGTGGAATTGTCTTAATAATGACAAATGGGTTTTTGATTCGGAACCGCCTACTATAAAAATAGATTATAACGGAGCAGTCAATAAAAATGGAACAGTCTATTTCACTAATAAACAGAATAAGGGAAATGATAGAAAAGGAATACATTATACGGCAGTTGACGAAATGGGACTGTATAGATTCAGGATCAAGCAATATCAGTATTCGGATGATGATAGTTATGGAACAGGCAGTACTTGGTACGTTCTTGCGCCGAATGAGATACATGATGAAACTCTGAAGAGCGAGAAGACTTTTGAGACAGAATCACTTGAAACCGGGTGGTATAAATATGTTGCGAAAGCAGAAGATTGTGCCGGAAATACAATAGAAGAAACAATAAAAGTATATATTGACAATGATAAACCTGAAGGAACATTTTCACTTGAATCAGGTTCATATGTCGAGGTTACGGAGAACGAAAGTTGGGTGAGCGAAAAGGACAGAAAAGGAAAATATCAGTCTTTATCTTTCAAAGTACGTCCTGTTCAAAAAGGATCGGAAATAGAAACAGTAAAAGTTAAGGTTGAAGGCAAGGACAATTATGTCAGAGAGTATATAATTCCTGCAGATAAATTCAAGGAAGATGAAGATGGCCTTTATGCTGAAGTAAAAATCTCATTGGATCCAATCTCAAAGGATTATCTTGCATATCCTGATAATCATACGTATAAACTTGATGCTGTAGTAGTAGCTGTATCAGGAAATGAGTCGGATGATATGAATTATATTCTTCATGTAGATACAGATGAACCAGAGGTCGAAAACGTTATTGTTGAAAAAGAAGGATCAGCGTTAAGCAGTGTACTCAACGTTCTTTCTTTCGGTGTTTTTTCCAATGATTCTATCAAGTTAGCCGTAAAAGTCAGGGACGGAGCAAATGACATCGGTATTTCAAAGGTTATGATTAGCTATGATGGTTTAGATGAACCAGTACAAATGAAGAAAGATCAAAAGGAAAAAGGAGTTTATTACCATATAATTAATAAGGGTACAGATATATTCAAAAGCGAAATCAGTATTACAGTCTATGATAAGCTGAAAAAAGTCAGTATCGATACACCTGATATAAACAACGTAACAGGTGACAGAAAAACTTCAGAGAATAGTTTTGTAATGCTTGAAGATATTTCGCCTTCATTAACTGTCAAGTTGCCACAAGCAGACAGGTCAGATAATAAAGACGGGAAGATATGGTATCGGAAACACATTAACAGCGAATCAGACACTGAAAAATGCATTGAACTAATCGCAGAAGATGAAGATTCGGGTATTCAGCAGATCAATATGACGATAAACGGAAAATGTATAGATCATTCTTATGGCGGGATTATTGGCAGCGAAATAATTTCGGGAATCGAGAGGAATGGATTATTGTTGCCGTCTACTGGTTCAATAGACGGTTTGAGTTATAAAAACAGAACCAATCTTTGTGAAAAATTCAAATTCAGCTATTCGATTGAAAAAATAGCAGAAAATATAAAACCGAATGAAGACGGAAGCTATGTTATGACTTTTGAAGTTATAGATAATGCCGGAAATATTACAACAGTTCCAATCGATGGAAAGAAAGAATATGATGATTCAAAGGTGATATTCTACAGAGATGAATTTTCGCCTGTGGTAGAGAAGTTTATTTTTGATCCTGCTTCTGTTGACAATATTTCAACTGCTGGAAGTGAAAGCTTTATCGAGGAACTGGAGTACGGTTATTTTTTCAAGGAACCATTTGATTTGAAATTAATAGTAAATGATCCGTTTTTCTCATCAGGTCTTGAATCAGCATCATTCCGTTTAATTCCCTTTGAAAACGGCAAGGCTAAGGAAGAGAGTATTATTGATAATGTACCTATAGTTAACAGTGAAGCTAAAATAACTGTACCAGCAGGATTCAAGGGCCAGATCTACGGAAAAGCCTGTGATAAGGTTAACAACGTTTCAAATGAATGTACTCCTAAGGGCTACGTAGTTGATGAAACACAGCCTGTAATAACAATTGAACCTTTATCAGATAATTTCACAGGAAAGGATATGGATGGCAATAATATCTATACTGAAAAAGTTGATTTCAAAGTAACTGTTTCCGATACTCAGTCAGGACTAAGATGTGTAAAGTATTCTAAGGAATCTGAACTTGACAGCTTTAATGAAGTGATTATTGATTTTTCAAGCTATACAGGTATTATAGAGAATGATACTATTGGAAATGACTGGAAGATAACAAGAAAGGATACAAATCTAATAACTGAAGTAAGTAAGGTTTTCACTTTTGACAAAGACGATAATGATATCATTCTTACATTCAGTGCTGTTGACAGATCAGGCAATGAGACAAAGCAACAACAGAGCAGTAAATTCACTATAGATACAATTGCTCCCGAAATATCTATAAGCAGAGTTTCTGATGTAATTAATGACCAATATTTTAACGGAGAGGCAAGATTTAATATTAGCGTTATAGAAAGAAATTTTTCATCTGAGAAAATATCATCGACAATAAGAAACAGCTTTACAGGAAATGTACCGGTTATTAGGTTTGATAATGTATCAGGCCATGTTCATACTGCCGAGGTAGTATTCCCTGAGGGTGACTATTCTTTCTCGATTTCTGGTTCAGATCTAGGCGGTAACACAGCAAACATTAAGTATAATGGTGAAGATGTTGGGGATTTCTTTAACACATCGTTCAACGTTGACACAACGAAGCCTATGGTACAGACCAATTTCTCGGTGTTTGGAAGAAATGAAGATGAAGGCATCTATTTTAATAAAGATCAGACAGCTGAAATAATCGTTACTGAGCATAATTTCTATGACGCAGATATGGGCATTACGGTACAGTCAAAAATGCCAGGAGCATCCCATGCTGACACCATTGGAGAGTGGATAGATATTGGTTACATCTCTGACTGGAACGATGAGGGCGATAAACATACTTTAAAAATCGGTTTTAATAATGATGGAATTTATCGTATTATAATGAATCCTAAGGATAGAGCAGGAAATGATGGAGAATATGTTTCTGGTTCTTCCAATCATACTGCAATATTTGAAATCGACAAAACTAATCCAAAGTTACATACAAGAAATGACATTCCTGTGACAGAAGATGGCTTTGTTGTAACTCCGTTCTGTGATGTGTATGATGAAAAGAGAAAAGACGAGGCTCCACCATCAATTGAATTTGATGATGTAAATTTTGCTCGTATAGAAATACAATCTGTTATTTATACACCGACGTATGAAAACGGCAAGGAAATGGGCGAAGTTGAAATCAGTCCTCTTTCTGCGGAACTTTCAAAACCTGTTGAAGACAAAAAGTTTATTCTTCCTAATTTTGATCATGACGGTGTTTATACCTTTACGTATGTAGCTGTTGACAAAGCAGGAAACAGAAGCGAGACGATAAGCGATACATACTTCCGAATGGTAGATACAGACGTACTTGCATATATTTATAACAGCAGAATAGGTGAAAAAAACAGTAATGATGCTAGTCTGAAGCCAACAGGTTATTATTCGCTGATGAGTTCTGAAGGAAAGGCTATCAGCAAAAAGGCAACAGATTTTGACGATCTTGATATTCTGGTTATAAAGCCTATTGCTGATCAACAGGCAGGAAAACTTGTTCTTAGAGAAGATGAAAAGAAGTATTTCCCAGAAGAATATAATGCATTTATTACAGAAACTGAAGATATCTCCGAAACAGCTACCATGGTTAAGATGCATCTGCCTGGTGAATATTTTTCTGAATCTTTCCGTGATGATGGTTTGGATACAAGAATGTATCTTTCTGTAAGTATTCGCGATGATGTATTCCTTGATCTTGCATCTGTTCGTATTGATAACGAAGCTCCGACAGCATTTCTCCCTGTTGAGTTCAAAAACTGGCATAATTATTTCTTTGAAAGTGAAAAGACAATAACTATTAAGGATATAAGTGAAGTTCTTGATGATAAGTTATCAAAAGTATATGAATGCTCAAGAAATGGTAGCAGAGTAGAAATACCGCACGAATACGATATACAAAGCGGAACACTTTCATTTAAGCTTGATAAGGGAGTACATCATATAGATATTACTCTTGCTGATGAAGCAGGAAACGAATGGAATGTTGACAGAGTAAAGTATCTTCGTGTAGGAAATTTTAGACTATATATCATTGGTATATGTACATTGCTGCTTGTTTCTGCATTGATAATTCTCATTTTAAGAAAGAGCAGACGCAACTGGTAGTTATTCTTCTAATACTGTGACTTTTCCTTAACTTAAAGACATTAACCTATAGAGGTCGGAGACTTCTAGCGGTATTAGGTTAAAAAGCATTATTGTAGTTAGATAATGTATATAAGCCTTGACACATGTAGCTGAGTTGCTTTTTCATACTTAACGATAAGAAGCCGCCTGATATGATATCAATCATTTAGGCGGCTTCTTGCATATGGTTTTACTCAAATTTAATTTCAAAAGCTATTGATTATCAGTTATAAATGTGGTATGCTATATACAGAAATTTCAAGGATAGATCAGTATGAAAAAAAGAGGGAGCTTGATCAAATGAATAAGATTTTCAGTATTATAAATATATCATTATTTATAATACTTCTATTCTGTGGATGTGGCAATGCAGATGTTAATAACAAAAAAGCTGATGATTATTTATCACAGGCAGTTTAGGAATATTAAACGATGATGTTTGTTATCTTGGCAGAATAGATTACAACAATATTGAGGTTTATGATTACTATATCAAAAATGAAACCCAAGAAGTTGTTCAAAGTTTTTTTGAAGCTGTAGACAAAACTGTTTCAGAAAAAGAAGAAAAAATACCGGTGAAGCTTTGTTGCTATATTCCTGGTGGAACGGAATATGTAATGACCTTAAAAATTATTCTGACGAGTCCGCTGTAAAAGCAGATTTAAATGGGATAAAGAATGTTGCTGTAAAATATCCTAGTGTCTCAAAAAACGAATTGTTCATGGATCCGGAAATATACACATGGTTTTAAGATGTTCAATACTTTACAATTGATGAAATACTTCAGAAAACAGCAGATAACAAAGGCATAGATTGGAATAAGGTATGGCCTGGGCTTAAAAATCTTGAAATCAATAAATAACGGGAGGAAATATAAATGCAGAATGCTTCAGGCATAAAGAAATATGTGATTGTAGGAACAGGTGGAACAGGCGGTCCTATAGGTGCATACCTTGCAAAAGCAGGAAAAGATGTTACCTTTATAGCAAGAGGAGCAAATTTAAATGCTATGAGAAAAAAAGGACTAAAAGTAATACGTCCCAAAGATGAATTTGAACTAAATCCTGTTAAAGCTTCAGATTTGGAAAGTTATCAGGATATAGCGGATGTTATTTTTGTATGTGTAAAGAGCTATTCTATTGATTCAATAATACCTGATCTTAAAAGAATATCAGATAAAAACACGATAATTATTCCGATACTTAATGTATTTGGTACAGGTGGTATGCTTCAGAAGCATTTCCCTGATGCTCTTGTTACGGACGGTTGTATATATGTTGCAGCAGAATTAAAAGAACCAGGCTGCATTAAGATGAACGGAGAAATAATGCGTGTAATCTTTGGTATTAGAAACAAAGCGGATTATAGGGATGGCCTAAAAGAAATCGAAGCTGATCTTAGAGAAAGTGGAATAGAAGGTATCATTTCGGATAATATTACCAGAGATGCACTTCTGAAGTTTTCATATGTTTCTCCACAGGGAGCTTGTGGATTATACTATAATGTTCCTTCAGGTCCTCTTCAGAAAGACGGTGAAATAAGAGAATGTTTTAAGGGACTTATACAAGAGATTGATAACCTTGCTCATGCAATGGGTATCTTTTTTGAAGAAGATATAGTTGAACGAAATCTTAAAATACTCTCTGGTTTATCCCCAACTATGACAACCTCAATGCAAAGAGACATAGCTGCAAATAAGCAATCAGAAATAGACGGATTGATTTGCAAAGTATTAGATCTGGCTGAAAAATACAATGTCGAAGTTCCGATATACAAAAAAATTGAATCAGCGCTGAGAGAAAGAGGACTTTTAAGATAATCTTTTTATTATTGAAAATAGGTTTAGTTGAAGAACTGTATCATGCAAAGTATTTTATCGTGAAATATAATCATTTTTAATATCTTTCTGCAAGAAGAAGTCCCCACCTCTAAGGTTAATGTCACTAAGCTAATCAAACAAGCTAAAAGAACAGGAGTATGATTGCTCATGCAATCATACTCCTGATTCTTTATCATATTCGGTTAGTTTAATGACATTACTCTACAGGCGGGGGAGAATGTCACTAAACGTGATTCTATTTTGTAGATAAACTGGCATATTTTGTAAGAATTACTGAAGCATCAACTGCGTCAATAAATCCGTCTCCATTCATATCGGCAAGTGAAATGTCCGTGTTATCATAATCAATAGTAGAAAGTTTGGAATATAATTCCAATATCTTTGAAGCATCAACTGCGTCAATAA
>DBYI01000022.1:182154-207281 GCA_002310115.1 Ruminococcus flavefaciens
GCTGTTCATATCACCGAGTGAGTTGTTAGTGTTATAGTTGTCCGTAGTAGAAAGTTTAGCATGTAATGCAATTACTTTTAAAGCGTCGGCCGCATCAACAAAACCATCGCCGTTAATATCGCCTATTTTAAACAACGGATCATCCTGATTCGGAAACTTTACAACATAGAAATTATCAAGCTTATATTTTTTCGCGCCATTAATCTTTGGAATATATTCGTCCGATAAAAAAACATATAATGTATTCTTTTCAGCTTTTCCGTCTGCCAATAGTTCAAGAGTTCTATTTGACTGTTTAATCATTTCTTCGAAAGGAGGCCTTGCAATATGAAAATGATTGATAGACATATTATGTTTGTACGCAAAGATACTGAAGTTGTATATATACTGCTCAGGTTGATCAGTATTCAAACCTACAAATTTATTACAACCATCTGCGAGTTGTTCCCAGCGAGGATCAGTAAGCTGTGAGTTGTAATTATGTGATTGCTTATACCATTTTCGCGATTTTATCTGTTCTTTCATGTCTGTAAACTGCAAACCTAAACATATAATTATGGCAGTAAACATCAGCTTCTTATTACGTATACGAGAAAAACAATAGAGCACAAGTGTAAAAATAATGTACATTCCTATCCATGCGAATCTTCCTGTTGCTCGAAATGCAGACATCCACCTGATAATACTTTCAGAATAGTATATATCGTAAATCTTAGTTTTATTTATATAGCAACTTGGACTTACAGCATAAAAAAAAGACACAAAAAACACCAAAGATCCGGATATCAGCCATACCTTGCGCTTACTTAAAACAGTTTTAATAGTTTTAGATATTTTTCCTTTGCAGCTGAAAATGTGATTTAACAAAACTATAAATGATAAATAAGCTCCAAGTATTATTCCAAGTCCCAAGTATGCATATCCCTCAAACTGTTCAATATTTACGGGAATAGGTTTCAAAAAGGCACTTCCATTTGATGCAGGTCCTATCATACCGTGGCCTTCACACATAAGAGGGTTATAAAATGTATTTATGTTAGCTGAAAGTTCACCTAGCCCTGCTGCTGAAAAGTCGTTTTTGGTATAGAAAGCTCCTATTATCCACAAAGTTAGCAGCGAAGTCAACGTTATTGAGGCAAAACTCATAAGTGGTCTTAAGTATTTCTTATACTTGAATATATCAGTAACAAAACATCCAAACAGAAAACAATAAATCATTGGAAGATAATAAATATGTATACTAACTGCGATTATACCGAGAATGCCCCATAATATAGGTGGCATTGCGTAATTCTTCCATTTATTCTTCCAAATATGGTTTTGATAAAGCCATAATACAAATCCGAAAATAATTACAAAATGACAGGCAAGTGATTCATGTCCATAAAGTCTTTGTAAAATCACAGGGGTGACAATATAGAATGTGCTTCCTAAAACGCAAAAGATGCAATTTTTATTAAAGCGATACATTAGAAGTGAAGCTATACTTCCGTTGAGGATAAAAGTGGTAATTCCCATTAAACCATAATATTGAAACGTCTCTGGTAAGATTGGGGAAAGCAATTTGAAAATAATAGCAAGCAATGGAAAGGAATCCGTGTACATGACAGATATTTTTATATCGCCAAGGATATTATCGATTAGTCCTAATGGAAAATGCCAGCCAGACTTTCTGAAGAAAATCCAACCGAGATAATGTTGAGTAAGATCACCGCCTTCAAGAAGCCAGTCATCATATGTTGGATTAAGTATTTTTGTACCATAAATTAATATAAAAAGAAATGCTCCCGTTATACCTGACAAAAGCATTATAAACCATAGTTTATCTGTAAATGAAGCCGCCTTTTTTATAATAAAGATAAATTTTTTATTTTCTTTGCTATTGTAGTTACTTGGCATTATATATACTCCTGGATGTGAAAATCTTTATAATTGATAAGAAGGTACAAATTTGAGATGAGTCCCTTCATTACATAAATAAATTTTATCACTTAAATGTATAAAAGTCAAGAAATATGGGGAACTAAGGATGGCTGATGGTAAGATTAATCATGGAAAACATTCAACCCATTCTCCGTTTTTTAGTGTTTCAAGCTTTCCCTATTCAGGTTTTTCAATATTACGTCCTTTTATTCTAATGGGAATCAAAGCGTCGTGCTGACAATCTGGCAATGGATCTTCTATATCGATCCATCCTCTTTCATCAATTTCGTCGTTCCAATCTTTAAGTACATCTTCAAAGTCATCAAAGCAGTACTCATCAAATGAGGCCTGTACTGCATCATAGTCGCAATAATAAAAGAGAAAAACTTCTCCTCTTTTATTTTGGTATACCATTATCTTATATACAGTGTCATTGTTATTGCATTTATATGGGCTTTTCAGATATGCAAGTTTTCTCATGATATCACATACTTTCGCATAAAGTTCTTTCTATGATTATGCAGCGCCTAAGTCTGCGCCGAGGACAGCGGTAATTGAGAGCTTTCAATCTTTGATTTTCTTAAGTATTAAAACTCCGCCATCGTCTGCTATTACAAAATATGTTCCGTCATAGCTGAAGCCGCATGTATAAGCTTCATAGTTATAATAGATAAGTGTTTTGTTAAGAAAGCTGGCAGTAAAATATATATGCATAATATGCTTATCATCGACCTTGACAGTTACTTTCTCACCATTATCAGTTTTTTGAGGAAGCGATCCTCCAAATTGTCCTGCAATACTTAGTTTTTCGTCCGGCAACCTATCGCAATAGGCAATCAGTTCTTTTTCATCAAGTATTATTTCACAGTCATCGATTGCACCGTTATTACAATCTACAATCGTAGTTCTCTGAGAAGAAATAATAATCATTTTACCATGACGTTCTTTTGAGAAAGCAAGCCATTCAAAACCACCAACAGAAAAGGTGGCAGTAACTTCCCATCCTTTTATACTTTTACAAGCATTTAATGTGTCTATTGATGTCATCATATAAGTTAGCTCCACCTCGTTTTTTTATTATTATTTTGATTATATAGCATTCCCGCCGTTCAAGTCAAAGAGGTTGAAACTAAGGAAAGCTGAGTATGTGTTATTCGTATAAATCAGAGAATTTATCTATTTTTTATATGTGATTACAATTTTCTGTGAAAGTTTCTTTCCGATTTGATAAATAAGCCAACCAATGACTCGTTTAAAAGCAGTCATGGGTATCCCTGGTGCATATCTCATCCCTTTGTATTTGGGCCAAAAGTTATTATCCTCAGTTGGAAAGTCATTTTCTCCTTTATTGCCGACACACATGGCTTGAAACAGATTAAATGGAATCAACACGCCAATTCCGGGAATGTGTGCTTTTCCGGATTTCACATCGAGGTAAAATCTCTTAGTTACATCGTATGTCCTTTGCAAATCTTTTTTAGTCGGGTGGTAGGCATTCCAACTCAGTGCAGTTATCGGAAGCTGATAGCATTTATTAAACCCCCATCCAGGAAGCGTTGCTGCTAAGGCTTTTGTAGTACTATCAGCGGAAATACCTCCGGTAGTGCTGATGATAAGAGCCTTCTTTCTGAAATATCTCGGTCGATGTAGCATAAATGCCATATGATCCGTAAAATTTTTCATGATTCCGGGTAAATGTCCCTGAAAACACGGAACAGAGAAAATAACAGCATCACATTCTTCTATCATATTTATGATCGGCTGCATTTTATCATGGTGCGGACAAGTTTTATGTCCTTTTCGGAAACAATTACTGCATCCTGTGCAGAATGGAAGATCAATTTCAGATAAAAGTATTTCATAAAATTTGATCGTATTATCAATTTTCTTCATATACTTCTTTGCGGCCTGTGTCAGCCGCCATGTGTTTCCCTTGTGTGGGCCACCATTGAAGATCAGTATTTTCACTTACTATCACCTATTTGTTAATATATAGATTCCGATTTTTGTTACAATGATTATACTATATATACGCTGATATGTCAATATTCGAAGCTACAGCATAAATGTATTTTGAACGGGCACATAATTTTCGATAGTTCAAATTAAACTTGTGAGCAAATATGGCGAGGTATTTAATGTCAATGTACTTCATGTTGTTCTTAAGTATTCCAGATTAAGTCACCTTGAATTATCACTGAGAGTTGTATCACAGAGGCTCGGCCATAACAGCACGACGGTAACGAATGATATTTACACTCATGTTATCAAGAGGGCTGACGAAATGGCAGCAGTCAGAGAAGATGATTTCTGAATGCTGATTTTTTATTTGAAATATTGCATTAGAATCCATAAGAACCAAATAAGAAACACGCGTCTATTTTGATTTGATGAGCTATGGAAGAACAATCCCCATTTTGGGGTTCTTACGTAAGAACCAAAATGACATTTTCAGAAAAACTATCATATAAAAAATTAACCACACAGTCAATAAACTGCGTGGTTAAGCCATTTGTTTGGAGCTTGTGACGGGACTCGAACCTGCGATCTGCTCATTACGTACAGCCACACCAACATTTTGGGATTTTTGCCAAATTCAAACAATCTGAGATGTTAATGGGGTTTTATCAGCTTTGATTCTTGTAATTGAAGTTGTTTTGAATGATTTAGAGCGATTTTTAATAGTTTTTTCAAAAATAAAGTCCAAATAATGTCCACGAATATCCAGTTGTTTCAACGTTTTTATTATAGAACTAAGTCCAAAATAATGTTCACGGACAGATAAAACCTGCTATTGTCCAAAATGACGGGGCTACATCTGAGAATTGTGATTCATTTCAATTCAGTCATACTGCGTAGTCCTATGGCAAGAGTTGAAGCGTTATGCAGCAGTGCAGATGTTGCAGGCGGAAGCACGCCAAGCACACCAAGCCCGATAAGTCCGCCATTAAAGCCTATTATGGTTCTGTAATTCCAGCCGATACGTTTCATTAGGGCGTTGCTTAGACGTTTCAGTTCCACAAGAGCGTACAGGTCGTCGGCCGATACAGTTATATCCGCTATCTCACGTGCAATTGCGGCACCTGTGCTTATAGCAATACCAGCATCTGCTTCGCTCAGTGCAGGAGAATCGTTTACTCCGTCACCTATCATTACGACCTTGCGCCCTGCTTCATGCTCGGCACGTATAAATGCAGCCTTGTCCTCTGGGAGCACCTCCGCGTGATACTCGTCAACGCCCACTTTTTCAGCGACTGCTTTCGCTGTGCGCTCGTTATCACCTGTCATCATGACTACTCGGGAAATGCCGTATTCATGGAGCTTCTTTACCACGTCGGCAGCTTCCTCACGCAGCGGATCTTCTATGCAGATAACGGCTGCGACCTCGCCACCTATGGCAAGATACAAATGCGAATACTCCTTTGGCAGATGCCTGAAAATGCGCTCATCGGGTGGAATACATCCCTCGTCCTCGATGATGAAATGATGACTGCCGATGAGCACACGCTCGCCCTCCACCATACTCGAAATACCGTGTGCTACTACATACTCCACCTTTGAGTGGAATTCTTCATGTTCAAGATCTCTCTCTGCCGCAGCAGTCACGACTGCATTGGCGATAGAGTGAGGATAATGTTCTTCAAGGCAAGCTGCCAGTCTAAGCATTTCAGCTTCGTCACGTCCGCCGAAGGTTATGACCTGAGCAACTCTCGGACTTGAATGTGTGAGAGTTCCCGTCTTATCAAAAACTATGGTATCAGCCTCTGCAACAGCTTCAAGGAAACGTCCGCCCTTTACGGTTATGCTCGCGCGGCTGCAATCACGCATTGCTGACAGCACCGATATAGGCATTGCAAGCTTGAGAGCGCAGGAGAAGTCCACCATAAGTATGGACAGCGCCTTTGTGACATTCCTTGTCAGCAGGTAGGTCAGCAGAGTTCCACCCAAACTCCACGGAACAAGCTTATCTGCAAGATGTGAAGCCTTGTCTTCTGCGGCAGATTTCAGCTTCTCGGACTCCTCTATCATCTTAACGATACGATCATAACGTCCGCGTCCTGCGGTATTCTCAACGCTGACAGTACACTCGCCGTCTTCAACGACCGTTCCTGCGTAGACGTAAGCTCCTTCGCTCTTGTGGACAGGTACGGATTCGCCAGTCATGGAAGCCTGATTTACCATAGCATCGCCCGAAACCACCTTGCCGTCGAGTGGAATCATCGAGCCTGTTCTGACTACTATCATATCGCCCTTTCGGACTTCATTCACAGACATCAGAGCTTCCTGTCCGTCGGCAGTTTTTGTCCAGACTTGCTCAACTCCGAGAGACATAGTTCTTGCAAGGTCATCTATGGACTTCCTGTGTGTCCACTCATCGAGAATATCTCCTACATTCAGCAGGAACATTACCGAGCCTGCAGTCTTGAAGTCCCCTCGGAGAAGTGATACTCCGATAGCGGTAGCATCAAGAACAGACACTTCGAGCTTGCCTTTCAGCAGACATTTCAGACCACGAAATATGTATCTTGCAGCTTTGATAAAAGCCACTATCCTGCGTATGGGCTGAGGCAGTATGAGCTTGTTTATGCATCTTCTTATTACAACAGCTGCCAGTTTTTCCTCATACTGCTTATTCAGTTTTCTGCCTGTCTGTTCGGGTACAAGAGCTGTATTATTCTCATCGTTGAATGAAAAACTCGATAGTTTTTGTACTATCTTATCCCTGTCACAGTTGTATGCAATAACCACATCACAGGTGCGGTCAAATACCTGTACTCTTGTAACTCCTATTATTGCAGATAATGCATATTCAGCAATATCAGCCTGCTTAACAGTCATTCGCTTTATACAGAAGCGTACTCGCATACGTCCTTTTGTTTCGTGAAGTATCTTACATTTCATATTATGTTCTCCTATAAAAACAGACCGTCTTAGCGGTCTGTTTCGTCTTATTCTTCGCTTGTTGCGATCTCTCCGCATTCGTCTGCGATAATAGCAGCTTCTTCCTCAATAACTCTCTGCTCGTTTATCTCCTTAGCGTCAGCAAGAATGTCATCGCAGTTCTCACGGACTTTTGAAGCAGTAGCCATAACGTCTGCCTTAGCGCGAAGTACAGCCGCAGTTGCCTGTGTATAGCATTTCTTTGCGTCCTTGCTGGAAAGCACTCTGATACCTGCTGTACCAAATAGAACTCCGCCTGCGAAAAGGCCTATCTTTTTCCATGGAATATCGTTGAATTTCATAATATCACCTCAGTAAAAAGTCGAAAGATTTCGTTTCGTTATATTTATGATACCATATATAATGTCCTCTTTCTGCTCCGAACAGAAAAAAGTTGGTATATGATACTAATATGCGAAATTCTCTGATATAAAGTGCCTCTGCTGAGCGTAAAGCTTTTTATGCTCCATTTGGTAAAACTTGGGATTGACTCCCATTACTCCACGGAATGCACTCGAAAACTTGCTTGCATTGCAGTAGCCCACTTCCTCGGCAATATCTATTATCCGCATATCGGAAGCGAGGATAAGCTCTGCCGCTCGGAACATTTTTCTGTTTTTTACATAGGAATATACTGGACATCCTAAGTTCTGTCTGAACTGCTCTTTCAGCGTAGTCTGATTAAGCCTAAACATCTCCGAAAGCTCTGAGATAGTATAGTGTTCAGATACATTACGGCATATAAAAGCTCCCACTCTTAATATAAACTCCTGCTGTTCGCGACTGACCTTTTTTCGCTCACTAAGTAGCATAAGCAGTTCAAGTGTTTTTATTCTCAGCATTGAGGCTTTAGGATTGGTGCTCTCGTTGTATATGTCAGAAAAAATTTTTTGTATTTTTTCCGCAGATGTTAATACACACTGTTCAGTGCATCGTATACTTTTCATTACAGCCGACATATCCAGTATATCAGCAAAATCTGCACTCTTGCAGTGCGAGTCAATAAGTATTGAAATTCCGCAATAATTCGGTGAATATGAAGTGCGAGATTCTGATTTTGTATCATGCCGCAGAATCATGCAGCTCTTGGGTGTAAGGTAATAGTATCCGCTGTTTATCTTATACTCACGGACACCTTTCATGCAATAGCTTATTTCAAGGATATTTTTATCTGCTATATCAGGAATAGTACCGTAAATAAGCCTTATATCAGGGAATAGTTGTATCTCTCGCTTCATGTCAGTTCATCGCCTGTTCCAAAGCTATGCGTGCAGCTTCGATAATACCGTTGGAGCTGTATGTAGCACCAGAGCAGGCATCTATTCCTTCGGCGCTTACCTTTGCACCTATCTGTGGGATAACTTTATTCATGGCATCACCGAAGTACTCTGGATCGTCATCGTCAGCCCAAGCGGAAATGCTTGTTATGGTGTCATTTTCTATGGCAAGCTTTACGTGGACCTTTCCTGCGTATCCCTCCGCTTCGCCTTCGTATTCGCCGTTGCGGTATTTATAGCTTGGCTGTGGCTCGTCGGCAGGAATATCCTCATGCTGCTCCTGTTCGGGTTCGTCATTATGCTCCTGTTCCTCATGTTTTTCTTCCTCGGCAGATGTCGGCTTTTCGTCCTTTTTATCTGAAGTTACAGGCTCTATAGATGTAGTTTTTGAAGTCGTGACAGCTGTGGTCGCGGAGTTCTTTTTGCCGCCTGTTACAGTAGTTACTTCGGCAGTTTCAAGTGCAGTCGTTTCGGGAGCAAATGTGAATGTTGCAGCATTATCCTCGGTAACTACAGAGGGCTTGACAGTATCTGCTTCCGTATTACGCGCAAATGCTCCCGCAAGAGCAATAGGCAGAGCAAAAGCACAGACACATACAGTATTTAGGACAAGCTTTTTTTCGGGATTTTTACCCGCAATGTAGAACTTCCTGATACGCATTACAGCATAACCGATAAAAACTGCGCTGTATACAAGAATACTAAGGAAGTAATCCTCCCTGCCTTTCTGAGCCTTTGGGACAAAAAGCACAAGAATGTGAACATAGATAAGAGCGTAGAAAATGTACGCAAGCCGCTGTATCTTCTTCCACGTTTTAGCATTCATTTTTTTGCGTATCTTCTTGAATGACATGACCGTCAGCGGCGTCATTATGAGCACCATTGCAAGACATACAATACTTGTGATAATGAAGTCCGAGCCCGTTCTGCCCTTGATGAGAATTGATATGTACGTCATGCCGTAGGTGATGATATGGGAAAATGTAAGTATAGCCGCAGTTATTGAAAGCTCTCCGCGTATTGGCATTAGCTTCTTTATAGAAGAAGAGCCGTTTGGCAGTGCTCCTGCCCACATGACTAAAGCCCAGAATGCTGTTCCGAGAGCTCCGCGGGAAAATATCCCGAGAACATAATCACGTACAAATCTGCTCGTGATATTGATATCGGACTGCGTTATAACTATGGAAGCAGCGGTCAGCACGGCTGCCGTGATATAGAATGCCGCAGGACATTTTTTCAGCGGCTTGGCAAGGCAGAAAGCAACAAGAAACGCTATAAAAAGTGCAGTTAAAAATAACATAAATATACCTCTTTACAGTATCTGACCTCCGCAGCATAAGCTGCAGAGGTCATATTTGGAATGGAGAGTTTTATCTGGATTTCTTTCTTCTGAATGCAAATGCAGAAGCACCTGCAAGTGCAAGGAAGGCAACAGGAAGTGCAATGCCGTCTGTGCCTGTTTTCGGACTGTTGGAGCTTGAAGTCGTTTTGGCTGCTGTAGTAGATGTTGTCTTAGTTGTAGTCGTCGTCTTTGAAGATGTTGATGTAGTAGTTTCAGCAGACTGATCGTTTATCTCAAACTCATAATTCTTCTCATATCCCGTAGCTTCAACTATGAGCTTGTACTTGCCTGAGCCGTCGAATACATTTTCTTCACCCGATTTTGCGTCAAGCTTTATCTCACCTGTCTGTGAGTCGATGATAGTTGCTCCGCGTCTGCCTGCAGCGTATCTCTTGTCGCCCACTGTTACTGCGGAGATGTTTTTGAGGTAGTTTGCTGCGTCTGTCAGAGAAGCTCCGTCAGCAGCCACAAGCTTTCCGTCAGAATACTTTACAGGGATAGCGTCGGTTGTAAGTGAAAAGCTTCCCCTTACGTCGGAATACTTGCCGCCCTCATCTGAAACTGTAAGAGTGTAATTCCCAGGCTGTGCGTTATTGTAGCTTACAGTATTTCCTGATACTGTGAAGCCGTCCGTAACTGTGCCCTTTATCTTGTAATCAGCAGGGAATGCAGAGTTGTCAAATGTTACGCTGCCCTTGCCCGACTTGCCGCTCTCTACTGTGATACTATCGGCAAACTTCAGCGGCAGATAGCCGTTCTGTCCTGAAAGAGTACTGTAGCCGTTAAGAGTGATGAATGTTACCTCGGTGATAGTCTGTCCCTGTGAGGTCTTGTAGTGCTCAGATGAGAGAACATTGCCGTGCGGCTCCTTCTCCTTGACACCAGCGCCCCATGAGATAGCACCGTTTCGCCAGATATTCTCGAGAGCACGCATACCATAGTCCGTCCCCTCTTTTGTCTTTACGATAACTCCGTAAATATCGCAGTTTTCAGGAATACCCTTAACATTTATCTGATAGTCACCCCAACTTGAAAGGCTTGTTACTGTCATCTCACCGCTGAGAGTTTCCTCGCCGTCGGTATCAACAAGCTTGCCGAATGCTGCCTTGCCGTCTGTAACCGTCACAGATTTGTATGCCTTTGGCTTCTCGGAAAGCTCAGCAAAGTTCATCTTGTCACTGAGCTTGTCAAGGTCAGACTTTGATATCTCCACAGGATAGGTAACGCCGAGGATCTTTCCGCCGCCGTTTTCGGTCTCAGTATTGAAAGTACCTGCTGCAAGTCCTCCGCTCTGCCACTTGCCGTCATCGCCCATTTTCCCTGTGCTGTTGCCCTTCCACTTGTTTGTGGTTGCGGAAGAAACTGCGTCAACAGGAACGCTGTTGTTCAGCTCTGACGCGTAGAAATCAGCGTATGGGATATTCATTGTGCCGTAAACCTTGTCGTCGTCGGCAGCATTTGCTGTAAAGGGAACTACGGCAGCTGCAAAGCATGCTGCGGCACATAAAAATGATGTGATTTTTTTCATTTCATAATCTCCTTATGCAAGCTGTGAAGCAAGCTCTTTCAGCTTTGCAAGATCATCGTCGGAAGCAGCTTCGTTAACGATGAAGCCCTCATCGCCGATAAGCTTTGCACCAGCTGCTTTTGTTCGGTCATACCAGTTACGCATCCACTCGCCGTCGCCCCAGCCGTATGAGCCGAAGAGAAGCACTTTCTTGCCGCTGAGCGCTCCCTCAATGCCTGTGAAGAAAGGTTCGAATACATCCTCCTCAAGCACCTCTGCGCCCATTGCAGGGCAGCCGAAAGCAAATGCGTCATAGTCTGCTGCATTGCCGCTGAACTCTGATACCTCGAAGAGCTCTGCGTTTGCACCCTCTGCTACAGCCTTAGCCATAGCCTCGGTGTTGCCTGTGCCGCTCCAATAAATAACTGCTGTTTTCATATATTTTCCTCCTTGGAAACAGCCTGAAACAAGTTCAGACCTGATTTTAATTTATCGAACAGGATATTCCTGCAGCGATCGTATTTGTTGAACGTCTGCCGTGCGTTTTCAGCGTTTGTATAGACTTTCCAGTAACCGCACAGCAGGCAGTTCTTTCCGCTGTTACTGATAAATCCCCGAATATCCTCAACGGGATAGCCGAGAAACGCCCCTATCTCATGTGGAAAGCTGCCGCAGATTATACGGCCCGAAAGCCTGCGGAGCTTTTGTTCAATGCTCATATCGCAGGTATAGCCGTATTCTGAAAGGAATTGCTGCACCTGCGGCATACTGAGCCATGCAGTCAGCATTCTCGGGTTGTAAATGTATACAAGTATACGCTTATGGCACATACACAGCTGAATTGCAGTAAGTCCGTTATCGGACATCTTATCTGCATATTCGTGCAGATATTCCGCTATCGTATTCTCATTTCTGTCAAATGAAATGAGATTTGCACACTTTACTCCCAGAAGTGTAGGTGCGCCATGAAAGGCAAGTACATTGTCAATATTTCTTCGTTCAACTTCGGACATATTTTCTCCCCTTTATATCAATAAGAAGCTGTTTCAATGCGCTTACGCTGGAGCTGTGAATGTGTTCCACAGGGACTCCGTTTTTCTCGGAGCTTTTCTTGACAGCTCCGAGCATTTTATGGGAACAAGTCCCTGTGAAGACTACCATAAGGTCAGGAGTACCAAGCTTGTTCTCGAAGTCCGCAGGCATTTTTATGAAAACCTTGGACTTGTGATTGAACGATTTGCAGATATCCTGATAACGTGTTGCCATGCGGTCGTTGCCGCCAACGATTACTATGCTCATAATTCCTCCTCTGTATTAGTCGATACTAACATTATTGCTTTTGTAGGGGGCGATGTAAATATCGCCCCGTTGTTGTGATAATTGGTGTTTATTTTGTATGACATTTTCCGTGCATTGCACAGTGCTCGCAGCCGCAGCCGCAAGAACCCTTGCCGCTTTTTTTATCCTTTACCATTCTTACTATTATCGTTGTCACTACGCCAATGAGTATCAGCGATACGATAATAGTTCCGATATTCTCATTGAGCCATGCGAGCATATTACCACTCCTTTACGCTTTTACCTTTACGTCGCCCTTGAACTTTGAAGCCTCGTGATACTTCTTCACAAAGAGCATATAGCACATGAACGCCAGAATTGCAATTGCTGCGATAACGCCGATAATGTTTGATTCGCCTGTGAAAAGTCCGCCGAACTGTGTTATCATAAGGGCAATAGCATAGGCAAATACACATTGATATGTGATAGCAAATGCAGTCCACTTCGCGTTATTCATTTCACGCTTGATTGCTCCGATCGCCGCAAAGCAGGGAGCACAGAGCAGATTGAATACAAGGAACGAGAAGCCTGTGATGCTTGTGAACTTTGAAGCAAGTGTCTGCCATACAGTGCCGTCTCCGCCTCCATAGAGAACGCCCATAGTTCCGACGATATTCTCCTTTGCAACAAGTCCTGTGATAGAAGCAACGGCTGCCTGCCAGTTGCCCCAACCCAGAGGCGAGAATATCCATGCGATAAGAGAGCCGAAGCCGGCAAGAAGCGAGCTGTCAAGCTGATCCTCGTCAAGCATCGTGAAACTACCGTCAACTGTTCCGAAACGTGACAGGAACCATACAACGATAGTGGAGATAAGTATGATAGAACCTGCCTTTTTGATGAACGACCAGCCACGCTCCCACATTGAACGTAGAACGTTGCTGAGTGTAGGCATATGGTATGCAGGGAGTTCCATAACGAATGGTGCAGGCTCGCCCGAGAACATTGCTGTCTTTTTGAGCATGATACCTGATATGATTATTGCCGCCATTCCGATGAAGTAAGCTGATACCGAGATAAGCGGAGAGCCACCGAAAATAGCGCCTGCGATCATTGCAATGAACGGAACTTTCGCACCACAGGGAATGAATGTGGTCGTCATGATAGTCATACGTCTGTCACGCTCGTTTTCGATAGTTCTTGAAGCCATGATACCTGGAACTCCACAGCCTACACCTACGAGCATAGGTATGAAGGATTTTCCCGAGAGTCCGAACTTTCTGAATACACGGTCGAGAACGAATGCAATACGAGCCATATATCCGCAGGCTTCAAGGAAGGCAAGCAGGAAGAACAGCACTAACATCTGGGGAACGAATCCGAGAACTGCTCCCACGCCTGCAACGATACCGTCAAGGATAAGACCTTTCAGCCAGTCGGCTGCGCCGACCTTGTCGAGTCCGCTTTCGATTATTGCAGGGATACTCGGCACAAACACGCCATAGTCTGCAGGATCGGGCTCATCGCCGATACGCTCAACAGTTGCAAGAGCATCGTTGTAATCCTCGATAGTTGCTGTTTCGTCTGTTGTTTCGAGAGTTTCCTCGTCCTCAACAGAGTATGTGAACTCACCTTCGGGAGCTGTACCGTTTTCCTCAACATAAGCGTCATAGCCGTCGATTATCTGCTGAGCGCCTGCATATTCATCGGCAATTTCATTGTAATCTGACGAGCCGATACCGAGCAGGTGGAAGCCGTCGCCGAACAAGTTATCGTTCGTCCAGTCGGTAGCCCAGGCTCCCGGGCCTTTCATCGCTATGAGATATACAAGTGTCATGATGACTGCAAAGATAGGAAGTCCAAGCCATCGGTTAGTAACGACTTTATCTATCTTATCGGAAGCCGTAAGACTGCCTGCGTTTTTCTTCTTGTATGAAGCTTTGATAACATCAGCTATGTAGATGTAGCGCTCGTTTGTGATGATGCTCTCAGCATCGTCATCAAGCTCCTTTTCCGCAGCGGCTATGTCCTCCTCGATGTGCTTCATTGTGATCTCTGGAATATTCAGCTTTTCAAGTACCTTTTCATCGCGTTCAAAAACCTTGATAGCGTACCAACGCTGCTGCTCCTCTGGCATATCGTGAAGCACTGCTTCTTCGATGTGAGCAATAGCGTGCTCGACAGGGCCGCTGAATGTATGTTGCGGGATAGTCTTAGAATTTCTTGCTGCATTTATTGCAGCCTCCGCTGCTTCATCAACGCCCGTGCCTTTCAGCGCGGATATTTCCACTATCTGACATCCCAGCTGCTTTGAGAGCTGAGGAATGTTTATCTTGTCGCCGTTTTTCTTCACGACGTCCATCATATTTATTGCAAGAACAACAGGTATTCCAAGCTCAACAAGCTGTGTGGTGAGGTAGAGATTACGTTCAAGGTTTGTACCGTCAATGATATTGAGTATAGCGTCAGGTCTGGTTTCAATAAGGTAGTTTCTTGCAACTACTTCTTCAAGAGTGTAGGGTGATAATGAGTATATTCCCGGCAGGTCGGTGATGATAACATCACTGTACTTTTTCAGCTTTCCCTCCTTCTTTTCAACAGTAACTCCGGGCCAGTTTCCTACGAACTGGTTTGAACCCGTGAGCGCATTGAACAGGGTGGTCTTGCCTGCATTCGGATTGCCTGCTAGTGCTATTCGCAGTTCCATTTATATCTTCCTTTCATGTTATTAATCACTAACATAGTATCAAAAACATTAGGACTCAGCAGTCCTTTTTTCACTCGATCTCGATAAGCTCAGCGTCTGCCTTTCGCAGTGAAAGTTCATAGCCGCGTACCTTTATCTCAATAGGGTCACCAAGGGGAGCTACCTTGCGAACAAATACCTCCGTACCCTTTGTAAGTCCCATATCCATGATTCGGCGCTTTATAGCACCCTCTCCGTGGAGCTTCTTCACCTTAGCGGTCGAACCAACTTCCGTTTCTCTAAGCGTTTTCATCATACTCACTCCTGTCATACCATTATTCTTCGAGCCATATCCGCACCGATTGCGATACGTGACTCCTTGACCTTGACAATGACGTTTTCACCAAGTACATTTATGAGCTTGACTGTTCCGCCCACGGTAAATCCGAGATTTTCAAGGTGCTGACGTATCTCGGGACTTCCTCCCAGCTTCTTGATAGTCAGCTCCTTTTCAGGTTCTGCTAAACTTAGAGGCATCATTATTTCATCCTTCCAATTAGTTTATTTTATTAAGTATGTTAGAATGATATAGAAGATTAATTGTTAGTGCCTTATAACGAATAAATAATATCACCTCAGCTTTGATTTGTCAATGATTTAAAAAGGGGAAATATAAAGTTTGTATATAATAACATTTTGTTATCACATACTAATATAAATTTTGTTAGTAGATACAAATAGAAGTTGAAACAATTGACATCGTTCCTGAGTGATGTTATAATTCAAATGTTAGTTGATTCTAACATTATAAATCATTATAGCAGGCTCCTTTCGGGTTTATGGGATAAGTGCGAATATCCTGTATACAAGAGCCTGCGACGTCAATAATGTGTTTATCACATTAAATATATCAAAACAGGAGAAAACTATGGACTATTTAGAAATCGAAAAAGTTTTGGGACGTGAGATACTTGACTCCCGCGGAAATCCGACCGTAGAAGCTGAGATAACTCTCGCTGACGGTACAGTGGCAAGAGGAACTGCTCCAAGCGGTGCTTCTACCGGTGAATTTGAAGCTCTTGAGCTTCGTGACGGCGGAGAGCGCTATCTCGGCAAAGGAGTAACAAAGGCTGTTGATAACATCAACACTGTTATTGCCGAGACAATAACAGGCATGGACGCTTCCGATATTTACGCAATCGACGCTGCTATGATAAAGGCTGATGGAACAAAAGACAAGTCGAAGCTTGGTGCGAATGCTATCCTTGCTGTTTCTATCGCCTGTGCAAGAGCAGCAGCTACATCACTTGATATTCCTCTTTACCGTTTTCTCGGCGGTATTCAGGGAACCAAGCTGCCCGTACCTATGATGAATATCCTCAACGGGGGAGCGCATGCTGACAGTGCTGTTGACACTCAGGAATTCATGATAATGCCTGTTGGAGCTCCCACATTCAAAGAGGCTCTCCGCTGGTGCGCTGAGGTTTTCCATGCACTGAAAAAGCTGCTCAAGGATATGGGCGACGTTACAGCTGTAGGCGATGAGGGAGGCTTTGCTCCCAACAAGCTCACCTCAGATGAAGAAGCTATCGAGAAGATACTTGAAGCTGTAAAGGCAGCTGGATTTGAGCCGGGCAAGGACTTCATGATTGCTATGGATGCTGCTTCCTCAGAGTGGAAGAGCGAAAAGGGTAAGGGGGTCTATAAGCAACCCAAGAGCGGCAAGGAGTTCACCTCCGATGAGCTTATTGCTCACTGGGAGGCTCTTGTTGACAAGTACCCCATAATCTCCATTGAGGACGGGCTCGACGAGGAGGACTGGGAAGGCTGGCAGAAGATGACTGCTAAGATAGGTCATAAGGTTCAGCTTGTCGGCGACGACCTTTTCGTTACGAATACTGAGCGCCTAGAAAAAGGTATCTCTCTTGGTGCAGGAAATTCTATCCTCATCAAGCTCAATCAGATAGGCTCTGTTTCCGAGACCCTCGAAGCTATAAAAATGGCTCACAAGGCTGGATACACGGCTATATCCTCTCACCGTTCTGGCGAGACTGCCGATACCACTATCGCCGACCTTGCAGTTGCACTAAATACATGCCAGATAAAGACAGGAGCTCCTTCACGTTCGGAGCGTGTTGCAAAGTATAATCAGCTTCTCCGCATAGAGGAGCAGCTTGGCACTTCTGCCTGCTTCCCCGGTATGGGAGCATTCAATGTTAAAAAGTAATCCACATGAACCTTCCTTTCATAAAAAACTCGCCTGTTTTTCAAATGCAGGCGAGTTTTTTTCATACTTCTCTGATATACTTGATACGGCCTTTTTCAAGGCATAAAATATACTGACAGCAAAGGGCGATCAGTTCAGGATCGTGAGTGGAAACAATAACTGTTTTTCCGCGTTCTGTAAGTTTGCGCAAAAGGCTGCCGACTTTTTTCATATGCTTGTGATCAAGACCTGATGTTGGTTCATCAAACAGCAGTATTTCAGCATCAGCGGCAAGTGCCGAGCATATTGCCACACGCTGTTTCTGTCCGCCTGACAAAGCCATAGGGTGAGTATTTTCATAACCAGCCAAGTCAAGCTCTGCAATCAATAGATCAGCTCTGCTTTTATCTTCATTCTGCATGGAAAGCAGAACCTCCGATTCCACGCTGTCTGTGAACAGCTGATGATTAACATCCTGCATGACCATGTAGCACTTTTTCAGAAGCTGTCTGCCCGAAACAGGCTCACCGTTTATTGTTAGCTTAACCGGACAGCTTTTTTCAAGTCCGCATATACAGCGAAGGAATGTTGATTTCCCTGCACTGTTTTTACCTATCAAACCTATCACACTTCCCTGCGGTATGTTCAATTCGGGTATTGCCAGAGTATAGGAATCAGCGTGTTTAGCTGACAGTTTCTTTTTCAAAAGCACGTATTTTGGTGGAGTGTATGTAAAGTAAAGATTTTTGAATGATACTATTCCTTCTTTTAAAGAGAGTTCAGACTCCTTTTCAGGAGAAAAAATATGACTGCCGAATGTGTTTGTCAATAAGCAGAAATAAGCTTTGTTATCATATAAACAAACAAAAATAAATGTTTCAGATTTATTTTGTTTCTTTAGTACCTTTAAGGAACAGTTTGTACAATTCATTTTTATCGTTTTATCGCGCAGAAATACACTATGGAGCCTTCAACTTTAAATTCAATAAGGTCATATACTCTTTCAAGTCTTTTTTTTAGTTTATGTTCTGTATCAAAGGGGGGTGTGAACCACCCTTTTTTTACAAGTATGTTCCTCACAAAACTGTCTGTTACTCTTGATTTGCCTGTAATATAAAAGCAGGCTAAAAACACACCTCCTTTTTTCAGTACACGGTAAGTTTCACAGAATGCAGCTTTTTTATCAGGAAAAGCATGAAAGCCGTTCATGCTCAGTACAGCATCAAATGTGTTTTTTTCGAAAGGAAGCTGTCCGACATCTCCCTGTATAAGAGCTACGTTTTCAAGTAAATAAAGCCGTTCACGAGCTTGTGATAACATATCTTCACTATAGTCAAGACATGTGATATCAGCATTCTTAAGAATGTAATATTTTTTACGTGTAAATACAGCAGTTCCTGCAGGAACATCAAGAAGTTTATCAGAAAAATCATCTGGGATAAAGTCAAGTATTTTCTCAGCTATCTTGTTATCATCAACGCCTTTCCAGAATAGTTTGATATACAGTTTGCTCCACCACTTATCCTGTGTCAGAACATCATCATATATATTACGTGAACTCTTGTATGAACTCGTTATGTTATCATATTGTTTTTTTGATTTCTCAGGTTTTCTTGCTACACAGTGCATGCGAAAAAAAGGCCTGACTTCAAAAGAGTCCATATGCAGACCTGAATTGTTGCATAGTCTCTGTATATCTTCTCTACTATATATCTTAACATCACCTTTTCCCGAAAGATGTATCAGCGGCATTTCTATATGATTACAGAACCAACGTACTGCTTTACTTTTCATTGTCATGTCACGCAGTATAAGTCTGCCGTTTGGACGGAGAACACGATTCACACTATTAAAGAAATCTTGCGGATTTGGATAATGATGAAAACTCTGACAACAGATCACGACATCGAAAGAGTTTTCTTCAAACGGAAGATTTTCACAGTCACCGACTATAAGCTCAACATTTTCCATTTTCTTTGCTTTTGCAACTTCTATCATTTTTGGTGTAAGGTCTATACCTGTATAGTGCTTGTCTGGGTATTTTTCGTGGAGAAGCGTTAACATAGGACCTGTTCCGCATCCGCAGTCCAGCAGATCGTTAAACGGCTCTTTTTCAAGTTCAGCAAGCACATCAGGATATTCCTTTTTGCACATATTATATACGCCTGCATGGTCTGACTCATATACCTCGGCGGCTTTTGTAAATTCCTTTATGGATAAGCTTTTGTATTCTGTACTTGTCATATTTATTATTCCTTTCAACTTCGTTTCTATGGTATGCACCGATTAACATGTTTGCAGAATTCTTCGTATTCTTGAACGTAAAGATTATGTAGCCATTTTCCCTCTGTATTTTTCAGTATGATTGTAATAATGCCCCAATTGATGAAAATAACAGGAACAAGCAAGATATTATGCCATAGAAGACTGACACCTAAGATGAGTATCCACCAGCCACTGTACACGGGATTTCTTACACAAGTGAAAATGCCAGTTGTTTTAAGGCGATTTTCTTTTATATTCTCGTCCATGCTCGATTGAACTGCTCCGATAAACCAGATAACTACATCTGTTATAATTAAATCAACTCCAGCAACTCACAGCAACATAGCGGTAAAACTGTTTAATGTTCCAATATTGAATATATAATAGAATAATACGATTACAATTGCAGTGAAAAGTGCCATTCCTGCTACAAGAAACGGTCCTATCACAAAATCGGTAAATGTTTTTTGTCTTTCATTATTACTCCTATCCTAGCGCAACATCAAGTATCATCATCAACGTAAATCCTACGGAAAACATGATAACTCCGATATTTGAATGTTCGCCCTCTGACATTTCGGGTATCAGTTCTTCAACGACTACGTAAATCATAGCACCTGCTGCAAAGCTCAATAAATACGGCATTGCAGGTAAAAACAGTCCCGCAAATAGTATAGTCAGTGCTGCACCTATCGGTTCGACTATACCTGAAAGCACGCCGTCCGCAAATGCTTTGCCTTTACATTTTCCCTCTGCGTGAAGTGGCATTGAAATTATGGCTCCTTCAGGGAAATTCTGTATTGCAATACCAAGAGCTAGCGCAAATGCCCCTCCTGCTGTCATATCAGATGAGTCTGATATGAAACCTGCATACACAATACCAACCGCCATTCCTTCAGGTATATTATGGAGTGTTACCGCAAGCACCATCATCGTGGTTTTCGCTAACCTTGACTGAACACCCTCTGCTTTTTCCGCATTCATATGCAGATGTGGTATTATAGTATCGAGTAACAACAGAAACAGGATACCGCACCAGAATCCTATAACCGCAGGCATAAAAGTAAGTTTTCCCTTAGCGTCAGACATATCCATTGCAGGTATGATAAGACTCCATATAGAAGCTGCTGTCATAACACCTGCAGCAAATCCAGTCAGCATACGTTGTATTCCTCTGCTCAGATTGCACTTCATAAAGAACACGCAAGCTGAACCTGCCACTGTACCAAGAAACGGCAGCAGTAATCCTATTATTACTTCTTGCATAATATACTACCTTTCTGTAAATCCTTTATAGCTGTAAGTGGCAGAATGACAATCTCAGAATAAAACTACCACCTGAAAGTAGCCCAGCGGTCATTCATTTTCGGAAGCAGTAGTGCGAACAGCTTCGCACGGATACTGTACCTTTTCATTTCTTCATTGAAGCTGTGTTCTTCCACAAGTCGAAAACCGTCCACAAGATCTGCGATCTCATGTCCCGAATCCGTACCCGACATGAAGTGAGCATTTGTATTTTTTACGGTATCGTGGTGCTTTTCATTCTTCTGCATCATCTTGCAATTCTGTTCTGCGATAAGAATACCGCCATCAGGAAAATTGTTTTTCAGAATTTCCAGAAACGTCCGTATCTGTTCAAGCGTCAGGTACATAAACAGTCCCTCAGCTATAAATACAGGCTTTGATTTACATCCTGTGAGAGATTCCTTTACCTGTCCACACCAGCTATCCTCCAACGCACTGCCTGCTATCATGGTTACACGGTCACGCTCGGGAAACGCCTTTTTTCTTGCAGCGATTGCGTCGGGAAGGTCAAGATCGAACCAAAGTATCTTACCGTTATCCATTCTGGAAAAGCGGTCATCAAAGCCTGCCCCCACATTCACAACTACAGTATCAGGCGCATTCTGAATAATTCCCTTTAACTGACGGTCGAGCATAATAGTTCTTGCAACAACGCCCTCGTGGGACATGAATTTGTCATACTGCTCTGTATCAATGTTCAGTGCCCTGATTATCTCGACAGCCATATTATCCTTGATACGGGCATTCTTTCGAAGCGTCTCATTCGCCTTGACCGCAAGGGGAATAAGTGCCGTTGTCTGTACATCGCCAAGTTTCAGTTCCATAATAAATACTCCTTTAATTTTTATTCCATGCCTTTCAGCACTTCTACCATGTCTATCCCCTTTATCCTGCGCGAGAACAGGAAGCTTACAAGTACGGACACAGTCATCACGAATATTGCTGAAATTAAGAATGTTGTCGGCGCAATATAGCAGGGCCAGTCTATGGCGTCACCGTTGGAATCCATCATCGTCTGCAGTGGCAAACGTCCGAGAGGAATTCCGCATATAACTCCTATTATCGACAGCCATAAATTCTGTGTGGATAGAAGTCTGCGTATTGCACTGCTCTTGAAGCCGAGGACTTTCAAAGTTGCAAACTCTTTTTCACGCTCGTTGAAGGACAGATTTCCAGAATTATAGAGAACTATAACTATAAGCAGAGTCGAGAATATCACCATGAAGTACACAAGTAGATTCATTATTTCCATCATCTTATCGAAAGCGGCTATCAGGTCTTTCATGCTGTGGACTGCGGAAACACAGTCATTATTGGCGATATTTTCGCAACCATTTTTTGAAACAAGCATAACGGGACGGAAGTCTATTCCTGCGGCTTCGTAGTCCTCACGTAGCATTGTTATACCTGTTATATTAGGGTGACGAGAGATAAGTCCTATCCTGCTCTCGTTCCATTTGCTACCTGTTGCGGTTTTCCAATACACCTTGTCGCCCTCGGACAGTCCCAGCTTTTTCGCTTGTTTCATGGTAAGCGCGACTGAGCCTTTAGGGATAGGCGTTGTATTCAGTTCCGTATCGGAAACGCAGTACAGCTGCTTACCCTCGGTAACTGCAAGCTTGCAGCTTATGATACCGTCAGAAGTCGGATGCTCCTTTGCGGCAATGGACACAGCATCCATAGCAATAAGCTCGCCGTCGGTCTCAATTTTCAGTTCCTCAGCTTCTTCGGAAGTACAGCTGTCATTGAGAATGACCTGATACTTATAGTTCTGAATGTCATGGAAATACCAGTCACGGACATAATCAACGGTATCATACGCTCCGAGACCGAGCTCCATTATCATCATGCCCATGCAAGTACCGAAAACGCCCATAAATGCTCTCATTTTCGAGCGTGAGATATCTCGGAGATTGTATCTTACATTGAAGCCGAGCTTTTTCCAGAACGGCAGCTTCTCAAACACACAAGGCTTTGCAGTTTTCACAGCCGCAGGTCTGAGAGCTTCGGACGGATGAATTTTCAGTATCTGTTTGCAGCTGAAATAGGAAGTTCCCGTGCATATCAGGACAAGCACCGCCGCAACGATAATACTCTTGTAACTGAACCCAGGCTGCCAGCCGGGGAGCGTGTAGAATTGACTGAACATATTCACCATAAGTCTGCCGAATGTCAGTATACCGAGGATAATACCCAGTGCACAGCCTATGGCCGACAGCACAAAGCTGTAGCTGAGATAGTGAAACAGTATCTTGCGTTTCTTCATACCGAGGGCGTTGAGAGTACCTATTTCCGTTCTTTGCTGTGCTATCATTCGCTTCATGGTGGTGATGATTACAAGGAGTGCTATGGCGACAAACACGAATGAAAAAATGTACGAAAAGCTGTCATGCTGTGCAAGCTCGTCCGAGAGCTGATACCAGCCGCGAATACTGTTTCTGTCAGCAAAATATGCGTAATTATCGTCAAGTGCCTTTGCGATTTTGTTCTCATAATCGAGTGCCTTGCCGTCACAGGTGAATATTATCTCATTACTTATACGCATTTCTTCGGGCAGGATTTTTTGCGATAAATATGCAAATCCGATATTGTGGAAGTCGGTATCCGTATCAGTTGAAGCGCAGGCAAATTCATATTCGGGAGTGACGATAAGTCCCCTGACTTCTTTTTCAATGTCCAGTCCCATAACGTGGACTGTGAATTTGTCACCGACTTTTATGCCCCATGTTTCTGCAAATCTGCTGAACAGCCACAAACCGTTTTCGTCGTTTACATCGAAGTCTGTACCGTCCACTGTTCTTGGTGTCGTAACACTAGTATTATTCTGAAAATAGCAGTACAATTCCGCTGTGTTATATTTTTCGTCTGCCTTTCCGAGAACCTCAGTGCGGAGCTGAGCATCGTTGATTCCGCTGATAGCTTCAATACTTTCAAGCTGTTTTTCACCAAAATCCGCACCGTATATCCAGCCGTCTGCAAAGTTGGAGCTGTTTTCAAAATCATTTCTTGCCTTGTTGCCGCCGATTACATTCGCCTGAAATCCCGTGTAGCACCACATTGCTATCAGCGACAAAAGCATTATGGAAAAGAACTGCGCAAGGTTGGCTTTGATGTCACGGAGCATTTTACGTCTTAGCATTGCCGTTACCTCACCACTCTATGTCGTTGACTGACAGGGGATTATCGTTGGTCTTTATCGACTTTATCTTGCCGTTTCTCATGTGGATTATACGGTTGGCACACTTTGCGATATCCGCGTTGTGAGTAACGAGAATGACCGTATTCCCATGTTCCGTTGACAGCCTTTGCAGCATATCAATGACAAGCTTTCCTGTTTCCGAATCAAGAGCTCCCGTCGGCTCATCACCGAGGATTATCTTCGGATCTTTTGCAAGCGCTCTTGCAATGGAAACTCTCTGCTGCTGACCGCCTGACATCTGTGTGGGAAACTTGTTTTTCTGGTCAGCAAGACCCACACGTTCAAGCATTTCATCGGCACTAAGTGCGGATTTCTTAATATCCCTGACAAGAGCAACATTTTCGTACGCTGTCAGTCCTGGAAGTAGATTATAAAACTGGAATATAAAGCCGATAGTTTCGGCACGGTACTCCGAAAGCTGCCTATCGTTATATGATGATATTTCCTTACCGTCAACGATAACTTTACCATCTGTAGGAACATCCATACCTCCAAGCATATTTAGCACAGTCGATTTTCCTGCGCCCGATTGTCCAAGTATGACCACGAACTCTCCCTTTTCTATGGTAAAGTTCACATGATCGACAGCGACCTGTTTTCCCTCGCCTTTACCATAGATCTTCACTACATCTTTAAATTCTACTGTTGTCATATTTATCCCTCATAGTTAGAGTGTACAAACAATATTTCAAAAAAATAATCCCTTTAACCCACCATTCTCTTGTGATACTATCTCAGGGTGATTATGAAGAAAGAAATCCAAAAGTGCTTCATATGACTCGTCACCCATACTGTGCTCCATTTTACAAGCATCGTTTTTTGCGTTTTCATCTTCGACTCCAAGATATCGGAGCATCATAAGGAAAAAATAATACCTTCCTTTTATTTTTTTAGCCAGTTCTAAACCTTTTCTTGTCAGAATTATATTATAGTTATTGATACACTCGATATACCCTTCCTTTTCAAGCTCATGCACAGCAATGCTAACTTTTGGTTTTGAAACTCCCAGCTCTCCGACGATATCAATGCCTCTTGCGCTGCCGCACGCTTCCTGAATTTTTAAAATGGTTCTGAGATAATTTTCAGTTTTTTCTTTTCCGAGCATCTAAGCACATCCTTTAAACCAATTGCATTACATTTTATATTTGTTAGTACATGATAACATCCTAACTTAATTATATCATAGATAAACTACCTTGTC
>DBYI01000088.1:0-6977 GCA_002310115.1 Ruminococcus flavefaciens
TTTTTCTTGAATAGGCTCAATTATTTTTCACTCCTTTGTTTCTGTTTTCTTTTCTAACTCTGTTTTAACCGTGTCATTATTAGATAACGAATTTACAAGCTCAGATTTAGCCAAAAAGCTCATTCCTGAGCCTGCCTGAGCCATAACATAAAATGCTTTACCCTTACCGGGCTTACCAAATTTAAAGCCATTTGCATTTGTATTTTTCATCATCTTACGGTCATATAAGATCTTGTTGTTATTATTGAACTGCCCGAGGTATTGAACAGCATTTTTTATATCGTTATCTAAATTCATACTTGTATATCCTCCGCTTCTGTTTCCTCATATTCACCGGCATCAATCCGCTGTTGTATTATCAATTCTTCCAACAGTTCAACGTGAAGATCTTGCAGTGTACTGTCAGTATCTTCATAAACCCTTTTTTGAGGAAGAAAAGTAAATTGCAGCCATGAACGAGCATATTCCTCAAATTTCAGTCCCTGAAATTTAAAGAAGCCATATCCTACCCACGGAGCTGTCATAATAATTATGATCCACGGAAGAATATCCGAAGAAATACGTCCATGACCAATAACTCCCACAGGAATTGCAGTGATCATAGCTCCTGCAACAGCTATCAATTGCCTGAGAGATAAGCCAAAGATGACTTTTGATTTATAATCCTGTATTTCTGACGGTATTTTTACTTCTAACATTGTTTCACCTCCGTTGATATTTGTATCAACCAATACCACATATTTTCTTAGACCATGCACCTGAACGCATAACTCCAAGTCCCAATGCACATAGCTCAATGAAGAACATTATATTAAATGATGTATAACCGTTTGCTTGCATCCACTTTGCAGCTGCTGCATTAGTAGCTACAAACGCAACAAACATCATTACAATAACTGCTATTTGCAGTATTGTCGCTATATAGTTCTTAATGAAGCTTTTTGCAACGTCATTTGTTGTATCAGAAGCAAATGTCGCAAGAGGAAGGGGAGCAAAGATAGTGTATATAGTCAGCTCGAATACTCGACCAATAACTATTACGAATACGATGTATGCAATCGCTTTCATTACTATAAACATCCACTGATTTCTTGCTATTTCCCATAATGGAAAGAAGTTTCCCTCTTTAGGGGCTGGAAATGCGTTGTAAAATTCGCCTAATCCAATAGCAACCTTAATTGAACCGTCCTCTTTATGTGGGAATGAAGCGTTGGGATAGAACATTCTGACAGCATCATGAGAAATAGTATATCTTGCCTGTTCGTAATCATTACCCATTTTTTTGTCTGCCCAATATTCAAACCAACCTTTATCTAATTGCTGAAAAGTTCCTTCAGGGAAATTTATGAGGTATGTATGCTTATCGCCACATGGTAAGAATTCATTGGACGTACCTGTTGCTGCTGCATTTATAGAGTCAAACATAGAATAAATATATCCCATGATCGTGTCAGCATTCTGAACGACTTGTTTAATGACTATAATTTTTATCAGGAAAATCAATATATTTTCCCAACGTGATGACCATTCAAAGTTTATAGACTTCTTGAAGAAGTCTACCATAAGAAGCAAAGTTGCTGTTACAAGTGCCATAGTTTTGGTCGCATTATGAATGGCATTTGCTATCTGATAATCTCCACCGCTTGCCGGTAAGTTATTTAAAACTGTCCACGGGGATAATCTTGAAAAGCTGAATGCTTTAGTAAGAATATTGTTGGTTTCCATACAATTCTCTGTAATATCAGTATAAACATCATGTACATGAAAACCGAATAAATCCGCATGAGCTACTAAAGGAAAGAATATCTGTAACAGACCGAATACAATAACAGCTGTATAGGCTATTCTTCGTGTTTTTTTCAATTTTTGATAGTAGGGATAAGGTATTACCCCATGCATTTACAATCCCTCCTTAAACGAATGTATGTAGAATGGCTGATACAGAAACAGCTATTCCTCCTGCCGCCATAGTTTTTAACCCTGATACCTTTTTGACAGCATCGTTGTCTTTGATTGAAAATCCGAACATTGTTGCACCTATAAGCATTGCTAATGCACCAACTCGACGTACCCATCTACCTATGAATTGTAAAATAGACTCAAATTCATTTTCGGCAGCTGCGTCTGAATATGTTGCCGGAATATTGAATATATCCAAGTTACCGACAGCAGCTTGTATCATAAAACCTGAAACCATTATCAATACTCCTTGAAGCTGTTCTTTTGCTTCGTCATCTTTGACACCCAAAGCAAATTTTACAGCACCTATAAATGCGACAATACCGCCGATACGCGAAATCCATAATTGAAAGAAATCAATTCCGTCTTTTGCAAGTTCATTTGGCGTCCCGGTAGGTGGATCAGGAAGGAATGATAAAAAAGCTGCAAGGTGTGATAGTAGTAATTCCATTCAAAACCTCCTTGCAATAGAAAGTATATCTGCCCTTGTTATACAAGGGCAGATACTCTATTTCATCAAGTGAACAGATCAAACATATCAGCAGCGGCGCATACTGCCCAAACAACAAATCCGGCAGCTAAAGTCATAAGTCCTGTCTGCTTACGTTCAGCATCATCATTTTTGATGGCAAAGCCGAACATTACTGCACCTATAAATGCAACAGCTGCACCGATACGACGGATCCATGTTATAAAGAAGTCAATGGTGTTTTCATATGCAGAGTCAGCCGTTGCTGCTTGCTGCTGCTGATTATTACCAAGCTGCTGAATAACAGGCTCATCATAAGTGTTTGCCATAGCCTGAACGTAGATAACATCGTCCTCGTATACTGGAGTTTCCTCAACAACAGCTACTTCAGCAGCTTCATTCTCAGCTGCAAATGCTGTCATAGGGAGAGCGGCTATAATAGCCATTGTAAATACTGCCATGATAAGAGTTGCAAAACGTGTAAATACTTTTTTCATAATAAAAACCTCACTTTTAAAATTTAAAATTTACATTGAAATATCGTCAAATCTGCCATCTGATGCTAAGTCTGCGACAAGATCTGACAAAGGTGGAGTTGAATTCTCCGTTAAAACAACAGCTTCGTCAATTAATTCGGGGGATAAATCCTCGATTGGCGAAGCTGCTGTATCAGGTATATTGAATTGTACTGTGTCCACTGTACTTTGTTTAAGCTCGTTCTGAGCTTCGCTTATACTTCCGTCAGGATTTAAAATGTCGGGCGTGACCGGTTCCTGATCTTCACTTGTAATTTCCTCCTTTCCCTGTATCATAGGTTCACCTAAATCATAGCTGTCAAATTCAAAGTGCACTTTTGAATATTCGACTACCTCATTAAGTAGTTCTTCTTCTCCATATATCCGAATATCCTTGCTTTCAAATAAACTGAGAATATCGGCTGTGGTTGAAGAAAATGTATCAATCAGCACGTTTTCTGTCAGAGAGCTGCTCTTAGGAAATGCGTTGATATTTGTATCAACTTTTAAATCGTAAGAAGCTGCTGCGTTATCCTGTGTTTTTTCGTTGATATTTATATCAACGGGAATTACAGGCTTAACGTCCTTGACTGATAATGCTGTAATTGAACTGATTTGAAATTGTTTTTCTGCTCTCTCCTTATCTGTACCCGATAAGGCTAAAAAGCTATAATTCGGATGTTTTTCCAATGGATATTTTTTGCAGTAAAACGGATTGTGTGAACGCATAATCAGAATACATTCATCAATCGGAATAGAACCGACCTCATTAGGCTGTAACAGTTCTCTGCCAATTATTTGATTATTCTCGTTTGTACTTGACTGCCTTGCACCCTTAGTCCTGTTTCTGCCCTTTATATCAATAGTCTCTTTACCAAGAGACTCAGATATATATTTTTTAGTTGTATCCTCGTTACCGCCAAGAAACAGTATCGAACTACAACAACCGATTATCGCCTCCCAAGTCTTTTCATACTTTGCTTTGAAAAGCGATAATGTCTGAATAATAACATTAAGACTTACATTCATTGAACGTACAAATGCTATCGTTTCGTCAAAGTCAGGTATTTGCGGTATGTTACAAAATTCGTCCATGATACATCGAACATGAACAGGGAGCTTACGATCATTATTTGCGTATTTAAAGTTAGCTCTGTTTTGAAGAACATCAAACATCTGTGTATATAGCATTGTAACGAGGAAACTGAATGTCTTATCTTTTGCTGGTACTATAATGAATAATGCTGTTTTTTCATCACCTATAGTTTCAAGTTGAATGTTATCACAACACGTCAGGTTCTCGACCTCATTCAGATTGAACATGAAAGTTTTGACATTGGCTGAAGAAAGAAAAGATTGTCCTGTTTCTTCAGGGGCTTGTCTTATCTCTTTGTATAGCCTTATAGCAAGTGAATCGGGATTTCTGCTTTCAAGCTCTATAAAGTCATAGTCAAGAGGGCAAAGGAATGCGGCTTTACGTCTATGCAGATAATCTTCATCAGACTCATTTATTTCTCTTTCCATGAAATATCCGTCAGTTGAACCACGAGGTGGATACATGAGTTTTCTCATTTTTTCTGTTATTGAAAAGAAATTCAAATGTGTTCTATCACGTGAAGACTCTATAACATTACCGTTATCGTCCCATTCTGCGTTATATATGCTTTCTTCAAAAAGAAGAAAAACAATTGCTTCAAGTAATGCTCTACCTTTCTGTGACCAGAAATCGTCCTTTTCTCCGTCACCCTTTGTAGCTGAGAATAATACTTCAATCATCTTGATTACTTCTTGCTCTGAAAAGTTACCTTCATAGTCATATACATATTCAAAAGGATTGTAGTTATTTGAATATTTCATCTGTATCAGATTAAATACTCGTATTTTATATCCCGCTTCTGTGAGCATTTTTCCTGTGTTAGCAAGGATTTCACCTTTAGGATCAGTAATTACATAAGACGTATTTAACTGACATATATTAGGAAGAGCAACGTATCTTGTTTTACCTGAACCGGCATCACCGATTATCATAACATTAAGGTTTAGATTATGCTGATATGTATTCAATGATAACTTGACTTCTTTGCTGAGAATAATATTATTATCAATATTAAATCCAATAAATTTGTCTTTATCATCAAATACTCTCTCTCCGTTACGAAGAACAGGTTTAAACACAGGTTCTTTTTCTTTTTCAGCAAGGCTTTTCATTTCATTTTCATCGCCCCACTTAGCCGAACCGTATTCAGTACCTTTACGGTGAAGTCTTTTCTTTTCTTCACTGTATTTATATATAAAATAAACAGCTATACACATTAGGCTTAAAAAAGCCATCTTAGGTACATAGCTGTTTTTATCAGATATATGTGAGAAAAGATATGACATATCTGATGTAATATGCTTAAATCCACTACCGATCTTAGTAGCATCGACCTTGCCATTCTCTTTAATGGAGAAGTCCATTGCACCACCTAACATTGCAGCCAGAAATGTTATGATAATGGTAGCAGCACCACCTATTATAACGGTAAAGCGTGTTATTCGTGGCTTTGGACGGGGAACACTCATGTTTATCGTCCTCCCCGTGAAGCTGCTGTAGGAGCTTTTTCGTTTGTGTTATGCAGCTCATTAAGCACATTACCACTCTGATTTTCCTTACGCAGATGAGTGTTTTCCTTTATTACTTCGTTGTTACTGTTTTTGTTTATGCTTTCACTATTGCTTTCAGCTCTTTCAGGTTTATCACTCTTTTCAGCTGTTTCAGCCATTTCTGCGTTCTCTGCACTTTCAGCAGAAACAGAAGCTTCATTAAACTTTTCAAGGAATTCTGTTTCCATCATAAAGTTTTGATACTCTTCTTTAGAGTCGAATATCAGAACGTCGTTACTTATACCGGCTGTCATTGACATATCATTTTTAAGATTTGTCCATGCGTGTTTACCATTTTCTTCAATAACTGCATTACCTTTAGCATCTGTTGTATGCCCATCGGTAAAGTTGCCGATATTTGTCTGTCCGTTATATAAACCGTAGTTATGGACAACACGATCACCGTTATGACTGCCTGATACAACTATATGTCTTTCAGGATTTGCAGCACAGCAAACAACCATACTGTCATACTTGTTCTGCTCTCGTTTAGTCATGCGGTTCATAGCAGTGTTGTAATCAGTTTTGTTTTCATATACTGATTTAACGTGCTGTGCAGTATTTTCAGCGTTATCCTTATATTTGTTGTAAATCGTTTCAGCCTGTTCATAAGGAACATCATACTTTTTGCTGATTGTTTCGATTGCTTTGTTACGAGTAGATATAAGCAAGCTGATATTGCTTAAATCAGCAAAAGCTCTTTCTTCAACTGCTATCAGAGGTTCAGCAGACTGTAATTCCGCTTTACGATATACATTCTTTGCCATTTCCTTTGCAGTTTTGTCCGATACACCCTGAGCAACATACAACTCCTTAAGCTGTTGAATTGCGTTTTTCTTGTTTGAAAAAGAAAGATTGAGTTTCTTTGTGCCGTTCATGTTTGTGTCTTCTGACTTCACAGTACTTTCAACTTCAAAGAAATTTGAATTTCTCCTTTCAATCTTAGTGGAAATGCTATCTATTCCAATATCGTCATCATTGCTGAAATCCATATTATGCTCATGTAAATTCTGAATTTCACCGTTTATACCACGATATTTAGCGTTTACCTGAGATATATGTTCAGCCTTTGCAATGAGTGCGTCCTGTTCACGTATGTCAGTTACACCAAGCATCTTCTTTATCTCATTACGCATTGCTTCTTTGGATTGATTAGGCGGATCGAGTATTACAAACTTCTCGCGCTGCCTTTCTTCATCGTTATACATGAACGCTATTTTGGATTTACCATCAATTCGTGTATTAACATAATAGCATTCGTATGGCTTTGTCAACGGGTCCTCATTATCCCATGTTACCTGAGATATATATGAGAACTCAGCTGTAGGATCATCGGCAAAATACTTTTGCTTATCATCACCCTTGAAAAGCTCCTGTCCTATCTTTGC
>DBYI01000088.1:7024-10929 GCA_002310115.1 Ruminococcus flavefaciens
ACTTCACGTTTATTCGGAACGCCCGAAATACTTATTTCATGTCCTGTAAGAAGATTTTTTATTGTTATATTTCCTTCTTCATCATTATCGAATATCTGTACTTCGTTCTCAACAGCAGTACATTTCTTCAAAAACTGTTCTCTTGCAAACTTAATAGCTTTTTCATCGACCTTTTCATACACACAAAGGTAATCGTCGTTTCTCGTCTTTGCAAACTGAGCAGCAAGGTCACATTCTTTTAGTTCTGAGATGATAAACGGTATTTCCCATTCTGAACACTTATAGTTTCCAAGTTCTTCAGGGCGAGTTTTCATATTGTTTATAACAGTATCAGTTGCGATTTTTTTGAATATTGGAAGGTCGCTCTGCCTAACGTAGGCATATATAGTACTTTTATCCTTATTCTTGTAGAATGCAATAGGAATACCGCTTTTCTTTGCCTGAGCTGCCATGTATGACGCATCTTTGGAGCTAAAGCCGTTCTCAGATGTAACGTATTGAATGCCATTTTTCAGGCAATAATCTGTAAGCTCCTTTGAAGAAACCTTACCTGATTTTATATCCGTTATATCATTGTTATGAATATCGAGCTTCTTGTTTGCTTTATGCTCTCTGTGTATAGCAGCAAGGTAATGTAGAAGCTTTCCAATGATATCTGCAATAGTACGAACACCTATTTCAGCTACTTTACCCGATACCATTACGACGGTACCTGTAACCTCATCACCCATATTCATTGTAAACACCTCCAAATGGGTACAAAAAAAGCTTTAGTATGTGTAACTAAAGCTTTCTATGNNTTATATTGATTATTCTGCTTTGAATTCTTTCTCAGTAGCAGTTGGTTTTAAACCACTTTCTGCATAATAATCTTCAATTGATGTGTCCTTATCCTTTGGAACAAGCGAAATCTTAACGGTATCACCCATATTGAAATCTTCTTTATCAAGAACACATTCAATTTCCGGTGCATTACCTGTAGTTGTACAAACAGCCTTACCGTCTACTTCACTGAAAGAAACTTTAATATTTTCAAATGGATCTATCTCCTGTAATTCAGTCAATCCACTTACTGTGAATTCACTGCTGCCGGGGACGAATTCAACATTATATTTATCACTAAGTTTTTTATAATCATCTTTCCAAGTAATTTTTATTTTATCTCCATTAGCATAATGGTCAAATCTTTCGATTTCTTCAATATCAATGCTTTTTAGAAGCTCATTCAAAACAGCATCACTTTGAGCATCTTCAACATAAGGCTCAGGTAAACCAAATGCCGCCGGATGATCTACAATCATTTGATTTACATCAATGCCATATTTTTTTGAATAACCGACAGTATCATAACCTTCGCAAGTATTATGGAAATAATCAGTAAGATTAATCTGAACCTTTGAAACTGTAGTTGATACACTACTTTCTTTTGTCTTAGGCGTAGCATTTTCTGTTTTGGAGTTACTTGCTTTACCACATGAACAGAGTAGTAAGATACCAGCAATAGGAGCTGCGACTTTTAGAAATTTGGAAACTATCATATGTTTTACCTCCATTTTAATATACGTTGATATTTATATCAACGAGCTTTATGCCTATTTATCGTCAATTATGCCGTTGATATTTGTATCAACATCCTTCACCATAGTCATTAAACTCAATTGATAATGCCCTTGCAACTTCAATAACAAGTCTTTTTTGCGGAAGAGACATAAATAATTCATAAGGAATGGAATAGTTAATACCATTGCAACCGATAAAGAATATGTATTCTTCACCCATTTTAACGTCCACTCCTGTGTAATTAAAAAACTTGGTGTCAGTTTGGGCTTCTACTTCTTTTATTGCCGAAACGATAGCGTTTCTCTTCTTACGCATTATTTCTCTCTCAGGCTCACCATGCATAAACTATCCCTCCTTAAATATGTTGATATAAGTATCAACTTGACGTTTGGCTTATTATAGGCGTTTGTAGCGTTGATATTTGTATCAACGCTATATCAGCCATATTGAAAAGAAAACATTTCATATTGAATTATATCATAGCAGCAGCTCAAAGTCAAGATAATAAACTTAATCTCAACCGAATGGCACTTCGTCTGTTGCTATTCCGTTAAACTCAACTGCCGAGTTTGAACCGCCATTTGAGTTTGTACTATTATTTTTGTATCCAAAAAACTCAACTGACTCAACGAGTATGTACTTAAAAGACGTTTTCTGTCCATTCTTTTCATACTCATCACTCTTATTCTGACCAACAATAAGAATGCCATTGCCTTTTTTGAAGTATCTTGTGATAAATTCAGCTTTCTCTCTCCATGCAATTACTGTCAAGAAATCTACACCTCTTGTACCGTCAGTCTTTTTATATTCCTCTGGAACAGCAACAGTAAACTGACATTTTGAAATTCCGCTTGTTGTTTGCCTGAGTTCAGGATCAGATGTGAGTCTGCCGGTTATAATTGCCTTGTTCATAATTCATACCTCCGTTTATTATAGATTTTGTTGCTATAACAGCATTTTTGTCTTTAAAATGATTATTCTTCATCCAGTTCGTTCATATCCTCATCAGACGGTATGTGAAAATACTTGCTATCATCAGAATCATTAAGCCAATTAACAATAGTATCAACTACATCTTGACCAACGAGAGAAGTATATTCTCCTAAGATAATCCTGTTATTATTTACATCTGTTGCAAATACAATTTCTTTAGTATTGCTATTTAAAACTTCATTTTTAAAAACTTCATCATTTCTGCTGTTAACAGGTATCCATACGACAGATACTATATTCTCCATATTAATTGCATTTCCTAAATAGTTAATTAACCATTTCATTTTAAAATACTCCTTTATTTATTGTTATTTGTGTCAACGTATGAAGCCTTTTGAGGAAAGCCCCAAATCAAAGTCGAATATTTCTTGACCTACAACATCACCTACTTTCATCTGCCAACCAGTGTAAGCTCCACCTTCAACATTAAAACTACTGCTTTCAAAGTATTTGGCAATATCTTCCTTATCCTTGAATACCCCCAAAAAATCATCGTAATTCGACATTTTTAATGTCAGCACGATGAAATCATACTCTTTTCTTCCTTTGTAGATTATCATCCTTTATCTTCTCCCATTATAAGTTGATATTTACATCAACGCTTCTTTTTGTGTTTCCTGTAAATTTTCTTCCTTATATTCTGCTTTTTATTTTCTTGCTGAGATATTTTCATTTCTGTAGCTTCAACTACTTCCTCATTTTTCAATTTACAGTCCATAATTAAGAAGGAAAGAGAACCAAATGCAAGTATTAATAAGAGTATTGGAAGTTTATCATAGACTAAGTCCAACGAACCTTGCTTTATGGCTTGGATTAAGATTAAAAAGGCTGAGGATATATTGATAAGAATAGGGAGTGTTTTATATACTGACTTCAATTCGTGATTTTTCACTTTGGTAAAGCATATTATGGAGACTATGTTTACAAAAAGTGCTGATACCATGATTATTATGTTAGTTTTCATTACTTTTTCCTCCTGTCATTCTTTCGGAACGAGATCATACTCAGTTCCGTTAATTACAATTGTTTGATAAGTCGGTTGTTTATCTTTTATTCTCTTATTTCGGATATTATCCAATTTATTTAATGGTAATAAAGACAACATTATAAATAGAATGCTTGTAACAATTAAGGCAATAAGTTTTTGTATATGCTTTGGGGGAGTTTTGTTATCCTTCTTGAAAATAAAGTTATTTATAAGATAATTAATAGTATTTATTATGGGTACAGCTAATAATACAAGAAATAATATATAGTATAATATTGCTTTTCCCATGTTATCACTCCTTGTATCTCATTATAATATCCTTAATAATCACTAATGCTATACAACTCCATATTATAATTGCATA
>DBYI01000120.1 GCA_002310115.1 Ruminococcus flavefaciens
ATCTTATGTAATTATATGGGTGGAATATAAAGCTGCAACTTACCTTTTTATGTCATTCACAAACACTATGTCACTTTTATAATAATATATATATACTTATAAATCAATGCATCTATATTAATATTGCAATTAATATAATTAATATGAATCGCAATATATATTGTTGATAATTTAACATTTTGCGTATGCCAAAAGAAATATAACGGTGAACGTTTTGTTCATCATCAATTATAGATAAATAGCGGAGCTTTATCGCTAATTTTTTTCGCTTACGAGTAGTGATATACGAACCTGCATCATATTAGCAGCTTCCTCTGCTGTTTTTTCACCGTTGAAAAATGCGTCCGCTTCCTCATAGCATATCGACTGTGCATCATAGTCTAATTGATTGGCAAGAGTATCACAGCTCAGTACATAGCGTTCAAGATCGTCGCGCTCATCCTGAGTGAGAGGATACTGTACAGTACCTAACTTTGTTTTTTTGCTTTCGACCACCTCTCCGTTGTTTAAATCGTTTAGCTTCATTTCCTTATCGAGTCTTTTTTCAAGTTCGTTTTTCAATGCAGGGAGACCATACACATAATGGTTCGAGGATTTTGAATAATCAAAGAATGTTTTCAATAACTCCCAGGCACCTTCTTTAACTTTGCTGGTTTCACTTATTGCAAATCTGGTGCTTATGTCAAGTTTGCCGCCTTTGCCGTTGCTTGTGGGATAACCAGCAAAGGTGAAATCCTCACCGCCGAAGGTCGCTGATTTTTCCCAGCTGATCTGATTATCGGTCTCGAAATGAATCAAAGAAGCCAGATCCTCGTCGTTGGGTATCCAGTAAGCCTTGTTGGTATAATACGTTTGAATAGCAGCTTCGCCATCAGAAAATTTATCAGGCTTGTCTACTTCCATTACAAAGCGGTCGCAGAATTTTAACATATCAATAAAATCAGGACTGTCAAAATGACATTGAGCATTTTCGATATCCACAAGATCGGTCTGCCCTTCAAGAAGGATCCTCAGCATTTCTGTTTTACTGAGTCCGTCATACTTATGGATAGCATCAGCTTTATCGTAAATATCCATCATTTCACGGATCGTCCAGTTCTCGTGGTTGAGATATTTTGATTTTATTCCTATTGTACTGAGACCGAATGAGGGAGCGATACTGTACAGCTTTCCGTCTTTGCTCTCCAACGCTTTCAGCACGTTTTGAGCTATGGTCTGACGATTTATATCAGGGTCGTTATCCATAAAACTGTAGAGATCGGCAAAGAAGCCTTTGCTTCCGAGAAGTTCGATAGTATCTCTGCTGGATGATATAATCATATCGGGAGCCTTGCCTGACACAATATCAAGCTGCAGCAGCTTTTCCATTTTATTATGCTGATCATATGATTCGTTTGCGTTTTTAGGCTGCTCGCTACTTCCGCCGTTCTGTTCCACATATAAGTCATAGTAGTTTATCACATTTACTCTGTATTTGTCCTGACTTTTGTTGAATTCATTGAAAATCTTCTCGGCGCTGAAATTATTGTTGATTATGCCAACATTCACTGTTTTGATATCTGCAGCTTCTTCTGCATTACGGCGTACAAGCTTGTATACTATGCAGCTTTTGTTTTCGTAATAATTGCCTCCGTATCCATAAAACTCGCCGTTTCCAGCGCTTACGACCTGCATTGGCTGAGCATCCGCATCATACCAGTTCAGAAGCATTTCCTTTGTACCGTCAGCCTTTATACCATATAAATAACTGTTATCGGAGTATAGCATTATATAATCTCCGAAGCCGTTCATTATCATGCTAAAATCTGACTGACCTGAAATATTTATACTTAGAACAGGCGTGCCAAATATCTTCTTTTCCGGATCAAACGAAAATACCTCTAACATCGTTTTTAAATAGTCAGAGTTTGGATTATACCTGCAGGCAAGATAAGGAGTTCCATCCGGAGCAAAAACCATATAGGATATTATTCCTGATGAACTATCAACAGGAGAACTGATCCTTTCAAGACGTCCGTCTCTGTTACACAGCATAAGTTCGCCGTAAGTATCCGCAATAACAGCATAGTCATCGCTGACCTGAGCAAAAGAACTTACGTAGAAATTATCTGGATCTTCAACGCATTCTTCAAAATTATTCAGAAGCGAAAAGCTCTTTACAGAACCGTCCTTATTGTAGAAGCATATACCGTATGAGGTCCTGCGGTTTTCATAGAAGCTGCTGTAATCAAAACTCTCGTCTGATCCTACAGGCATTTTTACGCCATTATCATCAAAAATAGAATAAAGTACAGCTATATCACCACCGGGAGTAATTGAATAGGCTCCGATATTGTCATCGGCAGCTGCAACTTCGTCAGGGAGAGAGAGCTCTTTTCTTTTAATATCCGAAAAATCACTGCTGATCGAGTAAATATACTCCTTTTGTTCATTTAAAAGCACTCCTATGCCCATATATCTGTTGTCATCAAGTTGTATAAGTCTGCTTAAGCCGTCAAATTCGGTTATAGTCTTATAATCGGTCAGTTTATATGAGCCTCCGTGGAGTCCTTCATCAGTTCCGGAGGTATTTTCAACGGAAACAACAGAAGGATCAGGAGCTTCAGTTATAATGTTTTTGCTCCTGAAGTTTTTTATAAAAGCTGCTCCGATGCCAATACCGCCCAAAGTTATAAGACATATCACTGCTGCCTTGACAGGCTTGTACCATTTTGGTTTCATGTAAACATCAACTCCTGTTACTTCATCTGCTGTAGAAAAATCTCTGCCGTATTTTCGCATTTTATACTTCCGTTTGCTTATTGCAAAGATCCTGTTTGCCGCTTCGTCATCAAGAGGAGAATACTTTGAGGACATAGCGCTCAGCATATCGTCATTTGCGTTTTCAAGTATCTTTAGATCTATATTGTTTTTGTCACTCATGAAAATACCTCCTAAAGTGTTATGTCGTAGTCAGATAATAGCTGCTTCAAGCGTTTCAAAGCTCTTTCTGAGCGCTTTCTTACAGAAACAGCTGAAATTGACAGCTTTTTTCCTATTTCCGATGATGTCAGCCCGTAATAATATTTCAGTATTATTATGGCAGAATCAGGTTCGCCAAGCTTTTCTATCAGATCAAGGACTATTTTACCGATCTCCTTGCTTTCTGTACTTCCGGCTATATCCGTATCTGATGAAACTGTTCCTATATCCTTATCAGAAAGTTTCATGCGGTTATTTTTGGCGGCGTTTATACTACGGTACATATCTATCGCTTTATTTTTAGCGATCACATTGATGTATGCAGTAAGTTTGCCAATATATTTGAGATTAGTGTCAAACTCCATAAAAAGGTCGGCAAATACGTCACTGACGCACTCCTCGATATCCTCTTTTGAAGCGCAGCTCCTGAGTTTATTGAAAACTATCGTAAAAACGTAGTTGTAGTATTCATCGAAAACAGCTTTTTGTCCCTTATCAGTTGATATCTTCATAAGCGAGCGCAATTCGCTCTCTGTCATTGGTCGACCTCCTTTGTATTTTCATATACTTCTATCGGATTTTATGCATCAGATGTGACAGCTTGGGATTTATTTTTATATTTTAATCATATGCAGAGTTAGCTGATTTGATATTGAAAAAGCACCGTTAAACGAAACTAACGATGCTTTATTATGTATGATATTATCTGTACTAAATAAACAGCTTATAGACGGAAAAAGTACTGCTTTATCATTTTAATAATACTATATATTTGCTTTAAAATCAATACTTTGAAAATATTTTATTATTTCTTCCCTCCTGAAAAAACTACCAACATTATTTTGAGAACTTTAACATATATAAGTCGAAATTTTTTCTTTCAATAATTCAAAGAATATAGAACTGATACTTCTGAAAAATGAATATAAATATAGGAATCTATCAGAAATCTTCGCATTAGGCCAAAGCCATAGATTCATTCAATTCGTTGATAAACAAAAAGCAGTACACTGACAAATCAAATTGTCGTGTTACTGCTTTTTGTTTTTATATCGGAAAATATCGGCTTTGGCGTTACTCTCCATATGATTAGTCTACTTTAGAGGACTTTTTGTGTTATTATAGCACATATATTATGAAATTATAATTGCCTATATGTCACATAAGGTTTCAATAGCAATAGAAAAATTGATTCGTATATCATAATTCAGCATAAAATAGCTGTTTTTTAGAGATTATGTTATCAAAGGCTTTTGATTAAAAAACTATTGACATTTTAGTACCGGAAAGACAGCAAAGAGTATTCTTATCTCCTGCGGAGCAAGATTGGCTCCGTTTGATATAAAAGAACTGCGTGAACTCACAGAATATGATGAGCTTGAACTTGATACGTTAGGCGATAAAAAGACGGCACTTTTTGTCATAATTTCCGATACGGATGATACCTTTAATTTTATCGTAGCCATAATGTACACGCAGCTCTTTAATCTTCTATGTGATAAGGCAGACGATAAATATGGAGGTAAACTGCCTGTTCCGGTTCGCTGTATCCTTGACGAATTCAGTAACATAGGTCAGATACCAAAATTCGAGAAGCTCATCGCTACGATACGAAGCCGTGAGATATCCGCATGTGTAATTCTTCAGGCCCAGAGTCAGCTGAAATCCATATACAAGGACAATGCTGATACTATCGTCGGTAATTGTGATACTATGTTGTTCCTTGGAGGAAAGGAGAAAAATACACTGAAAGATCTTTCTGAAATACTCGGAAAGGAAACAATTGACTTATACAATACAGGAGAAAGCAGAGGCAAAGAGACTTCACATTCTCTGAACTATCAGAAAACGGGAAAAGAACTTATGAGTATGGATGAACTCAGCGTGATGGATGGAAACAAGTGTATTTTGCAGCTTAGAGGTGTCAGACCTTTTCTGAGTAACAAATATGATTATACTAAGCATCCAAATTACACTCTTACATCTGATGCTGACGAAAAGAACCTTTTCAGTATTGAAAAGTTCCTGTCTCATAAATTGAAAATCAAAAGCACAGACACAGTCGAAGTATATGACTGTGGAACCGAAAATGTATAGAAACCAGACGTAACATGCTGGCTTTTATGCTCTAATTAATATTGAAAGGACATTTAAATTATGGATTTTTTTAATTCAGCAGTAGACGTACTTAAGACACTTGTTATAGCACTTGGTGCAGGCCTTGGTATCTGGGGCGTTGTTAATCTTCTCGAAGGTTACGGAAACGATAATCCAGGAGCGAAGTCTCAAGGTATGAAGCAGCTTATGGCAGGCGGTGGTGTTGCCCTTATCGGAACAACTTTGGTTCCTCTTCTCAATGGCCTTTTTGGATAAAGGCCAGATTGAGATCATGCAGAAGTCTGCCAAAAGGCGGACTTCTGCTATATATAAGTGAAAAGGTGGTATGGAATGGAAAAAATCGTCGATGCTATTAGGAATGCCATACACGATTTCTTTGTAGATGCATGCGGTGGAATGTTTGTAGGAATATTTGATGATGTGAATGCTTCCGTTGGCAATGTGAGCAAAGAAGTTGCTCTGACCCCTATAAAGTGGAACAAGAGTATATTCTCTATGATACAGAATCTGTCAAATAATGTTATCATACCGATAGCCGGCCTTATAATCACTGCTGTTCTATGCTATGAACTTATAACTACAATAACAGAAAAAAACAACATGCATGACGTTGATACCTTCATCTTTTTCAAATATTGTTTCAAGGCATGTGTTGCCGTAATGCTCCTGTCTCACACATTTGAAATAACAATGGCTATATTTGATGTCGGGCAATGGATCGTTGATCAGTCGGCAAAATCAATTATCAATGACACATACGTTGATGTAAATGATATTTATCTGGATTTCAGATCAACACTTGACCAAATGGACACTGGTGCCCTGATCGTCCTGATGCTTGAAGCTTCATTAGTAGGTCTTTCTGTTAAGGCAATATCTATCCTTGTTACAGTTGTGCTTACAAGCAGAATGATCGAGATCTATATGTACTGTTCTGTTGCGCCGATACCATTTGCTACTATGACCAATCATGAATGGGGAAATATAGGTACAAACTATATCCGCAGTCTTGTTGCACTGGCTTTTCAGGCTTTTTTCATAATGGTGATTGTAGGCATTTATTCTGCTCTTGTTAAGGATATTACTACTGTTAAAGACCTTCACGGAATGTTGATGCGTATAGCTGGATATTCGATTGTACTATGTCTGACACTGTTCAAGACATCTTCAATATCAAAATCGATTTTCAATGCACGATAGGAGAAAATGAACGACAATTATATGATCAAGATGATGAAACTACGCACAGATACTCAAGTTGTTCTTACCTATTTCATTTATCAATTAGCCGAAGGTGTTCCAAAGTATAGCTCAGACTATAAGCAGATAAGGAGGATTTCATAAATGCCCTATGTACAGGTCCCTAAAGATTTGAACAACGTCAAGACAAAAGTCTTATTCAATCTAACAAAACGACAGCTCATATGGTTCGGTGCAGCGGCAACTATTGCTGTTCCTGTTTACTTTCTTACCAGAAGACATATAGGAAATACTCTTGCAATGCTTCTTCTTATAATTATAGCCATGCCATTTTTTCTGATGGCAATGTATGAAAAGAATGGCCTGCCATTTGAAATAATTGTAAGGATCTTCATAACTTCTCGGTTTATACGACCTAAGAAGCGACCATACAGAACGGAAAATATCTACGAATACGCACAGAAACAGTATGATCTTGAAACGGAGGTACATAACATTTTATATGATAAGAATAAAACTCAAAGGGAAACAGAAAAAAATGGTAGATGCTGCAGTAAAAAAGGCTCGCCCTGACGGTAATGGGAAAAATCCTGTTACAGCTCAACAGTCCATTACATTCCAACAGATGTACAAAGACGGTATATGCCGAATTGATAGAAAACACTATACAAAGACGATACAGTTTTTTGATATCAACTATCAGCTTGCCCAGAACGAAGATAAAACTGCTATATTTGACAGTTACTGTGAATTTCTAAACTATTTTGACTGCTCAATCAATGTTCAGCTGTCTTTTCTGAATCAGTTATCAGATCTGGAAGAATTTGAAAAAAAGATTGAACTCACTCGCCAGGACGATGGGTTCGACGATATCAGAAGTGAATATTCAGAAATGCTGAAAAACAAGCTTGCAAAGGGAAATAATGGCCTTGTAAGAACCAAGTACATAACATTCGGAATAGAAGCCGAGAATTTAAAAGAAGCAAAATCAAAGCTTGAACGTATAGAAGCAGATATTGTAGATAATTTCAAAACGATGGGCGTACTGGCACAGCCTCTTAATGGTGCTGAGCGTCTTGCTATACTTCATCGATGCTTCAACCCCGAAGGCAGAGAAAAATTTAGATTTTCATGGGATCTGATTCCACAGACTGGTCTTTCTGTGAAGGACTTTATAGCACCTTCCTCATTTGATTTCTCGAAAGGAAACAGTTTTCGTATGGGAGAACAGACAGGAGCGGTTTCATTTATACAGATACTTGCAAGCGAAATGTCGGACAAGATGCTTGCTGATTTCCTGAATGTAGATCATAATATCATTCTATCAATTCATCTTCAGTCTATTGACCAGAACAAGGCAATAAAAACTGTTAAAAGGAAAATAACTGATCTTGATAAAATGAAAATGGAAGAGCAGAAAAAGGCTTTTCGTAATGGTTATGATATCGACATTATGCCTTCTGATATAAATACATTCGGTAATGACGCAAAAGCTCTTCTAAACGATCTACAGAACAGAAATGAACGTCTTTTTATGGTTACTATTCTCATTATGAACACAGCAGATACCAAAAGGAAGCTGGATAATATCATTTTTCAGGAGCAGGGGATTGCACAGAAATATAACTGTCAGATAAAACGCCTTGATTATCAGCAGGAACACGGTATTATGGCTTGTGTCCCAATCGGCGTAAACGAAATAGAGATAAAACGCGGACTGACCACTTCAAGTACGGCTATTTTTGTACCATTTACTACACAAGAACTGTTACAGGAAGGCGAGTCCCTTTATTACGGGCTGAATGCGCTTTCAAACAACATGATACTCTGCGACCGTAAACAGCTTAAAAATCCGAATGGTATCATTCTCGGTACTCCCGGTACCGGTAAATCTTTCTCAGCAAAGAGAGAAATCGCAAATGCCTTTCTGACTACCAAAGATGACATTATAATCTGTGATCCAGAGGCAGAATATTTCCCACTTGTCAGCAGACTTAATGGCCAGGTTATACGAATATCACCAAATTCAACGCAATATATCAATCCTCTTGATATAAACCTAAACTATTCGGAAGATGAAAATCCTCTTGCTCTCAAATCGGATTTTGTATTATCAATGTGCGAGTTGATCATAGGGGGCAAAAGTGGTCTTGAACCTATTGAAAAGACTATTATTGACCGGTGTGTGCGCCTTGTTTACAGGGAATATATTGCCAATCCTGAAACAACAGAAATGCCTATTCTTCAGGATCTGTATAATCTAATTCTCAGTCAGCCAGAACCGGAAGCTATACGGATTGCAGCAGCGCTTGAAATGTATGTTACAGGATCGCTGAATATCTTCAATCATCGCACCAATGTTGATATGAACAACCGATTGATCTGCTTTGACATAAAGGAACTCGGCAAACAGCTGAAAAAGCTGGGAATGCTTATTGTTCAGGACTGCGTATGGAATCGTGTTACGATAAACAGGGCAGAACACAAATCAACCCGTTATTATATCGACGAGTTTCATCTTCTTCTGAAGGAAGAACAGACAGCGGCTTACTCCGTAGAAATATGGAAACGATTCAGAAAATGGGGCGGTATTCCGACAGGTCTTACTCAGAATGTCAAAGATCTGCTTTCAAGCCGTGAGGTTGAGAACATCTTTGAAAACTCTGATTTCATTTATATGCTCAATCAGGCAGGCGGTGATCGCCAGATACTCGCCAAGCAGCTGAATATCTCACCTCATCAGCTTTCATATGTTACAAATTCCGGACCCGGTGAAGGACTGATTTTTTATGGAAATGTTATCATACCATTCATTGACAAATTTCCTAAGGATACGATGCTCTACAAGATCATGACTACAAGGCCGGAAGAAACGGAGGTGAATTGATATGAAATGGCTTATCGGGGCAGCTATCGGTGGAATTATTTTTATAACTGCTTTATGTATATTTCATGCTAAACACTGCAGATAAACAAGAAACCGTACTCGTATTCTGAGCACGGTTTACAAGTTTATGATGTTAGTTTGAATTCAGCATACCTTGATCTTATGTGTGAACTGATACTCATAAGAAATGATACTGCAAATACTATCCAAAAAGCAATCATGTTTTCGGTTATCAGTATATTAACGGTTAGAGATGCGATGAACGACCATAATACTGAGAATATCACTGCGAATATCCAGAATCCGGGCGTTGTTTTTTGTAATAGAAATGCTATAGTAAACAATACAACAGTAACTGCAAGACATATCACCGGTTGAATTTTTATACTGCAAAACGGGACATCAAAGGTTCTGTTGCAAAGATAAAGGGCTATTCCACCAGCAAGACCAATAACAAGGCTGTCAATGAAAGTTATCTTTGCCAAAAATGCATAGGAACATATAAGAACAATGTCTATTACTAAAAAAAATATAGTAAGTATAATGCCAATAATTATACTGATCATATTACCTCCACATCAATAAATAGTACTATGAGGATAATTCCTATTAATTTGAACTCTGCCACTTGTAACAAGATAACTAATGTTACCTGCAATTCTTTGTTTTGTAGTTTTAAAATAAAGAGATAAATTTTTAGTGAGCCATCTTGTATCAACAATTCGATACATAGCAACATATTTCAAAATGGCTTTTCTTATTCTTATATTCATATATCTACTTCCTCAACTTTCTTATTAATATTCAATCAGAATCACAAATCACTTCATAAATAGAATTTCCTTTATCATTAAAAGTTCCTGTAAATCTAATATGGTCAGAATACTTATCTTTTACCAAATTAAAAAAACGACGCCCAAAAACACCAGCGTAACCATTTGATAAATTCCAACTATCCCCAAATAGTTCAGGGACAGTAAACTTATCGCCTTTACTACGCGTAGCCAATGCAATACCTATTGCCATTTGCGGAGTAATACTATCCTCTTCAGGAAACAAAACTGAACGTATGTAGTCTTGTATATTTGCATCTTTTTCTTCAGCTCTTTTTACAAGACAATCGTAATACTCATCAGACAGCGAAAGTTTAATAACTTTTGACATAAAAATCATCCTTTCTGTAGAATGCCGTATGGGACATAAAATGTTATTGGCCTTTAAGAAACGTATGGTCTATACCTATATTCTATCATACCAGTGCAGACTTTGCAAGCGCCTAATTCAACAAACTTTAACGATTTTGAGGAGGAGAATGTGTTGATAAGTAACAAAAGCAATGATAATGATGAGCTTTCAGCGGAAGTAACGGGAGCTGGTTTGAAAAACGGTAAAAAAATAGTCAAAGCAACTGTAAAAAAACTGAAGGTACAAAAGGATAAGAAAAAGTCCAAGCTTAAATTCAAAGAAGAACATTGCGATGGAAAAATTAACGTCAGAAAGACTTCACAGAAAATCTCAGAAACCGTTAAAACAAATACAGTTGCAAAAGAATCAATGAAAAAAGCTCAGCGGAAAATGCAACAGATCAAAAATGCTGAGAAAAAGAAAAATGCTGCTGTCGTCGTTAAAGATGCTGCTGAAAAAACTGGTAAAATGATCATTCAGGCAGTATCTTCAAGTAAATGGGGAATTCTCATCTTAATAATATTGATTATAGTATTTATGCTGCTTTTTACCCTGGCAACATCCTGTAGTTCCTCATTTGTTGACAGCGGTACAGTATATCTTGCGACAACCTATTTGTCAAATGACGAAGACCTTATTGCTTCAAATAATCAGCTTAATGATCGTGAAAACGAATTGCGTGACTATATTGAACATATACCTGATTATTATATTGACTGGGATGAATATAACTACTACATTGACAATATCGGGCATGATCCATATCAGCTTTTATCATACCTGAGTGCTGTGGAAATGGTATTTGAGTATGACGAAGGAATAAAGAATAAAATAAATCAGGTTTATGATTCTATGTATCATCTGGATATCGAATCAGTTCATGAGTTAAGAACATCCACACATTCAGAAATCGATTCTGAAGGAAATGAAAATGAAGTTACAGAAGAATATGACTATTATATTCTGAATGTGCGGCTTACAGCAAAAAGTATCGAAGAGGTGGTTATAGAGGAATTAAAAGATGAAGATGTATATGACCTTTATATTGCAATGATGCAAACCAAGGGAAACAAACCAAATCTAATATAAAGTAACAGGAGGAATACTATGTCAACCAGACTTGATAAAATCGAAAATCAGATAAAAAAAGCATATACTGAGCTTGAAGCTATAAAAGCCAGCAAATCCAATCTCATTGAGAGAGAAAAGGTGGTAGCTTCAAATATTGAAAGCCTTGAAAAACAGCATATCCTGCATATTGTTGATACATACAATCTCAGCAGTGATCAACTGAAGGAAAAACTTGCGGAAATAATGCCTGGAAATGAGACAAAGTCAGTCAAGAAAACTCAGATCTCAGGTAGTGAAAGGAATGATGAACATAAATAAGATAACTAAGATAATATGCTCTGCTACTGTGTTAAGCTGCATTATCGCTTTTAAACCTTTTACAGTATCTGCTGAAGATGTTTCAGAATTACCTGCAACTACATCCGTTGTTTCTTCAGAGAGTACTGTGCTAGAGAGTACACTTCCTGCATCATTGGATGACAAAGATCCTACTGTTTCGGTTGATGATCTAGTAACAGCACCAGAAAATACTGAAATATCACAGAATGCTGAAAAAAGTGCAATTCCTTCAGGAAACGGTGTGCTTCTTGAAGATGTTCTTGATGAAAACGTAAACCGTCAGTTTCTGACCATACAAAGCAAGAACGGAAATACGTTCTATATAGTAATTGACAAGGATAACGAAGGAAAAGGTAATGTTTATTTCATGAACCTTGTTGACGAATACGATCTCATGGCCTTTGCCGATCAGTTTCCGGATGAAGATAAAGACGGAAGCAAAAAGAAAACAGAAACCGTGACAATGGACACCGAGGACGAAACACCTACAGAAGCTGAAAATGAGAATGTTGTCTCAGAAGAAGAACAGACTACAACGTCAAATAATCCAGTAAAGGCTGCTGGCAAAAATCTTCTTGTGCCTGCAATCGGAGTGTTAGCTCTTATCGGCGGTGCAGCATTCTATTTCTTAAAGATCAAGGGATCATCTGCAAAGAATGATAAAAATTATGACTACGATGAAGAAGATGATGATTTTGATAACGGCGAGACAGTAAAAGATGAAGAATAAATACGACATATTATAACGTGAAGGGAGATTATATGATGAAGTTAGTAATTGCAGAAAAGCCAAGCGTTGGTTTGGCACTGGCTAAAGCACTCGGTGTGACTGGAAGAAAAAAAGGATATATTGAAGGTGATGAATATATCGTATCATGGTGTGTAGGACATCTGATGAGATTTGCAAAAGCAGACAGTTATGATCAGAAGTATAAGGAATGGAATATCGATGATCTGCCGATAATTCCTGAAAACTGGATTTTTGATATTGCTCCCGACAAGAATGAACAGTTCAGTATTCTTCGTTCCCTTATGAATGATTGTAGGGTTACTGAAGTTATAAACGCCTGTGATGCAGGTCGTGAAGGTGAACTCATTTTTCGCCTTGTTTATAACAAAGCAGGCTGTCAGAAACCTATAAAGCGTCTATGGATATCATCTATGGAAGAAAAGGCTATACTAGATGGATTTGCTGATCTGAAGGACGGCAAGGATTATGATAAACTCTATAATTCAGCACTATGCCGTGCGAAGGCAGACTGGATAGTCGGCATTAACGCAACCCGACTTTTTTCACGCCTTTACAACAGAGCACTGAACGTAGGGAGAGTACAGACTCCGACACTAGCCATGATATGTGAGCGCGAGAATGAAATAGCAAACTTCAAGAAAAAGAAATACTTTAATGTTCATATCAAAGAGTCTGGAATTGATGCTGTAAAAGAAAGAATTAACAGCCATAAAGATGCTGAAAAGATCAGATGTGACTGTGACGGTAAACAGGCTCATGTGTATTCGGTAAAAACTGAACGAAAAGTAGTGAATCCTCCTAAGCTCTATGATCTGACAACTCTACAAAGAGACGCTAACCGTCTGTATGGTTTTACAGCTCAGCAGACACTTGACTATACGCAGTCGCTGTACGAAATGAAGCTTTGTACATATCCAAGAACAGACAGTTGCTTCCTTACAGAAGATATGAAAAGCACAGCAGAAACATTAGCAGATATGATTCTGTTCAAATTTCCGCATTTTATGAATGCAGACCTGAAATGCGATGTTAAAAAGGTACTCGACAATAAGAAGGTTACCGATCATACTGCGATTATCCCTACTCTGGAAATTGAAAATACTGATATTATGTCATTGCCCCAAGGAGAATATAAAATACTCTGTCTTATAGCCAACCGTATGCTATGTGCGATTACAGAGCCATATATCTATGAAACTGTTACGGCTGAGATAGGATGTGGTGATTATTCTTTTACCGCAAAGGGCAGAAAAAGTATAAAAAACGGATTCAAAGACATTGATACGGCATTCAGAGTCTTCCAGCAATGCAGTGATGATAACGAAAAAGAAGATATTACTCTTTCTGTATCAGAAGGTCAGACTTTAAACAATATTGTCGCAGAAATAACTGAACACTATACTCAGGCCCCAAAGCACTATACGGAAGATACTCTTCTGTCCGCTATGGAACGTGCAGGAACTGATAAAATGACTGAGGCGGTGGAACATACAGGGATTGGAACACCTTCAACACGAGCAGCTATTATTGAAAAATTGGTAAAATTCGGTTTTATAAAGAGGAAAAAAAGAAACATTGTCATTACTGACAGAGGAACCGACCTCATATCCGTTATTCCGGAAATTATAAAATCACCTGAAATGACAGCAGACTGGGAAAATACCCTTTCACTTGTAGCACAGGGACGTTTTACTCCCCAGCAGTTCATGGCTGATATAGGTAAGCTGACATCTGATATCGTAGATGCAGCCAAATCAAGTGTAGATGAAAGCAAGGTATCTCAGCAAACAATCGGAAGTGAAATAGTTGGAATATGTCCGAGATGCGGAAAGAACGTAATCATCACTCACAATGCATATGCGTGTGAAGACGGAGAATGTGGATTTGTTATCTGGAAGAATAACCGTTTCTTTGAATCATCGAGAAAGAAGCTGACTAAGGAAATAGTTGAGATTCTACTGAAAAGCGGGAAAGTTGCGATTAATGGCTTGTATTCACCGAAAGCCCGTAGAAATTATGATGCTGTTGTATGTCTTGATGATACCGGAGAGTATGTGAACTTTAAATTGAAATTTAAACCGAGAAAAGTCAAAGGGGAGGGAAGGATTAATGCTGCAAAATGAAAATGTATCAACAAAAGATCGTATTAAGGAAATAACCGATAAGCTGGAGAAAGGTATAAAGGAACTCTTTGAGGGAGATAAGTTCAGAGAATATCTGAATACAATGTCAAAATTCCATAATTACAGCTTCAACAATACTTTGCTTATTGCCATGCAGAAGCCCAATGCTACTCTCGTAGCTGGTTACAATGCGTGGAAAAATAAGTTCGAGCGAAATGTCAACAAAGGTGAAAAAGGTATTCAGATTCTTGCGCCTGTTCCGTATATTATTAAGAAAGAACAGACAAAACTTGATAAGGATAATCATCGTCCTGTACTAGATGAAGATGGAAAGCCTGTAATTGAAGAAGTGGAGGTGACAATTCCCGCTTTTAAAGTTATATCTGTATTCGATGTTTCTCAGACAAGCGGTAAAGAGCTCCCGACTCTGGGAGTTGATGAACTTAAAGGTGATGTCAATAATTATGAAAAGCTATTTGAAGCACTGAAAAGAATAGCACCGGTTCCGGTATATTTTGAAGCTATCAATGGAGGAGCAAAAGGATACTTTGACAAGGATAAGAATTCAATCGCTATAAATAAAGGCATGTCAGAGGTGCAGACGGTCAAGACCGCAATTCACGAGATAGCTCATTCAATACTTCATAATCATAATATGATAAAAGCTGATGTTGATAAGCCTAAGGACAGAAATACTGAGGAAGTCGAAGCTGAAAGCATTGCATATACTGTATGTCAGCATTTCGGTATAGATACGTCAGATTACAGTTTTGCCTATGTTGCGTCATGGGGTTCAGGCAAGGAAGTACCTGAACTAAAAGCTTCGCTTGAAACGATAAGATCAACAGCTAATGATATCATAAACAAAGCTGAGGATATACTGCTGGGGCGACAGAAGGAGCAAGTACAGGCCAAGGATCAGAAACAGGATCACTTCTCTGCTGTAAGCCTCCCTAAGGTGAAAGATGAGTTTAATATTATCGGTAATGTACCTTATATGTACATTCCATATAAGACTTATCTGAGGCTTCCAACTGAAACGGCACTTGCAGTATCCAGGCTGCTTGAAGAAAAAGGAATAAAATTCAGTGGAAGAGTAAGCGATGATAAGACTACTCTGACTATCTCCAGAAGTGATATTTCCGCTTATAATAAAGCTCTTGAAGAAGTTAGAAATAGTAAGGTAGAAGATAATATTTCTGAACCTAAGGTATCAGTTGAATATCATCCATATTTAGATGATGGATTCATTTTAAAGGAAGTCGCTACAGGTGGTACGCTTTATACGGGAACTAAACAGGAACTGATAGATTTCTGTGAGAAAAACCTTGCTGCAAGTGTAGTTATTCCTCTGCTTGTGGATATGATCGACAAAGCACAGGCTGAACGTCCGATAATCGACCATTTTGATATCCCAATATACATGAAAACAGTAAAGGAAGCAAAAGAACTGGGTGAACTTGATCTTTTCAAACAGAATGAAAACGAAAATCGTGGATGTCGTGATTGCATTTCAAAGGCTTTCTCTGAAAACTACGAATTTTATGAAAATGGATACGGCGAAGTATTTGACTCCGATGCTGCTCTTAACCAGGTAATGGAGAAATACCCGATTGATCGTATTTCACTGATAGTTGCATCAAGAATATCAGGTGCTGACTGGGATAAACGCTTTACAGCAGAAGTTCATAAATGGGCTGATGACATGATTGCATCTCTTCCTGAAAATGTAAAGAATGCTATGAGATATGTACAGGTCAATGAGCATTCTGGTCTGGTGAATACGTTTGCAGAAAAGATCATGGCAAAACAGATTGAAATTGAAAATGCTGTTGATAAAGCTGTAGCAGATGATGTTCAGCAGGAAATGGATAAAGCAAGTCAAATCCGTACCGCAGAGGAACATGATGCAAGACTGATAATTGAAGAACCTCTGAAGGAAGCAATGTTTATCAACAGCAGGGAAGATACCATTGCTATTTATCAGTTGAAGCACACACCTGAAAATCACAGTTTATCATTTGCAGGATTTGACTCCCTTGAAAAGATGGGAAAAGAGGTCAGCAGAGATAATTACACTTTGGTTTACAGCTATAAAGAAGATCTTTCGAAAGTTGAGAACATATCTGCATTTCTTGATTCTGTATTTGAGAAATTTAATTGCGATCGACCAAAAGATTTTGAGGGACATTCTCTTAGTGTAAGTGATGTTATCGCTATAAAGAAGGATAACCGGATCACCAGTTATTATGTTGACAGCACTGATTTCAAGACGATTACGAAGTTCGTTTGTCCTGAGCGTGAAAATATACTGAAAACTGTTGAAGATACTATTGAGCAGAATGATAATTCATTTGATGGAATTATAAATAATCTGCCTTCAGAAAATACTCCCGAAAAGGAGAGTATCATCAAGAAGGCAGAAAACAAGTCTGAAAATATAAAAGATGAAAAGCGCTCAATAATGAGCTTCCTTCGAGAAGCGAAAGAAATAAAAGCACCCGAAAATAAAAGTGTCTATAAGCAGAAAGGACTAGAAATATGAAAGAATTTACAGTTGAGGAAATGAACTTGTTATGTATCGTAAAAGGTACTGACCGTGAAGATACGATCAACAATCTTTTTGAGATCATTCCATATATAAATGACAAATATATAAGGCAGCTTACAGAAAGACTTATTGGAATTTTGGATGGTATGACAGATACGGAATACAGCGAAATAAGATTTGATTTTATAGTCGAAGAATAAGCATACGCCCTGAAACAGGGCGTTACATATTAACATAATAATGATAGTTTTAAATAGATGGCATATAATATAGCAATATGCTAATTAACTTATCTCCCAAACGCCCATTCAAAGAATAGTTAGAAAAAATTCGAGAGTATAAACAATATTAATATTTCTCTGATTTAAAAATGCGGCAGAACACAAATAAAACGCGTTCTGCCGCCTCCCTATTTTTAGTATTCAAGTTCTTCCTTCAGTTTAGGTTTCCTTCATGGATAAGACACTATAGTTTTTGGCTAAAATGAAATGTTGATAAATTAACGTTTACTGCAAGTCTGAGTATGCCTATATATCATACCTTAGGATTATTTATTGTATTTATTATCTATTGCATCTACGCACGTTCCAATATTACCTGAGATTTTATTAAGCGCTCCGTTGGCTTTTTGGATAATTATATAACCTTTCAATCTGCCTTCATAATTAATTGCGCCCCACAATATACCTGTTTTGGAGTCTTTTTTCTCTTTCAAGTAAACAACTTCTTTTCCTGGGATCATCTTATTTGATTTTTGATTTGTATCCATAGCATTATAGAGTCGATGGTCGCATTCAAGATAATAAGCAGCACCATTACTATCGGACTCAATCCATACGCCATTTGAATCATAATTGTACCATCTGAGATTACTTCCATCAGGATTGGTCATGTATGTACATCCGATTACCATAATTCCGGATGAAGGAAAGAAATAATACCATTTGCCATTAATCTGTTGATTTCCTGTTCGCATGGCGCCATCATTACCAAGATAATATGTTTTATTGTTTTCAGTATACCATTTTGTGTTCATGCGGCCAGCTTTGTCAAAATGATATCTTTTACCATTTATAGTTAACCATTGATTTCTTACTACATTTCCATTAACATTATAATAATACCAATAACCATTTTTTTGCACCCATCCAGTTTGTTTAGCTGCAGCTGTTGCTGTGGTCTTGTATCTTACATGATTTGCTTGATTATTGGAATTTAATCCAAATCCAGGTGCTGCAACAATAGCTAATGCCATTAATGTGCTGATAATTCTTGTTTTTTTCATAATAAAACTCCTTAGAAATAATGTGTTATTATAATAACATATTATATTTTACATCTAAGAAATTGAAAAATCAAGATTAAGTTTTCGGTTGTAGTAAAGTTGACAATAAATGATTAAATGACAATTTTTGTAAATTTACACTAGCAATACTCTTATCTACAGAATTTACGATATAAATCATATCAGTTTTCTTTTGATTTAAAAATACCATCTATGATGAAATTATCCATTACCTTGAGATCTTCTCTGCTACCTACAATTATATAGCCATACTTAATTGCTATTTGGTCAGGACCTATTATATATCCCAGCATATTGGGATTTTCACGTGGTTTAGCTATATAAGTACTCTTACCTACACCATTGACGCCAGCAACTATTGTAAAGAGTTTATCAGGCATTATATCAAATCTTTTACTGTGCATTCTTCCCATAAAGCAGCTCATACTGTCTGTCTAAGCGTTCTTTAGCCTGAGAACGCAACTTCTCAGGTCCGAGTATCTCTATAACTGGTCCGAAGCTCAGTAGCATTATAAGCACTTCAGTTTCATCCTGTTCGTCATACCATAGCTCAACAACGTACTCGTTTTTCTCAAGATCACGTACTGTATGCTTTGCATATGGAGCAAATTCAAGCATAAAACGCTCAACGCCGTTTCTTTCGTTAGTTACCCTTATTACCGCAGGAGTACTGCACTTACGGCTACTGAAATAATTGTCCATAGATACAGGTGTACGGAATATACGTCCTGTATCCGTTATTTTATCTATCCTTCCGATATTTATAAGGCCGCTGTTTTTAATCTTGTCATTACTGAGTTTATAGCAGTAAGCACGAAACTTACCGTTCTTGGGCGAAAACTCTATTTTCAGCATTACAAACCTGCCGCTTACATGTTTTCCGTGTCCTGATGTAAAGGAAATATCAACTATTTTACGCTTTTTTACAGCGTCAAGAGCTTCATGGAAATTAGCGATATATTTCTCGTCGGAATAGTCATCATGGTCTGCATATCTGTCAGTGAGCTTGAAATGCTCATGACGGTACAGCGGCTTTATGTCAGCCAGTTCAGCTTCTAATTCCGTTATGGTATTGTCCTCAAGAAAAAGTCTTATCCTCGGATCAGAAAGCTTGGATTTCAGCCACATATTCTGCAGCTTTGTCAGCACCTTTTCAGGTGCTTTTTTTGTTATGCGCCTGAGCATATTATTGTTGTCACGCTTAAAAAGTCCCCAGTCCTCTCCACTTGGTATAAGCTTCTGAGGTAAGAAGAGTATAGAATCGCGGAAACCATCACGCAGTACAGTTTCACGGACGGTCTTTTCATCAATGACCTCATTTTCAAGGAGCTTTGCGGCAATACGGAAATATGTGCCATATATCTCACTGAATATGTTCATCGTCTTCACCTCCGTACATTCTGTACATTCTGCGGATATCATTATAAAAGCGCAGCCTTATCTTTTCAGTACCGCCATCAATGGAGACAATACGTCCGATAAATGTCTTTGCCCAGTGCATTATCTCGTTAGGATCAAAAACATCAGCAGTAAGAGTATACAGACCGTCTCCTGTCTTTTCAACTACAGCACAGCGCTTTTCACGTTCAAGACGCTCTATTACATATAACTCTTTTTTCTCGTCAACGGTAAATGTTATCTTAATTGCATTAACATTTCCACTTTCACGTCTGTCTCCGAAAGAGACTCCGAAGCAACGATGTATATTCACCTCATAGCGTTCTCTGAGCCTGTCATAGTCAGTGCAGACAATATTTCTCTTGATAAATTTTATCCTGTCAAGCCTGTATGTTGAGAATCTACGGGTTTTAGGCACGTAGCCTGCTATATAACGTCTGCCTGTCTGTACAGAAACGAGAATTTGCATAGGGATTATTATTTCCTCAGCAGGCTCTTCATCTTTTTTCCATGTAAATTTCTTTATTATTATACTGCACTTATCGTCAATGGCTTTAAGTATTTCAGGTACAAGTATATCCTCAAGAGAGTGTATCATATAATTATGCTTTATATGGAACAGATCGTTCCTGATACCTACAGCTTTCATTATGCTGTTGCCTATAACTCCGAAATCCGGAGCTTCTGAAAAGAATTTTACAGCATCTGAAAGGCCATTATATTTCTGTATGTATTCATCAATACGGGTTGGGGATAGGGAATAATACATGGTCTTTCCCCGCTTTTGCACAACAATGATACCCTCTTCGGCATATTCCTTTAGCTTGTTACGAACTGTCTGATCATCAAACAGCTGCTCATATTCATTGTTTAAAGTGTCTGTCAGTTCTCTGAGAGTACGGATTTTTCCGTCCTGTAATATATCTATAAGAAGAAAATGAAGCTTTATATCATTATCGGTAAAGCTCTTGGAGTAGTATGCGTTATACAGCGGATTTTCAGATATATGGCCGCTGTCAACGGAAATGGACACATGACGACCCTTTATTGAATCGTCATAGCGCATATAGTCCTGCATCCAGCTTTCCACACGGCGCTTTTCATCATCGTATGTGCGGACACTCTTTTTATCGAAATCGCTTCTTACCTTACATCCATAAATAAAGAAATCCCTGACATATTCTCTTGTTTTATCGAAATTTTTTATCAGTTCAGAAAAACCTGCCATTTCAAGCCCATCTCCTTTCCTTATTTATATATTATCAGAAAAATATGTCATTTTCAAGTGACAATCGAGTGTGCGCAGACTTTTTTATATGATTATTTCCAATTCATGTGGTATACTAAAGTCAAGCTAAAGGAAAGAGAAGTGAAGAAAATGTTCGTACATTACAACAAGAACGAGAATATGCTCCCAATAAAGATATGGCAGACAGATATGGAAGCTGTCGGTGAGAAATGTATCGAACAGGCGGAGCATCTTGCAAAGTTACCGTTCGCACACAAATGGATAGCACTTATGCCCGATACCCACGCTGGTAAGGGAATGCCCATAGGCGGAGTTATAGCCTGTGAGAATGTTGTTATCCCAAACGCGGTAGGAGTTGATATAGGCTGCGGTATGGCTTATGTTCAGACCGACATACCTGTATCGCTTCTCCGTGAAACAATAACAGGAAGCGGAAATCTTGTAAAGACTATCTGCGGAGATATCCTCAGAAATATTCCTACAGGTTTCGCTCATTACAAAAACGTTCAGGCATCTGAGGTTCTTGACCGTGCAAAGACTGAGATGGGACAATACGAAGCTGATAAGGAGCTTTTACCTCAGATAGAGGAGGGTTACTATCAGGCAGGTACTTTAGGAGGCGGAAACCACTTCATTGAACTTCAGCAGGACGATAACGGAATGTGTGGTATTATGCTCCATTCAGGAAGCCGTCATTTCGGTAATATCGTAGGACAGTATTTCAATAAGATAGCTCACGGACTGAATGATAAGTGGTTCTCACAGGTACCGAATGAGTGGAATTTACCGTTCCTGCCTGTTGATACAGATGAAGGCAGAAGATATCTTGCGTGGATGCAGCTCTGTATGGATTTCGCATATGAGAACCGTGCTATCATGCTTAATAAGATAAAGGATATATTCACCAAGCATACAGCGAAGCACACAGGCATAGTTCCTGTATTCTCAGACGAGATAAACTGTCATCACAACTATGCAGCTCTTGAGAACCACTTCGGCAAGAATGTATGGGTACACAGAAAGGGTGCTATACGTGCGGGTGAGGGTGAAATGGGTATTATTCCGGGTGCTATGGGCTCATACAGCTACATAGTTCGCGGCAAGGGCAATCCCGACAGCTTCATGTCGTCGTCCCACGGTGCAGGCAGAGCTTATTCGCGTACAAAGGCTATGGATACTTTTTCAGTAGAGTCCGTAATGGTCGATCTGAAGGAGCAAAACGTAGTTCTTGCGAAGAATAATAAGTCCGACGTTGCAGAAGAGTCAAGATTTGCATATAAGGACATCAATGATGTAATGGCTAATCAGCAGGATCTTACAGAGCCTGTGAAGAGATTATTCACCGTCGGAGTAGTTAAAGGCTGATTTTTCGTCGCTTACAGCAATTATGGCAGTTCATATAGAACGGGTTCAACTTCCACGGCGACGAGTTTTAAGACACTGACAGCAGATGTTTAATGAAAAAGGTTATTCATACAGTGTCTTGTAATTAAATTTCATAGTTTTAAGGCACAAACAGCAGTTAATATTATCCTACCAAGATAAAATGTGCCTTGTTGATCCTATCAGGCTGCCAAATATATATGACAGCCTGAAAATAAGACGCTTACTGCAATAAGTATAAATGAAGTGCTCTTTAAGGAAGTGAAAAAACGCAAGCGTCTTGTAAACAAAAAACAATTCGGCTCTGACAGCATTATTTTTCAGGGACGCAGGAAGCTGCCACTACGGTGGTAAGCACTGTGCAAAAAAATGAGCCGCGGCTAAGTCAGCAACAGCAATATTATCAGTGGTCTTACGCAGGTTCGAATCCTGCCCTGCGGAAACGTATGGTAAAACGCTGACTTGAAAGGAGAATTATTATGCTTAACTTTTTAAAGGAAGAGTCTAATATGACATATACCGAGAACGGCGGTACTGCTTACCGTTCAACAGAGTCCTCTTGCCTTGATATGTTCTTCAAGGCAGGAGCTATGAGAAATTCCACTGCCGGGGAGATAGCAGACGTGGTAACACGTGCTTATGCTGAGAACCCCGACAAGACTATGAAAATAGTCTTCTTCGCCCGTGACGCAAGAGGTGGTCTTGGTGAGAGACGTTTCTTCCGTTGTGCGGTTTCAGCATTGGTAAAGACAGCTCCCAGGGCTGTTGAGAAGAATATCCCTTTGTTTGCTGAGTATGGGCGTTATGACGATCTGTGCATACTGCTCGGTACTCCTCTGGAGAATGCAGCAGCAAAGGTGATTAAGGCACAACTGGATAAGGATATAGCAGCTATGGGCAGAAAGGGACAGGCTTCCTTACTGGCTAAGTGGTTGCCATCAGTAAATACCTCATCAAAGGATACACGTAACAAGGGCAGACGTATGGCAGCTTTGCTTGGTATGACCGAGTCTGCATACAGAAAGACTCTGTCTGCTCTGAGAGCTTACACTGACATATTGGAAAACCGTCTCCGTGAGCGTGATTATACCTTTGACTACGAAGTACAGCCTTCCTGCGCTATGTTCAAGTACCGCCATGCTTTTATCAGAAACGATAATGAGCGTTATGTGGGTTACCTAAATAGCGTACACAACGGCGAGGCAAAGCTCAACGCAGACAGACTGTTTCCATATGATATTGTAAGAGCTGTGCTTACAGGCAAAATCTCAGGAACTGAGAGGATGTCACTGGACGCTGCATGGAAGTCTCTGCCTGACCTGACAGCTTCAAGACGCGAGAATGCAATAGCTGTTATAGATGGCTCTGGCTCTATGACCTGTGGCTGTGGTGGTATCCGCCCTATAGACGCAGCACTGTCTCTGGGAATATACTTTGCAGAGCATAATACAGGTGCTTTTTCTAATCACTTTATTACTTTCTCTGAGTCTCCACGTATAGTTGAGATAAAGGGTAAGGATATATTTGAAAAGGTGCGTTACTGCAATACCTTCAACGAGGTGGCAAATACAAATCTTGAGGCTGTGTTTCTGCTGATACTCAATACTGCAAAGAAGTATAAGGTATCTAAGAAAGATATGCCTTCAAAGATATACATAATCTCTGATATGCAGTTTGACTATTGTATCGTAGGCGGTAATGACGAGTCTATGTTCCGGGAGATGAGAAAGCTATTCAAGGCTAACGGCTACGAACTGCCTGACGTAGTCTTTTGGAACGTAAACGCAAGATGTGATGCGATGCCGGTAACACGTTCTGAAACAGGAGCGGCTCTTGTATCTGGTTATTCACCATCTGTATTCGATATGGTCATGGGCGGTGAAATATCACCTGAGGCTGTAATGGATAAGATACTTGCTTCAAAGAGATATGCTACGATAACGGCTGCATAAGATTTATGTTGGCCACCAACTGGCATGGTCAGTTTACAACAAAAAACGAGTCGGACAATTTCCCGGCTCGAAGTTGATTCGTTTGACACTGACTATATGTTTTCCTGTAATATGCCGTGAAGCGAATTGCTGACTGATTGGTGTAGACAGAAATATAGTGAAACAAAATAATGAACTATAATAAATAGGATTCTCCGACTCATAACGTGAAATCGGAGAATCCTATTTTACATTCATCATAATATAGATTGAAATCAAATTGATTTTATGCTATAAATATTGTATGGCATATATAGAATTACTCACTAGCAAATATAGCTATGGTTGTTTTGGATAAATTCAGCTCTGATTTTAGCGCTCTATTATTACGAAAAAGAGCATCCTGAGATGGTGTACAAGAGAATATCCAGCGAAAGGATGGAAGAATTCATTAAAAACAATGGCGTAGGATTTACTGCAAGTACACCTGAGGAAGAAGAGACCGAGGATAGCATGGAAACAGGTGAAACAATAACAAGCTACAGTAGTTATAATCAGGTACATTTCTCGCCGGAAACTACAAAAGGTTTGACCGGTGATGTGAACGGTGACGGAACAGTTGATCTTTCCGATGCCGTACTGATAATGCAGTCACTGGCAAATCCCACTAAATACGGTTTAAATGGCAGTGATGATAAGCACATCACAGAGGAATGGTATCTTCGTGCAGACGTTGATGGTGAAGGTGTAACAAATATGGATGCTCTAACAATACAGAGATATTTACTTGGATTATGCAGTATTGAATTATAATACCGTGAATGTCTGGCGCATTCTAAACTTTGAAAATTTTGCAAATTATTATGTTATATCAAAAAAATAATTATAAACGCTTCGACATTTTCAAGCATTGTTACGACTAATAAGTAAGTGGGTGACTAATTATCTGAAGGGGAAATATATGTATCACTTTGAAAGTGACATCGATTGTTGTTCATTGGATAAATCTTTTTAAGATTCAAAAAGTATTTACCCGGGCACATTTATCTAACAAGAAATTAATTGATCAGGCGGAATAAACAATGATGTCATGGCACCCTTTCATCGTGAAAAAATATATATAAATAAAAACAGAGTATGATTAATTATATCAAACATACTCTAGCATTATTTACACTGTTTTCAGTTATATTATCACCCACTAACATAAATATTACAATCAAAGGAGTATTATCAATGAAAACAAACAAACTTAAAAAGACTATTTTAGCTGTATCACTTTCAGCTGCAATCGCCATTCCAACAGCGACATCTTTGGGTACAGCTATGACTGTACAGGCTGCATCGAATTTGCCGTTTTGCGCTGATACAGATAACAACGGCGCTTATAACTTTCAGGAAGATCAGATTAGCGTAAGCAAATCATATTATCGAGCAAGAACAAATACTATATCACTTGATGTTACAGAGGGACTTAATGGACGTATACGTGAAGGTTCATTTTATGTTGTATCGAATGGAGAAATTACAAATCTTCAGCCTCTGGCAAAATATGTCCTTAGATTCAATATTTCAGGTGATAATATATCTGAATCAGATATAAACCGTATTACCCTTAGTCTGCGTTTCAAAACTGGTGACAAGGGAAGTTTACAAAAAATAGAGCCTTCAATGATAAATGAAATAAATAAGAATACGTACGCTGTTTCATTTGATTTTATAGCATATGGAGAATCAGTATCTTTTAATACAAATCGTTTCTCAGATCCTACAATTAAGTGTTCAACCGCTGCTATTACTGCGCCATTAGATAATGAGGAGTTTTGTATGATTGAAGTTAAACCAACTGATGGAGAAAAGCTTTTCATTAGAATGAAATATATTGATGATGATAATGATGGTATTGATGATAATGATAAAATTAGCTGGGATAAAATAGAGACATGGGCAAAACGTCTCTGTATTTATGCAAACAGTCTAAATATGACAACAGGTGTACAGCTTGATACTTTATTCATGGAATTTGATTATTTTGAATGCCCATACCATGCATTTAGTTCTAATATTCTTATAAATGAAGATAATGATAAATATGGCTATGTAGCTTTCAATCAATATGCTACTAAAGATGTAAAGCAACAAATTAAATCTGGCAATAACTCAATAACATGGGTCGAACTTCATGAAATGGCTCACTCTTACGGCGTTAAGCCAAGCTTTGCAGATAGTTACAGGTTCTCTGATGAGTATTTTACAAATGCAAGAGGTATTACTGCTATTCAGAATTGTGATAATCTCCGTGGTACAGATATAGTTTTTGAAACAGGTGGTTTTTCTCGTAAATATGATAATATGCTCCATGATATTTATACTAATGATCCGAAATGTGAATTGTTTGGATTTGCATCAGGACTTGGATTTATGTCTTGGGAGCAACTGGAATCATTCTTTGCGGCTGAATCAGATAATGACCCTGGTTTTGTTGTAAGCAGAGGGGTGGCACAAAAAATAAATCAATTTATTGGTATGAATGTACCTCTGTCGGAAAGATATCTCAAATTTGCCAATACTATTAGGAAGCTTATGGTCCTCGAAAATAATGGCGTTTATGACGAAAGTAAATTTACCAGCTTTATGAGAGGAAAATTCCCGAAAGATCTTGTCAGAACAATCGTAACATATCAAGGACTTGATCAAGATAAGGATTATTTCAATTAACAGCTAAGAAGTCATATATTCAGCTTGTATGAAGGAAAGGTATATTACTCCTCTAACGGAGATAATCAGTTTGAAACTGAGAACGTTATAACCACAGGTAATTACGGAATCAAAACGTAATAACACAGAAAACGGTACAGATGATGATTGATCATTTCATCTGTACCGTTATATTATTTTCTGAATTATTCGGAATTACTACTATCTGAAATTACATTAAAGAGATGAATCAGTATTTATTCTGCATCGGCAGCATCTTCAATGCTTGGAATACATGGAGAAAAATCTGTATCATCTTTTTGGATACAGTTTCCTCTTCTAAATACAAAGACTTGAAATTCATTGTAATGATTTCTGTCTTCATCATCCCGGAGATATATCATACCATAACTGCCTGTCGCAATTTTTGAAATACGCGTATATGTTTCTATTATCACATCAACCTCTTTTGTACGATGATTCGAGCAATGCAAAGAGTTAATGAAATAAGAACCATTTGTAGGTTGAAGTTTGATCTCATATTCACTTTCAGATACAATATCTTTCACTGTTTGCATTATTTTGTCGATTTCAGATTGAGATAATAAATCTTCATCTTTATACGTTGCTGAAATGGATAGCCAGCCATGCAATTCTATCATATAATCACTCCTGAATTCTGGTTTGAGATATAATATTTTTTTCTCCAAAGAATTACAGTACAGAAGAAAAAGTCGAACAAAATTGATTCTGTTTGCAATTCATTTTGCCGTAAGCATTTTAAGAACGCTTTATAACTGCATCATGCTTCATTCATTAAATGCCCTTATTATATTTACATATTCATCTGCATGGTTTATTGAAAACTGTCCGTGATATAGTCCTGGGAGTTCATGTATTGTGCATTGTGGGATAGTTTCTTTTATTTTCTGGGCAGAGCGTTTGATTCCATTAATCTCTTTTTGTCCGTAATACAGATGAACATCGGCCAAACAATCTTTCAGGGAGCTTTTCAGTGAATAAGATGTATTGGCCTGCAGAAAAGCAATCATATCATCTTTGGCAACTGCACAGGTATCACGATAGTAATCATCGAACAGGTCTTCCTTCATATGCAGTGATCTGAACTGCATTTTTGAGAACCATTTCTTTTTGACAAGCGGATATGAGAAGCCTATAGATGGCTTTATAAGACGGTTTGTCAGCTTTGAAGGTGTGACCATGGCACTTTCTGCAAGTGCGTGCTTACATATGTCGCCTTGCTGGGAAAGCATCTCAAGAAGTATCTGTCCTCCAAGCGATAAGCCTCCGATCATGAAGACTTTGCCATTAAGATGCTCTTTTATAAAATCAATGATCTCAGATGCGTTGTTTTCAATTGTGGTAAAATGTGTATCACTGCCTGCGTGACCATCCAATATCGGCAGTATCACGTGGAAGTCATTGTTTAGTAGTTCAGATTCTTCACGATAGTTCCACCATGATAATCCTCCGCCGTGAAGAAGAATAACATCTCGTGTATTGCCTTTACCGTATTCTTTGTATTTCATATATAACAGTACCTTATTTGATTAGTAAAAGAGTTTTCACTTATCCACGATATTTACAAGATAGTAAAAATCTTCATGCCATGACTTCCAGCTGTTCATTACTTCGTGACGTTTCCCATTGCCTTCAGTATATACCAGCTGAACCTGTCCCACATCCCCCTGAGCACTCCAGTACCTGTATAACAGGTGTTCGTCTTCATATTCTGTCTGGATTTCTTCATCTTTACCAAAATCATCTATCTTATAGTCGGTTACTGTTTCAGGAATGACCTTGTAAAGTTGAGAAAAAGGAACAACATTCAGTATCTCAACATTTATAAAAGCTGAAAAATCATCTGACCATATCACCTCATCAAGGCGGCAAAGTACTGCGGATGCCTTGTATATATCCTCAGGGTGATCTGCAAATTCCCAGCCATTTAGATACATTTGCGCGGTTTCAAATATATTGGTGAATATACCGCCTGACTCCTCATCAAAAGGGATTTGTACACGAAGAATCCGTTTGTTGCCGACTTCAGGCGGAACATCGCTTATGAACCATTTCCTTTTATCAATCGGCAAATCCATTTCATTCTCATTGAATTCCACCCATGGCATATGGTACGCAATATCATGAATACCTGCTCCGATTATCCATTTCGGATGATTTTTCTTTTCAACTCGCTGCTTACAGCAAGCACATACAAAATTCATATCAGTATCCCCCCCATATATCCGATATTATTCTGATTGAGAAACAAGGCAGTGCCAGCTGATCAGTCCCACCAGAAATACCAGACACTTGAATTCAGGATGTGACTTGCAAGTGCCTTTATAGATCCTGCCACTTGATCAACTGCATCATTGCAGAATGCATAATGTTCTTCAGCTACTATCAAAGCTTCATCTTTTTCATTTATTGGCGCAGAAACATACATCTGCAGTTCAGCGCTTGAAATTACAGCAGGAACAGCACTGTATTTATCGTACCAGTATTTGCAGACTGCCACCATGTCTTCGGTATCCGGACATTCGTTCCAGCCTCCGAAAGGTATCCACGCGAACACCTTCCAAGGTTCAGTAACAGGTATTTTCGTCAGAATGAGTTCTTCGGAATTATCAGTATTCAGAAAATTTGAAGTAGGCTTAACATCATCAGAATATTCGCCGTATATATTCTCAGTGCCGAAATCCTCTTCAAACACCTTCATATTCGCTTCGAACCGGCGTTTCAGGATAACATCCCCGTCAGATATATCGGCATTCAATACTGTATTTCTGTAATTTTCAACTCCACCGTTATCTTCATAATTACACTCTATCATTTCAAGGAGAAAATCATTTGGAACGAGTATGACAGGTGTATATCCGTATTTTTTGCCTTTTGTGCATTCCTTTTTATACAGTTCCATTAATTCATCACTGCTGAGAGGCTTTTTAACATACTGCCACTCGCAGCCTATAAGATCAGTTATCTGCTGTATGTTTTCATTAAGCGGGAGTAAAGGCTGCTCCTTACTGCCGAAAAGCTTTGAAAAAAGTCCCATATCTTTTCCTCCTTGCATTTTTTAAAATTATACCATAAGATACTGACTATTTCAAGATATTATGTTGATTTCTGTGAAAAATATCATTATTAAACAATAATAACCGGGGGATGATACGGATAACTGAAAATGAATTGCCAAAACATATCTGGATTAGAAAGCTTAATGCTGATATATGCTGTGAGAAACGATATGAATGCATTGGCTGCAAGCTCAAGTTTGAAACAGCAATACAATCCTGCTTTTCTTATGTTATAACCATTATGAACAAATCTTTTGCTTTTATCTTCTGAAATTTAGCAACAAAAGACTTGCCTTAAATGATATATTCGGATATAATATGAAATGATAAGAGGGGTGGGCTTTGAGTCCAAGTGGAACCTTGACATAAAAAATGATATGAAATTATGGGATTAACAGATTATGTTACATGTCGTGCTGCATGGAGGGGGAGATGTTCGTTATATCAGGAGAGATGATATAACTGCTACGTATGTGCAAAAATCATAAGGCTTAATGATACGCTCTTGAGATTGTTATATCCCAGGGGTGTATTTTTATTTCTTGGAAGGAGTAGTAAGGCAATGATATTAAACGGCGAGTATGTCAGCAGATTAACGGATGAAGAGTTATGTATGCTCGAACAGCTTACATATCTTGATGAAATCGTAGCGGAAAAGGCTGGAGTCAATGATGTCTTTTCGAAAGTTAATACTGAATATTTTAAAGGACAGAAAATATGTGAAGTATTGTCTGTATTTGATGAAAAAGCCATAACGCGATTAATGGCATATCCTGAATCAATATGTGATGGGGATATCAGCGGTGTTGAGTGGGCTAAGATTATAAGCTATCTTAAAGATGAGAATCACAGGATATCACATCTGGTTTTGTGTGAAGAAATGGAAAACGGATGGAATAATCATTATAGCGAATATGGAGAAGAGGGAGGAAAAGGGTACTATCGTGCAGCTGTATTTAATCCGTACATTTGTGATAATGAAGAGATAAACAGTAAATACAGCGGAAAGTATATTGATATCGGTATTTTTTATAAGTACTTTGCAAAAGCTGCATTGGATGCAACAGGCGAGCATGACATTGCTCGTGTTCTTGATAAAATGCTTTGGGCAACAGAAGATGAAATCGGTACTGTGGGCAAAATGGTTAGAATTCCGCTTGCTCTTGCGTTTACAGATCATTTAGGCAACGACAATTCTGATAATGAAGTGATTATAGTTTACAGGGGAACGACAGGCCCTAATGAGTATTCTGATGATATTAGGACTACATATGAAAGCGACACGACAGCTCAGAAAGGGGGACTGGATTTTGTCAACCAGATTAAATACAGATATGGCGATATTACAGTAGTTGGTCATTCAAAGGGCGGCAACAAGGCAATGTATGCAACCATCAATTGTGATGATGTAGTACGCTGTGTATGCTTTGATGCTCAGGGATTTTCAAAAGAGTTTATAGACAGTTATCGGGATAAGATCAATGAAAGGGCTCATTTGATCACTAATTATTCTGTTGAAACTGATTTTGTCCACGAGATACTCAATCAGTTACCAGGGGCAAAACAGATCTTTATTAAAGGGTATGGTATTGATAAAATATCTGAAAATCACGCTTCAAATAGTTTCTTTAAGCAAGATAATGCAGATTTCTATGAATTGGCAACATATTCCGGTTCTGATTTGTATGAGACGTTTTTGCATTTCCTTACTGATATGGAAACTTATTCTGATGATGCAGTTGACAGATTTATCAATAGAATAAAAGCTGCAGAAATGCTGTACAACTTATCGCATCAGGAAAACATAACTTTTAAAGAATACTGTGATTATAACCATGAAACTAAGAAATTAGACGTAATTGATGAGAATAATAAAAAAATTATTGCACATTGTATGGATAAACTATTTCACTTTAATAACTCTGATAATGCAGATAAATTATCAGAGTTTGAAGAGTACATAATTGGAATATCATCAGACAATTTTAAAGCGTTTTTAAAACACAATAATATAACCGCATTGGATTATGTTAATAAGATCGACGTTTATAAAGAAGAATTTACTGAAGGACAGTATCTCTTTAACTATTATGATGGCATTGCTTTTAGAGCTAAGGTGGCTGACTGGTTATATAATCGCTGTATTGAGTGCATGGCTCCTACTGATGAAATGAAACAATATAATGGTATGAACGATTTAGATGACTTAAGTAACTGGTGCAGTGCAAAAATAACAAATCCGAAAGTAGATTGCATCCATACATATGAACGCGATTATATTGCTGACATATTTGAAGTAATGTATAATATGTATGGCGAAGAGTTCTACAATTATTTAAAACGTTATATGAGATTTAATTCTGATGATGGAGGCAATAATCCAGAGTTTGAATATGCGGAGAAAGAGAATAAAGAAATAACAAAGCTGAAAGGCTTAACGGATTACCTGGTAAATGCAAGCAAAAATGATGAAACACTTCGTGGATTCCTTGAATACATATTCAAAGAAAGCATGGTTGATGAGAATGCTGATGGTGCATTAAAGGAGTCAAAGCTTGACTATATACTTAGCCTTGATCCTAAAATAATAAAAGATAAACTGAATGAAACATTTAATATAAATATAGAATCCACTAGCCTTGTATCAGAGGTTGTATCAAATATGCGTTTATATCCTTTAACAGAATTAAAAGCAAAGGCTACAAAAGAAAACGTTGATGATATGGCTACTTTATATAACAGCTGTGAAAATGAAGAAGCCCAAATAGAAGCTATTAAAGCGGGAATTTTTAGATTAGGTGACACATTAGAGAATATTAAAGAAATTAAAGATTTTAGAAACGGTAAAGTGTCTGAGGGCGAGTTAATAAGGGATTTAGCTGCAGAAACTATTGTCTCACCATTTGTAGCAGAAGTATTAGAAAATCATAAGGAAGAATTAGAAAATCTTATTGCAAATATAGTTTTTTATTCTTCATCACATGGACTTTCAGTAACTGATGCAATTCAGTTAGCGTCAAGTCTTTTGCATCATAGTTTTTTTGATTTTGAAATGATTGCAAGTATTTTAACAGCTGCTGTATTGGGTGGTGTAGCTATTGCTGCGGATACGATATTTTTGAAAGGCGCAATCGGAAAGGAATTATTAAAAGAAGTTATTATTGATTTAGCTGATTTAAAGGTTGGTTGTGATGAAAAATTCTTTACATTAGTAAAAAGAAGCTTTGATGATTCAATAATCAAGGACATATCTTTGTTTGCTAATAAAAATCGGTTTATTGATAAGAGACTGGACAATTATTATAAAAATACTAATGCAATGTATGATAGTAATGATAGAATAGTTGCAAAATTTGAGTCTTATTTTGATATTAATTATTATCCTGGTTATGAAGATGTATATAGTATTGATTGTGATTATTCAGTTAGTGATTTTTTTCTTTTTAGATGGCCAGGTTCGGATTTAGTAGCAAAACGTGCTGCATTTGACAATTATGCGCAGTATATAACAGATGTTTTAGCTGAAAACGGTTATCACCTTATACTTGGAAATAAAGATAACGAATATCTCTCATATGATTATAATGTAGCGAGGGATGTATATTTAGGCTCTAGTTATGATGCAGGACAAATAAATGATAACGATGATAGAAAGGTTGTTATTCTCGGCGGTTCAGGTAACGATACTATTTACTTTAACGGCAAAAAAGTGCGTGACGAGATCAGGCTTTCACAGATCTGGGGCGGTTCAGGCGATGATAATATTACCCTTGGTGATAATATTAGCGGTGAAAATGCGGTAGTACACGGCGATTCAGGAATAGAAGACATAGGCGGAAGTGATACGATTAACGGAAGTCTCGGCGATGACAGAATATACGGTGACGGCGGATATGATTTCCTTTATGGAAGAAGAGGCGATGATAAGCTTTACGGAAATGACGGCAACGATATTCTATCAGGCGGAAGAGGCAGAGACGAACTCTATGGAGGAACCGGAAATGATACATATATTTACGAACGTTTTGATGAAGACGGCCAGTTAATCACCTCTAACAATAATGATTTCATTAAGGATTCACAGGGGAACAATATCGTACATTTCCCTGATCTGGATATAAATGATCTGAGCATTGATTGGTGGGATAAATCCAAACACGACCTTAAAATTACAGTAAAATCGTTGGGAACATCATTAACGATACGTGATTTTTACAAGACATCCGGTAATTTTACATTCACCTTCGGCAAAAGCAGCGAAAAATATTATGTTTCCCAGAAAACAGAAGGAAAGTTTGAGTTTAAAATCATCAGTAGTGTAGGTTATTCCGGTGGCATTAGCGGTAATTCCATCTATTCACCTCTGGTGGGCTGCTGGTATGATAAAAAGTCTTTATTAGCTTATGAGGAGTATAAGAAAGCCAGTGAAGCTCAGCAGACGCGTGATCCGCTTATAATTAACTTCAGTAGTGCTGAGGAGAATAACGGACTTGTCGGAGTAGAAAACGGTGTGTATTTCGATCTTGACAATAACGGTATAGCTGAAAAAACTGCCTGGATTGATTCGAATAAGGGCTTCCTCGCCCTTGACAGGAACGGTGACGGAAAGATCACAAACGGAGGAGAGCTCTTTGGTGATCAGGTAACACTAAAAAACGGAAAATTTTCCACATCGGGATTTGAAGCGCTTGCAGAACTTGATGATAATATTGACGAAGAAACCGGCGTTGTCGGCGACGGAGTAATTGACAAGAACGACAGCATGTTTGATCAGCTCAGAGTATGGATAGATAAAACACGTAATGGTATATCCGAAACTGGCGAACTAAAAACGCTCTCTGAGCTTGGCATAGCTTCAATCAGCTTGAATACTTCAAACAAAGCCTTTGTTGATGCTGAGACAAAGACTTCGATAACCGAGACTGCTGACGTAAGACTGACTAACGGAAAAACTCTGAATATAAGCGAGCACTGGTTTGAGGTGCATACTTTTGATACTCAGCAGGTAAGTAATAATGGAGAAACAGTTGACAGTCCGTTTGTATTTGGTAATCTTCCGAATATCGAGGATTTTGTAAACAGTGAAGAAAACAGTGAAATCAAGGAATTGTATGAAAGCTTTGTAGCTTCCAATGATTATATTGAAAAGAGAATACTCACAAGAAAGATTCTTTACACATTATCAGGTGCAGACAAGATTGCTGTTAATTCCAGAGGTGTAAATATAGACGCACGTGAACTACGTGTTATTGAAACCATTATGGGTGTAGATTCCTATATTGGAACTGACGGTGCTGATCCCAACGTCAATGCAGCACGTATACTTGATGATATGTATAATGAATTTGAAGAGTATTATTTCAATTTGCTGAATTCAGGTACAGAATCATATTCGTATGTTGATCTCATTGATGAGATAACGGATGAAGACGGAAACAATATACTTGATACTTCTTTATTGGATGAAGCTTTTGAAGATACATATGTAAGCGATGCAAAGAAATGCGAAATAATAAGCGGTATATGTTCATATCTCAAGCTTTACGATGAGAATAACGGAACAGGATATCTGGATGTATTTAAAACCAAATATTCTGACTATGCAAATGATTATGAAAGAATGTCGGATATAAAAATAGTTTTCGGAACAGATGATAATGACAAATATTATGGTGACAACAGAAATGAGATTTTTGACGGCAGAGGAGGAAACGATAATATCAGAGGCGATTATGGCGATGATATATTCATCTTTGGTAAAGGTTACGGACATGACACTGTTTGGGATTTCAGCGGAAATAATGTAATAAAATTCGTAGGACTCAGGCCAGATGAACTGCATGTTGAATACCCAGGCGGTACCAGAGATGTGGTTATTGTCATTGAAGAAACCGGAGATTCGCTGACTTTGTCAGATTTTAAAGAAATCGAATCTTACAGGCAGTATTCTCTTGAATTCGATAACGGCGTCAGAATGGCACTAGATGATTTGGAAAGTCCTTTCCTGAATGCTAAAGGAACAGAAAAAAATGATAATATCAATTTATTCTATGCTAACGGTACAGTAGAGGGCCTTGATGGAGATGATACGATCTACGGAAGCGGCGGTGATGATACTATTGACGGCGGTGCCGGAAATGACAAACTTGATGGTGGATACGGTGATGATGTATATATCTTTGGCAAGGGTTACGGAAATGATATTATAGATGATTGTCACGGAAAGAACAAAGTGAGATTTGTCGGACTGAATCCGGAAGACTTGTTTGTAACATATCCGCCGTTATCGGAAACATATGATGCAATACTGACAATAGCAGAAACAGGCGAAACACTCAGATTCAACGGATTCCAGTATTATGGTTATTACAGAGACTTTACACTTGAATTTGACGGCGGAATTGAAATGGCAATAGGTGATGAAGGAAGCCCGTTCCTGAATATATCTGCAAATATGAACGGTATAACCTATCCGACTTTACAAAACAGTATACTGAACGGAAAATCCGGAAACGAAACTTTGTACGGCAGCGGCGGTAATGACATTTTGGACGGTGGTGCCGGAAATGACAGACTCGAAGGTGGAAACGGAGATGACGTATATATTTATGGTAAGGGTTATGGAAATGACAGAATTGAAGACTGGTACGGGAACAACAAGATCAGGCTCATTGGTCTGAAACCTGAGGACCTTTATGTAACATATCCGAGCAGTACATACGATGCGATACTGACGATCGCTGAAACAGGTGAAAAGCTGATACTGGATAACTTCAGGGACAGAGTGGATTTCAGAAGATTTACTCTTGAGTTCGATGATGGCACAGTAATGTTACTGGATTCGGAAGGAAGTCCGTTACTCAGAGTAGTTGGAACAGACACCAGCGATAATATGTACATGTTCTATAAAAACAGTACAGCACATGGACTTGATGGCAACGATACAATATACGGAAGCAACGGAGAAGATGTCATATACGGAGATGCAGACAATGATACTCTTTACGGCTATGACGGCAGTGACACTATGTACGGTGGTGACGGGAACGATAAGCTTGAAGCAGGATACGGAAATGATATGCTCTATGGTGGAAGTGGAAATGACGTAATTAGTGGCGACCGCGGAGATGACGTATTGCATGGTGGCAGGGGTGATGATACTCTGTATGGTAGTTATGGAGATGACACATATATATTCAATTTCGGAGATGGATTTGATACCATATCTGAAGGATATACTGATAAGTATAATCATGACCGTATAGTATTTGGCGAAGACATTTTTATTGATGACATAACAACGAAAAGAGTAGGCAATGATCTTTTCCTTTATATCGGAACTGATGGAGACACTATACAGATATTGACTTTCTTCGGGCTTTATGACAGAATCGAAAGTTTTGAATTTGCTGATGGAACAGTAGCTCACATTGATCTTGACACGTCTAAGTTCGTGGTCGATGTTGAAGGAACAACAGTCACAGTCGAGCAGACCAATGCTGAATACCTCAGCGGACTTTATAATGATTATGTTTTCGCAGATGAACTTACAGTTGATAATACAGATATTTCTAATGTATCAGATAGCATAAGTATCGGTGAATTAAGCGAAGAAATCGCAGATATGACAAATGTTCAGGCAATGATACTGGCAGAGAATATGTCAGTGTTCGGTAATGAAAGCCAGATTTACGACAGCGTAAGTCTCGGTAACATCAGCTCAGATTCATCTGCACTTGATCAGTTGCTTGTATCACCATCAATGCAGTAATCTGATTGTAAGATTCAAATTTTACATCAATGGCTGAATAATTCATATTTTTGTATTGCTAATAATACATAAACGGGGATAGATGCTTGTGATCTGTCCCCGTTTGTTCATATAACGCCCATGGAAAGGAACAGCCCACTGATTACTATTAAAATGTCAGTGAGCTGTGTTTTATATATATTCTATTATCTGTGCAATAACTCTTTAGACTCATTACAGGAATGAAGATATATCAAAGAAAAGAAATATAGGACTAAATCAAATATTCTTCTGTATTGTTCGGATTTCATTCATCCATGAATTCATACCTTGTAAAAACTGTCTCTGTAACGTATTTCTTTTTCAGCTCTCCAAGCTCTTTATAGTGCTGCGAGTACATATGAAGCTCAACTGCTTCCGGTGAGTTCCAAACCTCAATTAGCAGTAATTCGTTTTCGTTCTCAGCGCTGAAATAGTATTCGTATTTCTCGTTCCCTTCCTCTGCACGTGACGCATCAGCGATTCCGTGCTTCTGTATCGCATTGTAGAATTCATTGCGTTTCCCGTCCTTGATATAATAATGGACTTCAACAAATCTTTTCATTTTTTTCTCCTGCTCTTATTTCAAATCATTTCTGATAAAATGAGTCGCTTCACCGTATTCTGTTTCTGGCATACCATATTTCTCTTTTCCAAGCTCGATAGATTTCATCAGAAAACTCATGTTATGTGCAAGATTACGCATTGTGCGCAGACCTTCAATGTCAAATTCGGCCTCGCCCTGAATTCTGCCGTGAACGCTGTTCCAGTACGTGCTTGAAGCGATAGGCATACCGCAAATTGTAAAATACTTGTTCAGTTCGTCAAATGTCGCAGAGCAACCTCCGCGTCTCGCAACGACAACACTTGCCCCGACCTTCATGCTTTTATTAAAGTGTGAGCTGTAGAACAGTCTGTCAAGGCAGGCAATTAGAGTGGCATTTGCCGAAGCATAATAGACCGGAGAAGCTAAAATAAGACCGTCAGACTGTTCAAACTTTACAGCGATATCATTGACTTCGTCATTGAATACACAGTGTCCGAGCTCTGAGCACTTTCCGCAAGCGATGCAGCCTCGTATATCTTTGCCTCCGATTTGACAGATCTCAGTTTCAATTCCTTCGGCTTCGAATGTTCTGACAAGCTCATTCACCGCGACAGATGTGTTTCCATTGATTCGTGGGCTTCCGTTGATGATCAGTACTTTCATTGGATACATCTCCTTAATGTATGCTGAATGATCAGCATTAATAATTGCTTAAATTTCGGTCAAAATCTGTGCTGTCATCTTGATATTTCAATTATAGCATACCTTTATTGTTGGTTTGTCAATGATGTGAGACAAATTAAATCAAAAAACTTGACCTGTTTCAAGGAAAGCGTTGATGTAATCGGCAGGTGACTTCCAGTTAAGCGGACGCATAGGGAAATTGTTGTATTTTCTGCTGTGAACAGCTAATTGCTTTTTGAAATCATCGAATGAATAGAAAGTGTGCGTTGCATAGAAATATTCGTTATCCTTGCGGTGGGAACGCTCCACCTTGCCGTTATGTCGAGGAGTATAGGGCTTTATTAGCTTGTGCTTTATGCCACGCTGTTTGAGAAGCTTCTCAAACAGCGTGGGCGTTGGCTTCTCAGCGCTGCCAAGTCGCTTTGTGAACTCCTGACCGTTGTCAGTCTGAACGCATTCAACCTTGAATTTGAACGCCTTGAGCATATGCTCAAGGAACACAGCCGAGCTGTAGGAACTATGCTCCTCAAAGGCTTCGATATATCGGAAACGTGAATATTCGTCTATTGCTGTATATTGATAAAACTTGCGTCCCTCGGCTTTTGCATCTCCCACTATACAGGCATCAGGAACGAACTTCACATCTATCTGAACTCGCTGTCCGGGATACTGCATCTTCTCATAAGGCTTAGGAATATACTTGGGATTTGGCGGCTTTATCGGCTGTAATTCGAGCTTATTAAGCATACGCCACAAACTGGGGATAGTGCGAGTGTATCCTCTCTGTCGGAGCTTTACCCAGAACACCACAAGTCCTGTGTGCTTGTTCTTTTTTCGCATATCCTTTATCAGCTTTATTTCCTCCTCAGTGTGTTGATTAGGGTGGCTGTGAGGACGATGTGAGCGGTCTTGAAGCGACTGTAAAGTACCGTCATATCGTTCTTTCCAACGGTATATCGTTGCTCTTCCTACGTTATATCGCCTTGCAGCAGCTGTAACACCTTTTTTCTCTGCATATTTAATTACGGCTTGACGACGGGTGGTGATCTGTGTTATAGTATTCATGGCGGATCAGCTGACCTCCTGTTGCTTTTTTTGTCGCAACTTAACTGTAACACAGGTCTATGCTGCTCCGCTACCTTTTTTTGTAAATTGTCTCACATCTATTGTAATCCTACACTTAATGTATGCTGAATGATCAGCATTAATAATTGCTTAAATTTCGGTCAAAATCTGTGCTGTCATATTTCAATTATAGCATACCTTTATAGTATTTACAATAGCAATCAGAAATGTTATAATTGAAAAGTAATACGAAGAATTTTAAGCTTATTAAAATCAGAATTGCAGGAGATGATAATATGTTCCGATATAAGAAAATAGAAGGAATAGATATCCTTAACTCAAAAATTCCGTCAGAGCTTCAGTCATGGCATAAGTTTTTCAAAATACTTGAACTAAGATACAGCATGAACTCAATTGATGAGTATTACTGTGATTATACAAATATCATGACTTTACTGGTTTCAGATAGGCAGGAACAGTATAAAATCGAACTCTCATTGTATAATATAAGTGGAGATTTTAACTTCAATATGGCTAATGGACTTGGCAGTGGGTTTGCGATAGATGAATTCTCAGATTCAGGAATTGAAAAGATTTTTCACCTGTATTCTTTTGAACAGGATATGAAATATGATTTGTATTGTGAGAAAATACGGGTTGTATTGCTATAATAATCAAGGCTTATAATTACTGATCAATTTGCATGAGGTGCGCTGGTATGAATATAAAGGTGATAAGGGCTACTGAAACATGGCAGCATGCAGGTGCGTACTATGTTCGTATCCAGGGAATGGCCAGACAGCATGGTATAACATTAAGGCGCGAATTTGATGAACATGATACGCCTGATACCAAATACATAGTATTGACAGATGATGATTTCCCAGTAGCGACTTGCCGTTTTTATGAACTAGACGGCCGTTCTGCCATGATAGGTAGAGTTGTGGTCCTTTCGGATTATCGGGGAAAAGGATTAGGAAAAAGAGTTGTGAAAGAAGCTGAGAAATGGCTGCATGATCTCGGATATACAAAAGCTGTAATAGAAAGTCGTGATGTCGCGGTAGGATTCTATGAAAAGATAGGCTATGAAACTATAGGCACAGACATCATTCATGGGGATACATTTGATTGTATCAGAATGGAAAAAAAGATTTTTACGAAGTGATTGATAATGTTCAGATATTTCATCAAAGTGGGGGAGGATACACTTACCTTTTGGGGTTATAGTCATTACTCTTTATGCAGGTGGAGTTTTAAGAGATGATTTAACGGTTAACCAATACGAAGCAAAGAAGCTGTCCACCTAAATGGACAGCTTCGTATTTGTTAACAGGTTTGTGTTCAGACAATTTATTAAGATACACAGAAAATGAATCAATGAATATCTTCAAGAGCTTTTCAGCATAGATGAAAGTGAAAGACATAGTGATAACATGTATCAACATCCTGGCCGCCAACATTAAGTTTTAGCCAGAAGGTGTCTGCCATTTCTTTGGCTGCAATACGTACTATGGCATAATAATCACCATTCTTGTCTTGCTTGACAATGATGTTTTCTTTCTTCCTTTTGCCGATATGAGAAGAGAAACATATAAACGCAGATTTTATTTCTTCATCTGAAAGATTATCTGGCAGTGAATCCTCCTTGATGATATGCTGGCCGTACTATATTTGAATTGTTAAGTACAAACCAAATAATAATGTCCCAAATAACCTTTCAGCAAGCAATATGTTACTGCCTTCTTATATTATTTTAAAGGACATAAATTTGTTAAGAAAGTTTTTTACAGCAGAAAAGATACCTTTGAGTGCAGGATCGGTAATACTGTTATATAAGTCAGATACCAGATCCATTGTTTCTTCAGGAATGTCTATGACAATAGTATTATTGGCTTCTGTATTAGTCTTGACTGCTGTTAAATATCCGGGATTATTCTTACCGTCGTCAATGTGAGCATATTCAAGATCAATATGTTCATCATCATATACTGTTCCTTTACCGCCGGTGAGATTATAACATCCCTCGAAAATATTTTGATTATGATTAGTGCCATTGTTTATTTCTAAGCTTTGGGTTGACCATTTATTGCTGACATATATTGTTTTCAGTGAGGAACATCCTGCAAACATACATGACATGTTTGTAACATTTGATGTATCAAAACTGCTAAGATCAAGTACCTCAATATCGTTGTTACCTATAAACATCGCATCCATATCTGTTACATTTGAAGTATTGAAATTCGTAAAATTCACTTCTTTGATATGTGAATCACCAAACATCCAGCTCATGTCTGTAACGCTTGAAGTATCAAGGCAGCTCAGATCAAGATAATCAAAAAATGTGAAACAGAACATAGAGTGCATATTCTTAACCTTTGAGGTATTAAAATTGCTGAGATCAAGCGTTTCGAGATCTCTGCATGCAGAGAACATTCTTGTCATATCAATAACATTTGAGGTATCAAAGCTGCTGACGTCAATAGATCTTGTCCAGACACATTCTTCGAACATTTCAGACATATCAGTAACATTTGATGTGTCAAAGCTGCTTAGATCAAGAACATCATACGTACTGAATTTAAACATACCTTTCATGTTAGTTACATTTTGCGTGTTGAAATTACTTAAATCTATATTAGTTTGGCATGGATTGCCATATTCTTCACGCATGAACATATAAGACATATCAGTAACATTTGAAGTATCGGCATTTTTCAGGTCAACGACCCAAAGACTATCAAAACCTGCAAAGAAATAACTACAGTCTTGAGGAAAAACAGTTCCTTCTTCGGCTATAATATTCGATATCTGATCCTTTTTTACTCCCTTTGGAAGTGAAATACCTGAGCCGTCAATCTTGTTCATTAATTCGCCTTTTATGTGAAGGGTTCTTGTCTCAGCATCAAAGTATGATTCATTAAGAACTTCAGAAATATAGTATTCATTAAAACTAGACCAGAAAATATTGAAGTCCTTTTCCTGCATTTCTTCTATTGTCCAACCGTACGGCAGTGTTAAAGACATCTCGTGTCCGTGGCGGGTAGAATGTATAAACATACCCTCAATATTTGTATCATCAGAGATAATGAAGTGGCGTACGTCTAGTTCAAATAGACCGACACGACAGAACATACCTGACATATCTTTAACATTATGGGTATCAAAGCTACTTACATCAAGTGAACTTAAATGTTCAGATCCAAGGAACATATTGCTCATGTCCGTAACATTGCTTGTATCAAAACTACTCAGATCGAGTGAGGATAAACATGTGTTTGCGAACATATAGGACATGTCTGTAACGTTTGATGTATTAAAGCTGCTAAGATCAACGTGTTCAAGACCTGCGCCCTGAGCCCAGACATATGCCTCATTGAACATATAAGACATATCAGTAACATTTGAAGTATTAAAAGTGCTGATATCAAGCTCTATTAAATGCCAGTTTCCTTCAAACATTCTTGACATGGTTGTAACATTTGAAGTATCAAAGTTTGTCAGATTAAGAGCAGGGAAATTAGCATAAGCAAACATTTCTGACATATCTGTTACTTTACTGGTATTGAAACTTTCGAATGTTAACTTATCATTTTCTACGTTATCATATTCGTATGGATGCCATCCACCATCAGCAGCGCCTTTAAACATTTTGGACATATTTGTAACATTGGAAGTGTCAAAGTTCGCAAAGTTGTCAACGTTGTCGTTTCCTTCTTTGTGACTGTAAATACCAGTGCAGTCCAGGAACATGCCTTCCATATTTGTAACTTTGGATGTGTTGAATGTGCTGATATCAAAATTGAAATAAAGTGATCCATTGTTTTTCTTAGGACAATAGAACATATATGACATGTCCGTAACATTTGAAGTATCAGCATTTGTTAGGTCAACTTCCCACAGCTTATAGCCAAATGGTTCAAAGAAATGGCTGCAGTTCGCCGGAAATACGGTTCCCTCATCAGCTATCAGATTAACAACTTCTTCACCTTTAACTCCGTCAGGAAGTACGAGACCCGAACCGTCAGCCCCGTTTCTTACATAGCCCTTTAGATGAAGAGTCTGTGTCTCTGCATCATAGTATGATTCGTCTTTTCCCTGCACTTCAAAGGAATAAACTGTTGATGCTCTTGCTGTTAAAGAAATGTTGTCTGGCAGAATATTACCAGCATTGCTTGCAATGAAGGCAAGAGATAAAATAAATGCAGTAATGGTTTTACGTGTGTTTTTCATTGAATAGTCCTCCTTTAGGTCAATACATGGTTTAACTTCCGTTAAGATTTTGAGTACAGTAATTGAAAAAAGTCTTTTCTTCTTGTATCTGGCATTGCTTAATACTCCGTGAAAAATTGAATTGCTTAGACAGCAAAAGATACAGGCAATCCTGATACATGAAAAACAGTCTTTACTTATAATAACGCAATTTTTTTATAGAGTGTAACAGGATTTTTATTTTTTTTGATTGGGAAAAATAATTTCTAATCGGTTAATTAACAGGTGATAAATCAAATGGCAGAACTTAAACAACAAATAGTGTGATTTGATGCTTTAACCAAGTTATGGAGGTGATATATGGATTCATAACAGGAACGATATACAAGAAACTACCCGATTTTTGCTGTTTTGTTGGCATAAATTGCTATTTTCACTTTAAAGCCTTTACAAATCAATATAAATATTGTATATTATGAGTAAAGTGAACAATATTAAGCACTGATTTGTGGGAAATTTTATCCTATATCATTAAGGGAGAAAAGCATTTGAAAAAACATGTGTGATGAGGAGTGATTAATTTGAAAAGCTTTAAAAGAGTATTAAGCTGTACTATATCTGCTATAATGATCTCAGCAAGTATGCTTGCGGCTACAGTTGCTATAGCTGCTGATCAGCAGATACTAGGAAACATTGGCGGTTATGACTACGAGATGTGGAATCAGGACGGCCAGGGGCAGGCAGCAATGGAACCAAGCGCAGGTTCATTTACCTGCTCATGGAGCAACATTGAAAACTTCCTTGCACGTATGGGCAAGAAATTCGACAGCCAGCAGAAAAACTACAAAGATTTAGGAAATATCACACTTTCATATGATGTTGAATACACACCAAGAGGGAATTCGTATATGTGTGTATACGGCTGGACAAGGAATCCTCTTATGGAATACTATATAGTTGAAGGCTGGGGCGACTGGAGACCCCCCGGAAACGATGGCGATAAAAAGGGAACGGTTTCTCTTAACGGAAATACATACGATATCATCAAGACAATGCGTTACAACCAGCCGTCAATTGAAGGTACAGCTACTTTTCCGCAGTACTGGAGCGTCAGACAGACAAGCGGATCATCAAACAATCAGACAAACTATATGAAGGGTACTGTCAGCGTATCAAAGCATTTTGATGCATGGGCTAAGGCTGGTCTTGATATGACAGGTACTCTTTATGAGGTATCACTTAACATCGAGGGCTACAGATCAAACGGTTCAGCAAATGTAAAGAGTGTTTCTTTAATTCCAGTTCCGGATCCTATGCCTGAAGATGATAATGACAACGAAGGTCAGCAGAACGGATCTGATAACGGCGGCGATAATTCAGGCGAAGAAAACGTCATAACTTATGAGGGCGCAGGCAGCACTGAGGGCGTAGCAGCTCACCAGAATCTTAACTACAAGTACGAGAAGGGCGGCGACGGCTTCAAGGATCACATGGGACCGTACTTCCGTCTCGGAACTGGTGTAGGCGGCTATGAAATTAATAACTCTGTGGCTCAGGAGTTCATCAAGAAGAACTACAACTCTATCACCTGCGAAAACGAAATGAAGCCTGATTCTATCATTAAGAGCGTAAACGGCGATGAAGTAGAAATAAGCCTAAATTCGGCAAGAAATATCCTTAAGTTTGCTGAGGAGAACGGCATCGGTGTTCGTGGTCATACGTTTGTATGGTATAGCCAGACACCTACTTACTTCTTTCAGGACAATTACGAATATGTTTCTAAGGAGCGTATGAACAAGCGTCTTGAGAGCATGATCAAGAACACATTTGCTCAGATCAAGTCGGATTATCCTGACTTACAGCTTCATTCTTATGACGTATGTAACGAGCTCTTTGTTAACGACGGCGGCGGAATGAGACCTGCAAACTTTTCAAACTGGGCAAAGGTATACGGTGAAGGAAACACAGAGTTCGTTGTAAATGCATTCAAGTATGCAAGACAGTATGCACCTAAGGATTGTAAGCTTTACCTCAATGATTATAACGAGTACATGAGTGCAAAGACGAATGACCTTATAAATATGGCCAAGATAATCATGAAGGAGGGCGATTATATCGATGGTATCGGAATGGAGGCTCACCTTGATTCAAAATATCCTTCGGCAAGTGAGTTTGAAACAGCTATAAAGGAGTTTGAGTCGCTCGGACTTGACGTTCAGATAACCGAGCTCGATATCACGAACAGCACAGGTTCGTATGACAAGCTTTATCCTCAGATCTTTGCGGTAGCTATGAAGCACGCTAAGAACATCTCCTGCGTAACCCTCTCGAGAACAACAGACGAGAGCCTCTGGAGATATGACGAGAGGAGGCCACAGCTTCCGTTCAGCAACTATCAGCCTAAACCATTCTACAATGACATTATAGCTCTTACTGACAAGATAAATCCTCCTGTATATGGGGGAACAACGACCACTACAACAACTACAACAACTACAACCACCATAATAACAACCACAACTACCAATACTACCGCAACAACAGTTTCTGCTACAACATCATCAGATCCTGTTGAGCTTGAGGAACTTCTTGATTCAAAGGTTGAGAAGTGGGGCGACGCTAATTGCGACGGTGGTATTGATATGGGCGATGCTGTAATTATAATGCAGTCTCTCGCTAACCCAAACAAATATAAGCTTTCAGATCAGGGCATGTATAATGCAGACGTTTATGAGGCAGGCGGCGGTATAACAACAAATGACGCTTTTACTATCCAGAAGTACCTCTTAGGACTTATCAAGTCACTTCCTGAGAGCTATTCATCAAGCATTAATACAGTTCAGACTGCAACTACTACTAAGGATACAACAACCACAACTAAAACAGAGATTACTACAACAACCAGTTATATTAACTTAAGAGCTCACCAGAACCTTGACTATAGATACGAAAAAGGCGGCAACGGCTTCAAGGATTACATGGGACCGTATTTCCGCCTGGGTACTGTTGTAAGCTCCATGGAGATTGCTAACTCACAGGCTCAGGATTTTATCAAGAAAAATTACAACTCTATCAGCTGTGAATATGAAATGTTGCCTGATTCTATCGTTAAGAGCGTAAACGGTGATGAAGTAGAGATCAGCCTTTCTTCTGCAAACAGCATTCTTAAGTTTGCTGAGCAGAACGGAATCGGTGTTCGCGGTCGT
>DBYI01000061.1 GCA_002310115.1 Ruminococcus flavefaciens
GGGCTTGACTTTTATTTGCAGGTCTTCTCAGTATACTCAGCTTACATGCTTTCTGTTCGTCTAACCTGTTATTCGCCTGCACATTCCTCTGATTCCGCCTCGCGGCGTACACTCTTGCAGTTAAGCTATACCCTTTCCTCTTTCTGGATGTGTTCAGAACTTTTACCCATTAGATTATGCCCATGTCATACAAACAAAAAGAGGCCGACCTATAAAAAGTCTGGCCTCATAATTTTAATAATCAGGTATATTATCAATCTGTATTATTGGTATTCTCATCTTGTTCAGCTTTTATGGTGTTAAATACAGAATCAACATCTTCAATAGTGAAGTCGGGAGAATCAAATACATAATTGTCAAGAACAAATGATACGCTGCTATTCGGATAAGTTGCCCTATACGAAAGAACCTGTCCTTTTTTACTCAGAACTAAAGCTACATCTTTGTATGTTTTGCTTTCATTGTCTACTACAGCTTCATGGTACATTATATTCATGCTGCCGTCATTTGCAGTGTCCATAGTCATATCTGTACAATTATCTTGTGCTGAATATAATCTCGGAGTAAGGTCATTTTCAATATCCTTGCATAAATAAATATAATGATTTACAGGTGGAGGACTAGCATATCCATTGCTGTACCCATATACTCCAACGAACCGTTTTTCTCCTGTTCCTTTTTCAATTACTTTTGCAGCAGATATATCACAACCATTCATTACTATTTCCATTGTAACAGCTTTGCCGCCTTCTGTTCCTTCGCCTGTCATGTACATTTTCTCATTTCTGGCATCTACACTGAGATATCCGCTTACTTCATCTGTTACTCCATTAATATTATACGTATATGTGTAATGCGCTGAAAGATTTTCATAATTATTTATGCCTTTGTTTATATCTTCCGCAAATTCAGAAAACCGATCTATTTGAAGGTGCTTTTCAAATATCTCCTGCAACTTTCCAGTATCATTTTCGTTTTTCAGCTTATAGCAACCGATACCTCGAATACTCATATAGCCGTCAGGATAAATATTAAGTGTCTTATCTCCTTCATGAACAGTATAAAAACCGTTGGAATAATAAAAACCTTGTTCTTTGCGTTCTCCTGTTTCAGCTTCTATTTCAGCCTCTGTAGTACCAATCCATTCAAGTGAAGCTATCTCATCGATAAATTCTACAGAGTTTATAATACTGTAATATCTAACTTTCGTGTCATAATTCGGCTTTCCCTGCGGGATGCCTGTACATCCATTTATCCATGATGCATTTCTCGCATTGCTGAATGTCTGATGCAATTCATTTATAAGCGTATCCGGATCAATATCAAAGAACGCATCGTCCATAGGTATCATACATTCTTCCCATATAAGTCTGAGCTTATCAAGATACATTATATCCTTTAGTTTATATACTACAAAATAGCCGTTATTGTATCCAGCCATATATCCGTCTTCGCTCAGGCTCATTCCGTTTATGCTGTAGTAGTCACTAAAATCAAATTCACCTGCTCTTATCCAATCACAGCTTAGGATTATATTGTTTATTTGATCTCCGTCTTCAAACTCATACATTTTTGTTTTGGTGCCCTCATGCTTTATCGCAGTATTTAACAGGCTGCTTGTCGGATCAAAGCTGCTTGAATAGCTTTCATCAATAAAGCCCTTTATTTCTTCTTCATTAACATCATTCCAGTTGAAAAGATCAGAACTTATATCATCAAGTTTATACATTTTCATAAGATCATCAAATGACTCTTTCCCGTTGATAAAGCTGTGATAAGTCGTTTTTTCTGTGCTTGTATCTGTCCAGGAGTAATCACCGTTTTCATACAGATCAAAAATATAATATATGTTTTCATCTGTTCCAAAATTAAACTTCAGATGCCTTGCAGTTTTAGAAATATTTTCTGTCTCAGTAATTAGATCAAACTGGTCCATATATTCAAAGAATTCATTTTGTTCTTCACTTTCCAGATGGGAATAACCGCCACCTGCACCGTCAAACACGCACAAAACCGTATTCATCATATATTTTTCTCTGTTTGCTTTAAGCTTGTCATATATAGAAGCATACTCAATGTTATCTTCAATGTTATTGTCGCTATTTTTCATCTGAGAAAAGTAGTATGCTCCGCCGCCAACACCTCCTGTAACTATAACAAAAGTCGCTGCAACAGCAAGTATTTTTTTCCATACAGTACCGTGATACACATCAACACCGGAAACGACTATTTCAGGCTTACTTTCGCTGTAAAGTTCCTCAGCATTGGCAAATGTTTTTTCGCCTGTATACGAAGTATCGGCGTCCTTTATGAGGTCTTCGTCTATCATGCCCATAGCCTTCATAAAATTATTTTTATTCATAGTCATATCCCTCCTTCTTCAGAAATACTTTCAGTTTTTTCCTTGTCCGAAAAAGATAAGTAGCGACTGTTTTCTCGTTCAGGGAGAAGCGTCTTGCTATGTCCGCAACCGAATCACCATAGGTGTACCTGCGCACAAATACTCTGCACTGCATTTCATCCTGCGTACGCAGAAAGCGGCTGATAGTGTCAGCAAGATCAGACAGCTCGATATTATCGTCAGGATCAGCGGGCACGCAGTCCGATATCTCTTCAAGTGATACCGTGTAATGGTTATTGCGTTTGGCAGCAGTATTGTATTCAAGTCTGTTTATAGCGATATTCCTGACAATGCTGCATAAATAGCTTTTCAGGTCATTCGGCTTTGCAGGCGGTATATTGTTCCATACCTCATAGCAGGCGGAATTCACACATTCTTCAATATCCTCATGCTGAGAAAGAACATTTCCCGCAATATATTCGCAAAGTCGTTCATATTTATGACGAATCTCGCTGATAGCTGATTCATTCCTTTTTTGCAGCAGTTCAATTATTGATATATCATCCATAAGATAGCCTCCTTTCCTGAGGAACTTTTGTCCTCTACTTATATAGTCAGATTTTAGAAGGAAGAAATTTCACTTTTGAAAAAATTATTTTGGAGCACAATATATAAAAACAGTCACAAGATCATTTTTGATCCTGTGACTGTTTGCTATTATTTGACCAAAAGACATTACCCGAATCGGTTAGCTTTCAGTTTGGTTATTAATCTTGTGGATCAAGACTTGTTATCTTATGAAGCAGATACATCTGAATGCGGAGTGCGTCATTTGATGTAAGTCCCTTGCTGGAAGTATCAACATCAGCATTTTCTGCACCTTCAGCTGTGATGTGCTTGCTGTCTGTACCGTTGATACCGTACTTGTTCGGATTTGCGAGAGCCTGCATGATAAGAACAGCGTCTGCCATGTCAATATAGCCGTCGCAGTTTGAATCGCCGTAATCAGGCTCAGGTAACTTAGGTACAAGATCCGTACTGTATCCGTTCTGACCGCCATTTTGATCTGTAGTAGTCGTTACTGTTACAGCAGGTTCAGTAGTCGTTGTAGTTGTAGTTGTTGTCGTTTCTGGAGCTGTAGTTGTTGTAGTAGTTGTTGTTTCCTTAGTTGTAGTAGTTTCCTTGGAAGTTGTAGTTGTTGTCTCAACCTTTGGCTGAGTTGTGGTAGTTGTTACCTTCGGCTTGTCGGAGCCTGTGCCGCCGAGACCGTCAGCCTTTGTGCCATCGGGCTCTTCACCGTAGTAAAGCTTGCCGTCAACGTAAACAGGTACATAAGGAGTGATAACGCCCTTTGCCATTCCGTCTGCTGCATTTGCGCTCTTACCTACGCCCTGTGCAGAGAAGTCATTTGATGAATCCCAGCCGCTGCCGTAGTCAGGCATTACGATAGCAAGGAGTATCTCACACTGCTGCTGTCCCTCTGAAATAGGAAGAACAACTCGTCCGTCAGGGAGATTTACCTCGATGTAGTAGATATCGCCGCTGTACTGGATAGGCTTGGAGATCTCAGCTGTCTTGTAGCCCTTTGAAGAATACATAGCAGACTGGTCACGGTCGCAGCGGATAACGAGATCCTCAGGGTTCTTGCCCTGTGCCTTGACCTCGCTGAGGTCCATGAAATACCTGAATGAGATATTGTCCTGAACTCTTGCAGGCCATGCAGAGTGGTTGGTTACCTTGAAGCTGATAGTCTGACCGCTTGCGTCGCCGCCCTTGGAGAGAACTTCAACGTAGAACTCTGGACCGTCGTGTGTCTCAGGCTCGGGGAAGTTAGGATCCTTTGATCCACCGTACTTGTCTACCATTTTACAGAGCATAGCTGTGAAGCCTGCGTTATAGTCAGTTGCAACCTCATTATTTATGAAGTCCTGACGATCATCGTTATATGAGCCATCCTGATTAGGACCTCCTACAAGAGCACCATAAAGGATATGTCTTGTCTTATCAGGAATCTTAAGATCATTCTTCCATGAACCATGAGCTGTACGATGGTGAGGATTCTGAGGATACTTATCTCCGAAACCAACTACATAGCTCTGCTTGAGTGGGTTGTCACCGAGAGCATAATTAACCTGTGCCTCAGCAAATTCTGTGTACTTAGAAGCCTCTGAAGTGAGGATAGTATCGCTTGCAACAGTTGCAATAAACGCAGCTGTATTTGCATATCTCAGGCAACCCCAGTTGCTCAGCCAGCGAAGTCCGCCTGATATTATCTTAGCTTCGTCGCCATTTACCCAACGGTCACAGTGCTTCTTAACATGAGCAATAGCACTGGAATCGTTTGCATTTATAGCGTAAAGAAGCATTGCACCCTGCATATTGTCATCCCAGCAATGTGACCAACCGTAAGCAAGAGTATCACCCTCACCCAGCATTTTTCCGAGGTTCGGTATGAAACTCTTTGCATCAGCAAGGTAAGCATCATCCTTTGTTGCGATGTACAGCCAGTTTGCTGCATAGAAGAGTTCATCGTAGAAGTGGCTTGACTGATAGAACCCCTGCGCATCGCTCTTATTATAAACATCATCACTTGGTGATGTCTTAGCTATCTTGTAGATATTCTCAGCATGCTTAAGGTAATCAGCCTTCTTGGAAGCATCGATACTGCCATCAAGAGCTGCTGAACCTGCTGCAAGAGCTGCTGCCATTTCACCGAATACAGCTGAACAGCCCTTTGATGATTTGAGAGCTGCACGTGACTCTGCAATAGAATGTGAGTTGTCTTCCATACCGTACTCAAGAAGCTCAACCGGGCCCCACCAAGTATGGTCATCCTTACCGATACCTACCTGATATACTACCTCAGAACCCTTATCACATTCAGCAAGGTAATCAAGTACAAATGTTAGGTTGTTTACGTAGGTATCCTTGAGACCAGCCTTTGCAAGTCCGTCAGGGTACTGATATAAACCCCATGCAAGCATTGAAGCCGAATATGACATAGGAAGATTGAACTTTACATGGTCTCCTGCGTCGAACCAGCCTCCGAGAACAGGATCCTGCATAGCTGAGTCTGCCTTCCACTCAACTCTGTTCCACTCAGGAAGCGGTCCTGCCTGCTGCGCCTCATAGAAGAAAAGGGATTTGTCCAGTGCATCGACGTAGTTAAACTTGCCGTCGGCAGCATTTGCTGTCATCATCATGCCTGCGGGCAGAGCCGAAACAGTTGACGAAGCCAGCAACATGGCGGAAACGATACCGCCTGTCAGTTTTTTAAGCATAGTAAAACTCTCCTCTCAATTTTTATTGCTCCGTCTGTGCGGAGCTTCCTCACGAGTATACCATAGCTATACATTTTCATTATGCCATAATTTACTGCTTATGTCAAGCAGATAATATAAATTTAGGTTTGTAAAACAGTTTATAAATATCTATTTTTTCAAGTAAATTATTCATAATAATTCCGGATCAGGAATTACCTTTAACCTCTGTGTAATAGTACACAGCCAGCTGAGTTCTGTCACGAAGGCTAAGCTTGTCCAGCAGACTGCTTATATAATTCCTGACAGTTCCCTCGCTGAGATAGAGCTGTCCTGCTATCTCCTTGTTGCTATGACCCTTTGCTACCAGCTCCAGCACCTCGCGCTCCTTGTCACTTATACCGTGAGCAGCAAAGTCGAACTTCTCCTTCGGTACCATTAGTTCAGGGATCTTGGTTATTATCTTCTCACCGAAGACGCTCTGACCGCGCATTACTGCTTCAAGGGCAGGAGCTATACCATCGAAGTCCTGTTTAAGAATGTAACCCTTTGCCCCCATATTAAGTGCCTTGACTATGTATTCGTCATCAGAAAACGTTGTCAGATATAGTATACGTGCATCGGGAAAATTTTTCAGGATATTTTCTCCTGCCTCTATTCCGCTCATGCCATCCATACGAATATCCATAAGGATAACATCGGGACGTATGCTGCTGTACAGTTCTATCGCCTGCTGTCCGCTCTCACCCATTGCGGCAACTGTCACATTTCCAGTGCTTTCCAGTATGGTTTTCAGTGACAAGGCCACAAGCTTATCATCGTCAATAACTATAATGTTCATATATTCTCCTTTTATTTTGGCACTGACATGAATATCCTGAAGCCCTCTGAAGACGGTGTAAAACTTATTCTTCCACCAAGAGCGGCTGCACGGTCGCTCATATTCTTGAGGCCTATACCGCTTTCCTTTATCTCCGAACAGCTTCCGTTGTCTTCCAGCATAAGCTGATAAAATGCAGGGTGTTCACGGATAACAATGGTTATCCTGTCACCTTTTGAGTGCTTCACAGCGTTTGACAGTCCCTCCTTGACAACTCCTATCATACAAAGCTTCACATTTCCGGGAATGCTTCCGCTGGTGTCGCAGTCAAGACTAACCGTGAACCTGCTGTCAACTGTTCTGATACTCTCTTCTATGACCTTTCTGAGGTCAATGGAGTCGTCGTGAAGATCATGAACACTTTCGCGTATACTTGTCATGGCACTGTCAAGAGTAGAACGCAGACTCTCCAATGGTTCACGGAGCTGATCGTCCTTGTTTATAACAAGAAGAGCTCCCGACTGCAAAAGTGAACGGGTAAGCATATGTCCAACATTGTCATGTATTTCACGTGCAATGCGGTTACGCTCTTTCAGAGTCGCAAGATGTATCTCATTGTCCTGCGCCTGTGCAAGTCTCATATTCTGTTCTGAGAGCTGACGGTTTTTTCCTGCCACCTCATCGCGAAGCTGTGTGAGCTTTTCAACTGTCTTTTCCAGTCCTGAAATACGGTTGTATACTATTATTGTTACCGCTGTAGCGGCAGCAGTTATCATAAGCTGCCCAAATTTCAAGCTGTCCAACCTTGTTAATACTGCAACCGCAGGCAGGACAAGCCACCATTTTTTCTCCCACAAAGCATCATACAGCATGAGCGGCATGGTACAGAAAAAGAGTGGAAAAGCTCCACATAGCAAAGAACAACCCATAATAATAACATATGCTGCGAACCGTCCTGTTAAAAGTTGTGCTGCTGAAGAAAAGGTGATAGTCACAATGGTAACTATAACAGGCTCAGAAAAGCTATCTGACATAAATAGACTCATCATACAGATAGTAAGTATAGCGAGCTTGTCTACAAGTCTGTTCAATACCATTCCCCCTTAACCATACATTCGTAAATAATGCTGCAGTTTACTTCAGCTCCACAACTGTAACTCCGTCCTCGCCCTCTCCGAAGAGACCAAGCCTGAACGACTTTACGGAAGGATGGGACTTTAACCGCTTATGCACAGCCTGCCTCAGAAGTCCCGTACCCTTGCCGTGGATTATTGTTACTGTGGAAATATTAGACATTACTGCCTGATCTAAGAATGCATCAAGCTGATAAACGCCGTCATCGCAAGGGCATCCACGTATATCAAGTTCCATTTTTCCTCTTCGCTCAACCTTTACGCCCACTTTGTTCATCTTCCTGTTTGGACGTATGGACTTATTACCGACTGTGACCTTTTCAGGCTCTTCAAGTCTAAGCCTTGATATGTTCATTTTCGTTTTCATTACGCCCATCTGAACGTATACGAAATCGCTTCCGTCGGGCTCTCCAGATATTATTCCTTTGCGCTGAAGATCTACAACGTAGACCGTATCACCCCTGCGAAGCTTTCTAGGCAGAACATATCCCTCATTAGGGTCTTGCTTATTTACGGGATTTGCCGTATCGTACATCTTGTTGAAGCTTTGTTTCGTCTTTGCTTTCATACCCGAAACATTGGCACTGAAATCCTTCTTCTCCTTTTCCTTGCGCAGCTTGTCAAGCTCATCAAGAAGTTCGTTAGACTCTGCCTTTGTCTGCTCAATGATGGTCATAGCGCGAAGCCTTGCCTTTTCAAGTTCCTCAGCCTTAGCTGCTTCTAGTTCCTCGCGTTCCTTTCTGATAGACTCCTCATGCTCTGCGGTCTGTATACGCAAACGGGTTATTTCGTCCTTCTGCTTTTCAAGCTCAACACGGGCAGCCTCAAGTTTTCCAATAACCTCTTCGAGTCTCGTATTAGCCTCGCTGACGCGCATCTTTGCATCTTCTATGATATCAGAAGGCATACCAAGGCTCTCAGAAATAGCAAAAGCGTTTGACTTACCAGGCGAACCAACTATAAGCTTATAGGTCGGACGCAAGGTTTCGATATCAAACTCACAGGAAGCGTTCTCAACACCGTCGCTGTCAATAGCAAACACCTTCAATTCCTGATAATGGGTGGTCACCATCACCTTTGCGCCGCTTTCCATAAGTCGACGGATAATGGATATTGCAAGAGCAGCTCCCTCTACCGGATCAGTTCCTGAACCCAGCTCGTCAAGAAGAACAAGTGACTGTTCATCTGCTGTTTTAAGTATCTCAATAACTTTATTCGTATGTGAGGAGAATGTGGAAAGATTCTGCTCAATGCTCTGACTGTCACCGATATCCGCAAGAATATGATCATAAACGGATATTTTACTGCCGTCAGCAACGGGAATAAGCAGTCCGCACATAGTCATAGCCGCAAGAAGTCCCGCAGTCTTAAGTGTTACAGTCTTTCCGCCCGTATTCGGACCTGTTATAATGAGAGCCTGATAGTCCTCACCAAGACTTATCTCCACTGGAACAGCCTTATTTCTGTCAATAAGAGGGTGACGTGCCTTTTTCAGATGCATTTTACCATCGTCTGTTATCTCTGGCAGCGAGCAACGGAGTTTCGCCGCGAGATTCGACTTTGCAAAGTAAAGATTAAGCTCCGTACATATCTTGTAGTTTTCCGCGAGTATATCCGCATAATCTCCACAATCACGGCAGAGCTGATGAATAATGCGCTCAATCTCCTCCTGTTCTTTTGCCTCGAGAAGACGTATATCGTTATTTGCCTCAACTATCGCCATAGGCTCTATGAAAATAGTCTGACCTGTAGCTGATGTATCGTGGATAAGACCGCTGACCTGTCCGCGGTACTCGGATTTTACAGGCAGAACAAAACGTCCGTCACGGATAGTGACATTGCTCTCCTGCAAGTACTGCTGAGTGGTCTTATTCTTTATCATTTTGTCAAGAGTTTCACGGAGCTGCATGCCTGCACGATTTATCTTTCGACGTATTGCGGCAAGCTCGGGACTTGCTGCGTCTGAGATCTCATTTTCCGAGATGATTGAACGTTCAAGCTTTTCCAGCAGCCAGTCGTTTGGCTGTAACCTTGAAAAAAGGTAACTCAGCTCTGTTTCCATGTTCTCGCAATGTGCATACCAGTCCGCGAGAGCTTTTATCTGTTTAAGCATTGCCGCTATATCGAGAAGGTCACTAAGAGAAATAACTGCTCCGGACTTTGCTCTTGCGGCAACAGTACTGATGTCCTTGAAATTGCTGAAAGGTGGTGTTCCGAACTGCACCGAAAGAGACAGGGCCTGAGAAGTTTTCAGGCATTCATAGCGTACTCTTTCAAGATCGTTATCGGGACGTACCGCCAGTGCCATGCGACGCGTTTCCTCATTAGAGGTGAGCTCCGCAAGCATTTCAAGTATTTTATCCAGTTCAAGTGTTTTCAAATATTTATCCATAATTTTCCTTTTAGCACAAGTAACTAGCAGACAGTAAACAGCAATCATCCGAAGATGACTTGCTTTTATAAACGTAATTTACCCATGCACTAATCACTTAATTGATTTGTAAAAGTCCAGCGTTCCAAAATTGCGCTCCAAATGTGTGAGAATATAGTTCTCCGCAAGTGCCGAAAGCTTTTCCTGCGTTGTTTCCGAAACGCGAAAGGCAAAAAGCCTGTCAAAGTCGCTGAGTACTATATGCCTTACCGCGCTTAGTACAGGCAGCTTAATTTTCATATAGTTGTTCTCTTCAATCGTATTATCAAAACAGTCAGCGCAGTAAAAACCACCGTCGCCGATACAGAAAAAGAGCTCTTCAGGCTCGTAAACTCCACAGTTCCGGCATGCCACTATATCTGGCATATAGCCTATCTCCGACATGAGGCGGAACTCAAATACAGCTTTGAGCTGCAGTTCATCGCGTTCCCCGTTTTCAAGAAAGTGCAGACAGTTAAGCAGCAACCGCATTATATCGCCATTCTGAGCCTCTGGCTTTATACAGAAGCGCACGACCTCAGCAAAATAACTCGCCAAAGATATCTTGGAGAGCGAATCGCGAAGTCCGTAAAAAATATGTATCGGCTCTGCGCTGTTGAGATAGAGGTATTTTCCTCTCTTGTCTACGCAGAACCGTGAATATGCCAGAAGCTGGGTGGAGCTTCCCGATTTTCCGTTTATCTTCCTTGCACCTTTTACGGAAACCTCGATAACTCCCCTGTCTTTGGTCATTATATCAATAAATTTGTCCTGTTCTCCCACAGGACGCTCTTTCAGGACTATGCCTTCAACTATTGTCATGGTTTTCATCCTTATTCGCCGAATACCGCAGATAGTCCTCTATGCTGCCGCTCTGAGCGAACACACTCCATAAAACATCCTCGTTCACAGTTTTCCTCCGCAGATAATATCCTATGTAACTATTATCCGCGGGAAAGCTGTGATTATTTACGGTAATTATTTCTCTGAAAGTCCGAAGCTTCGGATAAGGTTCTCCCTGTTACGCCAGTCTTCCTTGACTTTGACCCAACACTTGAGGTTCACCTTTATCTGGAAGAACTCCTCAAGCTCTAATCTCGCAGCAGTCGAAGCCTTTTTCAGCATTGCTCCGCCCTTTCCTATGATTATGCCCTTATGTGATTCCTTTTCACAGTAGATAACTGCAGATATATCAAGTATATCCTTATCATCCCGCTCACTCATCTTTTCAACCCCAACAGCAATACCGTGGGGCACTTCATCGCTAAGGAGCGTAAGGAGCTTTTCGCGTATCATTTCAGCCGCAAGCACTTTTTCAGGCTGGTCGGTTATCATATCCTCAGGGAAAAAGTGCACAGACTCCTCCGCGAGGGCTATTATCTCGTCGATGACTATATCCACACCACTATTTTCGGTAATGCTGACGGGTACTAATGCCTGAAACTCTATCTTTGATGTCAGCTCAGCGATAATGGGAGCAAGCTCATCCTTGTTTTTCAACAGGTCTATTTTGTTGAGTACAAGTATGACAGGCATTTTTGAACTGTTCAGAGATTTCAGCAGCTCAAGCTCCTGTTGATTTATCTTTTTTGTGCAGTCCATTACAAAAACAACTGCGTCTATATCGCTAACCGATTCCTTTACGGTATTCAGCATATGCTCACTGAGCTTGTTCACAGGCTTGTGAAGTCCTGGAGTATCGAAGAATACCAGCTGAACATCATCAATATTGCGTATACCCGTTATACGGGTGCGTGTAGTCTGGGGCTTATTGCTGACGGAGGCTATCTTCTCCCCGACGATAGCATTAAGAAGTGAGGATTTACCTGCATTTGTCCGTCCGGCAATGGTAACGAAAGCTGTTCTCGGCATCAGCTGTTTTCTCCGTTAACTACAAAAGTTACATCTCTTGATATACCAAGCTTTTCAAGCACCGACTCTTCCTTTTCACGCATAATACGCTGATCAAGCTGACTTGTTTCGTGATCGTAACCCAGAAGATGAAGCATTGAATGTACTGTGAGGAATCCTACCTCTCTCTCCAGTGAATGTCCGTAATTCTGAGCCTGCTTTACAGCTGTTTCCAATGAAATAACAACATCTCCCAACTGTACTGCACCTGTCTCCGGATTAACCTCAACTGCACCGTCTTCGCTTGTAAGAGGGAATGAGAGAACGTCAGTAACCGCGTCCTTGTTTCTGTATATCTTGTTAAGATTCTTGATCTCATTATTGCTTACGAACGAAACGCTTACCTCTGCATCCTTGCCGAAATTCTCAGTTGTGAGAACTGCCTGACAGCATCTTCTGATAAGAAGTCTTATACCTACCGGAACCTTCACCTCTGTCTGATTATTCTTGACATATACTTTTAACTTAGCCATGATTATTTTTTCTCCCTTCATTGTATTTTTCATAAGCCTTGATAATATCCTGTACAAGTCTGTGTCTTACTACATCCTTCTCAGTGAAGCGATGTATTTCGATATCGTCTATCCCCCTCAGGACCTTGATAGCCTCCACAAGCCCTGATTTCTTTGTATCGGGGAGGTCTATCTGGGTGATATCGCCTGTTATAACCATTCTGCTCTCGTTTCCGAGTCGCGTAAGGAACATTTTTATCTGCTCCGAAGTAGTGTTCTGAGCTTCATCGAGGATAATGAACGCTTCATCGAGAGTACGTCCGCGCATATATGCCAGCGGAGCTACCTCAATTATCCCCTTTTCCATATAACGTGCAAAGCTCTCAGCTCCGAACATATCAAAAAGAGCATCATACAGTGGTCGAAGATAAGGATCTACCTTGTCCTGAAGGTCTCCGGGAAGGAAACCCAGCTTTTCACCTGCTTCAACGGCGGGACGGGTAAGGATGATCTTCTTTATCTTATGTTCGCGGAACGCTTTTACCGCCATTGCAACGGCAAGATAGGTCTTTCCTGTACCTGCAGGACCTATACCGAGTACAATAGTATTGTTTCTGATAGCGTCTGTATATCTTTTCTGTCCGACCGTTCTCGGACGAAGTATCTTTCCCGACGCAGTCATACAGATGCCGTCACCGCCGAGTTCCTGAAGCTCCTCCTCAATACCGTCAGCTACCATAGAAGTCACATAGCGAACCGTTTGTTCGTTGACGGCATTGCCTTTATTTGCAAAGCTCATAAGGGCGCGGAGAGCTTTTTCGGCTCCTGCAGTATCGCCGTCTCCGATTATTTTTATGCCTCCGTCTCTGCTAACAACGGTGACATTGAAATCCTTCTGAAGTTTACTGATATTCCCGTCAAGCTGTCCGAAGAGGGCGGAAAGCTGCTCGGGGCTGTCAGCGGGTACGAATATTTCCGACATTAATCTTTTTCTCCAATCTTCTGTTCGGGAAAAGCTCCTGCACGGGCAAGAGCGGCATTGGAATAGCGGTGATCCGAGGAAACGTCCCTCAGTACCCTGACATTATCCGGAAAATCTATTGCCTGGTCAGGCGAAGAAAGTTCCAGTTCCATAATTGCAAGCTTATCGGAAAACGGATAGGTATCCAGTTCAAAAAGCTGTCCGTGATAATCAAAACAGTATCTCACCTTTTCCACAGGTGGGCAGTCCTTACGGAACTCGCTGAGAAGCAACTTGTACTCCTCACCGCTAATTTCATACTCGTTCTCCTCCCTGGTCACGGGGCTAAGAAACAATTTTTCCGTATAGGTATATTTCACACTTCCATTTTCATCCACGGATCTTACTCTTCGCTGAAGTCCATTCTCTCCGCTTCTGAGATAGGTCTGCACTATGCCTATCCTGCGCTTTACATCCAGCTCTGATACTTTAGGAAATTCAACGAGAAATTTACGCTCGATCTCATAATTCTTTCCCATAAACACACTCCGAAAACGACGATTTTACGTTGATGTCTTTCAACGTTTTTATTATACAACTTTTTTTGAATAATGTCAACAAAATATTCGCAATATTCTGTCTAATATGCTAAATTTTATTCGGCGAACACATTTTCATCACTTACAGCTTCCGATATCAACGTATATACGTGCAAAAGCAGAATGGATACCTGCTGATTATAATTAACAAAGGATAAAAAAATGGTATTACCACTGCTGCCCGTCTGCGGTATTACGACTGTAGTCAAATTTAGTCCGATAAATCGAACGCTCTCATTTTATAATAGTATATGTTAGATAAAAAGCTCATGGATGATGTGTTTTTTTAATACAAACAAGTTTAAAAAGTCCACAAATGTCCTCAAACGTTAGACCGAAATGTTCAAAGTTTTCAACCGTGCAGAATACTCTTATGAAGCCGAGTTATTGCAAAAGAAACTGCAACAAAAATTTTTGTACCATCAATTATATGTTTGTACAATATGCACTTTTCACGAAATTTCTGTTATTTTTTTGTCGAACCTCTTGAAAAATTTTCCGAGTTGCTGTATAATAATACCATACAAATTTTTAGGAGGTATATCCCATGTCAGTTAAAGTTGCTATTAATGGTTTCGGTCGTATCGGCCGTCTTGCATTCAGACAGATGTTTGATGCTCCAGGTTATGAGGTAGTTGCTATCAACGACCTTACAAAGCCTTCAATGCTCGCTCAGCTTCTCAAGTATGATACAGCTCAGGGTGGTTACTGTGGAAAGATCGGTGAGAATCTTCACTCTGTTTCTGCAGACGACGAGAAGGGCACAATCACAGTTGACGGCAAGACACTTACAATTTATGCAAAGGCTAACGCTGCAGAGCTCCCTTGGGGTGAAATCGGCGTAGACGTTGTTCTCGAGTGCACAGGTTTCTACTGCTCAAAGGACAAGTCTCAGGCTCATATCGATGCTGGCGCTAAGAAGGTTGTTATCTCAGCTCCTGCTGGTAATGATCTTCCTACAATCGTTTACAGCGTTAACGAGAAGACTCTCACAAAGGATGACAAGATCATCTCAGCTGCTTCATGCACAACAAACTGCTTGGCACCTATGGCTAAGGCTCTTAACGATTATGC
>DBYI01000010.1 GCA_002310115.1 Ruminococcus flavefaciens
TTTATTCTTTTACAGGAAGCTCCTTTTATAAATCCTAAGTTGTATAATGAACGTCAGCACTTCAAGCTAAATACTAAAATATATTTGGAATACTAGAATTCGAGTATTAAGATATTTACGATCGGCTGCTTATACCTGAACGGTCGGTAGTCTGATGTGATATAAAGCTTAATTAGATTTATATCAATTGTTTTTGTCATCAAATCCGAGAAGCATTTTCTGTATATCCAATGCATCCCCAACTGTAAGACCGTTTCCATCCATATCACCATTGATTTTTCCCTGTTCAGTAAGATGATACTCTGCAGTGCCTTCTAATCCATATGTGTTAGGATTTGCAAGTGACTGCATAATAATAACTGCATCTCCCATATCGATTATGCTGTCACAGTTTGCATCACCTGCGAGATTCTTTTGGGGTTCGGTACTATACTGTGTATAATTATCGTCTGTTTTATCAGTACTTTTGAGTATTTCCCTATCTACATATAGAACGACAATCTGCATATCATACAACAGTCCGCTATTGCCGTCATGAGTGAAATCACAGTTTGTCCTTATTCTTTCAAGCACATCTTCAGGTATTTCTGTTTCATCCATTTTTCCTGTTTCCAGGAAAGATATATATGACAGTGCATACTTCTTATCTAGTTCATCAACTGTTCCGTTTCCATCTATATCCGGCTCAAGATACATTTTCTTGGCCACTCCCACTGAAAACTGACGATAGTGTTCTTCTATGGTAGGAAATACGTATGTTTCAACCGAATTGCCAGAACGGTTGAATAAATCAAATATCCCAGGTTCTTGGTCAGGATACATTTCCTTCATGAAAAGGGCATTTGCATAATCCTCATAATATTCACCTGTACTGTCAGTTGCCATGACTCTTGTTCTCTCAAAGACATTAATGAAAATGTATTGTCCAATTAATTCCAGATCATAGTCATCACCACTTATTCCGTTATGGTCAAAGTCGCAGTACTTATCCAGATTATCATATTCTTCTTTTGTAAGGTTGCTTTCCTCGACTGTTCTGCCGAATAATCTGTCGCCGTGGAAAATATCGGCGATATGCTGATCTCTTCCGTCTATGATATTGTCAAAGTTAAGGTCGGGAGCTGAGATTTTACCAGATGCTATATCATTGAAGTACTGCTTTTCAATTTGATCTTTTATTCTGTCCTGTTCTTCAATTTCTTCAAGTGATGGCACAGAAATGCTGGTCTGGTCAATATATTCATGATAGAATTTGACCATATCACCTATATAGTAATACTGTGCTCCATCGCGGTATTTTTCATAGTATGTATTATCTGAATATTCTGGGAGAACTGGCTCTGTAAGGAACAGGTAGTCAAGCAGTGCTGAAGCATCTTGCATACACATTACGTCTATATCACTCTGCACCACTGTTAAAGCTTTTACTCTTGCCTGAATATCTTCATCAAGTTCTATCTTCTTATCCGGACAAAATTTTATAGAATAATAACCCGTTTCAGGATCCTGTACTGATATACACGGTGAAGATGTCGTAGCTATTTTATAATCAAGAACATCAGCCAAATCGAACTTTCCGTCATTGTTGACATCGGGATTAACTTTTCCTTCATCTATGATTTTGCTGAGGAAAAGATAATTCACGCCAAGATAAATTGATCTGTCATTCAGAGATTCAACAAAATTTCTGCTGTTGCAGCCTTCTCTGCTGGGAATGCCCAGTTCCTTATCATATTCTTCATACGTTGATATCGCAAATAAAGATGTATCTATATCACAGTAAAGGAGAAAATGACAGAAAATGCGTGCTTTTTCATAGTATTCAACAGTTCCGTTGCCATCAAGGTCAGCGTTGGCGGCTATTTTGGTTCTGATATCCTCAGGAAGGTAATCATTTGAGTAAAGGTAATCATCATATCTTTCAAGGAGGTAGCAATCAAGATGATCGAACTTTCCGTCTGAGTTGAAGTCAATGTCAAGATTCCTTTCATTTATTTCCTTCATAGTTTTTTGTTCGTCTACAAGAGGATAATAATCCGTGTGATGAGGAAGGTTTTTCACATTCATTTCTACTGATGCAGACGGAATATATGGTATAGCTGCTGATGCAGTCAGAATAGCTGCCACGAAAGCTGCAATTTTTTTCATAAAGATATAGTCCCCCTATGATAATATTTGAACTTACATGAGATATTCTCAAAGCAGAATATTGCTGTAACCTCTGAAGCGTATGGCTAATTTAAACAAAAGATCTCATGATTGTATTGTTACTATATTAATTATACATAATAATTATTATGAAATCAAGGCGTTTTTTGCTTTGATTAAATTCTTGTTTTATAATTATAAAAATAATATTCACTATTTTTGAAATATCAATGAGAGCCTGAAATATCAAAACATCAAATGAAGGAGCTTGAAAAGAATGTGCTAACCGTTTGGCTTAATTTTTGTTGAAATGAAAAAGCCTGTACTTTTCTGGGCTTACTTATGTAATTGGAGAAATTGGCAGTTTGTAGTCTTTTGAATGTAAGTTAATATATATAACATAAATGTGCAGAGTCATCTTAAAAACCACTTTTTTGCAGATACGATATCGTGTAATTCTTTGACATTTCAACGCATAAGTGATATAATTATTTTATATTTATAAAGGAGCAGCAGTAATGGTGAACAGTTCATCTATCAATATTAATAAAAGTACAGCTAAAGTATTTGACATTTTATCGACACATCCGTATATATGTGCATTTATCGTGTGCCTTTTCGTACATTTTTTTACATTCGCGCAGGAGGAGCTCATACCTGGGAACACAATGCTTATAGGTTCAGCGTTGTTGACATCTGCGGGGATAGCAACAGTATTGAAAAAGAATAAAAAAGGTCAGATTCCGTTTATTACAGCAATATTTTATTCTTTAGCGATTATATGTGCAATATTCGTTTTTAACAGTTGCTTTATCCCAGGGCGCAGGGGAGTATGGATAATTCTTGTCTGTTTTGCCGCCATGATATTATGTGGTATATACTTCAAAAAGTATATCACCAGGCGAGAACTGACTGATAGGTTTATAAGTCTGATAATACTCGGGGCAGGATTTCTTACTAAGCTGATGTACATTTTCTATACGGATATGTATACAAGGCAGAACGATGTCGGTGCATTCACCGGAACTCCGGACGACGCCGGTCACTTCGGATACATAGAATATCTCATGTATAACCATCATCTTCCTGATTTTGACGTCCGCACACGGTGGCAGTTCTATCATCCGCCGCTGCACCATACCATAAGCGCTGTATGGATATATATAAACCAGAATATATTCGGATTGGACTTCAACTCATCCAGGGAATCTTTACAGATACTCTCGCTTTTCTATACAATGGCGATAATCATATCAGCATATAAGATAATGCGCCATTTCAAGCTTAGTGGTGTTTCACTGTATGCACCGCTTGCGGTAATATCATTTTATCCTGCGTTCACATTTTTCTCTGGAGCTTTAAACAACGATCCGCTAGCTACTGCACTTACAGCAGGAGCCTGCCTTGCAGCGATAAAATGGTACGAAAGTCAGAAAATGAATGACATTATCAGACTTGCATTTTGTATTGGCTTGGGCATGATGTCAAAGCTCTCAGCAGCACTTATTGCATTTACTGTTGCATTCCTTTTCCTCAACGTTTTCATTAGCCACTTCAAAAAGAAATGGAAAAAACTATTTATACAGTACATTTACTTCGGAGCCATATGCATTCCGCTTGCGTTATGGTATCAGATAAGAAACCATTTTCGCTTTGGTGTCCCCATAACCTATGTACAGGAGCTTGGAAAAGATAGCGATCAGTACATAGGGAATATTGGCTTTTGGGAGCGTGTTAAAAACTTTTCCGCATATCAGTTCAAAGGGATATTCCAGCATTGGGCATATCGTGACGAAAACGGTATTCTCACTGGGGACAACGAGATGAATCCTTTAATTTGTATACTGAAAAACTCCATATTGGGAGAGGGAAATAACGAGACCAGTTTCCGGATAGGCGAGCATATCTCTTCGATTATGACTTTTTTCTTCATAGTAAACTTAATTATCGCCGCTGCAGCCATAGTGTTTATGATAGTTATATGCTTCAGAAAAACTACAGCAAATGCTGTAATGAAAGCATTTTTCATATTCTTCCACATTATAATGATAGCAAACTTTTATCAAATGGCTGCTGATTATCCATTTGTATGCACAATGAACTTCCGATATATAACGCTTACTGTTATAACCGGAGCGCTGTTTTGTGGATTGTTCCTGCAAAGTTTACAAAAGTCGTCAAAAAGTGTAAAGAAGACAGCAAATGTAATTAGCTTAACCCTTTCGGTACTTTTTTCCGTATGTGCAATATGGGAAATAACAGCCATGTGTTTCCCAAAATAAATAGTAATGCACAATGAATAAATCGTGCTATCAGATTTAATTTGTTCAATTAGTGTTAAAGGAGGCATCAGTTTTGGTTGATAAGAAGGCGTTGATTCTATTGAAGAAATACTACCTCTCTTATAAGCCAGAGGGGCAGCTGTCTGATAATGAAAAAGGGAATGCGGTAAATAGCGGTTTGCTTGTGCCTGATTCCATTACAACACATGATGAGATAGTAACTGAAATCAAAAGAATGTCAAAACTGATATCTCTGAACACTGTTGCAAAAGCTTTCCTATATAGCCTTTCAAGCGAAGATATGAGGTATCGTTCTGCTCTTTCAAGTCTTGTGTGGGCGAGATCACTCCCTGAACATGAAATGATATCGAATGGCGTTGAAAAGACAGAATGGAATACTCCTGCATGTATAGTCTGTGGCTGTACTCACGGACTGGAGACTTCAGAAAGTATAGATTGGAATAAATATGATGTCTTTAGGTATCTTCCACCCAAACAGTATGGCAGAGAGCCGGATTTCACATGTGCTGAATATGTGCTCAATGATTTGCGGGAGTTTATGAAACTGCCGGCTGTTGAGCCCTGTGATGAGGACTATCGTATACTTAATGGTATATTTGCCTGCGTACGTGAAATGAAGCTTCACAACATGGATACCGCTCTGTTAACCGAGATACGAAGGCGAAAATTCTTCAATGCTACTGGTAATGCTATTCATTGCATACTGGGTATACTTTCCGTCTGTGGAATACTGGAAGGTGCTGAGAACAAGGGCTTTCTCCACGGTTATGTAAATTACAACAATCATGGTATGGGAAGGGATGGTTTGACTTTCTATCCGCTTAATTGTTGGAGGGGAAGAGATGGCGTGAACTATCAGGCTGTGGCTGAGATTTTCGGTAGCTTCAGCGGGAATAAGCTTTCACCAAAAAATGCTGTAATTCACGAAACAGAAGGAAATGCAGCTACTACAGAGAAAAAGACTGTTTCAGGAGCAGAGCAGTATTTTACCGATGGAGTATACTGCATAATGCTCAATGATGAAGAACGACGGTATCTTGCGCTTGATCCTCTTGACAAAAGCTGGGAAACAGTTACTTTTTACAGCGTTACCTATTCATTAAAAAAGCGAACGGTTCTTTTTTATGATATGAACACAATAGTCAAGGTAATATATGAGGAATACTCTGTAAATGATGATGGGGCATATAGATGGAAAAGTTACAATGAGTTTGATACCCATCTCGAGACGGATAAAAGAACTATGCTGTTACCGTTGACTTCAAGAGGCAGAGCCAAACCTGTTACGCCAACAAATATTATGGCGATAAAGCCGTTCGGATGTGATTTCTATATCTTTCTTCAGAATGATAAGAGTGTTCAAAATGATAAGAGCTATATTCAAGTAAGGAATCTTAGAAACAATCAGAAGGTTTCTGTTGGAGAAAAAGACCGTGTTCGTAAGATAATGAATGATGAGGATTTTCATGAGTTTATGAGATATTATATCTCAACCTGTCCTGATGATTATTTTGAGCGCATTGCTGCTGTAAGGAACATGGAACATCAGACGGTCAAATTCAAAGCAGGTGATATATTCCGCTGTCAGATTGACAGAAAGCACTATACGTATGGCTTGATTCTGGGTAAAACAAGAGCTATTGAGAAATGGAAGGAACTGCCTGAAGAGCATTCTTTCCGTCATTTAATGACGATGCCTATCATTGTAAGAATGTATGATTTTGTAACAACTGAAACGAATATAACAGTGAAGGAACTCTCAGGCAAATCTCTTCGCCCTCCTGAGCTTTACTCCGATTGTGACATATTATGGGGGACTCATAAGGTAGTTGCACATAAAAAGCTTGTTCCTGACGATATTCAGTTTCAGTTACAATTTGCAAGAATTATTACCAAGAATGAGCATTTTACACCATTTACAGCGGAAATTTTTGTGAAATCTTCTCCTGGTACTACTGCTCCAAAGATGAAAAATCCAAAATCATTGTATGTAGAATGGGGATTTTCCACGTTTGAAATCAAATGGGAAAATGTGCCTGATAATATACGGCAGCTTCTGGACGAAGGAGTATACTTTGACGGAGGAGTATCTTTGGGAATCTGCGGTGAACTTTGCGGAAGAACACTTGACGATATATTGAAAGAAACTCCTAAACATAGAATCCAGTATAATTTATTGCTTCCGGAGAATCGTGATAAATACAATCTTGTTATGAATTTCCTTGGCCTGCCAAATGATTGCACAATTGATGATTTTGCTGAAAAATATGGTGGAATATCAAGGAAGGAATATATCGAACTCATAAATCAAGATGAGTAACAGAGGTGTGTATGAAAAAAGTAGTTTTGTCTATCATTTTATGTATGGCTGTATTTGCAGGCTGCAATGATAATAATAGCTTGGAGTATCCTGAAAAAGTATCGGTTCAAACTACAACAACGACTGTTACTACATTGACTACTACTGCTACAACAACTTCGACTGAAACAACTACCACAGTTACTACAGCAAAAGCATTTCATGCAGAACATTCCATTTCATTTAAGCCGAATGATCTTGACACAATCGAATTAAAGGAAGGCTTTAAGATAGAAGAAGACCGCAAAAGCTCATATCGTGAAAAACGTGATGAATACCTATCACAGCTAATAGAGAGTGGGAGCGAAATCCCTGTGTACGTCGGAGATGTTGCCGTGGATCATCAAAGCAACAGTGTTTATGTTATAGGAATATATGACTGGTGTACTATTGAAGAGCCATATTTCGGGGATGTTGCTGTATTCCGCATAGACGAGGCTACTGGAGATATAACTCAGTGCTGCCGTGAAAATATATCAAAGCTGGGTTGGAAAAATGGTTTCGGACTGTTCAATGTGCGTGGAAAGACTTTTATGCACTCAACAATGGGCTTATATCTTGTAGACGAAATCAACCAGGAGTTCGTAACTCTCGAATCGAACTTCAACCCACAGGTTTGCTCTTTGTATGTAAGTGATGAACGAGTAATTGTTCAGATACCTGTTAAGAATGAAGAAAGCAATACATACGATCAACATACTACCGAGTTTGATTTTACATCAAATACCATGAAAGAGATTGAGTTCAATAATGACGATATAAAGAACATGGGATATTATTATGACTATGATGCGGAGAACATAAATGTTGAGTGCGAATATGCAATTCTTGATAATCATTACTCAAAAACAAAAATAAAAGTCGAATGGTGATCAAAAAGATATAGTATCATCTGGCATTTGCTGTAAATGCAATCGCTCAGAAAGGAATGCATTATGGTAACTAAACAGGAATTAAAAAATTCACTGACCGAACTGGGCATTGAAAAAGGAATGATATTGGAAGTGCACAGTTCACTCAGCAGCTTTGGTGAACTAGAAGGCGGCGCTGATACTGTGATTGAATCACTGAAAGAATTGGTCACTGAAGAAGGAAGTATATTCATGCCGGCTCTCAGGTTGAGCAGAGAGCTTGAAATTTCTGAATCTGATAAAAAACTTGGAATTACGGTAAAAATAAAGATTTTAGATCCGGATACCGAACGTACTGCTATGGGAATAGTTGCAGATACATTCAGAAAAATGGCTGATGTGTACACCGGACGTGATATCATAAGTACATCAGGTTGGGGAAAACATGGCAAAGAGGCTCTGAAGGGCGGACTTGATTATGCTATAAAAAACGGTGGAAAAGCTTTGCTTCTGGGGGTAGATATATACAAATTAACTGCTATGCACTATGTTGAGGAGATAACTCCAAAGGATATCACAGAAATATTTGCTACAAGTGAAGAAATTGATCGTTTATATCCTCCTGATAAATGGTTCATTGAAGCAGGGCATCCTCCAGTTAAGGCTTGGTATACCATACAAAAAATGGCATACGAAAATGGCTTAATAAAAGAAACATGTATTGGCAGAAGCAAAGTCATGTTCTTTGATATTTTGTCTGTAATATCAATATATGAGAATGAACTGAAAACAGATCCTTATGGTCTATGGGGGATGAAATGAAAAATACCACATTTCTGATAATTGTTGCTTCACTATGTATGTTCATGTCAGCCTGCGGTGACAGGACAAGTTCATCTGAAAGTATTCAATTGGAAACTCAGACAACAACAGCTTCTGAAAATGCGAGTTACCAACAAATAACTCAGGAAAAAGCCAAGGAAATGATGCAGGCAGATGATGGTCATGTAATAGTCGATGTACGCCGGCAGGATGAATACGACAGTGGTCATATTCCAAACGCGATACTGATACCGAATGAATCTATCGACACAGAAAAGCCGAAAGAATTGCCAGACCTCGATCAGGTCATTCTGATATACTGCCGAAGCGGTCGGCGTAGCAAAGAAGCATCTCAGAAGCTTTCAGATATGGGGTATACGAATATTTATGAATTCGGCGGTATAATTGACTGGACTGGAGAGGTAGTAACCAGTGAATGATAACTAATGGAGTAATTGTATGAAAGAACAGTTAAAAGAAGCGATAATGCAGACGATAGCATCGTGGGACGAACCTGACATATATGTCGTTTCGCTGTATGTATATGACAACGACGATGATCCGTGTCGTCCTACTGTAACTGTCGGATATAATACGGAATCATATATGAACGAGCAGCTTGAATATGCTTCTGATGAGGAAGAAGCACGCTGGAACTATGCATTCTGGCTGCAAAATGATGACCTTGTATTTGGAACAGATGAAACCGCTGATATTGTCAGACAGTGGATAATTAACAGCAACTTTGCGTATTGTCAGGCATGTGAAACTACTCCTGCTGAATACGAGACTGAGATAACAGAAGCGTTCGTAGAAATGCTTGTTGACATTGTAAAAGAACTGCATGAATCAGGCTTTATTCTAGAGACGTTCGGACGAAAAATACCTGTACTCATACATGAACTTGAATATTATTACGAGATAGGTGAGCAGAATATCCGTGCAAACGGAATTGATTTAGTTGAGGATTTTGCGAGATTCTGTGGATATTTTGATTAACAAGGCCTTATAAATTCGTTTATCGAAGAAAATGTGTGTATATCAAGGTAAAAGGGTATTTAAAGAATTCCTTCGGCGTAAAAAAAGGATTAAAATATGATTGTATGGAATCCGTGGCATGGTTGCCACAAAATAAGTCCTGGATGCGCTAACTGCTATGTTTACCGACGTGATGAGAGTATCGGAAAGGACGCTTCTGTCGTTACCAAGACAGGGGATTATGATTTGCCGCTGAAAAAGAACAGGCAGGGACAATATAAATTGAGCGCAGAAGATGGCATTGTTTTTACTTGTATGACCTCAGACTTCTTCCTTGAGGATGCAGACGAGTGGCGTCAGGGGTGTTGGGATATGATTCGTGAGAGACAGGATCTTCAGTTTCATATCATAACTAAGAGAATAGACCGATTTGCTCAGTGTATACCTTCAGATTGGAGTGACGGCTGGGAACATGTGACTATATGCAGTACATGTGAAAATCAAAAAATGGCTGATTACAGATTGCCTATATTTTTAAAACTCCCCATTAAGCACAGAGAAGTTATATCAGAACCTATGCTTGAGGAGATAAACATCGAAAAGTACCTTGCTACGGGATTGATTGAGTACGTATCATGCGGTGGAGAATCAGGTGTAAATGCAAGACCTTGTGACCTTAGATGGATACAGGAAGTTCGCAGACAGTGCATACGCTGCGGTATACCATTTACTTTCCGTCAGACGGGCGCAGTATTTATTAAAAAAGGCAAGGTATATCATCTGGAGCGAAAGCTGCACATCTCACAGGCACAGAAGTCAGGATACAGCTATGTACCTGGTAATAACTCAGGATCTGAAATAAAGTATCAACTGCCTGACAGGAATGACTTGTTTCTGAGACTGAGCCGTTCTGATTTCAGGAGCCGTTTCCATCTGACTGAAAAGGATAAGGCGTATATTAGTGAAAAAGGTCTGGATATTATCCGTAGCCATGCAAAGGATTTTATCAAAAAACGTCTTTCTCCTGAGAATCCCGAAAATGATGGTAAGCAAACTCCAATGAAAGGACATCCGGTCTTTATCGCTCAGCATGCTACTGCCTGTTGCTGCCGTGGCTGTATTGAGAAATGGCATAACATACCTTCCGGTAAAGTTCTGACGCAATCGGAACAGGCGTATATTACTGATGTGATAATGGAATGGATAGAAAAATCAATATAAATGAAAAGTGCCTCCCGCAGGAGGCAACATGAAAACTATTTACATTCTGTACAGATATATTCGGGAACTGTACGATCGTTGATAACCGATTCATACAGTCTCCAACCGCCTGCAAGATTATAGCAGTCGTAACCGTTTCCTCTTAGTATACGGCATGCTATATAGCTTCGCAGACCGCTGTGACAGTGTACATATACTGGCTTGTCCGCAGGAATCTTGTAAAGATTGTCCCTCAGGGTGTCAAGCGGTATATTAATAAAACCGTCAATCATTCCGCGAGTAATTTCAGTTTTTGTGCGGACGTCAAGGAGTGCTACGCTGCCATCTCTGGGAAGCTTTTCGACATCGTGCCAGTAAAACTGTTTCACGGTATCATTTATTACGTTTTCAGCTACGAATCCAGCCATGTTTACGGGATCTTTTGCGCTGCCGAACGGTGGAGCATAACAGAGTTCCAGTTCTTTAAGATCAGTGACCTTTGCACCGAAACGGATAGCAGTTGCAAGCACGTCCATACGCTTGTCCACTCCGTCAAAACCGACGATTTGAGCTCCAAGAAGATTATGATTTTTCTTATCCCATAGAACTTTTACTGACATATTCGAGGCATTAGGGTAATATGAAGCATGAGATGCAGAGTAGGTGTAAGTCTTATCATATTCAATACCTTCTGCGGCTGCACGTTTTTCATTAAGTCCGGTGGTAGCAATTGTCATATCAAAAAGCTTCAGTATAGCTGAGCCCTGAGTACCGTTGTACTCTGACGGTATACCTGCTATATTATCGGCAGCAATACGTCCCTGTTTGTTTGCAGGACCTGCCAGCGGTATGAATGCAGGTGAACCTGTGATATACTCTTTGGCCTCAACAGCGTCACCGACAGCATAAATATCGGGATAATTAGTCTGCATATGGCTGTTTACAATTATGCTTCCTCGTGAGTTGAGTATAATGCCGCATTCTTTTGCAAGTGAAGTTTCTGGCCGGATTCCTACAGACATTATCACCATATCTGCTTCAATACTTCCATTCTGCAGAATAACCTTGTTATCACTTATTGCTGTGACAGCATTATTTAAAAACAGTTTTATTCTTTTACTCCTGATGTAGCGATGAACATCAGCTGCCATATCTGCATCAAGTGACGCGATAAGGTGATCAGCAAGCTCGACTATTGAAACTTCAAGACCAGCGTTTGCAAGGTTTTCAGCCATTTCAACTCCAATATAGCCTCCACCGACAACTACTGCTTTTGATGGCTTGTTGTTGTCTATGAAGCTCTTTATTTTCATGGTGTCCGGAATATTACGCAGCGTGAATACATGAGGAAGCTCAACGCCTTTAATATCAGGACGTATAGATTCAGCTCCGGGTGAGAGTATAAGTTTATCAAAAACCTCTTCATATTCTTCATTTGTATTGATGTTCCGCACTGTGACTGTATGAGTTTCGGGAGATATCTTTACAGCTTCGCTTTCTATCCGAACATCAATATTAAAGCGTTTGCGTAAGCTTTCAGGTGTTTGCAATGTCAACATATTTCTGTCGGTTATCTCTCCACCGATAAAATATGGAAGACCGCAGTTTGCAAAAGAGATATAATTGCCACGTTCGAGGATTATAATCTCATCATTTTCATTTAATCGTCTTAATCTTGCGGCTGCGGAAGCTCCTCCTGCAACACCGCCGATGATAATAGTTTTCATTTATTCTACCTCCGAAAGGAAAAAATTATGTTTGAAGAAATATATAGTGAATTATTCCCGTTCTGGGAAAAAATATCCGCTGATGATCGTGACTTTATCTGTGATAATTCCACGGTTCATAAATATGAAAAAGGTACTAATTTACACAACGGAAGTGAATGCTCAGGAGTAATATTTGTCCTCAGTGGAAGCCTCCGTGTATATATAATGTCAGAGGATGGCAAAGATGTAACTTTGTACCGCTTGCATAAGGGCGATATGTGTATGCTTTCAGCGTCCTGTGTTTTGCAGTCTATTACATTTGAGGTTTTTATAGACGCAGAGGAGGACAGCGAATGCTGTATCATAAGCGGTCATGCCTTCAAGCAGGTATCTGAGCGTAATCCTGAGATAAGGATATTTTCGCTTGAAACAGCTGTTTCACGTTTCTCAGACGTTATGTGGGTAATGCAGCAGATATTGTTTATGAGCCTTGATAAACGTCTTGCTATCTTTCTTCAAGATGAATCAATTCGTATCGGTTCGGACAATATTCAGCTGACTCAGGAACAGATAGCGAGGTATATTGGTTCTGCTCGTGAAGTAGTTTCACGAATGCTGAAATACTTTGCTAATGAGGGAATCGTTGAGGTATCACGCAAGGGTATCAGAATAATTGATAAAAAGCAGTTGCGTGACTTAACCCTTTAGCATTTCAAGGATAGCTGATTTTGGACGGGCACCAACTGCATGGGCTGTAATTGCTCCGTTTTTAATAACGGCAAGCATGGGTATACTTGATACTCCGAATGCAGCAGCAAGCTCGGGCTGATCGTCAACATTTACCTTCCCGACAGTGAACTCGGTATGTTCTTCTGCTATCTCGTCAACAAGTGGAGAAACCATTCTGCATGGGCCACACCAGTCAGCATAAAAGTCAAGTAGAACAGTTTTTTCACTGTTCTTTATTTCTGCAAAATTTTCCTTTGTGATCTTTAATACTGCCATATAATTACTTCCTTTCAATTTTGTTTTGTATCTTTATTATATATCATCATTCTGATGAGTTCTGTGACTTCGTCACATTTTTCACTTTGCATATAAGCTGAGTCATTGTTCCCATAGGACAGTAAACACACCATGAACGCGGCTTGAATAAAATCATTGTTATAAAGCCAAGTATTGTTGAGGTCAGCATAATACTGTAAAATCCGAAAGCGAACTGTGCGACTCCATCAGAGAATACAGTTCCGTGATATGCCCAGTGCCACGGTACTTTGAATGTCCACAGAAGTTTTATTTTCTGGCCGAGGGAACGTTCACCTACGAATACGAGATAGGTATTCCAGAGCATTACGAAGAACATTGTAAAGAAGAATATGAGAAATCCATATCGGAAATATTTGGATTTCATCCATTTGGGCATATCTTTTTTGCGTGATAATCCGAAATGCCCTCCTAACATTGAGAAAAGCTGTCCGCGTCCGCAAAATTTGTTGCAGTATGCTTTATTTCCCCAACCTATGGATATAACAAGAGGAACAATGAAGCATATCATTCCGAGCCATGCAAACAGGATATTCACAAATCCGAGGATAAGATAAGTCAGTGAGAATATCCAAAGATAATCGTACCATTTTTTCTTAGCTTTCATGATTTATTACCTCCAGTGATATAACGCTTGCAGGACATTCCTTAGCACATTTTCCGCATCCAACACAGAGTGTTCCGTCAATAATTGCATTTATCCCGTATGGTACACTTATAGCGGCCTTAGGACATACCTTTACACAGCATCCGCAAGCTACACAATGGCTGGTATCAATAATCGCTTTTTGTTTCATATTATCGCCTCCAGTTATATTATATATTATCATGAGTTGTTGTTCTGTGACAAAGTCACATAAGCCCCAAACATTTAGAAGGGAGTTAATAATGTTCAAAGGTAAAGTAGCCGTCGTAACAGGCGGCGCAAATGGAATCGGCAAATGTATTGTCGAAGAATTACGCCGAAACGGAGCATCAGTATGTGTTATTGACAAAGCGGACGGAGACCACTTCGTGGGTGATATTTCCGACAAAGCCGTAATAGAAAAGTTTGTTGAGCAGGTCATAGCAGAGCACGAACAAATCGATTTTCTCATCAACAATGCGTTGCCTCTGATGAAGGGGATTGACAAGTGTAGTTATGAGGAGTTTCAGTATGCGTTGTCAGTAGGAGTAACTGCACCATTTTACCTGTCAAAGCTTTTGGTACCGTATTTCAACAACGGCGGAAGTATTATAAATATATCATCCTCACGTGACCGTATGAGTCAGCCACAGACAGAGAGCTATACTGCGGCAAAAGGCGGTATAGCTGCGCTCACACATGCACTTGCAGTCAGCCTTGCAGGAAAAGTGCGTGTGAACTCAATATCTCCAGGATGGATAGATACATCGTATAAGATTTATGAAGGAGCAGACGCTTATCAGCAGCCTTGCGGACGTGTTGGAAATCCGCTTGATATTGCTAACATGGTGATGTTTCTCTGTTCCGATAAGGCTGGTTTCATTACTGGTGAGAACATATGCATTGATGGTGGTATGACTAAACTAATGATATATCATGGTGATAATGGTTGGAAACTTGAATAGAATATAATCTGCCTATTTTAGTAATTTCATTACGAAAATATTAACGTGAACGCAATGGTTTGGGAATATTTAAATGTATTGATTCAAAATTAACAATCGCATTTTTTGATTAGTTTTTTCTTTTACAATATGTTATACTTATATTGTCCTGTGGCGTATCTAAAAAAGCACGGGTGTTTTCTATATTATTATAATTTTCAATACTCTCGCTTTTTTCGTCTAGGGAAGTATATATCATAAACAGGAGAGATAAAAATGAGAAAAAAACTAACAAGAACCGCAGCATCTGCAATGGCAATATTTACACTTGCTTCGGTTGTCCCGGCCGGATTACCAATACAGGCAGCCGATATTTACAATGATAATAATGCGTCTGTTGTATATCCAGGTGACAATGCAGTTGATGCAGATTATAAAACGTTTACAACGTTTAGGGGAACAACAGCCCAAGTCAATTGTGTAAGTGACGGAAATAATACATGGCTGGTTGACAAGAAAAGAAATATTCGTATTATTATGAATGGCAGAAGAGTTGTAGGTTATAATACTGGTACGAAATATGAAGATTTTCATTATCCTACCAGTATAGCACCTCTTGCAATGGATACTAACACCTGGAATACAAAAGCAGAAATGCTTTATAATGTTGGTCAAGTCTATGACTACTTCAAGAATACATTTCGAATTGATAACTTCGATTTTACAGATCCTCAATATGTTGGAGATCAGGGCTTATATGTTTTTGAGTTTGATAACTCTGGTGATGCTCGTTCAAATATCCGTACAGATGGTCGTGGCAAGTGTGATGATTATTATGTGAATCTGCTGGGCTTTGGTCAGGATGATATTTATGATCAAGCTGTAAATGATTCTGATAAGTGCTTTTATAACATGGGTGTTGATATCGGAATAATAGGTCACGAACTGACACATCTCCTTGTTAATAGAGAACTTGGCTGGTGGCCTGCAAATATGGACACAGAGACCGAAGCACTTATGGAAGCATACTGCGATATTCTTGGTGAGCTCTGTGAAAAAGAACCTGACTGGAAGGTTGGCGGAGATATTTTCAAAGCAAATACCCCTTCAAATAAGATTTATTCATTTAGAGACATGAAGGCACCGGGTACAACTAAGAATCCTAAATATACTAACGTGAATATTGAGATGTACGATGACTATTCAAACTATATGAGAAATTATGAAGGGTTGAAGAAGAATAATCCCTACGCTTCTGTTATGTTCCCTTGCTATCTTGGAACTACTGTAATTGATCATGCAGCATATCTGATGTCTAAAAGCATTCCTAAGGATAAACTCGCAACGATATGGTACTGCTCAATTTTTCACTATACCGGCGATGCAACTAAGGCAACATTTGTTGACTGTCGTAATGCAGTTGAAAGTGCCACAACTCAAATATTCGGCAGTCCCTCTGCTGAGCTGAAGGCAGTACAGGATGCATTTGAAAAGGTAAGAGTTAAAAAGCACCGTACAGAGATCTCTCAGGCAGAAGCGGCTTCAACACAGTATATGTCTGACTTTGTAAGAAATGAAAGTTATAAGTTCCCTGAAGGAAGATACTGGAATACAGGCGATTCTGATACTACCAGCAGATATTCCAAAGGAAATGATACAACTACATCCCTACCTATGGGACCAACAACATTTCCAGGATTCCGTTCTTCATTCTGGCAGAATGAGGAGCCTTATTATCAGTGTGCCGGTTTTGCAAAGAAGCTTCAGATAGACTATTTTGGTACAGATACATTTGTTCAGAATTCTGATGCAGTACACTATGTTCCAGAGCTTGGTGATCATCTCCGTGTGGAATTGTACCATAAAAGCGAGCCAATGGGTACTCACAGTGTCTTCGTAAGGTCAATCAATTCTAATAGCATTGTTTTCGCAGATTGTAATTATAACAAGACGAATGTCATTAGGTGGAATAAAAAAGTAAGCTACTCTCGTGATATGAATAATAACTTTTTCATGTCTGATGGTACGTATACTTATAAATTTGTATGGGTTGAAAGGCCAATAAAACAGGGCGATACCAACGCGGACGGAGTTATAAATAATGATGACCTGACGGCTATGGATAATATCATTAATGGTAATGTATCCTACAGAATGCATGATGGTCTTCTGCGAGAGTTTACAGCTGATATTAATGGTGACTATCTTATCAATAATAATGACAAGGAACTTCTCAGCCAGCTTATCAACAATAATGACAACTCAAGATGGAAATATGGCTTTGTAATAAACTGATATTTCTGATAGTTTTTTAGTGATTGCTTCTGAGTCAGGTATACAAAAGATATTAAGCAAAGTCATTGACTCATAGATGTTCGATAGACTTTTATTATTACAAATGTTATTATGTAGAAGGTGTTTTTTCACACAAAAGGAAAGCCGAGAGCCTCACACAAAGTGAACTCTCGGTTTTTTTGCTTATTTCTTGTCGGACTTTAAATTGTCAAACCACATGCTCACACATACAACAACTACCTGAAATTACAGTGATTTTTTGTGTAGACAATGATTAGATTCTTCACAATAACAAAAATGATACATATCTATATATGAGATAAATTAATAATTATTAAGGGACGACTCCATGACGTGCCGCCGCTTAAAAAGTCTATAAAAAGAAAGAGCAGGATCATTCGTCCTGCTCTGTGTTTTATAACATCTTTTTAATTTTCTTGGAAATTTTGTCTCCTAATTGATATGCTTTCGAGATAATATATCCATCTAAATAGCCATGAATGCTCGCAGAACTTAATTTGGTTGCAGAACCTAATTTTGTTCCACAGGCTTCGCAATATACGTTACCGCTACGTGTATATGTACTTGAGTGGGAACAATTCTGAGGTGGTGTACCTGCAAACGCCGAAAATGTGTTTATTGATCCAGCGCAGAGCAGTGAGAATGCCATAGAGATTGCTGCGATCTTCTTGATACGTTTTCCATTTTCATAAATCAAACCCCATATTTTTCTAAAACGTCAAATGCTTTTTTAGCTTCATTATTACGCTGTTTTGCAATACCTACAACCTTTTTTCCACCTTTTTCAGCTGCTTTATAATATCCTGAACTGCCCCAAAGACTATCGAATGTTTCGCCAACCTTACGTACGAGTTCAAGAGCTTTGTTAGCAACACTGTATTGGTCGCTAGCTGCACTTGCAACGATAGTATTATCTGCCTTTGGTGCAATAAACTTTGTTACAGATGTACCTGTACCGAGAAGGGTGAAAGCCATTGCTGTTGCTGCGATCTTCTTGATTGCGTTTTTCATAATTATTACTCCTTATAAAATAAATTTTTGAGGCTATATAAAATAAATTTTTGAGGCTATTTTCGCCTTCAATAATAATAACGCAAATTCAAAACAAAGTGTAACAGTGTAACAGTAATTGGAAAATTTTTCAAATTATTTTTCGATTATTTTACGTCCGTTGTCAAAGGAGGTGAGAACTACGGCTGAAGAAGAATACAGGAATCACCTGAAAATAATAGAGTGCAGTATGCTGCTGTTGTCGATTATATGATATCATTTTTTTATACAGGATATTCTTCAGATGATATACGGATTATTAATCTTTTTCATGTAAGATGCTTTTTGTAAATAAAAAGTCCTCACAGCAAAATTATCACAAAATTGCTATGAGGACTCATTATTTTATTTAAGTCGTGCCTTCCCGGCTGTAAATCTGTCCAGGCAAGCAAGAATTCCTGGAAGAATGAATACTATAAGCATAATGGCACTTGCAGCACCAATAGACAGTGTCTGGCAGATTTGTTCGACAGTAGGTTCACCATAGCATTGTCCGAATATTGCGGTTACAATTACCATTATAAGTCCCGAGGTAAGGATAGTATGCATCGAGCCGGCATAAGCCTGTTTCAGTGCTTCTGCACGTTTGCATATCTTTCGTGATTCGCGGTAATAGTTGCTGAAAAGTATACCATAGTCTATTGTTGAACCCATAAGTATGCACTGAACGATTAGAAGTGCAAGATAATTGATACTATATCCCTGGAAACCTACAACTGTAACTGTAATGAATACACCGCACTGTACAAGCAGTACTAATATTGCAGGAACTGCAAAAGAACGGAATGTAAGAAGTACAACTATAAATATTGCTAATGCTGTTAGAAGTGTTATCAGTAAAAGTTCTTTGTCAAAGGTCTGACTCATTTCGTAGTTCATAGCAGAAGAACCAATCAGATGATAATCGCCATCCAAATCATTGAATTTGCTATTGACAAGCTCATAGAAATCATCTGTTTCCTTGCCTTCTTCGGGGATAGTTACTGAAAGTATAAGTCTTGAATAGTTGTCTCCTTTAAGTTGTCTGATACCATCGTTGAGATCGGCAGCAGACTGTTTGATATCATCTATCATTTCGTTATCGAGTATAGCCTTGAACGTGTCGTCATATATCAGCGTATCGTTAAGATAGTTCATAAGTTGTTCCACGGATAACGTCTTTGTTTTGTCAGAAGAAGTGTTAGCGTCATGGTAAAGATACATGAGTGACATTTTATCTTCGTTCATATCTTCTGTCATGCCATTAAACAATGTTGCCATTTCCTTACACGTGTATGTATTATCGTTAGTAACCGCGTCGATAATCTTTGAGAAACTTGTAAGTTGTTGTCTTTCATCATCAGCAAAGTTTTGTGCCATGTTTTCATCAGCAAGAATGCCGTTTGTGAGAAGCTCTACAAAGCCTTTTGCTGATAATTTATATTCGCTGTCAGCTCTGGTTATATCATAGAGCATAAGGAGCTGATGTGCCTTGTCAGGCTCAAATTGCATTAATGCTGCAATACTGTTTTCATCAAACTCTATTTCTGCCGCAGAAGCATCCATGATATTTTTAAGCATATCGATTTTAGCAAGCATTTCAGCATCTGCCATTGAAGAAAGCTCATTTTTATTCGCACTTAGGAAGGTCACCATATCCTGTATTGTTATTTCAAGCTTGCCTGTATTTGATTCATGCATTATATAAAGCTGTTTAATTGCAGCTTCTTCCATGCCAAATATCTTTGCAGCATCTGTATACGGAAGCGGTGATTCACTCATAGTGATATCCATGATGCTTTTGAGAGTTCCAAGTTTTTGAATAGTCGCCGCATCGAACTGTGATGTCGATTCAGTATCCTGCATTACATCGGTAACAATGAAGTCAACAAAGTCATATACCGAGATTGTTCCTTTTTCTTCGCCGTTTTTCATGATAATGAGCTGTTTTATGGCTTCCTCATCCATTCCGAGCATATTTCCAAGACTTATGGCATCAAGCTCTTCAGTAATGCTTTCTTTGTCAGTAAATATTGTAATCTGATCAATCTGCGCAGTTGTTTCGGGAGTGAAATATGCTGAAAGATTATCGTCTTCGGAAGAGCTCTTTATGAAAGAAACAAGTTCAGTTATATTTATTGGCTCAGGCTCATATTCGTTCTGCTTTGCATAGTAATACGTAATTATCGTTTTTATTGTGTTTTCTTCCATCCTAAGTTCATCAGCAAGTTCCGTTGCTGTTTTTTTCTGGTTTGCTTTATCATTATCGGTGAAGGCTTGCAGTGTTTTCATCTGAGATAGAGTTTCTTCAGTAAACATTTCTGAATATGTATAGTTGTTTGCCAGATTATAAATAATGAAATTCACGAATTCATTTATTGTTATCGGACGAGATTGGGCATTCGGATTCTGCATGAAATAATACATAAACAACTGATCTGTTTGATCTGAATCCATACCAAGCAGATCTGCAAGTTCTGCAGATGTCATAGGCTTCTCAAGATTTTCTTTGTTTGAAAGATTTTTGATTATGTATGCATTGCTACTTATATCATTGCCAATATATGATTTGAATGCTTCATTGCTTAATACATCATCAGCAATAAAACGCATGAATTCAGTTGCTGTCATCTTTCCGGATTCACCGCCGAAATACTTGAAGTAGAGCATATTGAACATACTTTCGTCTGCGTCAATATCACGTTTTTTTCCGTTGCCCATAACGCCCGAAAGATCATCTATTGCATCCACAATTTCAGCTGCTGTATACTGCTTTGCAAGCATATTCGTATAATTGACTGCTTTCTTAACGTTATCCTGATTCTCAAGCTCCTCAGCAATGGATGTGACTTTATCATCGTCCTTGTTTTCATATACCATAACAACCGTGCTTGTAGTAGGGAAGATATCTGCTATCGGGTCAGTAGTCGGCATAGAGTATGAGATCACTGTCTGCTTCTGTAATATGTATGCTGAGCCGAAGAGAACGACAAAACACAGAGTAAGAGGAACTCTTATTTTATTGCAGATTTTTGCAAGACCGCCTGTGGGAATATTCGGTGAACGTTTAGCTGTTTTCTCAATAGCATTAGAGAATAGCAAAATAAGTCCAGGAAGAATGAGAAATGCACAAACAACGCTGAGAAATACACCTTTTGCAAGTACAACACCCATGTCGAATCCTATCTTGAAACTCATGAATACAAGCGCAAGCAATCCTACAACTGTTGTGATAGAGCTGCTTGAAATAGAAGAAAAAGCACCTGTTATAGCGGCCTTCATTGCTGATTTTTTATTTCTGTTCTTTTTAAGTTCCTGACGGTAACGGCTTATAAGAATAATGGAATAATCCATAGAAAGTACAAGCTGCAATATAGAAGTAACGGAAAATGTTTTATCAGATATTTCTCCCAGGAATATATTGGTACCCAGATTAATTACAACGGCGATGCCTATCGTGAACAGAAACAGGAATGGTTCAACCCAAGAACTGCTCATGATAAGAAGAATCAGCATTATCAGAGCTACTGCAGTGATAATTACCCATAGGGGCAAGTCTGGAGTATCTATACTGTCGTTTTTATACTTCATCCCGTTCTGAGAAAAATCAGACTCAAGAGTCTGTTCGATGGCTGTTTCTTCAGTAGTTCCGTAATCATAGTCAGTATGGAGAACGTACTTTGTGTACTCTCCTTTATTGAAGTCTTCATCGCCTTTCTTGTAATCTACATATGAAACATGATTTATCTGAGAAAGCCGATCTGGCATCTCAGTTTTCTGTTCATCAGTAAGCCGTCTGAACATTACACGGATAGTGTGATCCTCTTCAGCATCAGGAAATTCCTGATCCATAATGTCCATACCTATCTTCATGGATGAATCATCAGGAAGATATTTGGTCATGTCAGTATTAATATCTACCTTGGGTATCAGGGTACCGCAAAGTCCCGCAATTAGCAGCATGACTGCCAGAATAATTATCCTTTTCTCAACAATAAAATCAGCGATTTTTTTCAATTGAAGCACCTCTTGACAATTAGTATTCTTTATGATATAATTCTAACACACAATAGTCGTAAAGTCAACCGACTGTTTACTTTATCAATGATGTGTGGTGCACAGAACTATTTGTATCTGCTGCAAAATCAACATTTTTTATGATTTTTGTTGAGGTGACCGATATGGAAAATCAGCGTGTAAGGTTAACCAAAAAATTGCTGAAAGAAGCTTTGGTAAGACTGTTGAAGCATGAACCAATAGAAAAGATAACTGTTTATCAGCTTTGTAAAGAAGCTGAGATCAACCGTACAACTTTTTATAAATACTATGGAAGTCCGATTGATCTAATGAATGATATACAGTCAGAGTTCATAAATGAACTTGAAAAAAGTCTGCTTGAAAAGAATCGCCCTGTAAGTTTGCAGATGATATTGACATATATTGACACTCATCGTGAAACATGCAAAGCACTTGTAAGATCTGCTTTTGATAATGGATTCTTTGAAGAAATAATCTCTCTTTCACTTATAACAAAAAACCTCGATGAACAGATATCACCAAGATATTCGGGCTATAAAAAGGAGTATGTCAAAGAATTCGTCATCTATGGTACTTATTCAATCATAAGCAAATGGCTTAATTCAGAAAAACCAGAATCGCCTGAAAGAATTGCTGCAATCATTTTTGAAATAATAGAAAAGATATAGAAAGCAATGATGAGCCACTTTCGGGAATGTTATTCTCTGAGTGATGGATTTGAACACACAGTATTAGCTGATAGTTTGGAATGAAATATTTACAGACTGATATAAAATTAAAATCCTGTATTTCGGATCAAACCGAGATACAGGATTTTATTTCATCTGAATAAACAATCCTTATTTATCGTTCTTTATCAATTCTTTTCTAAGTAGTATAAGGTCGAATACATCTGCTGTACCGTCCTCGTTTAAGTCAGTATTCATTAACTTTTCCGTGGAATCAGTAGTGTTGAGAAGCCATTTCTGAAGCATCACAAGGTCTGCAACACTAAGTTCGCCGTCATCGTTCACGTCGCCTTTGATATAATCGAATGGCATGAGTTTTATGATAACGTCCTTAGTCTCTCCGTCCTTGTCATATGTTAATAATGCAGTCTTTTCACCACTGTATTGATTGCTTTCAGAACTGCCGACAATTATATATTTGACGAATGGCTCGAGCTCTTTCACTGTAACAACTCCACTCTCAGGCATTTTGCCATAGTTAGTCATCAATCCGCTGGTATCCTTCCCCAGACCATACTTCTCGACCTGTTCCTCAAACTCCTCATCTATACGAATCACACGATAATCGGCATCTTCTGCAGGCTTTCCAGTCACGCCGTCAATTATCTGAAGATTGAGTGTACAGTTCGTTATTGAGCTACCATTTTTTTCAACGAACAGGCATGGCTGACCTACGGTTTTACCATCCCTGATCTCAAAACTGGTAGTAAATGATTCAGGAATAATGAAATCCTTTCCTAAAATCCTGCGTACTGCTCTTGCCTTCCACCCTTGATTATCAACATAATTATATTCACTTTGATTATAAAATAAATGAACACTGTATTCACCGTCAGGTAAATGTACATTTCCTTCGCTAACTTCAAAACGATTTAAATGTTGATCGTAAACTGTAAGGGTATAGTCATCAGTATCCATGAGCTTAGAGCCCTCATAGGTTCCGTCAAAAGGATTCACAACAAGGTCTGTCCAATCATATACGGTCACGTTTACATTTGGTTCCTCATTATTTGGAACAGCTTTTATTACGATGTTTTGTGTATCACCGAGATTCGAGAAATTGAAGGAAGTGCTTTTATTGATAAAATATCCGTCGGGAGCAGATACTACTTCAACATCATACCATCTGAGATACCAGAGATTTTTGAAATTCTTTATAGGTTCATCGGTAGTATCCCACTCTGCGATAATCTCTCTTTCAGTAAAAGGATCGTCTATAAATCTTAGCTTTACACCATCTACAGGCTCGTTTGTATACAGATCAACTACGGAAATATTTGCCTTGCAGCCATCCTTGATATATTCAATTACCTCAGGCTTCATTCGTATGCAGATCTCGATACAATTTGTATTTTTTCCGTCTGCTATTTCAATGTCCATAAATCCATCTTTATCAGGAAAAACAATGTCATCAAACATATTCATTGCAGTCTTTGCGATATCAAGCTCCTCGGTTATGGTCTCATAGTCTCTGTTAGTCGGAGTTGCCTTTATCCTGTACTTGCCATCAGGAAGATACATATCATAAAGCCCCCTAAGGGTTTCTCGTGTGAAACGCTTGCCATCTTCATCATATACTTCTACCGAAATAGACTGTTCTCTGCATTCCTTGATCCCTGAAAAAAACCTACCATCCTCTGTAGGAACAGCATCGGTCCAGTCAGTGGTATAGAAACATACATTTTTTTCTATACTGTTCGGAACAACTCTGATGGTAAAATCCTTGACCTCGCCATAATCATCAAATGAGAAAAATGTATTTTCCGGAACGATGTATCCTTCTGGGAGACTGACAGCATTAATACTGTAAAGTTCCCAAGTATAGAGACCGTTAACAGTCTTGACAGGTTCGTCGGAAGTATTCCATCTTTCAAATTTTACACTTGAACCTGTAGGATTCTCCTCGAGTTCAAAGACGGCACCTTCGAGATTTTTACCTGTAGTTATATCCACAACGGATATATTCACAGTACAGTCAATTGTTGCTTCGGCAGCCGGAATAGTTTCTCCTTCTGCTGATACACATGACAATGGTGCAAGTATCACTGAATTTGCTGATGCCAGCACTATAGAAACAAGTGCTGAAAAAAACTTATTTGGTTTCATAAGAACCACCCTCCCTTGATCTTATTAATTTTAATATAAAAAAGTCAAATACCTTAACCGCATTGAAGAATAAGCCAAATATTTTCAAACTTACAATTCATTAAATCTTCTTTTTTTATCCAGTAATATATATGACCGCAATCACCAAACATCAATTCATAATCATCATCGCTGATTGTACCCATTTGAAATAGCATAATCCAGTCCTTTGATTTGTCTGAAATATCTGCTTTTTCTTTTTCTGATATTTTTGAATAATCCTCTGGACTTCCTTGACGATAACCTCTTGTAACAGCTTCACATTCTTCTTTCATCGGGTTTTGAATGACATCCGGATAGCCTAATAGTTTTGTAAAATCGCCCCATTCGTCATGTTCATATCCGCACTCGGAACAACATTCATTATAATCGTCCCAATCATATTCGTTGCCGTCATTATATTCACTATATTCAGGGATACTGATCTGCTGTGTAAAATCAATCGCAAACTCTGGTAAGCGAGCATAATCTTCAAGTCCATCAGGATAATCAGTGATACTTAAAAGTGCATCATCGGGAAAATAGAATACTCTTGCAGAGCCTTTGTCTTTTGGATCAAATCCCCAAGTCATGGTTTCAAGTTCGTAGAAGAAACTAAGTATACCGTTTTGTGGTAACAATCCCGTATCATCAAGGCCAACAATATCTTTCAGATTTATTTGAGCCATAAAGGAAAGAGGTCTGCTTTTGCCTTCCTTTTCGCCATATACTAAACCAGTATAGTGCGGCCATACAAAGCCATTTGGAACGGCAGGTTTCCCCCCTATTTTACTGCATAAAGGAGATAAAGCATTTTCACTCTTTTTATATGAAATTCTGATTTCCTTTTTTGCAACTGCTAAAAGCTTTTCAATAAGTTGTTTCTTGATAATATCGTCCATGTGTATCACCTTCCTTTGATATTTCGTTATGCAGGCGGCCTGCCTTTACCTATTCATTATATCACATCGCTGCCTAAAATTCAATACTAAATCAGTCCTGACCATCTAGTCATATCACCTAAATAAGGCCGTCATAAACTGAAATCCGCTAAAAAATTATGCGATAAAGAGAATAGCAGTGAACAAATTATAAACCTTGCGAAAAACATTGCTCAAAATGTAAAGTCATAGGTAGTAACAGGTGAGGGGAATATCCATAAGACTGTCGTACGACAGCACGAAAAATGCAAAAACCAGTCTGAAATAATGATAACGCTAACGGATACGCCGTAGATAAATCCGTAAAGCTGCAAATCGCGCAGAAGCATGAAAATGTGCCGTAGAACAGTAAATATAAGTGAGGGCGTGAAACATCAAATCAATTATCGCAAGCACGGTATAAAATATTAAGATTATGGAAAATCGTAAATTATATACGACCTTTCATGGTGAAATCCCATAGACTTCTATGAACGAATGCATAAGCAATCCAAGAACTGCGGCTTTGCCTCCGAGAAATAGAGGATACATAGAATACAAATGTTTAAAAGCACGAAAAAGTTTCAGGTATAAAATTTTTTATTACTGTTACATTTTGATTTTAATTTGCGTTAATATAATTGGTGGATTCTTAGCCTATATTTTTTATCGCAAAAGATAAAATAATTTAATTTTTGATGGAGGTATTCATGAAAAAACAAATCGTACAAAAAATTGGAGCTTTTATCTCTGCATCTGCTATCGTATGCACTCAGTTATCAGCAAATGTGCCTTTAAGTGTATCAGCTGTTGGTACGGTTAAACAAACTGATAGCAATACGCTTAATTTATCATTGGGAAGTTCTATTGCCGTAAAAGAAGGCTCAATACTTTATGGTGATGCTAACTGCGACAATATGGTCGATTTTGATGATGTTGCTCTTATTGAGAATTATGCTGCCAAAAGAACTAACACTGATACGATTGATATTATTGCGGCGGATGTAGATCTTGACGGTTCGGTTACGCTGAGAGATGCTGAGATTCTGTATATGTATGACAATATGAGATCAGCAGGTAATACTCTTGATCTTCCTTATAAGGGTGAGGTGAAGTGGCAGACATATCCTGATCCTGCAAATTATCAGATAATAAACGAAGGAATGACCTGGGATGAGGCGGAGGATTACTGTGAAAGTCTCGGTGGTCATCTTGTTACTATTACATCTGAATTTGAACAGGCTCAGATTGAAGCGCTTATTCAGGCTCAAACAGATATAAAGAATAATTATTGGTTAGGCTTATATAAATATAATGATGAGTATGGTTGGGTTACTGACGAAAAAACTGATTTCGTAAACTGGAATCCATCATCTTCTTTTTATACAAATTACAAAGCTGCATCAATTTTTGGAAATAGTAATACTAAACTTAAAGCACAATCGGGCAAATGGGCACCAATGAAAACTGACTGCGATGCTTTTGATGATTTCTATGGTTTAGCTAATTTTGGCTTGATTATGGAAAAAGATGATTTAAATGCTTCAAAATATCATTTGTGGAAAGATGAAACATCATTGCCTTTGTCAGGCTACTGGAAACTTGATTGCGATGTTGAGATGGATCCTGATTCGTCAAGTTTAGAAGTCGATAACTATAATCATCTGGAGCTTGACCTTAATGGTCACGAATTGAATATCAATAGAAATATAATAGTTCAAAAAAATTGTGAACTTGTTATAAGAGACAGCAGTCCTGAAAAAACAGGTGTTATAAATGCTTTGCATACAAATAGCCTTTTTAATGTTTCAGGAAAACTAAGCATTTATGGCGGTACTTTTAATGGGTCACCCATAGAACAAGGAGGCGGCTTCTTTTTCATTGTCGATAAAGCAGCTCCAACTATAGTAGTAAAAAATCAAGGATGCTTTGATTTTTATGACGGCATTATTAATTCTAATTACAATAATGCGCTTTCACTCGGAACAAGCAGCGGAGTTGTAAATCTTATTGGTGGAACAATTAGCACCATCACTGAGAATCTGGAGTATTCTCTTGATAATCAGTCAGCAATATATGTAGATGAAAAATATACTGGAACACTTAATATTACAGGTACTGATATTTATGCTGATAAAGGTGCAGGTATCTACGGTACTGCTTCCAACGGTTCGATCAGTATTTCTGGTGGAAGTATCAAAAGTGACGAAAGCCATGGTTTGTATTGTACGGACGATATTCCTGTCAATATAAGCGGAAAAGTTTCAGTGAACGGTAATAATGGCGGTATTTATATTCCAAAGGACAAAAAAATCAATATTTCAGGAAAGATAAGCAGTTTTGATTCTTCATTATTTGCAGAAGTATCCGGTACTTGCACAAACGGATTAAGTGATTATTACAGCAAATCAGATATAGAAGCATATCTGCCTCAGATAAAATCAAACGGTAAAGCATCAGTTGATGATGATGGCGAGTTGTATTTGCTTGTATCTGACCCGACAATCACCACAACTACACAGATGATAACAACAACTACTACGACAACAACAACTACAACAACAACTAAAGAAAAGAATACGACTTCTACAACACCTCAGACAACGTCACATACTACCAGTCAAACTACTACAGTAATAAGTACCACTTCATTACCTCCTGTATCAACTGGTATAATTGATCCTCAGCCGCCTCGCAAGCTTAATATCGAAGGAAAAATGGAAGTCAAAGAAATGACTTTGGAAGAGATTATAGCCGCAGGTATATCATTAGATGATCCTGAGAATTATCACGTATTCAATTATGAGATAAAACTGACATTCGGTGCTGCTATAATATCGATAAGTAATATAACAATACCAGAATTAAATTTTGCAATGCCAGCAGTAAGTATAAATGGACAGGTAATGAAAGTTGTTAATTATTTTTCTTCAGAAACTGAAGAAATGTACATGATCATTACAGGTGAATGCAAATGGCTTAAAGAATTTTACGATGTAGCGCTTATTGTAATAAACAAAGACACAGAAACACTTGAAGACTGTTCTGCAACTATAAATGTTCCTGAAGGACTTACACTTGTGAAGAGCGATGAGACACAGAAGCTTGGTGATCTTGAGTCAGGAAAGGCCTTTGAGACACATTGGTATGTACGCGGTGATGAAGCAGGTGATTATGACCTTACATCAGTTTTCAAGGGAAGCTATAGCGGTGTAGAACAAATATATAATTTTAAGACGGAAAATCCACTTCATGTGTATGCTGGTGATGCGCTTAAAATGAAGGTGATTGTTCCGGAATATTCATTCTTTGATCATGACTATCCTGTAACGATAGTCTTTGAAAATGTATCTAATAAGCCTATATATAATCTTGAACATACTATAAAGCAAGTATCTCAGTCATCAAAGATTACTACAAGGAAATATCTTGATGGAGAATGCATAGAAGAGGAAAAAGAAAAACTGCTGCAAAAGGAAGATGTAAATCTGACTAAAAAAATCGATAAGCTTGAACCAGGTGAAAAACTTGTAACAGAAGTTGTGATTCATGACATCTGGAGATCGATACTCGAAAAACAAATAGGAGATTTGAAGATCCTTACTGATCTTATAAATCTTTTGACATGTTGGTCGAAAAATCCATTATTAGAACTTGTCAATGCTATTTCCGGTTATTGTAGAGCGACACTGGAAGGAATGACTGTTGGCCATGTTTTAGAACTTGTAGAGGTAACAACTCTTGAAGGTTCAACAACCCAGGTTCCGTATGAAGTAATAATAGAGAAGTTACCAGATATTGAAAAAAATGATTCAGTATTTAATATGCAGAAAGAACAGTCAAAATATAATATGGGGCTAGCTATGCCAGAAAGATTGCAGCCTTATTATTATGTAGGGCTAAATGTTGATTATGCAAGAAACGTTGAATCACATGAAGGTGATGAGCAAGCAGATGCTCAGTCGGAATTAGAAAAGTCATATTTTTATTCAAAAGCTGTTACAAGTGCTTTGGATTATAAAAAAATAGATTATGCCGGCATTGGATATGGTGAAATATTGACTGATATTACTACATTGGGATATGATACTTATTACAGGTTCTATCAGCCTGAGGGTGGTGTAAAAGTAAGATTTTATGTTGAGAGAGTAGATGGAACTCGACAATTTGCTCCTAATTCAGGAATTGTTAAGAGTACGGCAGAATATGATGATTTTGATATTGAAATAGTTGACGGAAAATATTCTGTTGATGAAGAAGGAAAAATCATTCTTGAAAGTAATGCTGTTATAAAGCTTACTCCTAAAACAGCGAATATTAAAGCTACTATCGGTGCTGTTTCAGAGGATGGAGATGAAGTGATCAGTATCCCTCTTGTAGTTGTAGACGAGCATGAGTGTAATGGCGAATATGTGATAATTGCTCCTCCTGAAAATGGTGAAGGTGCATATATTGCTTCATTCTGTGATACTTGCCATGAACTTATTGAGTGTAAACAGCTCTCTGTTGAAGAAACAGCTATGCTCAGCAATGGAAAAACCTATAAGAGTTTAAGTGATGTTATAGCTGATACTGAAAATACAGATGAAGAGCTCAAATTATATATCTTTGGCGATGTAAATATTGATGAGGATGTAATTCTCCCTGCAAATATAGTGCCTATTATTACTCCTGATACATATATTACAGTAAAAGACGGCTGTAAGTTTATTAACAATGGAGAAGCTGAGGATTACAGTAGTTACAATTATAATCTTAGCGGTAATGGACCGATAACTACTAATCCAACAACTATGAACGAACTGATATGGGGAGATGCTAACTGTGATGGTCAGGTTGATCTTTCAGATGCTGTACTTATCATGCAGTCAATTGCTAACCCGAACAAATATGGAGTTGGTGGAACATCTCCTAGTGCTATAACGGAAAAAGGTGTGAAACATGCAGATGTTGATACCTCAACTGTTGGCATTACGGGAAATGATGCATTAAAAATACAGGAATTTCTTCTCAGGCTTATAAGCAGTCTTGAGCCAAGCAAATAATTCCATGATTCAGTAGAACTTAAAGAAATGGAATATTTCAAGTGGTTTTGAGATATTAGATAAATTCTTATTCATGTCGATAAAGTGCAATCTGCAAAATTATGATTTTGCTGCTTGATTGCATAAATAGCTGATAAAAAGTATTGATATACATTTGAAAAAATGAGTTGGTAGCAAATTTGTACCAACTCATTTTTATTGGTGTGTCGGGCATGACACACAGCCAGTCGGTGAAAGTCCGACCACAGGTAGTTACCGCCAAGTGTTGTGAACCACAAGTCGAAAGCCGTGAGGCTGGGATGGAGGAAGTGGAGTAGCGATTCTTTCACGACCTCGAACAGAAATCTGATATAAGGCCAGCAGGTTGGAAAAGGCTGCCAATCAAGTCGAATCCTAAAGGTAAACGTAAAACCCAAATGGTAAAACAGGGGAAAGTGGGGAATGAGAATTCCCTTCGGGAAAGAGGAGAGAAGGTTGTGTGTCTTACCCCGATAGATCTCGTGGACGACTAAGACCAATATCTTTAAACACATTTAGCATTTCTACCGTTTATTCCGCTTAAAAGTTGTAAGCAAGACTGAAATTCGGATCATATTCAAAGGCGGTATGGAAACAACAGCTATGGTTGAAAAATAATGAGAAAACCCTCGCTTTGAAGCGAGGGGAGTATCATTCCAAAGTGCCAATTTGGCACTTTGAATTATAGTTGGATCTCTGGCAGTACGTCAATAATTGCCATTTGTTCGTGATCTTGTAGATAAGCCGGATTTAGCTCAGTTTTGTTATACTGCAGATAATTCTTATTGGTTTTCTGAATGAGTAGGGCAGTGAAGAAACGTTCCCAGCTAAAATATTGGCTGCTTTCGATGTGTGAACTAGGCTCTTGAAGAATATCAGAAATTCCTTGTCCTTTTACGAGACCTGAATTCAGAACTATCCATTCAAATGATTCGGGTAAGTATACTATCACGTTCCGAGCTTTTTTTACAGCCAGAACTCGTTCAATCTCAGGACCAAATTCAGCTCCATCAGCAATTACAAGAGCTGTTGCGTATTCCCGTTCAATCAGTTCTTTGTAGATATTACTTTTGCCATTGGCAGAAATACAATCGATTTCACGTTTGGAGAAGAAGTCATTGAAAAACTGATATCCCGAATTTGAATCCTCTAAAATGACCAGATCAGGCTTCTGAATAAGGTCAATATCCACATTGCATAAAGGATAGAATTCGGAGAATAGCCTTTTGGTACCTTGATATCTGTTTCCAGATACATTTTTGATTCCGTATATCTCCTTAATACTGTAAGGGAGATTGAAAAGTGACGCTCTGGTTGCAATTACATAGTAGTTGTCTGATTCTTGTGCAGCTTTTGCAAATTCTTCAGACAAGGCGAATTGATCACCTTCATCTATGAAAACAATACTATCATGTATGGTTTTCAGGTTTTCCAGCCATCGTATTCCGGTAAGCACAGTACATGGCTTTTGACAGTTTATTGTAATACCGCTGGATATACCGTTCTGTTGATGCGAGCTGATCATATCGATCAATGTTGTTTTCCCTGTGGCACTGTCGCCGCGCAGAATGGTAATATTACGGCTGATGGTAAACTTGTACTGTAAGCGGCGGCTTTTCACGATCACTTCATACGCTCCGATCATGATAACACCACCTTATACATATAATCCGGCACACAAAACATATTCTTGCATATTGTGAACCACGGTATCATTATTCATAATTCTGATCTCAAAAGGCTTATTTCCAAAATCCATAAGGTGTCTGAGATTAATTGTCAGGTCGCCTTTATATCGCTTGGCAATATCAAGAACCCATTTCGCACAGTTATCGCCACAGGTAGATACATTAAAAATCTTGCTGTGGTCATGCTGTAAGAGTAAAAGAGTTTTCAAGCCGCCCGAAATCTGCGTAATAGAGATTACGCCGAGAGCTTTGCTGTCAACTGCATTTGGGCTCAAAACAGTTGCTCGGTCAATGCTTTTTATGATTTTCTGTGAATATTCATCTTCAAGCCATGAATCAAGATAAGTGTTATCAAAGTAGACGCTTGTGTTATAAACATAATTTGGGAATTGTTTCTCAGGCATTTCACCAAAATAGATATTCAACATTATTATCACCTCATATTGAGAGTGTGTCAAATTAGGCATTATTAGTATATCTCGTCTGTGTAATAGTATACCAAAGTATCCTCGAAAAATCAAGTAGTTGAGCTGATTGTGATTAATTTGCCTGATACAGAATCAGTCCAAAGTGCAAATGATAATGTTTCAAAGTGCAAAAATTGCACTTTGGAAGAATTGGCAATACTAATGGGAAGTTCAAAGCCCCCTTAAACAACACGGAAAGAGCTCGCCGAAGCAATAGGTTAATCTGAACGAAGTGTTAAACTTAGAATCGTAGAACCTCAGTATCACGATTTTTGCCTCTAAATTGTCTTTTATACAATTTGGCGGTGAAAATAAAGAGTTTTGAATGTTTCAAAGTGCCAAATTGACACTTTGAAATTATATTTATGGCACTTTAGAGAAATAGCTTTAGTTTTTTGAGTCAGAAACCACCAGATACAAAAACGCCCAAGTAAAAGGTGTATGATATTAAACCCTTCTATTGGACGTTTTTAGATATTATGTTTAGTGTATATTTGATATCTTTACCCCTTCTTGTATCTCCAGGGCTCGTTCTTCGCTAATTCCAGACTTTTCGGCATATCTGAGCCAATCTGACACAACTGATTCGGTTTTGGATATAGCCTTGCGACAGAACTCTGCGGTCAGTCCCATAGTTCTTCCACTTGCAATAAGGTCATCTGATGTTATGCCTGATGTTTTGCCATTTATGGACATCTGGTGCTTTGATATCCACCTGTTATCAGGGTTATATGCGAAGGTCAGGTCGTAAGCAGGAGAGAGCTTCCACTCTCCTTTGCGGTTCATAAGGAAGGAGAAGTTTTTGACATGGTCATCGCAGTTGCCTCCCACCACTGCAAATACCATACGCCTGAATATCTGCTCTACACCGCTTTTTCCTATTCCAAGTCTCTTTGCATAATCAGTATATAATTCATAACTGCAAACATTAGGAGTATTATAATCGAAATGTCCGAGTGCTGCCAAAGTCTGCATATGTACTTTATCGCCGTTTACACGGTCAAAACGTTTTGTCATGAAATGATGAAGTCCGTCCTTTTCATATATACGGCATTCGTTCATCTCGATACCGAGGTCAACAGCCATAAGATAATAGGCGTACTCAATAAGCGAATACTGCTTTTTATCAGCAAGATTATGGTCTCCATTACCCGATACTCCGTCAAATTTGATTAGCCAGTAATCAAATCCTTTTCCGGCATCAACTTGTCCAGACTTTACCTCGCATGTCTTTTCATTCCAGGCAACGATTGCTTTAGCTCTTGCTCCACCTGCTGAAGAACCAATCTCCAGCAGCTGCATTATACTTGCCTCTTTATCGGAAAGTACGGCACTTTCTTTGCCTGACAGTACCTCAGATGCAAGTTTTGTCATCTCGGTCACGTCGACTTCGCTATTTATAAACTCAGGGCTGGTCGCAGGAACATATTCAAGAGCTCCCATACCACGCTTTCCTGTATAGCACAGCCTTTCTATCGCTGTAAACGTCTCTGGTGAACGCCCCTGACCTGCAAGCCATTTGTCTAAAACGGCATTACCGAACTTATCAGGCAGAGAGTCGGCAAACAGTCCCGGAATACCGTGAAATGCATCGACACGGCTTAGTTCGGGGAATGAATATACCCTGTCAGATAAAGGCATTTTGAACGGCGACAGCTCTATTTCGCTCCTGAGAAACTTTTTGTCATACTCAAAGCTTGCCGCAACATCATTGCCCCCCTGATGAAGGTATCCTATACGAGTACCCCAAAGGAATACTTCTGCTGTATTTATCATTCTTCATCGCCCCATTTCCAATCATTATCGGTTTTCTTACGTTTTCTGGCTCTCTGTTTAGGAGCGTTGTTATTTACATAATGAGAAGGTCTCTCCTGTGGATCAGGTATCAGCAGATCAAGTTTTTCTTCAAGATCAAGAGCTTTTAGAAGCTTTATAAGATTCATCAGACCTATATCACTGCCGCTTTCAAAACGAGCTATAGTTCCAACCGAGACTATCGATTTCTCAGCAAGTTCTGTTCTTGTCATCGAAGCAGCGATGCGATACTGCTTGAATCTAGCCGAAAGCTCGGCAGCAATAGCCTTATCCTGCAAATCCATGTTTATCTTCATTTTGTGAGCTCCTTTCTTCAGTCTTGTTACCTCTATTATACCATGTTAATAGCAAAAATGCAATATATTATTTATTAATATCATTATTAGTGTATATTATATAATATATTGTATTTTATTACTACGCTTTGATATCCTTAAGGTTGCATTACGAAAAAAGTTGCATTGTTCCAAAAAAAGTTGCATGCGCTATAATCGAGGCTCATAGATACACGATAATTTATGTGGATTTCGCTCTTATTTAAAAGCTGCATGATGGCAAAAGAAAACGGCGTATAGCCATATTCGCCTATTATTACAGGTTTTACGAGCATAAAAAAGAACCCTTATTTTGTATTAAAATAAGGGTTCCGATATGGTTGCGGCGGCTGGATTTGAACCAACGACCTTCGGGTTATGAGTTATACTTTAAGTATATCATACGGTATCGTGGAATACCACGCAGTCCATTTTTAGCCGGTTTCAGCACTATACGATACGTAATAACACTGTATAAAACTCGAAAATTGATGTACAAATTGATGTATAAGATATTTTTCTATTTCTATAAGCCTCCTTCGCGGAGGCTTTTTTCATTTAACAAGTACGCTTTATACAACAGCCTCGATCAGAGTTTTATCCTCATATTTAACGGTTTTGATACCGGATTCCTTATTCTTGTTAAAACTAAAAGTCAACATATAGCCGATTTTTAATTTATACGAATCAAGATAATCTGAAAGCTGCTTCTTGCCGTCTTCGTTATATTTCGGACCGTGCCATATCTTCAGCTCTACGATATATCTCTTTCCGAGATAGTCGATAACAACGTCCATACGACGGTTGTCACGTGTACGAGCTTCGATATAATAGTTTCCTACTCCGTTAATGATAGGACGAAGATATACAAGGAAGCACTTCCTGCCGTCCTCTTCAATGAACTTTTCGGTACTGTCGCCGTAAATCTCATGGAAGTGATCTATGAATCGGCTGATGATAAGCTCAACATTAAGAATGCCATTTTTCACAAACTCAGGTTTATCAAATAATCCGGCCTTTGAGATAGGCGTTGACTTCATCTCCTCGGAGGTAAGCATGTCATTATACAGCCTCGTCTCAAATATCCTGTTGGCAATTACTACCGCTCCATCCTCGACTTTTACAAAGCCGAACATCAAAAGCAACTTTGTCGGTTCGTGATCAGGATTAAATGAGAATCTTTCACCTTTAGTAAGTATCTGATAGAGGCTTTTCTTCATCTCAGGATAATCTTCAAGCCTGTTAATAAGAGATTCAAACAGAGGAGTATTCGCCGCAAGAATACGGTTTACTGCCTTTATTACGCCTTCCTCTGTCCATTCGAGGATCTCTTCATCCAGGTATTTACAGATGTTAGACACAAGCACCGGATAACCCGAAGTATAGTCATAGATAAGCTGAGCGATCAAAGTGATATCCATACCGGTATTATGATCCTTCTCATAATCCGTAAGCATTCCGATTATGCCATCTGCGGTAAGATCCATGTTAATATTGAAATCTACAGCAATATTCCAAGGGCTATTATGCTGATGCTCGGAATTATCTCTTATTATCAGTTTAAGGTTACGAATGTCCCTGACACCTGCAAGTATAACTGATTTGAATATGGTTATCTTGTTGCGGCGAAGATAGTATCCACGCAGCATACCAAGGAAGTCAATGAATACTGTATTATTTGCAGCAGTATCGATCTCGTCTATGATAAGAACAGCAGGCTTTTTCGCCTCAGCGCATATATCACAGAAAACTTCAAAAAGATCCGCAAGTACAAAGTTCTTATTATCGTTTTTCAAACGCTTGATAGCATCAACTATATCGTTGCTCACAAGACTTCTGAATGCATTATTCCTATACATCTCACGAGCAAAAGCAGATACGAATCTCTCTTCAGTACTGAAATCAGCATTGCTTAGCAGTTGAAAATCCAGATTGATAACCAGATACTCCGGAGTCAGGAATGTCTCAAGCGCATTCAAAGTAGTAGTCTTTCCGTATTGACGTCCACGATTGATAACGAAATAGTCCCCCTTGTCTATCATATTCCTGATCTTTTCAAGGCGATCATGTATATCTACCATATAATGTTGCTCAGGTATGCAAGAGCCGGTTATATTAAAGCATTTACTCATCTATTCTCACTTCCTTACTATGTGCCTATAAATCGCTGTGATATAGTTTCTTTTGACAGTATACCACAGTTTATCGAATAAATCAAGCAGAACAAAGAAAAACGGGGCCGAGCCCCGATTTCATGTAATTACTTATATAATTCAAGCAATCTGTTTATTCTGTTTTGAATGAATCCCGTTCAGTTATCATCGCCATCCGAAAATATATTATCCACTTCTCTGTTATAGATATCACTAATCATTTTTGCAAGCGGTTTATCCATCTCTCCCTGACAATCTGCGACCAATCCAAGAAGGAAGCAGCGTATCTCCTCTTTCGTGATCTTAGAATCGCCGTCACTGCCTTTCATTCCGATCCTTGTACAGATACTGTTGATATTATCCCTGTAGAAGTCGCTCATCTTGAAAATAACGGCTTGAAATATGTGATGCGCATCAAGACAAGTGGAGGAATTGCTCATAAATTCAACATTTCCCATAATGAGGAAGCTGATTTTACTGCAAATATTATCATTACTAGAAGACAAACTAATGAAGTTAAGACTAATCCTGAACTTTATCGTTATCTTCCGCAATCTTCAACTTTTGACTTCCTTCCGAAAGAATCGAAAGATACATATCCTCTTAAATTCAGGATAATAAGGCTCAGGATATCTGAAGATATCTATGAAACCATTGTTACCAATCTCTGTGATGATGAGTTCTCTGCCGAAGATATAAAGATGATATACAAAATGCGCTGGGGGATCGAGACTTCATTCAGAGAACTGAAGTACCAGGTTGATCTTATTGCTTTCCATTCAAAGAAAAAGGACTGCGTGATACAGGAAATCTTTGCAAGTCTTATCATGTATAACTTCTCTATGCTGATCACCGAAAATATCACCATAGATGACGATAAGCATAATGATTACCGCTATAAAATCAATTATGCTTTTGCTATACATATCTGCATCAAATTCTTTCGCTCTGCACACGCAAATCCTTTTCTTTTGGAAGAGCTGATAGCAAGATGTAAATGGTAAAATAAGAATGTAGGAAAAATGGCATATAAGTATGTCGGAAAAACTACATTCTTATTTTTCATTTTTTCAGAAATATGATATACTTTTATCTGTAGGAGGCATATCATTATGAATTATCAAAACAGAGTTGATCAACTAAAAGGAGATCTCATGATATTTAAAGCATTGAAGTCCAAGCCTAATTTCGCAGCTCTCGGGCGAGAATATGGTATGGATTGGAGAACGGTTAAGAAATATTACGCAGGTTATGAAGGGAAACCTAAAAAAAGGAATAAGAAGAGCAGACTTGATAAATATAGTGAAGAGATCAAGCAGAAGCTAAGCATAAAAAATACAAGAACAGCATCAGTATATGATTTTCTGATCAAGAAGTATGGTGTCAAACGAATCGGAACATATGAGAATTTAAGCAAATACATAAGGAAAAATAAACTTAAGCCCAGTGAAGTAACAAGCGGACATCCTCGTTATGAGAAAGC
>DBYI01000116.1 GCA_002310115.1 Ruminococcus flavefaciens
GTTGTTGTTGTCGTTGCAATAGTTGTAGGCTTAGTTGTTGTAGTTGTAACTACAGGTTCTGTTGTAACTACTGAGCTGCCGCCTTCACTGCTCTTGAACGCATATCTGAAGAATGTGTAGAGATGAGGCTTTACAGACTCAGCACCGTGTCCACCGCCCGGAATGGACTGATAAACGTGATTTACGCCATTCTTAGTAAGAATACTGCTGTACTGTGATGGGAAAGTACCAACAACAGAGTCATTTGTACCACCTGTGATCATGAATACCTCAGGCTCAGGTCCAACATCTCTGAACTTGAATTCACTCTCCTGCATACAGCCCGGATGAGACATGAATGAATCTTTACCCGGTGTGATACCTGGTGCAGGACAAGCACCACCAACGTAACCGAATACGTCAGGACGCATGATTCCACAGTAGATAGCTTCACGTCCACCCATTGAGAATCCTGTGATAGCTGTATACTCTCTGCCTTCCTTTACAGAATAATTCTCCTTAATGAAAGGAAGAAGACTCTCTGTTACATCATAAAGGAAGTTATCATACTCTGCACATGTCTGCTGATTTATTCCACTAGGACTGTTCATTGTCTTACTGGTAAACATATTAGGAGTTACTGCTATAAACTCCTCTGCCTGACCGCTAGACATAAGTCCTGTCATAAGCTCCTGAACGCCCATTCCGCTTACCATGTCGTTTTCACTTCCCATGATACCATGGAGAATGAACATTACAGGATATTTTTTACTTGGATCATAGTTTGGAGGAAGAATTACGTTACAGTTCTTCTGTTTGCCTGTGAATTTACACATGTAAGTCTTTTTCTCGACCTTGCACTGACTGCTCTTCTCTACTCCGCTTGGAACAGTTGTAGGCATATCGCCCTTGATCTTAGCATTAAGACCTGACTGAGCGTTTCCGCCGTTACCTGCGTCTCCGCCAATGTTTGCTCCGCCGCCGTTAAATCCGCCTGCAAAGCCACTCCAGTCCATGCCGCCACCTGCGTTTCCGCCACCGAACTGACTCATGTCAAAGCCGCCCTGACCACCAAACTGGCTCATGTCAAAGCCGCCCTGACCACCAAACTGGCTCATGTCAAAGCCGCCGCCTCCCATGTCCCAACCGCCGGCTTGGCCGCCGAAACCGCCTTCTACTTTACCGTCAGAAACACTGCCTAAGTCAATATTTCCTACAGCAGCGGAAGTTGAAAATGGAACGCTTGATGCAATCATCATTACAGATACAGTTCCGCTGATGATCTTCTTGAATTTTGAAATTTTCACTTCAATCACTCCTTTGTTTATAAAAGCAAATTTATGATTAAAGTAATCCCCGATTGAGCCTATTGCTCTCTTTATTTTTATCTGAGCTAATTATACACTGACCATTTTTCAATAACAAGTCAAATCTTGCGATTGTTATGCATTATGTTCAAAAGTTGCTTGAGTATTTTTAATTTTCAGTCCAAAACCGACAGATACGATTACCTTATAAATATAGATAAACCGTTAAAAAATAGTGTATTATCTGTGATTTTGCTTTTGTGTCAAAAATGTGATATATAAATTTTATATACCGCATGTTAATTCTTTCTCCGATTTGCCAGAATGCAAAACAAGGGCAAAATCGATTAAAAATTCTTATTAAAAAAACAATATATTTTTTATTTACAACTTTTTTCAACTTATCGTCACTATACTATTGATTTTCTGTTGACCTAATGGTATAATTAAAATGCAGTAATAAACATATTATATTGTTTATTGCTTTTTGATTTGGTTATTTTGTATGGAGAGCGAGGGAACACAGTGAAAAAAATATCCATCGTAAAAGCAGATATTACAAGCCTTGATACCGACGCTATTGTTAACGCCGCAAACAACCACCTTTCGGCAGGAGGAGGCGTATGCGGAGCTATCTTTTCTGCTGCTGGCTATGCCGAACTGAAACGTGCCTGTGAAAAAATAGGCTTCTGTAACACGGGCTCAGCAGTAATAACACCTGGATTTGAACTAAAAGCTAAATATGTAATACACGCTGTAGGCCCCATATGGCGTGGAGGAGATCAAGACGAAGAAAAACTGCTCTACAGTACTTACTATCAATCCCTTAAAGTTGCAAAAGAAAACGGCTGCAAGTCTATAGCTTTTCCTCTTGTTTCGGCAGGTATCTATGGATATCCGCAAAAAGCCGCATGGGAAACTGCTATTTCAGCGTGCAGAGACTTCCATAAAACAGAAAACTCGGATATTGATATAGTTTTTTCGGTACTCCGTGACGAAACATTCGATATGGGCAATGAAATACTCAGCAAATTCAGTTCGCTCCAATCCGATGATAGCCACCCCACAGAATACAAGCTTAAAATTGGTAACCAGTCATTTGATGCATACTTTTTTCATAATGCTAATGAGCCATATGGTTTTCTTAGCAACTGGTATCTCTCTGATTTTACTGTTGATGGCATAAAGTTCACTTCTATGGAACAGTATATCATGTATAACAAATGCCTGTGCTTTGATGACAGCATAACCGCAAAGGACATAATTAATACTGATGACGTGTCTATTCAAAAGTCCCTTGGCAGAAAAGCTCAGAACTACATTGACAATATTTGGGCAGGCAAGCGTCAGCTCGTCGCCGTAAAGGGGCTTTACGCAAAATTCTCTCAGAACGATGATCTGAAAAAGCTCTTGCTTGATACAGGAGATGCTTATCTTGTGGAATGCGCAGTAAATGATAAAATATGGGCTTGCGGAATAGATCTTCATGATGATAGTAGGCTTAACGCTGAAAAATGGTCTGGACAGAACATTCTCGGCTTCGCTCTTATGGAAGTCCGTGATTCCCTAAGAGTTCATGAATAGAAAACTCAATTCAAGGTGTTGCTTTTTCAATCAACGTCAAGTAACAAAATCTCAGCTCGATGCTATTCTTTACTCCATCAAAAGAGTACACTGTATCATCTAACCCCTTAGTTATTTCCTACTCCACTGATTACTTCGGCTGGTTTGATAATATCGTAAAAAGAGCGGTCCACGTTTAAATGTCGTGCTGCTCTTTTTTGTATTTTATCATGGCTATCACATTAAAGCGGCAATTTTGAGTGTATTAACTCAAACGACTATACGCATATTTCCGTAATAACCTTCAGCGTACTTTTCAACCTCTTTCAGCAAAAAATACACACTTCTAAGACAGGTGTGAATACCACAAATTCAGTTAAATTACTTTTGTCAATTTCAACAATCAGCAAATATATTTATTGGTAAATACTACAATTTATCCTCTCATGCACTTCTGTTCATAATTTGTTTTCAATTATTCATACAAAATGTGATATTATATTATTGGATAGGGATATTCTTTTTTAGAGAATATCATTTTATGTTATGGATAATTAAATGCTTTGAGGTTAAAAATCGATATTTTTCATCATTAGGGGGAGACTACATTATGAGTAATATAAACATTGATAATCTTTCTTATGAAGATGCAATAAAATTTATAGGCAGCAGTGTTGATTGTGTAATAATCGTTGATGACGAAACCGATAGGTACAAAGCCCTAAAAAAAGGCGGTATGTTTGCCAACTATATAGCTGATGAAGGAGATTATATCGAACTCGTTAAAAAACTTTGGTATCACTTCAACAACAGCAGTGAAGATATAACAGAGGACTATCATGTATTCATACCGAATGAAGGAAAATTCCGCGGTAAATACAGTAAACGTGTAAATATTTGTGAAAACGATATCACCCATGTAGTTCAGATGTACGTTTATCCTATTGAAGTTAACCAAACATATCTGTTTGTACTTGATGAACTTGAAAAGGGAATGTTCATTAATGAAGAGCTTACAGTCGAGAAAGTCAACACCATACAGAACACCTACCTATTTTCAATGTATATAGACCTCGTTCAGGATACTACCAGCAGTATCAGTGTAACTGAGATCTCTGATGATGTTATGCGGCAGGAAATAAAATACTCAGAGTGGAGAAAAATGATCATCAATATGATCTGGCCTGATGATCAGGCTCTCTTCCTTGAAAGAACAGACCCAGAGTACCTTAAAAAGAACCTTGCTCCAGGACGTACCACCTCATTTGACTGCCTTATGATGAATCTCGAGGGCAAGTATATTTGGGTAAAGCTGATATTCAGCCGTTCAGAAACAAGCAACGAGGACGATTTCCGTTTTGTATTCATGGTACAGAATATCCATGAAAATTCCATAGAGCTCCTTGAGACTATGAAGAAATATGAACAGCTTGCTTCGCGTGATTCTCTTACAAATGTATTCAATCACGGAAGAATGGAAACTGAAATCAGAAACGCTTTGAAGGAGAAACGCTCCAAAAATCGCGAAGTATCACTTATGATTCTTGATATTGACTTTTTCAAGCACGTTAATGACAAATTCGGTCACTCTACAGGTGATGTTACTCTTGTGCAGTTCACAAAGATTATCTCTGACTACATACGTGACTTAAATGCAGTTCTCGGACGTTGGGGCGGCGAAGAATTTGTAGTTGTTTGCTATGATACAGGGAACGAAAAAGCCTATGCTCTTGCAGAAGGACTTCGTAGAACCATATCAGAAGAACCTTTCGGCAAGATTGGACAAATAACATGCAGTATCGGCGTTACGACAATAAATGCAGACGATAGTTTTGATGATGCTTTCAACCGTATGGACAGAGCGCTCTACAATGCAAAGTCCAGCGGCAGAAATTGCGTAAAGTCTGTATAAACCAGCTTATAATACAAAGCAGCCATAAGGAAACTTAAATGATCCTTATGGCTGTTTTTTATCTCTGTGGTAAAAAATAATTAAGAGTATTTATAAAACTCAAAACATTTTTTTCATTTTTGGATTTTGCAGAAAGCTCAATGCCGAGATTAGAAACGCTTTCGATATGTACGCCAGTCTTTCCGTCAGGAAGAACTCCCAAGGCAACATTAATCTTTTCGCCCCAAGTAGTCAATGAAATACCGTTGCTGAACTGCACTCTGTAACTATATCGGTCAGCATTAACAACGCTTAATTTTAGCTGAGCGCCTGTACGCATAACAGCATCAAGAACAGCGTTCATGTCATAATTATAAGCGAAATTCATTTCATATCTGCCCCAAGCCAAAGCAATTTCTCCTTTTTAACGCTTAAGCTTTATTTACGCTTCCGAAGAGCTCCATCTTTTCCTTAACCTTAGCCTTGATAGCCTCAACGCCTGGTGCAAGAAGCTTTCTTGGATCGAAGCCCTTGCCCTGCTTGTCCTTACCAGCCTCAACATAGCCTCTTGTAGCCTCTGCGAATACGAGCTGGCACTCTGTATTTACGTTGATCTTAGCAACACCGAGAGAAATAGCCTTTGTGATCATGTCGTCAGGGATACCTGTACCGCCATGAAGAACAAGTGGCATCTCGCCTACTGCCTTGTTTACTGCCTCGAGAGTCTCAAAGCTGAGTCCCTCCCAGTTTGCAGGATATACACCGTGAATATTACCGATACCTGCTGCAAGGAAGTCAACACCGAGATCAGCAATCATCTTGCACTCAGCAGGGTCAGCACATTCGCCCTTGCCGATAACGCCGTCCTCTTCGCCACCGATAGCGCCTACCTCAGCCTCGATTGAAAGACCAAGATTGTGAGAAGCATTTACGAGCTCTGTTGTCTTTGCAACGTTCTCAGCGATTGGGAAGTGTGAACCGTCAAACATGATAGAAGTGAAACCAGCCTTAATGCACTTGTAGCAAGCCTCATATGAACCGTGATCGAGGTGAAGAGCAACAGGAACAGTAATACCGAGAGACTTGTCCATAGCTGCAACCATAGCTGCAACAGTTTCAAAACCGCACATATACTTGCCTGCACCCTCTGAAACACCGAGGATAACAGGAGAATTACACTCCTGAGCGGTCTGAAGAATAGCCTTAGTCCACTCAAGATTGTTGATATTGAACTGACCTACTGCGTATTTGCCTGCTCTTGCTTTCTTGAGCATTTCTGAAGCTGAAGTTAACATAGTTATAATTCCTCCTGAGAATTCAATTAAAGGGGTTCTTGACCCCATCGTTAATATTATATCATAGCTTGCTGTGAATTGCAAGAGTTAATTATAAATTTAGCAATAATAGCCCAATAACCAGTAATTTGCAACTAATAAGAATACAAATACCCCGAAGTGCTAAAAAAACCACTTCGGGGTAAAACTTCTTTATTGTTATACGCCTATAACCGTTCTATTTTATACTATTCAGGTCTATAAACATATTTGGGCTGGACATAGCCTTTCTCATCAAAAACATAGAGCCTTTTGCATTTAGGACAGCGCCATACATTATAGTCATACTTGTTTGGAAGCGAAAGAAAAGGAATGCTATCCTCATATGACAATTCGTCCATAGTTTTGTCAGAAAACGCCCAGAATTCTATATCGTTGGGTGATTCGCCATTCCACATATCATATCCGCATTTGCAAACCAGATGTGCCATAAGTATCTCCTTGTAAAATAATGTGAAACACGTATTTCAACTGTTCCTTTGTATCTACATACACTGCAAAACAATTAATTCTTGGTTCTTAGTTCTGCTACCAGTTTCTTGAATACATCGCCACGCTCCTCAAAGTTCTTGAAGATGCCGTAGCTTGCTGCCGCTGGCGACATAACACAGCTCATTCCCTCGTTAGTTATTTCCGCCGCAAGCTTTACAGCCTCCACAAGATGCTCTGCATAGTAAACGCGTTCAATGTTTGCAAAACTACCGCTTGCCTGTATCATGTCATACACGCGCTTACCCGAAGCCTCCATACATATAACATTAACCACAAAGTCCGAAAGGAAGTCCACAAGTGGCTGATAATCGATACCTCTGTCCATGCCGCCGATAAGAATAGTCTCAACCTTCGGAACGCTCTGCAGAGCCGATATCGCTGTAGCACATGCAGTTGAAATAGAATCATCATACCAGTTTATACCGCAAATGGTATCCACAAATTCCAGTCTGTGAGCAAGCGGATTGAAGCTGCACAGAGCCTTTGTGAAGTCCTCTTCCTCAACAAGATCCTTGCAAACGTCCCACGCAATTGCGATATTGTAGTGATTGTGAGTTCCGAGAAGCTTTATCTCATCGGTAGGTATCTCATATTCCTCATCATCTGAGTCCCATACAACACCATTTTCAACGTAAACATCAGCTGAACTATCTGTATTTGACACAGACACCACAATAGACGGCATATCATTGGAAACAATGCTGCTATTGCACCAAAGAACATCGCAGACATCCTGATGAAGATAAATGTTCTTCTTGGCTTTATAGTAATTCTCCATGGTCCCATAGTGATCCAGATGCTCCTCATAGAGATTAAGGAATATCGCAGATCTTGGCGAGACTGTCATATATTCAAGCTGGTGACATGAAAGCTCACAGACAACAACCGTATCATCGTTCATTCCTTCTGCAATGTCAAACACAGGAATACCGATATTTCCTGCGATACGGCAATCAACTCCACTTTCACGAAGAATATGATATATCAGCGATGTTACAGTACTTTTTCCCTTTGTGCCAGTAATGCCAATTATCTGCTCACGGTAAACCTCGAAAAAAACCTGGGTTTCACATGTTATCATACAATTAAGCTCAGAAATGCTCTTATCGAGAACGATTCCCGGGCTTTTGAACACCATATCAAATTGGTCAAGACAGTCCTGATAGTCCTTTCCGCAGATAAGCTTAACATTTTGAGGAAGTTCGTTTGCCTCCCTGTCAACGAGATTGAGATCAGCAATTGCGACCGACTCAGGCTTGCAGTACTTCTCCAGTATCTTGTACGTAGATTTTCCTTCTCGCCCGAAACCGAGTATGCATACTTTCTTTCCCTCAGTGTATTTCCTTATATATTCGCAGAATTTGTTCAAAGCAGACGCTCCATTTCCTTAGTCAGAATAGTCTTAAATTCATCGGGCAGGAGATTCTGCTCGTTGAACGAACCGCAGCACTCCGAATTGAGCATATCAATATGTTCAGGATGATAAAGTCCGCGCTTTTTGTATTCCGCAAGCAGCAGAGGAAGTTCATCACCCGACTGTTCAAGTCTGCGTATAGTAAGTGATACGGCTAAATTCACCTCATCGATACTACCGACACATTCAAAAGGCTTGTGTTCAGATTGACCGATAAGCTCAACAAAATATTCACGCATTTTCGGATCGTTAAGCATATCCTTCCCAAATATCTTCTTCAGTTCCGCAAGGCTTAGGAACGGAGAAAGAATAAGGCTTATGAAAAGACATTTCGGGCATTCTCCGCACCATATATCGGGAGAAACCTTACTACCTAAGTTACAACTCCTGAAAACGGACAAGTACTTCCTATGCGAAACAAACATTTTTGCAATCTGAAATTCCGAAAGAGGACGCAGGAAACTGAAATAATACTGATCCGTACGCAGATATTTCTCCTCATATTCGTGAAAATCCTGTTCAAACTCAAAGCTTTTCGAATACTGATGATTTACGTCCTGTCCCAAAACAGTGCTCTCATTGGCACTTGATTCATTTGAAAGTACGATATATTTAAGTCCGTTGAGGTAAGCAGTTATCTCAGCAGAAAATGCAACTATCGCAGAAAAAGGCGTATGACCGTTTATAAATCCCTTCTCATTTAGCGCGATAAGAGAACGGTCAAAGTGACGATGCGAGATGATAAGTGCCTCCTCCGGCAGACCTGCTGTGAGAACGGTTTCGGTTATTGATCGACGCTTATTGATAGAATAGCAGAGGCACTTCTTTCCTGCCCTGAGTAAAGTCTCAAGAGTCAAAGCTGAGTCTTTTCCGCCGCCTATAGGAACAAGACATCCCTCGCGCTCACGATAGAGTTCCCTAAGGGAACTGTCATAATGACCTTTAGGTACTATCTTCACAAAGCTGTCTAAATCAACAGATATATCGTTGACGAAGAAAAGTTCGCCAAGTCCCATAAACCACAGCTTCTTCCACCAGTTTATCTGCTCATCGTCAAGTTCACCGCATTCTACCCGAAACTCTGGAGAACAGGTGGCTTTCCAGTAGCTAATTGCCTCAGCCATCCCCAACGAAAAAGCAAGTCTCTCAAAACAGCTGTCATCCTTTACCTTGAAGCCCTCCGGCTTACTGAAACTCCAGCTCGGACGAAATTCCGCAAGCTGAGGAACCGAAAACTCGTAGCCTATTTCAACGGTATCCTTAGTTTCATTAACGTAATATGCTTTATAAATAAAAACGGGATATTTTTCCCTTAATTCTTCAAATTTACCCATTTAGACCCTCCGAAAAAGAAACTGCTGCAGTATCAATTACCTTCCGAAAGCTTCTTATAATGTGCCTTCAGACATTCAAATGTCTCATCAGAAATATCATGCTCGACCATGCAGGCATCCTCAGCAGCCACATCGCGGTTTACTCCAAGATATATGAAAAGATCAGTAAGAACTGTATGACGGTCGTAAATACGCTCCGCCACTTCTTTTCCCGTATCCGTGAGTCTGATGTGATTATCGTCATCAACTGTAACGAGTCCCTCATCCTTCATTTTCTTCAGGATTATGGACACAGTCGGTCTGGAATATCCAAGGTACGAACAAATATCAATAGCGTGTACATCGGGCTGTTTCTGAGAAAGTATAAGTATAGTCTCGAGGTAGTTTTCAACTGCTTCGGTAATAGCCATTCTGATTCTCCTTTACAACATATTTATAGTCCGCATTGACTATAATATACATTGTATATTATATCATAAAACGCCAAGGATTACAACACTTATTTTCAAGCCTTTCGTGAAAAACTCACAATCACATCTATTTTCTCTAATATCTTACAAATCTTAAAGGGCGAACATATGTCCGCCCTTTTTTAGTAATCATTCAATGTGAAGCTCAACAAAAAACGCTTCAAAAACTTTTTTTCCGTTATCACGTGAATACTGGCCCGTATGCTCACGAATAAAGCCACATTTTTCAAGGACTCTCCCAGAAGCACCGTTTTCTGCTGCGTAAAATGCTGTGAAATCGCGTACTCCGAGCTTCCTTCGCGCCCAACCGATTAAACCTCGTACTGCCTCTGTAGCAAAACCATTGTTCCAGAAGTTACGGTTTATATTATAGCCTATCTCGTATGACTGGTCCTTTTCACTCCGTTCAAGACTGATATCACCGATAACCTTTCCTGTTTCCCTGAGTTCTATAGCAAACTTATCATTATCAGCGATCCACTCACTTATTCTCTCACGAAGCTCATCAATACTCCCGTCACAAGGATATGGCATGAACTTGTTCACTTCAGGATCGGAACGCCATTCAAATGCATCCTCCGCATCACTTAAACGAAACGGACGTATAAAAAGTCTTTCAGTATCAATCATAGTCAGTTATCAAAGAGTTGCAAGCTTTGCATACTGAGCCTTGAGTGCAGGATAGATTTCTCTGTAGAGCTGATAGTATTTCTCATACTCTGGAACGTTCTCAGCCTTTGGAGCCTGAACCTTGTCAGTCTTGATGATAGCTCCGCAAGCCTCGGAAACGCTACTATAGATTCCAGCGCCAACACTTGCAAGAATAGCAACGCCCAGTGCAGGACCTTCCTTGGAAGCAACTGTTTTAACATTACAGTTGTAAAGGTCAGCCAGCATACTTCTCCAGAGCGGTGATGATCCGCCGCCACCGCAAGCCATCATATCGCTTACGTTTACGTTCATTTCACGGAATACCTCAACGCAATCACGGAGAGAATAAGTAACACCCTCCATTACAGCACGGAGCATATCCTTTCTTGTATGAATAGCTGAAAGGCCAAAGAATACACCTCTTGCATCAGGATCAAGGTGAGGAGTTCTCTCACCCATAAGGTAAGGCAGATAGAGCAATCTGTTTGCACCTACAGGAACTGTTTCAGCCTGCTTATCCATGAGGTAGTACTCATCAACGCCCATAAGTTTAGCTGTTTCCTTTTCTGTCATGCAGAAGTTATCTCTGAACCACTTGAGTGAGAGGCCTGCGCCCTGTGTAACACCCATTACGTGCCATGTATTCGGAACGGCTGCACAACATGTGTGGACTCTGCCTTTCTTATCGATTGATATGCTTGATGTATGAGCAAACACAACTCCAGAAGTTCCGATAGTCGTAAATGCCTTTCCGTCCTCAACGACACCTGTACCAACAGCAGCTGCCGCATTATCGCCAGCACCGCCTACTACAATTGTTCCCTCACAAAGGCCAAGTGTCTCAGCCATTTTCTTTGTAAGCTTTCCTGTTACTTCACAGCTCTCGTGTACTTTTCCGAGCCAGTTTTTATCTATTTCAAACGCACTAAGGAGTTCGTCCGACCACTTACGGTTCGGAACATCAAGGAGTTGCATACCTGAAGCATCAGACACTTCTGTTGCATACTCACCTGTGAGAATAAGTCTGAGGTAGTCTTTAGGAAGAAGAATGTGAGCTACCTTTGAATAAACACCAGGTTCATTGTTCTTTACCCAGAGGATCTTAGCAGCTGTCCAACCTGTAAGAGCAGGGTTGGCAGTTATCTCCACAAGCTTGTCTCTGCCGACTATACGGTTCATTTCCTCTACCTCGGCAGCTGTTCTCTGATCGCACCAAATAATTGAACGGCGAAGTACATTGTTGTCCTTGTCAAGCATAACAAGTCCATGCATCTGTCCTGAAATACCGATGCCCTTAACGTCTTCCTTCTTAACTCCGCTCTTAGCCATAACAGCCTTAACAGTTTCAATCATTGCATTTGCCCAGTCGGAAGGCTCCTGCTCTGCATAGCCGTTCTTTGGCTGATACATTGGATATTCGATGGTTTTTGAAGCGATTACGCTTCCCTTTTCGTCAAAAAGTACCGTTTTTGTACCGCTTGTTCCGCAGTCAACTCCGATTACATATGCCATATTTTAGCAACTCCTTTTGTATATTTACAGGAAACTTACCTGCATTATTCTCTGTAAAAACATGATAACCTATATCAGCAATTATTGCAAGACGTTTTTTGCTCATTTTTTTACTTTCTGCGCTTCTTTTGCGGTCTTATATAAATATAAGTAGCAGGCGTTGCAAGCCAGTCCCTAAAAGGAACTTGCTCACAGCGCCCTGAATCACAATTTATGAATTGAGCAGTTCAAATGAAAGCTTTCTCGAATCTACGTTGTAATAATCCTCAAGCTCGGCTACATAATAACGGAAAATTACCTTGGTATCAATATCATCCTTCTTTTCCTCAACAGGTTTCTCCTCCTGCTTCGGAGCTTCCTCACCGCTGTTTTCATCGGAATTCGGCTGTTCCTGCTCGTTTTCCTCTTCGCTAACTTCAGAAGTAGATTCCTCTGAGGTTGGCTGCTCGTCCTGAGTGTCTTCCTCGCCTTCTTCCTCGTACTTATGGCTGTTCTTATCAATTACTATAGTCATAACGTCGCCCTTATCAGAAACTCCAAGCTTCGCAAGCTGCTCGTCCGTAAGACTGTTGAGCAATACAGTATGACTCTTCTGCACGTTGAAGTAAGTAATTCCTGTTGGAGGATCTACGTTTCTGTTGTTGAAGTATTTCAGAGCTTTCGGCTTCATTTCATTGAAATAAAGCCTGTCCCCCGGCTCACTGCCGTTTTTCTTGATAAGTTCAGGAGAAGGATCCTTGACGTAGTATCTTCCTTCTGCATCCTTTGCAATACCGAAGAAATCGAGCTGTTCCTGATTAAGCTGGTCTATCGGTACCGGGTCCACATCTGAAGCTGTCTTATTTAAAGCAAATTTACGACTGGCTGAAAGATTTGTCAGCATAAGTTTATTATCGTAGGTATATCCGAGATCCTTAAGCTCTTCATCTGTAAGAGTGACCTCTATCTTGTTGGATATCGAATTGTAATGCTTTGTTATATCCTGACGTGTCTGTGTTTCCCACTTTACGTCTATTTTCTCAATAGAGGGCCTTGTAGTGTAAACAATACGCTCAAGATTCTTGAGGCTGAATGTAGCAAAAGCATTTTTGATATCAGCTGTATTCGGTTCTACATAGACAGAAGTACATCCTTCTGAACTGTCGATGGTATTGACTATCCTGTATCTGTAATCTCCTGATGGAGAAACCCCGGAGCCTATCACCTCTTCCTTGGTTGAAGCCACAAAGAATGAGGTAAACATAAAGTAGCCGAGAGCTGTAAAGATGTATGCAAGAAGTATCATTGTGGCAAGAGCCGTTTTTATGCCCTCTCCTGCACCTGAGAGAAGCATTATAACTATTCCCACTACAATTATTGGGATTATCATGCCCCATTCGCCGAAATACAGCATTACAACAGGCAACATCGCCGGAAGTATCAGGAAGCTGCATATTCGAGTGAGCAACTGCTTTCTCGTATAGAGCATTATGATTATCGCTGCAAGCGAAAGTCCAGAAAGTGCTATGCACAGTGAAGTACGTTCATGTACGGTTATATTGTAGAATATAGAAAGGTAACAGAGTCTTATAACGAAGTATGTATAAACAACGCTCAAAACAGACACTACTCTTTTTGTCCAGACATTTGCAAAAAAACTTTTCATTATTGCCTCCGAAAATGATTATCTATATAAAAGCTATGCGTCTAAAAGTCACACACAATATATTATATCATTTTTCTTCCGCGGTTACAAGTTATTTTTGAAATTTTTTCAAAAAACTTCTACTTTACAAAAGTCCGCAATAATTGTATAATGTAAAGAGCAAGTTTTGAAAGGAAACATATCATGAAAAATATACGGAAGCTCAGCAGAACACAGCTAGTCTTTTTCCTGCTTACTATAGCAATAATGGTGACTATTTTCTGCCTGTCGGCTCAGAATGCGGACAAATCTTCGAATACAAGTGAAGTATTCACTAAGTTTTTTGTCAATATATTTTACGGTAATTACAACAACTTCTCACCTGAAAAGCAGCATGAAATCTGGGGAAAAACCTCTTTTATCGTTCGAAAGCTAGCTCATTTTTCTATATATGCCGCACTTGGCTTTTGTGCATCTTTCACCATCGGAAAACGCCGGCTTTTCTCTATGAAGAGTCTTTTTGTAGTACTATTCGGCTTTATTTACGCATTTTCAGACGAGTTCCATCAGAGCTTCAGCATAGGGCGTTCTTGTGAGTTCCGCGATATGATGATAGATACAAGCGGCGCTCTCACTGGAATGCTCATATCCCTTGGACTCATGGCTATTATTACTCATTCTGCTCTTAAGCACAACATGATCAGCAACAAATAATAAGTAAAAAAAGAGTGTCTCGGCACTCTTTCATTATTTATGCCAGGTATTGCACATACCATAAGAAAGCCCCGAAGAAGCAAGCTTCATCAGGGCTTTTTTAACTATTACTGCATTCCGCCTCTTATATAGAAGTTATCCTGAATGATAAGAGCACATCCACCGAGGAAATTGTTCTTTCCATCAAGCTTGCTGAGTACTACTCTGTCAGCGATCTCCTCGCTAACAAGGTGAATCATCTCACGCTTGCAGTAATCGAACTGCTTCTCGTTGAGCTTGAAGTTGTGGAGCACTATCTTCTTAGCAAAGTGGCTTATTGCCAGATTGTTAATAAGTACGGTATACTTCGCGATAATGTCGTCAACTACATTCTTGACAGCCTCCTCACCTCTCATAAGAGCCATAAACACATTATCCGTATTGATAGCGGTCTTATCGCCCTCTGTGAGCTCATAAAGCACAGGAGTCTTGTCCTTTGAATAAATTTCATAGAATGAATTTAGCATTGCATTTCTTGAAAGTTCAGCCTTTACCGAGCCGTTAGGATAACCCTCATAAGACTTTCCGTTAGGACATACTATATATCTCTCGATAGTCGATGTATAAGACACATAATCTGCTGAAAGCTCATTCTTATTGATGATAGCCAGATTTACCTGATTACCGTTGTGGATAAACGCCTGATTGGTCTGATATCCGTTCAGTGTTCTGAAATCGTTGCTTGCCAAAGCCATGAGACCGATAGCGTTGCCACAGTGTATCTCAAAATCGAGACCGCCTGACAGCTTATCAATAAAATTGGTAAAATCAAGAACTCCATCCTTATAGAATATCTTGAGCTTGCCCCACATTGACGGAACCACACCTACGCCCAGTCCCAAGATCTTATCCTTTGTAAGAGCGCTGTTCTCTACCATCTCATTACTTGTCTTAATTATGTAATTGATGATATCCTTGCTAGTAGTTCTTTCGTCAATTATCATACTTGCCTTATCAAGAACCTCTGAATTAAGATTTGTAAGGCCTATACTTACTTCTCTTTCATCTACAGTCGCACCAAGTGCAAAACGGCTGTTCACATTTATATCAATGAGGATCTTTCTTCTGCCTTTCTGGAGCTTTTCTGTATTTACAGGAGCTTCTCCTATCTCGACAAGAACGCCCTCTTCGATCATTTCATTTGTGATGATAGTGACAGCAGCTCGCGTAATCTCCAGTGCACTTGCCACATCGACTCTGGAAATAGGTCCTGATTCTCTGATTACACGGAGAATCTGCATTCTGTTTCTTCTTTTCAGATCAAGCTTACTAATACCTCTTTTTTCCATAATACAACAACTCCATTTCTTCTTGATTAAGTGTTTTACGTGAAGTCCGCACTGTGCAATCTACATATCCCCAAGATTTATAGCCTTCTGTTCAAGAGCTATAACTGACCGTATAATTTTATCTTTTTTATAGTCAACTTATTCTTCTTTATCGTAATTATATTATAACACAATATTATTAAATTTCAAACATTTTAGGGCATTTTTTTATAAAATCAGCATTTTTTACAAACCTTTTATAGTATTTTTGTTAAATATTCCGTAGCTTTCACAACCAGCGGCAAGGTAATCACCGAAAAAATGGTTCCAGCGGCAAAAATTTCCGATGCGTATATTGAGTTCTTTCCATAACGCAGGCTCAGGAGAGTGCACATTGTTGCAGGCGGAGCGGCCGCTGCTATGAGAACTGTCATACGGACTGTCTCATCAACTCCCGTCAGCAAAGCTATTGGAACCGCCACTATCAATGGCATTATTATGAGCTTCAGAAAACATACATAGTACACTCTGTAATTTTTTAGCATTTTCATGACATTTGTACCTGCTATAGTAACACCCGATACTATCATGGCAAACGGAGTGTTTATCTCCTTTATTAAACCGAGAGCTTCAGCTGCCGGTGCTGGCAGACGGAAACGCAGGAAAAATGTTATTATTCCGAGAAAAATAGCTATTATAGTCGGTGAATAAAACACCTTCACCACCTGTTTGAAGCTTTTTTCTCCCGAAATAAGAATTACTCCATGCGTCCAAACTATAAGGTTGAACACCGTAATGAAAGCGGTTAGGTAAAAAACTCCCTCGTCGCCATATACCGCATTAACAAGAGGGATGCCCATAAATCCGCAGTTGGAGTACACCGCTGAAAACCTCTCTATCTCGAACTCTCTCCCTTGCTTCTTACGAACGTAGAGGTAGGAAAAAGCTATTGCTATTCCCATTGCCCCTATAGATATCACAAATGTGAGCAGCAGATTTCTTACCAGTTCTGTGCGATAATCCGTCTGATATGACATGAATATAACCACAGGATTGACTACCTGCAATACAAATTTTGACAGATCCTTGTTTGAAGATGCGCTTATGAGCTTCGTTTTCGAACATATAATTCCCACCGCAATGAGGATCAGCATTATTGTGGTTTTGTACAATATAGTTGACGCCATTTTACCCTCCGACGACCAAACTTATGATGTTTACCGCAGACCACAAAACTGGCGCGGCTATGTAACACAGAAAAACAGTTGCAATACTTAAAATGTACAACGCATACACAGCCGTTTTTCCAAATTTCTCAATTCTTCTGTCACTATTAATCGCTAAAAGCATCAGCATAACCAGAATAGCTCCTGATATACTGAGTACTGCTCCCGTTTTTAAACCTTTTGGCAGAAAGCTTAGCTTAACTTCTCCTCCGCCTTCAGGAAGTTCAACTGCCGAAAGCGCTCCGAGAGTACGAATGAGAGGGGCCTTTTCTCCGTTTACCGTACAGTTCCAGTTTTCAGACCATGCAGCAGGAATATAGAGATATCCTCCCCTGTCAGCATAAGCTGTGAGGACCCGCCCCTCAATTTCTATAGAGGCAGTATGTGCCAAATCCACTGCTTTTTCCGACTTTTCAAGATCATACTGCCAAAGGCCGAAGGTAGTCACTTCAAAATCTTTCTTCACCCTTACTGTAACGTTAACCTTCTCATTCTCAAAAGTTCCAAGATCAATTATACCGCTGCAAAACGAGGACGGATAACGCTCCTGATACATAGTACCGTTTACGAATATCTCTGCGGACTCGTAATATTCCTCAGAAAGATCTGTGGAATAATTTCCGAAGATATCGAAATAAAGCTCTTTTCTGCCATCAACGTAAAGACTATAGCCTATACTGCATTCCTTGTCGCTGAGCCGCTTCACACAGGTATTTATGCCATTTTCTGATATTTCCACATTATCGAGAACGTCAGGAGAAAGTTTCTCAGAAAGTTCCTCTGTACCAAAAAGACGCTTAGCAATGTATCCTGCAGCTTCTATCCGCTCATATTTCTCAAATTCTTCAAGCTCCGACGGGGATGTCTCTGAAATAAGTCCACCTTTCAGAACATGAGGATCGGTATACACTGTCAATGAACTTTTGCTTTCAAACACCTCATACGCCTTGTTTTGCCCCTGAGGCCGTCCAATTATATACTTGTTTAAGAGCAACTCATCAATAAGCATTACACTTCCTACAGAGGTCGTATCGAGCCAGTATGACGAGTATCCCAGTCTCTTCATAGCATATAGGAAATCACAGTCCGTCAGAGAGGTGTAATGTCCGAGGGAATACTTACCGAAGCCCTCTGCATAGTTGGGATAGTAATAGTTCCGCCCAGCCTTGACTCTGACGAACCCCTCGTCAGGAATTACTGAAAAAGCCTCAGCAGTACGTTTGAATCCCGCCACACTGTCAGCTATCTCGTCAACATTCACACCGAAACACACAAGACTCTCGCAAATCATGATAACTGCCATGATACTCGCTGTGAAACCACGCTTTATTCGTCCCTTGCAGTACCCTAGCAAGCAGAACAGATACGCAGCAGTTCCGAGAATACATAAAGCTGTAAGTATAAGTCCTGCCTCATCGTTCACCCACAGATAATTGACATAGGAACTGAGTCTTCTGCGAAAAATATAGGTAGTAACCGCAGAAGCTGCGAATACAACCGCCAAAGCTGAAGCTATGACATATACCGATCTCTTTGGGGCTTCACTTCTAGACTCTGATAAAATCTCGCCGCAGGCTGAAAAAATGAGCAGCAATACTATAAAGGCATATCTGAACGGATACGCCTGATAGCTTCCAATATGAAGCAGCTTGTTGGTGGGCTCTATGAACGCTCCGACAAGGGATATCACACCACCAGCAGCAAACAGAACGGCTTTTCCAGACCTTATCCTTTTATAAAACAACAGGACAAGAACTGCTCCTGCAACAGCAAGACAGCTACCTGAGAGAAGAGCAGTCTTGTCGAATGTATTTTCAAAGAAATACCCTCCAAAATACAGACTTACAAGGGAATTTCCTCTGCCTGATGAAGTGTACTGCATAAATGCAGGAAGCCAGAACACGCCACTGAAAAGTGCCGCGCATATATTCGATATAATTAGTTTTACGGCTCTATCTCCCCTCTTTTCGGAGGGACAGCAAAGATAAACAGCAGCGCCCTCCAACATAGCCAGAAAAACTATAATCATGAAACTGATATAAAAGCTCAGAAGCACACACAACACAGTACACAGGGTAAAAGCCCCCCATCGTCCCTTTTCGATCAGTCTGAAAAGAGCAGTGAGCAAAAGCGGAAATACTATCATCATATCCAGCCACATATCATTCTGATAAAACATCATCACATAACCGCTTACAGCATACATAACCGACATTAGTACACTGAATACAATGTTGAGCCGAGATATCACTCTTCGGAAATAATACTCCGTCGAAGCGGAACAAAGTGCTATCTTCAACACAAGCAGTATATTCACAACAAATATCATTTTGTTATTATCCACTGCAAGAGTTATGAGTGAAAGCGGCGATGATACAAAGAAAAGAAACACTCCGTAGAAATTCATAAGTCCGCCACCACGTCCGAGAAACAGTGAACCATCTCCGTACGCGGTCTTTAGTTCCATGAGTAGCGGTACGTACTGCTGATCCATGTCACACCATACAACAGAGCGTTCGCCAAAGGGATAGAAATTATGCAGCGCATAAAACGCAAGGAATATCAAAGCCGTAGCCACTCCAGCAAATAAAGGTGCAAAAGCTACTGCTTTATTATGTTTCATACGCTTCACTCCGTTCTTTTTAGGCTCGTCTCAAAAGCAACCAGATTATTTTACCACATTTAACACGATTAGTCAACAAAAAATCAAAAGTAAAAACAAAAAGTCATAAATGAGCTTTTCACCCGTTCATGACTTTTGAAATATTTAAATATAAAAGCATAAAAACTGGGAGTGATAAAGCTGTTTTACCACTCCCCCTGATGATAGTTTTTATATTATTAGCTATAATACGAAAGCTCTGAAAGCGGATGTGTGATTATCTTCCAACCATCACCTTTGAGCTTGACTACGCATATGATATCCGTACGATGCTCCAATTCTCCGCTCTTTGACTTGTAACGCGACTTAACTTTTACCTCATATCCCCTTGTAACGCGCATTCCGCCCTCCTCGGCATCATATTTGTCACATATGCGCTCAAAATACTGCTCAGCTAATTTGAGTTCCGACTTTTTCATTTGATTTTTGCGTGTTATCTTGTCATACTTAGGAAGAGTCTCTTTGCCGTCGAGGTCATCTATCATGTCCTCTATCATATCATTGTAACTGTCAACCATTTCATCATAGTCATCATCTTCTTTGAGTTCCTTGATTACACGCTTAGGAAGCGTGAGAGAGTACATTGTCTTTGCGCCGCGCTTTTCATAGCTGGACTTGATATACTTCTTTACAGCACTAGTTGAACCTCCGGACGAGCACATTGCGAAGATAAGAAAAATGAAGAGAGCAACAATAATACCTACTACAATATATGCAAGCCCCTTGTTGTTCTTAGTCTTTCCTGGAATCTTTTCTACCGCTTCGCCAGCAACAGCTTCAACCTTTTGTGCAGTTTCGAAATCATCACTCTTAATTTCATTTATAGTATCAGAAACTACTTCTTTTACCTCCTGAACTGCCTCTGTAGCTTCACTCTTTACGCTTTCAGCTGCATTTTCGACTGTATTACTGGTATTCTTGACAGTTTCGTTTATTCCTGACTCACCTTTTGCCGCAGGACAATCACAGGAACCTCCCTCAGGTATAAGCTTCCCGCAGTATTTACAGTATGCCATAAACAATACCTCCACAAAGAAAAAATAATCTAATTATTATTGTATCATATCAATACTTTTTATGTCAAGCGAAACCGCTCATCAGTAAAGAATTATGCCCGTTTTTTCATCAGATTGCACAAAGAAAAACAAAAATCAAAATCTGTCAATGTTCGTTGAAAACCTTCTGAAAGCTGCAACATATACAATAGTAAGTACAGTTGCGGGGGCAAATGCAGGCGGCAGCATTGCAAAAATCTCAACTTTTCCAAGCTTTGAAACCGATGCAGATGGCTCAATAAGATTGTAAAAATGCAGAAATGGCGCATTCAGAAGCTTGTGTATTCCATAATAATTGAATGCACCATTATTTGCTGATATAAATAGTATTATCCAACTCAGTAATGGAAATATCGTAACCACAACCGCAGAGCATACAAGTGACTTGTACCTGATATTACCACTGCTCCTTGCATCATTTTTTGCAGCTATTATAGAAAAATCCATAATTACTGCAACAAGTATCATAACTGTGCATATCAGGCATATAATCCGTATTAATAAGCTTCCCGCTCCTGCAAATGTCATATTTATAAAAAGACTCAGGACCTCCGCAGCCGCAAGTCTCAAGACAGCTCCCGTAACTTTCATTTTTCTTCCTTTTTATCATTTACAGTACAAATCTATATTGAATACCCAAAAATATAACGGGCATAATACTCACGGAGGTGAAATCATGCCCGAAAAATCTGACGATGATGTTAAAATATATATCCCGAAAGATAATTCAGAAAAAGCTTCTCAGGATGAGGCTTTGCCCTTGCAGTCAGAGCAGCGTCCATAAAACACCGTCTGCGAATAATCCAAGGTGAAGTCGTGCTCCTCTTCTATATGACGTGAAAGGCCTGCAAGATGTTCACAGTCAAGATGTATTAACTTGCCGCAGCCGAGACATTTAAGGTGAAAATGACTGCGGCATTGTTCTTCGTTCTCTATGTACTGATAGCAAGCGCTGGTTTTCCCGTCAAAAGCATACTTACGAACAAGTCCCTGTTCAACAAGCCTGTCTAGCTGCCTATAGATTGTCGCTACACCAACCGGAGTTCCCTCTGCGGACAGAAAAGCACTTATTTCCTGGACATTCGTATGCTTTTCCTTGTTTTTTATTAGATATTCAAGTAGATTTTCCTTCTGCTTTGTATTATATCCTGAATCCTTTTTCATTTTCGCTCTCCTGTCAGCCTGTAATAATTTTCCATCCCTCATCATTGAGCTTTATTACGAGAACCGTATCCTTTCCGTCTGATTCGCCGTTCTTGAGATGTGAAAATGACACCTCATAGCCCTCTTTTATATTTAGCTGATCCTCTGTAAGATCAGGTGCGAACTGCTCGCTGAGCTGTATTAGATACTTCTTTATGGCCGCTCTCTGATTGTCATTTATTTCATGTGAATCCATTATTTTTTCAAATTCGAGCTTGTTGTTACCAGACTTAAAGCTTCTTTCCTGACTTTGATTGAAAGCAGAAACAAGTTCGTCATATTGTCCCGACTGTTTCATTGCATCTATTGCATAATTAGGATACATATATGCATAGAAAACCTCTCCGCCGCCAAAAGAATACACAGCATTAAAGCACTCCTTAATAGCATCCTCATATAATTCACTATTCTGCTGAGTTACAGCTGAGTTTTTATATATCTGTTTATAGTTTTTTGACTGACACCCCGTAACAGCACTGAATACGACTACCATTACTATTATAAGCGCCGCAATCCTTTCCATGTTTATCACTCCGTAATACATTTATCTTTATCAAATCCGATTATACCACTATTTATTGTCCTTGTCAATGCCGATTGAGTAGGAGGCGGCGATGACGCCGCCGACCTCTCAGTCGAGTAGCCAAGTTGACTTTCACCACAAGGCTCTCACGGATCCGTGCGTGAAGCTCTCACTTCACACGGCTCTTCGTATTCCCGTTATGGTTTCCAACCGAGAGCCCAATGTGCAAACATGTTGGGCTCTCTTTTTGCTAACTCTTGAAGCCATGTTTTGGATTGATCGTCTTTCACCCGATTGGTTACTGCAGACGTTGCCTTTTCTGCAACACGAGACATACTCGAACTTATTGATTGTTCGTCCCTTCGCTCCATCTCCATTACAGAGACTTCTTCACTACTACGGACTCGGCTGACTTCTCACAGTTCGTTGTTTCTACGGCTAATGAGACCGCCTGTGAGGCCTCCCCGATTAAGGTGCACACTCTTTCCCTCCATATATATGCCGCAACTACTTGGCTACTACTAAGCTGATAGTTATCAGACTTCGCTGTTGTTTGCCAGCTTATCTATCGCAGCCCAGCCTTATATGCGATTTCTGTTCGTCAGACCAGAGGTTTGCTTACAGCTTCCTTCAGATTCCGCCTCACGACGGACACCCTTGCTGTTCGGCTATACACTTCCCACTACTATCTGGGCGTGTTCGGGACTTTCACCCGTTAGATTGTGCCCATGTCGGGCAAACAAGAAAATGCCGCACAAACAAGTGCGGCAAATAACTCTATTTTACTGTTACTCCTGGAACTTCATCAGCCTTATGACAGCTTCTATCTCCCTTTTCTGCAAGCTCAACCTGATATGCTGCAATTGCAGATAGGAGCCCCGAACCCAAAAACTTTCCTTTGTATTCGCGGACAACACGTTCAAAATCACCGCTTCTACGCAAAATATCAGCACAAAGCAGTGCGATATCGTGATCCTCAGAAAGAACCGCCTTATGGCTGTCGTATATCTTTATGGCAGCTCTTCGGCATTCCGTAGCCTCATTGTCTTCGTTCATGTCGTCATGTACCCATGCCGCGTAGAGACAAGCTTTAAGTGCTTCCACATAAACCTTGTTTTTCTCACATACAAGAGCCATTTTCCGGAATTTGCCCGAAAGGCTGTCGTCAAACTTATTATAGCTGCCGCTTTCAAGATATTCCTTTGTAAAAAGTACAGGAATATCTATAGAAACATTACAGTAACCGCAATGCGGGCACTTACTCACCCAGTATTTAATATATGATCGGTGCGGCTCGTCGGGACGCATATCAAGATCGGGAACACTGGTATCGCTGTCAAACTCCGTTACTACAGTCTGAGAAGACGTTTTTCCGCAGACAGCACATTTGAGTTCCCTTTCTTCGGTTTTTATATCCATTCTCTACTCCTTACTTCTGCTTTATGCGGAAGCTGCTGTTGCGGAGCTTTGAAACGTCAAATCCCTTTGGCTTGCGCTCCTCGCGCTTTCTGTTGTTATTTTGTCTGCGTTCAGATTTCTGTTGTTTCTCTTCCTCGTCATTAAGACGCATTGTAAGTGAAATACGATTTCTCTTGAGATCTACCTCAAGTACTTTTACCTTTACGACCTCTCCGACCTTTACAGCTTCGAGAGGGTGCTTGATGTATCGGCTGCATATCTGCGAGATGTGAACAAGTCCGTCTTCATGAACGCCAATATCCACAAAACAACCGAAGTCTATAATATTACGGACTGTTCCAACAAGTTCCATACCTGGCTTTAGATCCTTTATTTCCATAACATCTCCGCTTCTGAGGAGAGGCGCTGGCAACTCGTCACGCAGGTCACGTCCTGGTTTTTTTAGTTCTCCTATAATATCAGTTAAAGTAGGCACACCTATTCCCAACGATTTACTTATATTGTCTATACCGATACTATCTGCTTTTTCATTAATTCCTGTAGCTCCGCCACCTGCGATATCGGCAAGTGTAAAACCGCACTCACTGAGCAGCGATGAAGCTGCTTCGTAACTTTCAGGATGAACGGCTGTATTATCAAGAGGATTCTTGCCGTCACGGACTCTCAGGAAGCCTGCGCACTGCTCGAAAGCTTTCTTGCCAAGCTTAGGAACTTTCAGGAGCTCCTTACGGTCAGTAAATCTACCGTTTTCCTCACGGTATGCAACTATATTCTTTGCAACAGAAGCGTTGATTCCTGAAATGTATGATAGAAGCGAATGTGAAGCTGTATTCAGATCAACTCCGACAGAGTTAACGCAGTCCTCGACAACGCCGCCGAGAGCTTCACTCATTCTTGCCTGAGGCATATCATGCTGATACTGTCCTACACCGATAGCCTTTGGATCTATCTTTACGAGTTCCGCAAGAGGATCCTGTAAACGACGTGCTATAGATATAGCACCTCTTATGGAAACGTCATACTCTGGGAATTCCTCGGCTGCAACCTTGGACGCTGAATATACAGAAGCACCCGCCTCACTTACTACCATGTAGCTTACATCCTGAGGCACTTCTTTGACAATCTCTGCAGCAAAGCTCTCGGTTTCGCGTGAAGCCGTACCGTTTCCTATAGAGATAACATTTACGTTATATTTCTGGATAAATTCCTTAACCTTTTTCTTTGCAGCCTCAACTGCACCAGCAGAGCCTACGGGATAGATAATGGCCGTGTCAAGAACCTTACCCGTACCATCAATAACTGCAGTCTTACATCCATGTGCATATCCAGGATCAAGGCCGAGTATAATACTGCTCTTGAGCGGTGGCTGAAGTAGCATCTGTCTGAGGTTAGCTGCGAATACCTTTATTGACTCCTCTGCTGCCTTTGCGCTCATCTCTGAACGTATTTCACGCTCGATTGATGGAAAGATAAGTCTCTTATAGCTGTCAGCGGCAGCCGCTCTTACTAGTTCGCCGCAAGAATTGTTAGACTTGATATACTTACCGAAAATAACATCCGTTGCAAGAGTTTCGTCAAGAGTTACGGAAACCTTGAGGAAGTTCTCCTTTTCGCCTCTGTCAAGGGCAAGAACTCTGTGATTTGCCACCTTCGGGATAGCTTCAGAGTACTCATAATAGTTCATATATACACTTTCAGCCTCGGAATCTGCAGCTTTTGAGACAAGCTCTCCCTTTTCGCCTGCAAGAGCACGAAGCTTCTTTCTTATATCTGCATCATCAGAGATATCCTCAGCTATGATGTCCATTGCGCCTTGTAAAGCAGTTTGAGCATCGGGAATCTTCTTTTCCTCGTCGATATATGCTTCTGCTTCCTTCTCGGGATCTGTGGAATTCTCCTGAGCCATTATCATAACTGCAAGCGGCTCAAGACCGTTTTCACGCGCAATGCTCGCACGTGTGCGGCGCTTCGGCTTGAAAGGACGGTAAATATCCTCAACCTCAACAAGAGTTACAGCAGCGCTTATAGCCGCCTCTATCTCAGGAGTCATCTTCTCCTGCTCTGTAATAGCAGCAGTTACCTCTTCCTTACGCTTTTCAAGATTTCGGAGATACATAAGCCTGTCATAAAGTTCACGGAGTATCTGATCATCAAGAGAGCCTGTAAGTTCCTTACGGTAACGGGCTATGAAAGGGATAGTCTTATCGTCGTCGATAAGGGCTATAGTATTGTCGACCTGTTCCTGTCTAAGCCCAAATTCCTTGGCAAGTGTTTTATTGATATCCATAATGCTTCCTTTCATCGTGCGTCAGTTCCGCACTCTATTGTTATACTTTATTATTCCTGAACTTCTTTCTCACTCTGTGTAGGTACTTCCTCCACAGAAGCATCTGATTCCGCATGCTTGTCATTCCAGCGGTCAAGCCATGAGAACAGGGTCTTTGCTACGTCTTTGTAGACATTGATATTGTTCTTCTCCATGAGCACATCATGTCGCATACCGTCAAAAAGTCTGTGTGAAATGCTTTCATATCCTGTTTTTTCAAGCTTTTCTATCGTTTTCATAAACTTTTTTTCCGATATCATAGCAGAATCATCCTTACCAGATATAAAACGTATGGGAAGAGTTGGATTCTTTACTTTCCAGCCCTTTGACGAGTCTGACTGCTTAATCAGCCACATGAGCTCCTCATAGCAGTTTAAGGTAGGCTTAAAATTACAAAGAGGATCCTCATTGAATGCAAGCACCACATCCGCGTCACTGCATCTCCACGAGTTTATAGGGTCCTCAAAGAACTGACCAAATCCATGATCAAGTGCATCGAATATTTTCTCACTTCTGAAACGACTGCCAGGACGCTTAGAGGAAACTGAGCGTATAGTCCTCACTATAGGAGAAAACGGACTGTAGCAGATAGTTCCCAAAAGAACTAAGCCATCAACTGCATTGTCATGTTCCTTTAGGAAACACTTTGCGCCTGCCGCTCCGATGCCGCTGCCTATCATAAAAACTGGAACATCCGGATAAGCTTCTCTTATTCTTTTGTTAAACTGAACGATGTCACTAACAAAGCCTTCACCGCCGTTTCTGAACATAAATCCGAGATCATCGGCTTCCACTATGCTCTTTCCGTGTCCGCGATTATCATGTATTACCGTGATGAAGCCCTGTTCGGCAAGATAATCCATAAATGGATAATAGCGTTCCTTATGTTCATTCATGCCGTGAACCAACTGAACAATGCCGTTAGTCTCTCCAGACGGTACGGCAAGAACAGCCGAAATAACAAGCTCGTCGAAGTCAGAGATGAACTCAAATTCCTTCAGATCAGCATTTAACATATACTTCCTCCTGTCAAAAGCGGAAAATAATAACGTTACAAAGCATATTATAACACAGAATGTGTGAAAATGCAACCACACGTTGCTTTTCTCATTTATTTATACAAAGCTCACTGAGTCTGCAGCTTAAAGTATTAGGAACTCCCCTTGGCCCGCGCACAGCCGATACTCCTAACTCTCTCATATCTGAAAGGGGCATATCCTCTTTTGAAAAGCGGTGCAAAAGCTTAAGTTTTACCGCTTTTCTGACATGATAGCTGCCGTTATCGTAATTATATGGGATATCCACTTCAATTGCCATACATTTATATAGTATGGCAGAAACTGGAGCTGCCATATAAATGTATACAGTATCTCCAACAATGTAGTTTGCGGTCTGTTTCCATATTATGATACCGTCGCGCTTAAAATCCTGTTCCACATCGTACATGGCAGGCGCAGCAGGTATAAGCCATTCTTTCACCACTGTCCGCATACGTTTGCTGCTTCCTGACTGCTTCGAAAGCTCATAGCTCATTTCAAGCATTGCTTTCAGCTGATCCATGTCCACACTTCCGTCAAGGAGCACTGATATCCATTTTTCCTTGTTCATGTGATACGCAGGAAATATTCCGTCCATAGCAAGGAAAGAGCCTGTCATCATGGTACTGCACTTGACATTGACAATATCCACCTTTCCTAGCTCAGGCCGTCCAAGTTTAGAACCGTCAATGTCCATAACTATGGCATACCATTTATCGTTATTGCAACATCTCAACACAGCGCTGCCAGGAGTTCTACTCCACAGGTATTCTGGCTTCGTACCAAAGCGTTCAGCTGCAAACGCCAACAACCTGTCTCTCATTTTTACATACGCCACATCTCATTCTCCGTTCATTTTTTTCATCTCGTCCCTCAGACGAAAATAACAAGCGTTGCATATCTCACAGTCCTTCTCCGCGCGGTGAGCCCCTGTAACGGAAATACCATAATAATTGGCAACGGTTGTCTGCCTCCTGTCAGGTAATAAGGGCAGTACTTTTCTAGCAAAACGAAGCACATCGACAAAGTCATTGTCAAATGTTATGCCATGGCATCGCAAAAGATTATCATATAAAAAGTTTATATCGAAATTCACATTATAGCCCATTAGCATATCATCCCCTGCAAACTCATAAAAATCCATTATTGCCTGGGAAATATCCGGTGCGTCCTGCACCATGCCGTCGTTAATACCTGTAAGCTCTGTAATAAATGAACTTATATGATTATCAGGCTTAATGAGTGTAGAAAATACTGCCGTTTTTTTGCAGCCGCGGTAACGAACTGCTGCAATTTCAATTATCTCACTCTCGGCAGGATCAAGTCCTGTAGTCTCTATATCCACAACACAGTAATCCTCAGGAAAGGCTATTCTGCTTTTCCCCTTTTTACGCTTTATCTCACTCACCTAAATGCACCTTCCAACATAGTCCAGTCAAATCATACACCTAATTATAATATACCTGAGGATAATTGTCAAATCAGCAGGTGAATCATGTCGATATATAATATATATAAAGATAATTTCAAATCATAGTTAAATTATAATTATTTATAGGATTTAGACAAATTCTATTGATTATTTTTTAGATTTGCTGTATAATATAATTGTAAGATTGTACGTCCACATTAATCTGTTTTAACTATGAAAGTATGAAAGGGGCACCCGCCATGAAGAAGTTAATCGCGGCTGCAGCAGCTCTCACAACTGCTGTAAATGCCGCAGCATTATCAACAAATGCAATGTTTGAAAACGTTCCTGCAGGAAGGATCTGGGATGAGGAAATAGAAATGTTCCCTATGATGGAAAACGGTAACCTTATTACCGACATAAATGGGGACGGCTCTTTCGATCTCGACGACTGCGCCCTGTTCTACGGATACACACATTCGTATGATACAGACGAAGAGCTTGCTAAACGCATAGAAAGCATAGGCGACTACGATGCAGACGGCAAGGCTGACAATCTCGACGCAGAGCACCTTACCAGATACTATCTCCTAAAGAATGGAATTTCTGCAAGTGACACCGAAAATGAAACCTACAGTGATATTGACCTCGTTCAGGAATTCACATCCGAGTACTACAACTGGACATCCAGACTCTCTGATGTGTTCATACAGGAACTCAAAAATCAGTCCTTGTACCTGATGGCAGGATATAACATGTTCAAGGAAACTGTTGAAAACGGCACCGTTAGCTGCGATGTAAACAGTGACGGCGTCTATGATTATACAGACCTTGATTACCTCTGGATATTCGGTTATAATTCGTACTTTTTCATGTACGAAAGCGTACCGGACGATGAGAAGCCTGTTATACCCGACGAAATAAATAAGCACTGTCAGGAACTCATAGGTCATTTTGCAGACGGCCCTGATACCAACTGGTTTTATGAGTATGCGGAAATGTACTGTATTGAGCAAAACGGTATCAGTGACGAGCAGTTCAGTGAGGATTACTACGACAGCCTCATAGAGGGTTCGGGCAAGCTCTCGCTCGCAAGATGTCTGAAGTATAATTATAGTGAGTGGATGCCATGCAACGAGTATCTCGATAACAACGGCGCATTGTTCAACAGAGAATTTACTTCTTTCTGGGAACAGCTCAGTGCAGGCGAGGTTGAGCTTCCAGATACCAACGATGATGGCATAATTAACAGCTCTGATGTTTTCAATGCCATGATATTTAAAGATGACCTTCAGAATCGTGCAGCTGAACAGGATTCAGTGCTTCCCGAGAACGTATGGAGATTCTTTACTGAAAATTGCGATATCAACGGCAACGGGCTCAGCGGAGATGTCCGCGATCTTGCTATTCTAGATCTCGGATATATGCTGTATATACCCGAAGCAGAAATTGGAAATATATACGACAATTTCAATGAAAACTTAAACGCTTATATTGACCAGCTCTCAGCTGTCAGCGGTATTTCTGCCGTTAAGTACAGCCCCATGAGCATTGCCGCACCTGAGTTCAGCGATATCGACATAGAGCGTTCAGGCGACGCTAACGGCGACGGAAACGTTGATCTTTCTGACGCTGTAAAGATTATGCAGGCACTGGCTAATCCCAATAAGTATCAAATCTCATATGCCGGCAGATTCAACGGTGACGTTTACAACACAGGCGACGGTATCACATTAGGCGACGCACAGGAAATACAGTCAAGACTCCTTAATTCTTGATTTAATAACAACAGCCGATGTTCGAAATGAACATCGGCTGTTGTTTGTTTTATTCAGTTGCCTGGAATATTCCTCTT
>DBYI01000109.1:0-575 GCA_002310115.1 Ruminococcus flavefaciens
CATTATTAAATCCAAAGGTGCTATCATGGAAGAATCTCCGAAAAAAGCAAAAGACATGGCAGAGGGAACTAACCAGGATACTCCGTAGTATTTCAGTCACAATTATAAAATTGGCCTTCAATCAGCGTAGATGCGCTGTATGAAGGCCATCTCTATTTCTCCTGGATTCTCGGCTTAACATGACGAGGTCGGCAATGGTACTCCGAGAGTATCATAAATCTCAGCTTGCTTAAAATCTAGCCAATCCTTAGCATGTGATGTTCATCCTCAAAACATTCAAGAAGTATAACATTTTTTCACATCAAAATATTACTCAGGAACAAAAAAAATTCATAGTCGAAACTTGACAGGCTAAATAAAATACCTTGTATACTGTGACCTATTTTATGTATCCATTGACAATTAATAGAATAGATGATAGATTATAATTAAGGGACAATCAATGTGTTATATATTTTTTTGTTTTAACTTTAAATCCACTTAGTCTTTTCACAGTCTCGTAACGTCTAATAAGTAAGAGCACGTGATCTGACACGAAAGGAGCCAGAACGATGGATAACGGTGAAAGTAGCTAC
>DBYI01000109.1:585-27821 GCA_002310115.1 Ruminococcus flavefaciens
GAATTCCGAGACGGTCTTATGCTTTATCTCCGAAGCTATACTGATGATATCGGTTCTGCGGAGGACTGTATGCAGGATGCATTTATAAAGCTTGCAATAAAGAAGCCGAAATTCAACGGTAAAAGCTCTTTTAAGACATGGCTTTATACTATCGGCAGAAATATTGCCGTTGATCATAAACGACGTTTGCTGAGACGCAAAAACGTATCACTGAACGAATACATTGAAATTGCAGATGAGGCCGATCTTGAACGAAGTTACCTTGTAACAGAACAAAAGATCAATCTTCGTCATGCAATATGCAGGCTTAAAGAAGACTATCAACAGGTACTGTATCTGACCTATTTTGAGGACTTCAGCAATGAGGAAACAGCAAAAATAACGGGCAAATCGGTCAAGCAGATAAAAAATCTCCTGTATAATGCAAGGAAAGCACTCAAAACAGAACTTGAAAAGGAGGGCTTCAAATATGAAAACATATGAAGAAACGGCTCAATACATACTTGAAGTCCGAAACGAGCATGATAAAAAGATAAAACGCAGAAAAGCAATGGCAATGCATATTATCCCTGCCGCTGCTGGTATTTGCGGCGCTGTGGTGATATGCTTGGCAGCTGTTATGAATAACAGAAAGCCAATTGACATTATAACTGACGAAAACGTTATAACAGAAGGTTCAATCTCAATTATCACAACAGTTCCTCATGGCTCAGAAGAAGCAGTCACAACACTGATCTCGACTAAAAAAACAACCGTCCAAACAACTACTAAAACAACTGTATCTGCTACATCTGTCACTGCCACAAAAGCGGCACAACCAGTTGAACAGAACTATGCAAAAACGACCAATGTTTTTACTGCGGCAGCAACCACCGCTATTCATATCACAGTAGCGTCAACGTCCTTTGTTACCGCGACCACAACAGCTGAGGCAGTCACTACCTCTGTTACAACGCAGGAGATAACTACGAAACCAATTATCACAGGAGGCTGGAATTGGAACCGTAACGGAGACGGAAACTGGGACTACGGCGGCTTTTGCGGCGGAGGAGGCAATGAAGGCGGAGATTGGAACGAAGGTGGAGACTGGAATCACGGCGGATTTGGAGGCTTTGGCGGTGGAGGAAGCAATGAAGGCGGAGAGACAGGCAGTGAATACATCAGCGAGGAACAATGGCAACAGCTTCCCATAAATGAAAGATACTTCTATGCCTATATCTACGAAAATAATCGCGTCTATACCAGTCTGTACATGATATCTCCCGAATATGTGGGAGATCCGATATACAGCGCAGATTTGATCAGCAGTCAGGTGATAGCTGGAGAGCAAATGCAATGCGTAGCAGATGTGTATAGCGTAAACGGTATTACCGATGAAATTGCTGTTGCTATAAAATTTAGGGGGAATGACGAGTATTACTTATATTACATGCCAAATGCAGATTTGAATAAAATAATTCAAACTTTACCTCCGGCATAATAAGTAATGGAAGGATGATTTTATGAGAAAAAACAAACGCATTATTGCGGCACTAATAGCAGCATTAATGACAACCTCATCGTCTTCGCTGTTCTTAGCAAACGCAGACAATGCTGACAGTGAGAACGGATTCACTGTAACTTTGAATGCTGTCACAGAGAATTCGGATAACGATTATACTTTTGATGACATGAAAAAAATGTCAGAAGAAGAAATATCTGCACTTTTTGCCGCAAAAGGTATGACAGATGAAAAAAAATACTCCGTATGGACTAAAGAAAAAGTTGCAACAGCTCTTGAAGAGTCCTCTATAATGATAGTGCTCAAGCCCGAAGCGACTTTTGTAAACTCAGAGGGAAAAACTATAGTCAATGAATCCGTCGATATTGAAGAATTGACAAAAGATGACGGATGTATCAAAGATCAGATATATTTCATTGCAAACTCGGTTGGTATTCCTAACAATGAAGTATGGCTTTTAGACGGCTATCACTGGAAGATAAGGACCGAAGAAAGCGATGACGGCAGTAAGATATACAGAAGATACCTGTGTTTCGGTCTTTATCCTCCGCATACACAAGGTCCTGACAAGAGCAATATGCTCATAGCCGCAGGACTGAACTATGTACAGCTCAGTCAATGCTATCAGATCATTGAACTTGAAAGCAAAAATTCAGTTATAACAGGGGATATTTCTGCTATGGTTAAAGGAGATGCAAACTGCGACGGCGATGTCGATATGGCGGACGCAGTTCTTATAATGCAGGCTCTTGCAAATCCTAATAAGTATGGCTTAGACGGTACAGCAGATCATCATCTGACAAAACAGGGTGAATTAAACGGAGATATGGACGGTGACGGACTCACAGTTGGTGATGCTCAGGCTATACAGAAAAATCTGCTCAACTTGAAGTCTGCAACTATTGATATACCGTTCTCAATGAACACAGTCCGCCTTGATGACAAGGTGAACGTAAAGTCATCTGAAGGAAAGACTGTCGATGAGAAATTTGCAGCCGCAGAAATGGACCTCGGTATCGAACTGCTGAAAAAGAGCTTCGCCCCCACCAAATCAGGTGAGGAAAACCTGCTCATCTCCCCTATGTCTATCTCGGCGGCTCTTGCAATGACTGCTAACGGAGCCGACGGCCAAACACGCAGCGAAATGGAGAAGGTGCTTGGAAACGGCCTAACTCTAGATCAGATAAACGAGTATATGGCATATTACCTCAGCAAGCTCCCAAATAATGAAAACGAAAAGGTATATATCGCCGATTCAATATGGTTCAAGGACAAGCCTACATTCAAGGTATATGAAGAATTCCTTGAACAGAACAAGAAATACTACAGTGCAGAGCTGTACAAGGCTCCATTTGACGATAATACAGTCACAGACATAAATGACTGGGTTAGCAGAAACACAAACGGCATGATACCGTCTATACTCAAAAACGGAGACCTTGCCCCCACCGAGGAAAAGGAAATGCTCATGATGCTTCTGAATACTCTCTATTTCGAGGCAGACTGGCAGGAACCATACACTCATGCAAACAACGACATTTTTACGGATATCAATGGGGAACAACGTACAATAAAATCGCTTGTCAGCAAGGAGGACGAATACTTCGACCTCGGCGATGCCGATGCGTTCAAAAAGCCTTATAAAGGCGAAAATTACAGCTTTGTCGGAATACTTCCGCGTAATAATGATATAGTTGAATATATAAATAACCTTGATGCAGAGAAGCTTTTTAACGGGCTTAAGGAATGTGAAGATCCAGAGTCTGTAGACCTGTATACAATGATACCCAAGTTTGAGTATGACTACGAGAAGTCTCTCAACGATATACTCAAAGAAATGGGTATGCCGTCAGCCTTTAGCAGAACGGCTGATTTTTCGAAGATTAACGACCTTTCCGTAGATGGTGCTCAGAGCCTGTGGATAGACAAAGTGCTTCACAAAACTAAGATAGAGCTGACCGAAAAGGGCACAAAGGCAGCAGCCGTAACATCTGTGGGATTGGCTGGCGGTGGAGCTATGCCAGATCCGAAAAAAGAAGTTTTCATTTATCTTGACAGACCTTTCGTGTACATGATAGTTGATAATAACAATGTACCGTTATTCATCGGTGCTGCAACTCAGCTTGGAGAAAAGTGACCTTATTCAGAGAAAATGCAGAGTTCTCGTCAAAGTTATCACTGGTCGTTACGTTAGTTATAATACATGACCAGATTTTGATTATTTTTCTAGATCTTTGAAAATTATTCTATCTAATTTTTATGGAGGTGTTTTAATGAAATCATATTTTTTAAGACGGACTTCTTTAGCTGTTACAGCTGTTTTATTTCTGATGACTTTTATACAAGCATTACCTCTTACGGCTAATGCGGATTTTTCAGAAATAAACAGTAAGCTCATCGAACAGCCTGAAAATACAAGTGAAGCCATGATCATTAATAGTCTGGGCAGGTGTAATTATGCTAAAATAGTTATGGAATATCCTGACAGCACACTTGAATTCAAAAATATCACCGAAAATGATTTGCAAACTCAGAAGATCATAAATTACACAGGAACTATCGAAGCCGCTGGCGAAACATATCTTGTAGCAAGAAAAAAGGGAAATATAATGTACAATACCACCCTTGCCGAGATAGGGACAGATTATAATGATTACATATTCTATCATGTATACAGCGAAGAAAACCTACCTGACGAAGGCTTTATATTCCCATTTTATGAGCTTATACAGAGCGCAAAACATTTCGGACTTGTAACGGGGACACTATGCAGTGTAACTCTTGACAATAATAATTACAATTGTAACTGTGAGCTCTCCGCACTGCAAAACAAGGACAAGGAGATCTCATGCAATGTATACTCTGAGATTTCAAAGCGTTACATGGGTTATATCATTTTAGACGGCTATGATTTTTATTCTCCAGAGTATTATGTAGCGCGTGGAAGTGAAATGATTGCCCGCCCGAATGGCTGTTTTACCATAAACGCCAAGGAATACGAATTAATGTATAATGAAAATTATGTTGACTCGTATATGGAGAAAAATTTGTCAAGAACTTCCATTTATGAACTTAATGCCGAAAACAATATCTCCATTGACTATCAGGTCAGCGACAGACTTGAAGGAAAATATGGTATCATATACAAATTTTATCTCCCGGATCCTGATGCGAACACGCGTGTATCTTTCAGTATAGCTGAAAAAGTATCGGGCATGAGTGTGGAAGAGATCTTCAAGAGCTATGAAAAATCGCTTGGTGTAGGAAATCATCTTTATTTTCGTTCAGCTGAGCTCATAAAGACCTATACCGTAGGCGGTATTGAATACGACCTCTATAAGGGCTTATACAGTTACAGAGGAGAAATAAAATCTTACACTGAGGAAAGTTACGTTGCAGTCAGAAAGGATACAGAAGATTCTGCATCTTATGGCAACAGTATTAATGTTTATGAGCATATGAGCAATATAGATGAGTTCTCTAAGGGTACAGAAGTTTATTCCGTTGAACTCTCCTTCCACAACTGCGGTGCAGATGGTACTTTAGATTTTACACGTAATGATATAAGTTTTGTCAGCGGCGAAGCCCCCGTAACAGAGACGTCTGATCTGCAAGCCTATGAATATGTTTTCGAGGATGCAAATATACAGAACGTGAGCATCTCGGAAGAATACTGCTCTGTCAGCCTTTCAATGAACAATTCAGATAATAAGACGTGGGAATGGGGCGGCTTTGGAGGAATGCACTTCATAGAACTATTCTTCTATCCCAATACCTTGCCCCCTGATACAGACCCCGATGATACCGACTGGCAAACTGAGATCATAGAAAAGAATCGTGCTCTTCTCTCAATGCTGCACGAAGGCTCTAAGGCTACCATAAGTGTACTTTCATATAGTTACTTTCCTGAATTAGCCGATCGTCAGTATAAGAACAGCGCAGTATATAATCTCGAGAGCGTGATATCAGTAAAGTCTCCCGATATACATTACTACGGTGATATTAACGATGATGGTGTTGTTGACTCATATGACGTAATTGTGTACAGAAAACAGCTTTCAAAAAATACCACTGAAAAGCTCAATAAGGATCAGCTGCTCAACGGCGATATCAACTATAATAATATAATAGACGGAGACGATCTTCAGCAGGTGCAGGATTACCTGCTCGGCATACAAAAAGAGTTCAATACACCTTCCGAAATCGGCAGCATACGTCTTGACGATACAGTCGATGTTTTAACTTCCGAAGGAAAGGTTTCCGACGATGATTTTGCATATGCAGAAATGAATTTCGGAGTGAAACTGCTGAAAAACTGTTTTGATCCTACTCAATCGGGAAAAGAGAATTTCCTCATATCACCTATTTCAATATCCACCGCACTTTCAATGACTGCAAACGGTGCTGACGGCAAGACAAGAGATGAAATGGAAAAGCTTCTTGGAAGCGGCCTGACAATAGATCAGATTAACGAGTATATGGCATACTTTATAAATGAGCTTCCAGACGAGCAGAATGAAAAGGTTTACCTTGCAAATTCCGTATGGTTCAAAAATTCCGAAAAATTCAAGGTGAACGACGAATTCCTTGAGACAAATAAAAAATACTACAGTTCGGAGATATACAAGTCTGCTTTCGACAATTCAACCGTCAAGGATGTGAACAGCTGGGTAAATACCAATACAAATGGCATGATACCTGTTATTCTGAACAATGGAGCTCTCGACCCCGAAGGTGATATCGAAAAACTGATGCTGCTTATCAATACCCTTTTCTTTGAGGCAGACTGGTTAAACAAATATACCAACACCTACAACGGAAAATTTACTGACCTTAAAGGCGTTGAACATAATGTCCAAAAAATGAGCAATACTGAATATGAGTATTTCGACCTCGGTGATGCCGACGCTTTCAAAAAGCCTTATATAAATGGAAATTACAGCTTCATCGGAATACTCCCTCGTGATAAGGATATAATCGAATATGTAAACGACCTTGACTCCAAAAAGCTCTTTGACTCTCTAAAGGAATGTGAAGATCCATCAGAATATGATCTCACTGTTATAATGCCTAAATTCGATTACAGCTATGATACCTCTCTGAAAGATGTACTTGAACAAATGGGAATGACTACTGCTTTTGATTACAATACAGCTGACTTCACAAAAATGTATGATGCATCTATTCCATACGCTCCCATTCTTTATATCGGCGATGTGTTACACAAAACAAAGATAGAAGTAACCGAAAGCGGCACAAAGGCTGCTGCTGTAACTGCCGTAGTAATGAACGGCTGGGGCGGTATGTCGCCGCAAAAAAAGATAGAGATCACCATTGATCTGGACAGACCATTTGTATACATGATAGTCGATAAGAATAATATCCCGCTGTTTATAGGTGCTGCTTCCATGATCGAAGAATGAACGTAACGAAATAGCCTATTCTCCAATTGTGGATGATGTTATTGATTCGCTCATGAGCCTTGAAGAAAACAGCTTTATTCAGACAACAGACGAGTTTACTATAGACTCCGTAAAAAATTACCACATACACAGGCTGATTAGACTCTTATCTCAATTGCAAGATAATTGATAGGATATTGCCTTCTTCATGATACGACAAGTATTATCAGATATATCCGTCGTAAAATTTATCGTAAGACTTGACAGCAAATTTCTTGTGATGTATAATATAAGTAGTAAAACTTAAGGGAGATGTTCTTATGCCAAATATTGTTCCGATTTCAGATCTCAGAAACTATTCTTCCGTGTTGCAGGATGTTGCGGTTGGTTCTCCTGTTTACCTTACCAAAAATGGCAGAGGCTGCTATGCTATTGTCGATATAGCCGAGCAGGAAGAATATGAGCGTATCAAAGCAGCACTCAAATTAATGTGCAAGCTTGACGAAGGCAGAAAATCCGGCGAACAGGAAGGCTGGATATCTTCTGACGATGTAAGAAAACATTTTGGAGCTAAACGCACATGAATCAGGTAGTATATTCACCAAAAGCTCTGGCTGACCTTGACGAGATTTATGAGTATATTTCAGACAATCTCGTTAATCCTATAGCTGCGGAAAATACTGTTAACGGCATACTTGATACTGCGGATATGCTTAAAGAGCACTCGGAGATAGGCAAGCCGCTCTATTTCTCTGACGACATTTTCAGCGGTTACCGCTATCTTGTCTTTAAGAATTATCTTGTATTCTATCGTAGCAGCAATGATATAGCTTATATCGATCGTGTTCTATACGGAAAGCTTGATTATATCAGCTTGCTCATTAAAGATTTGACAGGCTGAGGATTATCACAGTGATGTGATAATCCTTTTGCAATCATAAAATGTTTGTCATCCACATTAAACTTAGGGTGACAAATGGGTGACAAAATACGTTATCGGCTCAGAAAATAGTAAAATCCTGACAAGTTGTAAAACCTGTCAGGATTTCATTTTATAGCGTATTATAGCTGCTTAGCTATTACTTCATAGCCTCTTCAACAGCAACTGCGCAAGCAACTGTTGCACCAACCATCGGATTGTGATAAATCCTTTAGTAGATATATGGTTGATACTGCTGTTAAAGGTACTGATCCCTCTCTTCCTCCTCAAGTCCCTATCCTGGTAACCAATATAGTTAACAAAGCCAACGAGATTGCGAAACAGAAGAACCGTAGAGGTATAACTGCACTTAGAAAGGAAGAAGAAAAGTTATGGTCGATGTTATAATAATCAGGAACACATACGGAGGATTGGAGTATCTCCGTAGAGGTTGTTTTTATGTTACAAATCATGCGAGAGCAATAGCACCAGGAGGCTTCGGTGTCAATTACACAGACGCAGATAGCTGTTATCAGAATATGTTGGCAATCAAACAGTTTTATCACAAGACTTCGGATAATCCTTTACTGCACATAGTGGTATCTTATAGCAGCAGCGTAAATGACATATATACTGCAATTAGGTACAGTCAAAAGATTGCGAGCTACTTTAACGATTATCAATACGCATATTGCACACATGCGAAAGATAGAGAATGTTCCTACTTTCATATGCACCTTATCATCAATTCAGTTTCTTATATTAACGGAAAGCTCATCAGTAGCTGGTTTGGAAGAATGCACCAGTTCTGTGCCCATGTTGCGGCTATCACGCATCAGACAACATGGCTTTCTTTCAAAGATAAATCGAACGATTTTGAAGACTAATAACTGCGACTTATAACACTTCTGCTATCATGTTATCAAGCTCAAAGCTTATATAGATATAAAGTAAGATAAGAAAAACTAAACTTGAATAGAAAAGCTAAGGAAACCTAATAATCCACTATTCATCAAACAGCAATAATGAAAAATCATGGGCGCCCTTCGGGGCGTCCGCTGTTGATGATGCTGCAAATACTGCGAAAGTTTCTTTCAAAATAAATAATCGCATACATTTGACTGCATTATCCGGATGATATAATATCTAAACGGGCGTTGAAATATAACCTATAGAGCGGTCTCGACTTAGTTTGCTGAATTAATCATTTCTTATATGTTGATGGTGATTATGTACATTTTAATCGAAACATATTGCCAAAAAGATTTAATAATGGTATAATATCATTATATAGCAATTTATAATATTTTGCTATATTACTTAAATGGGATATTTTCTTGGAGGTAGATTATGGCTTCAATTATTGATAATCGAAATAAAACAATGCTAGAATCCTTGAGAAATTCACTTAAGCAATCTGATCGAGTTGATATATTAACAGCATTTTTCTATTTCTCCGGATTTAATGAATTAGCAGATGATTTAAAAGACAAAAAAATACGGATCTTAATTGGCATGGCAATTGATCCAGGTGCTATTGATGAGCTTAGTCGTGCTATAGCTGAAGATCCTTCTGAAGATTTAAATCTATATGCTGTAAAAAGATTTAGCTCAAAGAATAATTCTGAAAAGAAAAAAATATATATAAATAGCTTTGTTGATATGTTTAACAAGTCCATGCTTGCAGAACAATTTGATTCTCAAGAAAGCCAAACTGTTTTCAAAATGTTTCTTAATAAAATAAATGACGGTTCTTTAGAAATAAGAATGACCGCTAATCAAGAGCACGGAAAAGCGTATATTCTAACACATAAACCCGAATACTCTTGCTTTGGGGAACAAAAAGGAATAGTATTTCATGGCTCATCCAATTTTACATATAATGGACTTTGCGGACAAGGAGAGCTTAATGCACCAAGTAGAGATAATGATGAATACGACGAGTACCTGAACTATTTTGATGAATTATGGAATGATAGTAAAACAACCGATATTTGTGTCAAAAATGGTAATGATGATTTTCAGAATGAACTAAAAAAGAAACTTTGGATATTTGCGACACCCCTTCCATATCATATTTATATTCGTATTCTATATGAAATGTATGATTCCGTAGAAAGAAATCCAGTTTTTACCCCATACGATATAACAAATGGAAAATTTTCAAATTTAAAGTATCAAATAGATGCAATTAAATATGGCGTGGATTGCATTAATAAGAACAATGGCGTTATAATTGCCGATGTAGTTGGTCTCGGTAAATCGGTTATAGCTTCTGCTATTGCTCGAAATCTTGATATGAAGAAAACAGTTATTATTGCCCCTCCACATCTTTATGACCAATGGGTAGAATATCAACAAGATTTCGGATTACGTGGAGTAATAGTTTATAGTAGTGGAAAAATAGAAGAAGCATATAGTAAATTTGCAAATGATTCTGATCCAATACTGTATATCATTGATGAAGCTCATAGATATAGAAACGAGATAAGTTATACATATCAGTGGTTACATCAACTTACAAGGTCTAATACTGAGAATAAGGTTATTCTGTTGACTGCGACACCATATAACAATAGACCACAAGACCTATTTGCTCTTATAAAACTTTTCCAAACACCAAGTCGTTCAACTATTAATACTGTTGATAATTTAAGCATTAGATTTCATGAGTTGATAGCAAGATACAACAAGCTTGAAAAAGAAGGAAAAAAGAATCTTTCTGATGAAATTAAAAGCGAACTAGATGTGCTAAGCCAACAGTTAAGAGTAATAATTGATCCTGTAATTGTACGTCGTAGTCGAATAGATTTAAAAGAAATTGAGGAATATGCTCAAGACTTGAAAATACAAGGAATACAGTTTCCTGAAGTTGTTGGTCCTGATTTAGTAGAATATGACCTTGGAAGCATCCGGGAGTTATATTTGTCAACACTTGATAAGTTGAGCAATCAGTTTATTTGTGCTCGATATAATCCATCAAGTTATTTGGTTAACGTTAAGGAGTTTAACGACAAATATGGTGAATTATTCAACGAGATGAATATCCAGCAATTCCAGAGAAATTTAGCAAAGTTCATACAAAGATTATTGGTTATGAGATTTGAAAGCTCCAAAGCAGCTTTTAAGTCTACTTTGACTAATATTCTTGCCTCATATGAGAATATCGTTAGATGGTGGGAGAAGGGGTATGTTCCAATAAAAAAGAGCGGTTCACTTCCTGATCCTGATGATGATGAAATACAGGAAATATTTGATGAGATAAACAGCTTAAGCGACGAGCCTATAGATGTTGAAAAAATAAAGAAGAAAGCAATTCCTTTTGCAAAAGAATTATTTAAAGAAGAATATGTCAAAGATGTAAAAAGTGATATTGCACTTCTTAATGATATATATAATCAGTGGTTTGAATTTGAAATTATTGGTGATGATCCCAAATATGATGAAGTTAAAGATAAAATATCGCGATTACTAAATGAAAACCAACAAAGGAAAATAGTTGTTTTCTCATCATTTTCAGACACAGCTGAGTATGTGTATGAACGTTTAGCAGACGATGGATTTAGAGTATTAATATATACTGGAAAAGCTTCAAGAACGGATAGAGAAATAGTAAGACAAAACTTTGACGCTTCATATCCAATGGATAATCAACAAAATGAATATGATATAATTGTTGCTACAGATGCCCTCAGTGAAGGATTTAACCTAAACAGGGCAGGAGTCATAATCAATTATGATATTCCATATAACCCAACAAGAGTAGTTCAACGAATAGGTCGTATAAATAGAATAAATAAAAAGATGTTTGATGAAATCCTCATTCTGAACTTCTTCCCAACTGATATTGGTGAACAGAATACACTGATAAAAGGAATATCAACTTTGAAAATGCTTCTAATAAATAACATTGTCGGTAGCGACACACGCACCCTTACTCCTGACGAAACTTTACAAAGTTATTTTAAATCTCAATATGATGAAGCTAATAATGAAAATAATGAAAAAAGTTGGGATAACATCCATAGAAACATTTATAATTCAATTAAGAATAATACGACACTAATTGATTCTGCATTAAAAATACCTGAGAGAGCTAGAATAGTCCGTAAAGGACAAGCCGAACTATGTGCAATTTCTTTTGCTAAGAGAGGTAATAATACCTTATTTGCAATTGCATCATCAGATGATGCTAAAGCACAAATTGTAGCCCCAGAAAGAGTGTTAGGTCTCTTTAAAGCAGATATTGAAGAGAAGGGGTTTAAGTATGATCAAGAACTGGATAGAAAGTTTGAGATACTGCGTGACGAAATAAAGAAACCCTACGCAAAAATCAATATGGACAAGCGAAGAAGCAAAGCCATAAGTAATCTCGAACAGTTAAAGGCTATTTGCTTAAGTGAGAAGGATTACATCACAGACTTAATTGAAGTTATAAAAAAATATGATGATCTTAGTGACGGTGAATTGAAATACCTTGCTAATATAGATATTATTCCAAATAAAGCTAAAGATGTTATATATGAGATAAAGAAAGAAATACCTGTTCATTATATCATACAGATAAAACAGAAGGTTGAATCAATTGATGCTCAAACAGAGATTATCATGTTTACGGAGGATTTAAGAAATGATAACTGATAAAGAAGCAGATCTGATTATAAAAGATGTCTATAACATTGATAACTACGAATTCCTTATTAATGATATCCTTCTTCCAGATTACCGAAGGGATAAGCATTCTGTTGAATACGATAATGATTATTTTTCTTCGGTAACATACTTAGGAGAATCAATAGAATGTGAAGTAGCTGTATTTGAAGTCTACCTCAATGAAGACTGCCAAAACCGACGTGTTGCTATTACTCAATCAATGTTTCGAATCCTAAAAAATCAGGCTATAAATAATGCATTAGTTTCTTTTGTGAATGCGGACAAAAACAATTTTCGTATTTCTCTTTTAACAAGCAAATATGAGTATGACGGTAATAAAATAGTAAAGGTTCTTTCGAACCCACGACGTTTTTCCTATAGCCTTGGTCGAAAAACCAAAACGAAGACAGCATACAAATTTCTCATATCTAAAGGAAAAGTCAATACTCTCGATGAACTTATTTCGCGTTTCTCCGTGGAAGTTGTAAACAAGCAGTTTTATACTGAAATCTCAACCGCATTTACAGAACTTGTCGGTGGAGAAAGGAACGGAAAAAAATACAAAAATCAGCTTTCTATATTTGGCGTTGAAGATCATAACAAATATGCCGAATTTGGAGTACGCCTGATAGGCCGTATTATGTTCTGTTGGTTTTTAAAAGAAAAGCGCAGTATAAATGGCATCTCTCTTGTTCCTAAGGATTGGCTATCTCGAAAAACAATTGAAAGCAATGAAAACTATTATCATCAAACATTGGAACCATTATTCTTTGAACTTTTGAATACTCCTCATAATCGTCGAAAAACAGAATACGTGAATGAAGAGGCTGATAAAGTTCCATATCTTAATGGCGGTTTATTCAATCCGCATGATGATGATAGATATGAATATGATCCAGTTAATTTTTCTGGGAAAATTGGAAATGCAGAAATTCCCAATGAATGGTTCCTTAATCTTTATAATGTACTAAATGAATATAATTTTACTGTTGATGAAAATACAGCATATGATATTGAACTCTCAATTGATCCTGAAATGCTTGGTCGTATTTTTGAAAATCTTTTAGCTGAGATTAATCCTGAAACTGGCGAAAACGCTAAGAAAAATACCGGTAGCTTTTATACACCTCGAGATATAGTTGACTATATGGTTGACAGCAGTATATGCGAATATCTGAAGAATAAAACAAATATATCGGAAGCAAGAATTAACGCTCTCATTACATACGGAATTGAAGGAGACGAATTGGCAGTATTTACAGATAATGAGAAAAAAGAAATTTTTGATGCTTTATATACAATAACTGTTATTGATCCAGCTTGTGGATCAGGAGCATTCCCAATAGGCATGCTACAGAAAATAGTATACATATTTGAAAGAATTGATCCAAAAGCAAAAATGTGGTTAGCATATCAATTAAAATCAGCAGATATCTTGTTGCAGAAGAAAATAAAATCCGAATTCAAAGAATATTCTTATGATTATATTCGCAAATTGACAGTAATTAAAAATTCAATTTTCGGCGTGGATATTCAATCCATAGCTGTAGAGATTTCACGCTTACGTTGTTTTCTATCTCTCATTATTGAAGAGCAGGTTGATGACTCAAAAGAAAACAGAGGTATCACTCCTCTTCCTAATCTTGAATTCAAATTCATTACTGCTAATTCTCTTAAGAAACTGCCTGATGGCACAGAATCAGAAAAATATGTGTTTGGTGAAAATCATCTCTCTCTATTTGAGGATAATAAACAAATAGATGACCTTAAGGCTGTGAGGGAAAATTACTTTAATTCTAATATTGATGAGCGTCAAAGCTTGCAGACTGAGTTTTATCGAATTCAAAAGAATATGATGCAATTTGTTTACCAGAACCATAGTAAAACAGAAAAATATAAAGCTCTTTGTACTTGGGAGCCTTTTGAAAACGAAAGCACCGAATGGTTTGATCCTGAGTGGATGTTTGGAGTAAAAAATGGGTTTGATATAGTAATTGGAAATCCACCTTATGGTGTTACATACTATAAAGATGATAAAAAATATCTTAAAGGCAGATTTCCATATGTTCCAGATTATGAATCAGCAGATTTTTTCCTTGATTGCGCTCATACTTTTATGAATCCAAACAGCATTGTATGTTACATTATTCCTAATATGTTTTTGATCAATACAAATGCTAAAAAATTCAGAATTCATCTTGCTTCCACATATGGAATAAAACGCATTGACAACTTATCTAGCTTTTCAGTATTTGAAAGTGCAAGTGTACGGAATTCGATCGTTTTATTCTCATGCATCTCTAAAACTGAAGGTATAATGAAAGATATACGAAGTTTAGATGATTTGAAAGGTGAATCTAAAACTGTAAATATCAACTTTGATGTATTATCAGATAATGTGGATAATTGGCTAAATATTCTTCTAATCGATGAGTCAGTTAAAATGTTAATTGATAAAATCACCGCAAACTCAAAACCATTAGTAGATTATTGTAATATTTCACAAGGTTTAATTCCATACGACAAATATAGAGGACATTCACCGGAAACCATAAAAAATAAAATTTGGAACGCTTCATATCAAAAAGATGAAACCTTCAGAAAAGAGCTAAGAGGCAAAGATGTTGAGCGTTATTCTTTGAAATGGAATGGTAAAGATTGGTTGAGCTATGGAGAGTGGCTCGCTGCTCCACGAAGAAAAGAATTCTTCACTGAAGAACGCATTCTTGTAAGGGAAATAACTAATCCTCGAATACTTGCCACTTTTACAGAAGAAGAGTATTATAATACTCCATCAATTATTAACTGTATTGAATTCAAAGTAGATCCATTATATTTATTAGGAATTCTAAATTCAAAGTTATTTACATTCTATCATTTTTCATCATCTCCAAAAGCAAATAAAGGATTATTCCCCAAAATACTTGTAGCAGATGTTAGAAAAATGCCTATAAAAATTAATGCCTCTTTATGTTCCTCAATGGTGGCCCTAGTCAGGAAAATCCTTCAAGAGTATTCCTCTGATTTGGATTCTCAAATAGATCGTTTAGTTTATAATATATATGGGCTGACCAATGAAGAAATAGAACTTGTTGAAACGAGCATAGAATCATATAAATAACAATCGGGGCTTCGCGCCCCGATCCTTTTAATATGAAATATTTTTAAAACAATGCGTGTGAGGAGGTCGTTATGTCTAAGATAAAAATTGCGGATTTTTACTATGGAGCTGTGCTTTCGATGCTATTCAGTCATAACATCAAGCCGGCACTTATCGAAAATGGAAGTGACCGACAGGTTTATGATTTCACTACCAACAAAGCTAAATTCACTTTATTTGTCAAGTATCGTTCGGAAAAGGTTGAGACAAAGAAAGACGGTTACAGTAGCTGGAACTTTAACCTCAAAAATGATATGGCAGAACTCTCAAAGTATCTTGATGATGGCAAAAATCTTATTCTTGCTTTAGTTTGCGGATCTGATGATCTTGGTGAAAGTGAACTTGCTATATTGGATAGTAATGATATAAGCTGGCTGATGTTCAATAATAAGAGTACTATTACTATTAGTCGCAAGAAAAGTGAAAAGGCTTTCAGGATTGCAAACGGTGGCAGTAGAGAAGGGGCATATCCGATAAAGTGTAATCGGTACGAGGAACTCTTCTAATCTTTTTGTCAGTTCGCTGGGGTGAACTGAATTAACCAGAACGGAAGACGAATTTTCCTTTGATATAAGATAATAGCAAGACCGCAGATGAATCTGCGGTCTTTTTAATAACAAAAAGTCCTTACAGTTTCGGCTGTGAGGACTCTATTGTATTATTCAGATAAGTACTTTTATACCATGTCAGTTAAGAATACAATGCTTTTTAGACTTCCTAAAGTAGAGCAAATTAATGAAATTACTCCATCTTGGGATATCATTTATACCAGCTTACTGGTATAAGATTGTCATCTGGATCACGCCACTCTTCAACTGTATTTGCCTTAAAAACATCTGTTTCTAGTTTAGCATGATCAACTATTATTACTTGTAATTTGCCGTTACTATCATCTGCTCTCTCAAAAATAAAATTATAAATATCTTCCACAGCTTTGATATCCATATCTTCTTCGGTTGTTCCTTCAGGGAAATATACTTGCGAGGGTTGATCCAAAAAAATGAAATTTGGAACGGGTCTTTTATTTGTGATAAAGAATTTATGCAAACCAAACATAGAAATCAAATGTGCTCCTAACCAATTAGAGGCACTTCCCATTTCTCTAAGTACAACAGGTCGATTAGTATCAACAACTACTGTAGCTTTACTGATATCTATACGGTATGGATGACCTGTATACTCCATTGCAAGGCTTTTAGCCCAATCTGTCATGTATGTTTGTATTACTGAAAGAGCAGAATATGTTCTATCTTTGATTGAATCGTTGCTAAGAATTGAATCTATTTCATCAATTCTTGTCTCAATCAATTTTATTTTCTGCTCTAAATCATTTGAGTTCGGTTCGGGTTTAACATTGTCTAGCCAATAACTAATTCTACCATACACAGCCGCTTTACGAGCATTCAAATCCTTAATTTTTTTAGCATTTTCCCATTGCTCATAAACTCCATCAATTGAAGCTTTTATATGTGATATTTCGCCTCGAATAGCATCGGCAGTCTGCTCTTGTTGATCAATGTATCTACGTAATTTAGGCCTTTCTTTTTCTACTCGACTAATAGCTTTATCCAAAGCACTGATGGATTCTTTCATCAAACTAATACTTGGCGGTTCCGGATTTAATTGCCCAGAACATAACGGACATTTACCTGCATCAAAGTCAAGTTTCTCAAATAATCCTATTGATTCGAGTCGCACCTTTTGATGTATTATTTCATCATTGTATCCGGTTGCGTCTCCAATATATTTTTGGGCTTCGAGTATTGAATTATTTATAAGCCGCAATTCCTCTTGTTTCTCTTCCAGTTGAGTTTGAAGCTTCGATAATTGATCTAACGAATCCGAAGTAATCGCTGTTGTCACAAGCTCAACTTTTGATAAAGCTGAATATAATGCGTTGAAATCAGATTTATCAATTCCTGTTTCAGATGAGATTAACCCAACTTTGACAGCTTCCGCTAATAGACCAACAGCTCTTTCTGATCCTGTTCCGGTGAGGGAGTTCTTTTCATTCAGTTCTCTACGAAGAAGTTTTAATTGCCGTTCTTTTGATCTTCTTTCGGTTACTAAGGAAATTGCCTCCTCATTCACTGCACCAAGAAAATATGGAAGGGTGTCTTTGATTGATTGTGATACAAAAGGCTCTTCAGCTTGTCTATGAAAGAGCGATGTTCGTGCAGCAATTTCATCTTGACTTTGGAAACAATAAAAAAGTGCGTGTCTAACGTTTGCTTGTAGCGGGAGGCGACTTTCACTATCTTCCGGAATATGAACATTCTCAGATATTCCGAGCTCAATAGTTATAAGCTTTTCAATTCCTTCCACATTTGTGTTAGATTCAAAATCGCAGCGTTCTGGAGAAGTTATGTCTGCTCCTGCATCATAATAACAGTAAGAAGTTGATTGTTGACCTACTTCTGGATTTTTTCTAGCAATAAAAATACGATTTGCATCGAATTGTAGAAGAAGACCATACCATGAAACATTATCACGTACTACTCCTTCTGCAATATTGCATTTGCTGCCGCCCAAGCAATACTCAATAATATCACCAACTGCAGATTTGCCAGATTTAGACTTTCCTGTGATTATATTGACTTTTCCAATATTGAAGGCAATGGTTCTTTTTTGACCTTTTTTTCCATAAAGAACTAACTCTTTTATTTGCATCATGGTCTTACCCCCAGACAAAAATAAATCGTTTCAACCTTACCAGCTGAAGCAAACCACCTTGCAACATGTTCAGCTTTGTTCAAACAATCACTTACTTCAGAATCTATGAACTTTATTTTGCTTAGCGATTTCATATTAGGATTCCTTTCAATTTCACCCATATCTGTAAGCCTTAACATTCCTGTCTGAAGCATTAATTCCAACGCTTCATTTGTAATGGAAATCAGGTCGTTTGCACGTTTTCCATAGTTGTACATGAGTGCCTGATTAGCTTGTACCCAATTCATAAGCTGTGTTTTGCTTGATATTCTTTCACGAGTTTGTTTTGGTAGGACTAATGGCAATATCAGGTATACTAATGGGAAAGGAAGTGCGCGTGAAGTGTTTTTTTGATATTCCGCTACCATCGCATATAATACTCTTCCGCAAAACGCTGGATTAAATAGATATTTAACTTCCTTTGGTCGTTGATTCCATTCTCTCATTCACAACACGTCCCTTCCAGAAGATGTTCTAATTTCTTGATAAAGTCAATATGCCATCCAACTGTCAAACTGTTTGCCATAATATGGTATGTCCCATGCATAACATAAGATTCGTAGCACTTGTCACGAATGCGAATGTCTGAATTAGAGACATGACTATATAGTTTCCTTCCTTCTTTTTCTTTTTCTGAATCGGTAGCATTTCCATATTCCTGAAGGTTATCTTGCATGATTGCGAAAGCTCTCTCCCATGAATCCTTTAATCTGCGTTCGTAACTTTCAAGTTCATCTGCATACAATAATCCTTGTCTAATCCAACTGGAGCGTTGCATAGAGGCCCGATAATAATCGCTGAGAGCAATACTTAATGTAGCACTTGATGTTTTTATTAGTCTAAGTTGTTCTAAAAAAAGTCGATCCTTAGAATCTAAATCTTTCTCATCAATTGGATCCAACTCTCCAAAATCTATTGGAAGATTATCTTCATCATATTGCTGTGATATTTCACGAACTTTGAATTGCAATTGCCGTTGACTCATTATAACAGCATCATCTGACTTGAGTGCTTTAATGACCTCCTTAAACCACCATCCTTCCACTCTTTCAGTTACGGTATCAAGGTATTCAAAAGGACAGGAGTATTTGAGAATCTTTTTTATATCTTCTAACACATCAACAATACCTGGTGCTGAAGAAATAATACGAATATGTGATAGTAAATTTTTTATTTCTTTCTCATCCATTGATAAAAATGATTGATAAAATGATTTGTTTTCTTGATTAGTACTGTTTTGGGCTGTTTCTTCAAGAATAGAATATGCCTCACTATATTCATTTTTATTGATCTTAAATGCAGCTGTTCCTTCGTTAACCTGTGCAGTAGTAATAATAACAAAATAAGTTGTTTCAAGAAGTGTTTTATCACTATTAATCATATCAATCCAAACTTTTAACGTCCTCCATAAATCAACAGATTTGTTTGAAAGACTTCCAACTTTGTTTGTATGATGCTTTAATTGGATGAGTTCGTATGGAGTTCCGCTTGTTTCAAAAGACACATCATCAAATTTTTCAATTGATATTTGTGCTTCTAAATTATCGTTTTTTAATAACATATATAGCGCAAATCTTACCTGATATAAATATCCGAGCATTTGCGCTCCTGCTTCATGTTTAGAATTAATCTTGCATCCCTCCTTAATAATCAATGCCTTCTATTATGCATAAGCACAAAGTTCATCATAATCGACAATACAAACTAAATCTGATGGACGAATATACTGTCGACTACAAAAATAGTATACCATAATAGCCTAATTCTGTCAATAATTCGTAATATATCAAACATAATTTTGGACATTCTGTTTTAGTTTAACATAAATATTGATTAACGCTGTGCTTATTGTTAGATTAGCTGCAGCTTTCGATTATACAAAAAGTCCTCACAGCCGAAGCTGTGATATAATCCCCCTAGAGAAGACACACGAAAAAACAAAAGTGTGAAAACTCTAAGGTGGTTATTTTATGTCAAGACGAAGTAAACTAACGGATGAAGAACGGATTTCGGCGGTGCAAGAATACCTAAATGGAGAAGGTAGCTATCGTTCGATTGCAAGGAAATATGGGGTAGATCACAAACTATTACGCGTGCTTGTTGGCCGTGCCCAGACTGAAGGAATAGAATCAATAAAAATTCGACCTGTAAATAGAAAGTATACAGTTGAAACAAAATTGGCAGCAGTTCAGGAATATCTGGCAGGAAAAGGAAGTCAATTGGATATATGTAAAAAATATCATATTACCAATAATAATCTTCTCATTCAGTGGATAAAGTGCTATAATAATGGTAAAGACTTTAGGGAGCGTAGACGCTCAGAAAGAGGAATTACCATGAACAAAGGCAGGAAAACAACACAGGAAGAACGTACAGAGATCGTAGCATTCTGCATCGAGAACGGCAAGGATTATGGACTTACAATGGAGAAATACGGAGTATCTTATCAGCAGATCTATTTGTGGGTCAGAAAATATGAAGAAAAGGGCATAGATGGCCTCATAGATCGCAGAGGCAAGGCAAAGCCCGAGGAAGAACTTACTGAAGCAGACAGATTACGTATGGAAAACAAGATATTGCAGGCAAAGATAAAGGATCAGGAAATGGAGATAAAGCTGTTAAAAAAACTCAGGGAGTTGAGAGGGGGCGATCGCTGAGCGGAGTACGAAATGAGGGCATATACCTTGCTGTTCAGTATATGAATGAAGCTGAGCATTATCCGATCCAAAAGCTCTGTGCTGTTGTTCACATAGCGCGTTCTGCTTACTATAAGTGGCTGAAAAGGACACCAAGCCATAGACAGCTGGTCAATGAAGAGCTTGTAGAATGAATCAAACAGCACTATGAGGAACGAAACGGAATTTTAGGATATCGACAAATGACAGTTGTAATTAATCGAGAACATAATGTACATTACAACCCAAAGCGGATTTACAGGCTTATGAATATTCTTTATTTGAAGTCAGTTACTCGTATCAAAAAGAATACATATATACCTTCAACACCGCAGATCACAGCAGAGAATATTCTGAACAGAGATTTTCACGCAGATAAACCGAATGAGAAATGGCTCACTGATGTGACAGAGTTTAAGTATCACGATGGAACAGTCGTAAAGAAGATGTATCTGAGCGCGATTCTAGACCTTTATGACAGACGTATCGTAGCATACAAGATCGGAGATAGCAATAACAACGAGCTTGTTTATTCTACATTTGATGAAGCAAAATCACACAATCCAGATGCTCACCCTATCTTCCACAGTGACCGAGGATTTCAGTATACCAATAAAACATTCCATCAGAAGCTTGTAGATGCAGGAATGCTGCAAAGTATGTCCAGAGTTGGGCGCTGCATTGATAACGGACCGATGGAGGGCTGGTGGGGAATCCTGAAATCCGAGATGTATTATCTGCGTAAATTCACAAACAAGGAAGAGCTAATCTCGGCGATAGAAGAATACATTAGCTACTACAACACAAAGCGGTACCAGATCAGGCTGAGTTGTATGACGCCAATGGAATATCATGAAGCATATCCTGTGGCATGACTGGTAGGCGGGCGCCGCGGCAAGCACCTTTCTCCGTTCGTCGCTACGCTCCTCACTCCAAAAGGTGCTTGCCAGTTACTGCTAACAACAAAGCAGCCTGCACAAATTGAACAGACTGCTTTTAGATATTACATAGAATTATTTTTGTTTTTTCCACTGTCTACTTGACAAGGGGCGGGTCAGCTGTGAGGACTCATTGTTTTTATTCAGATAAACACATTAACGTGAATATCACGCCAGCTTAGTATCCTACGCTTAGTGGATTTAGCGTAAGGGTATTCTTTAGCATCGTCCAGATTCAGCGTAAAATAGCCGATCTGAGTATATTTTGGAATTACTTCTTTTCGCTTATTGCAGCCTGAGCAGCAGCAAGTGGAGCCGTCACCCACAATAAACTTAGGGTGACAAATGGGTGACAAAATACGTTATCGGCTCAGAAAATAGTAAAATCCTGACAAGTTGTAAAACCTGTCAGGATTTCATTTTATAGCGTATTATAGCTGCTTAGCTATTACTTCATAGCCTCTTCAACAGCAACTGCGCAAGCAACTGTTGCACCAACCATCGGATTGTTGCCCATACCGATGAGTCCCATCATCTCAACGTGAGCAGGAACTGAAGATGAACCTGCAAACTGTGCATCAGAGTGCATACGACCAAGAGTATCTGTCATACCATAAGAAGCTGGACCAGCTGCCATATTATCAGGATGAAGTGTACGTCCTGTACCACCACCAGAAGCTACCGAGAAATACTTTTTGCCTGCATCAACGCGCTCCTTCTTATATGTTCCTGCTACAGGATGCTGGAAACGTGTTGGGTTAGTTGAGTTACCTGTGATAGATACGTCAACATTCTCCTTCCACATAATAGCAACGCCTTCTCTTACGTCGTTTGCTCCATAACAGTTAACCTTAGCGCGGAGACCATCTGAGTAAGCCTTGCGGAAAACTTCCTTTACTTCGCCTGTAGCGTAGTCCATCTCAGTCTCAATGTATGTAAATCCGTTGATACGAGCGATGATCTGAGCAGCATCCTTGCCAAGACCATTAAGGATAACGCGGAGTGGCTTCTGACGAACCTTGTTTGCCTTCTCAGCAATACCAATAGCACCCTCAGCAGCAGCGAATGACTCGTGACCAGCGAGGAATGCGAAACACTCTGTGTCCTCTTCAAGAAGCATCTTGCCAAGGTTACCGTGACCAAGACCAACCTTACGCTGATCAGCAACTGAACCTGGAATACAGAAAGCCTGGAGACCCTCTCCAATTGCAGCAGCAGCGTCAGCTGCTCTCTTGCAGCCCTTCTTTATAGCGATAGCGCAGCCTACTGTGTAAGCCCACTTTGCATTTTCAAAACAAATAGGCTGGATTCCCTCAACGAGCTTGTAGATGTCGAGGCCCTTAACCTTACATACGTCAGCACACTCCTCGATAGAGCTGATGCCGTAATTCTTAAGAACAGCGAGAATCTGCTTCTCACGTCTCTCATATGATTCAAATAAAGCCATTTTACAAGTCCTCCTTAGTCTTTTCTCGGATCAACGATCTTAACTGCATCAGCAACTCTGCCATACTGGCCCTGTGCCTTCTCAAATGCAGTGTTTGCGTCATCGCCTGCCTTGATAAAGTCCATCATCTTACCAAAATTGATGAACTTGTAGCCGATGATCTCGTCATCCTCATTAAGAGCGAGGCCTGTGATATAACCGTCTGTGAGTTCGAGGTAACGGGGGCCCTTCTTGAGAGTACCGTATGTTGTACCGATCTGTGAACGGAGGCCCTTTCCGAGATCCTCAAGGCCTGCACCTATTACGAGACCGCCTTCAGAGAAAGCAGACTGTGAACGACCGTATACGATCTGGAGAAATAGCTCTCTCATAGCTGTATTAATAGCGTCACATACAAGGTCTGTATTAAGAGCTTCAAGAATAGTTCTGCCTGGAAGAATCTCTGCAGCCATAGCAGCAGAATGTGTCATACCAGAACATCCGATAGTCTCAACGAGAGCTTCCTGTATCACACCTTCCTTAACATTGAGTGTGAGCTTGCAGGTACCCTGCTCAGGTGCACACCAGCCTATACCGTGTGTAAAGCCGGAAATATCCTTTATCTCCTTAGCCTTTACCCACTTTGCTTCCTCAGGAATCGGAGCAGCGCCGTGAGCAACGCCCTGTGCGATAGGGCACATTGTTTCAACTTCGTGCGAATAAATCATTATAAATACTCCTTTCGGTTTTTAGGCAGCCCATATTACACATCAACTAAACCCAGTGCGATATGCGGCTTTTCAGTTTCATACACCGATACAGTGCGAATGTATCCAATTCCGTGCTGAACATACCTAATATATATAATACGACTTTTTCACTTTAAAATCAAGTCTTTTTTAGAAAAATATTTCGTCACATATTGCTATACCGTTTTATATGGCTATATATCGCCCAATACAGCGTTAAAAAAATATCATTCTCATTTTACGATACTTGATTTTCCATTTTCTTTACGTTATAATATATATATATTACATATATTAGGGGGGGAAAATAATTTTGGATGAAAAAATCGAATTACCATATAAACTGATCAATATTGGCATGGATGATGAGCATTTTATCTTATCGTTTAAAAGATTCAAGGCACATCAGGATAGTTACTCAATCAAACGAAGCGGATTAGCCGGTGACTTTGAAATATATTATAAATGTAATGGAATTGAAAGCAGATTTGAATGTGACATGACAGTAGCCAATCTTTTATATTTTTACTATGAACTGGATGACGTTTGGGATGGCTTGCCAGGTAAAAATAATGTTGCAATTCTAACGAACAACGCTGGTACACCCGATCGAACAAAAATGACATTCAGACTTCATAAAGGTATATGCTATATAAACGGCATTTTTAAGAACAGGGACAACAGATACAAAAGCGGGATCATTCTCGATATGGAGATAGACTGCACTTTCATACCTGAAATACTTGTTTCAATACATGATTTTTTCGATGAATTAGAAAAAATACAAGGTCACAAAAACTTTTTATAAAATTCCATTTACCGAAAGGAGCACATCATGTATGAAATACAATCACGCCGATAAAGCCTGCGAGCTCTTTGCAGGCGGTCTTAACTGCGCTCAATCAGTATTCGTTGCTTTTACTGACGTTACAGGAATGGACAGGGATCTCGCCATGCGCCTTTCATCTTCATTCGGCGGCGGCATGGGAAGAATGCGAGAGGTCTGCGGAGCCTGTTCAGCTATGTTTATGGTTGCAGGTGTACTTTATGGCCCAGATGAAAGTTTCTCCCATGAGGACAAAACTCAACATTATAAGCGTATACAGGAACTTGCCGCTAATTTTAAGGAAAAGCATGGTACTATCATCTGCCGTGAGCTTCTTAAGGAGCTATCCGTTACAAGCACCCCCGAACCAGAAAAGCGCACAGAAAAGTACTATAAAGTCCGTCCCTGCATCAGGTTTGTCAGAACAGCTGCAGAAATGCTTGACAGATATATTTCTGAAAACCCAGCAAAAATATAATTTTTTCAAAATATTGCTATTTTAAAGAATAATTATTTATAAAATCTTATTATTAACAATTTATATATTGAAATTCTACGCTAATTGGTGTATAATAATCATATCTATACATGAGGGGAAGTGACAATTATATGGATTCCCATAAGAGCACTAATTTTCTAAGAGAATTCGTTTCTGACCATAAACAGCTCTTTGATAAGACTCACGAAGTTACGGCATTTTCCGTTGGAATTCTCGCATGCTTATGTGCTCATATTGCATATCTTATCATGTTCCGCGTACTTGGAGTACGTGAAATGGTGATATTCAATATATTCAGCGTTTTGTTCTATATTACGCTATTTATCATGGTACGTTTCATAAATGAAAGAAGCATACTGATTTATCTCTCAGATCTTGAAATCATAGTCCATGCCGCCTACGCAACGCACCTTATGGGGTGGCAGCCAGATTTTGCAATGTTCTTTATACTGATAATTCCCGCGACGTTTCTTACAAGTACAAAACGAATGTATATTCCTTTTATTGTCGGAGGTATTTCACTAGGTTTTTTCTTATATTTCAAAATTTCGCTGGACTATGACGCTGTCGGCAAATACCACTTTGCAGATAATACTCTAATCAAGGCCATGCAGATAACCAATGCCTTCATTGGCGTTTTCGTTCTTTTATGCGCTGCTATGACTAATATTCTCATCCGCGAATATATGGAGTTTCAGTTAGTAGATCAACGTGAAAGTTTCAAAAAGCTCGCTTCTATAGACCCACTGACTAATCTCTACAATCGACGTGCAATGAACGAGAATATCCGGAGTATACGCAGAAGGAGCCGTTCACCCAAAAGCAAATACGTCATTGGTATCGGAGATATTGACAACTTTAAAAGGATAAATGATACTTACGGCCACGATGCTGGCGACAAGGTTCTTGTTTATGTGTCTAACCTCTTCATCAGCACAATTCCTGATGACGGATATGCCGCCAGATGGGGTGGCGAAGAGTTCCTGTTCATCATCCCTGAATCAAGTATTGAAGAAGGGCTTGCTTTTACAGAGAAAATCCATAAATCCCTAAGAGCTCATACATTTGAAATTGATGACTGCGAATTCGGAGTCACCATGACCTTCGGTATAAGCGTGGGAATCCCAGTCGATAAGATAGATACCGTTATCACAAAGGCTGACAAGCGCCTTTATAAAGGAAAAAACAACGGCAAAGATCACACAGAATACACAGATTAACCAAAGTCCCCGTACGCATAAAAGTGTACGAGGACTTTATTTGTTATATAGGAAGCGATTTTATAAGCTTCAGAAGGTATTTCTGTATTGCAAGAGCGTCGTTCAAGGTTATTCCGTTTCCACCGCCCTCAACGTCACCGTCAGCTATTCCCTGCCTTGTGATATGATTTTCAGATGTACCTTCCAAACCGTATACATTTGGACTTGCAAGAGCCTGCATTATAAGTACAGCATCTGCAAGATCAACTATACTATCTCCGTTTGTGTCACCTGCAAGCTTTTGTTTTGGCTTGGTTGTTGTCGTAATGGTTGTAGTAAGTTTGGTAGTAGTTGTTGTCGTTTTTGTAGTGGTTGTAGTTGGTTTGGCGGTAGTTGTTGTCGTCTTTGTAGTGGTTGTAGTTGGTTTGGCGGTAGTTGTTGTCGTCTTTGTAGTGGTTGTAGTCGGTTTTGACGTTGTTGTTGTCGTTTTCGTAGTGGTTGTAGTCGGTTTTGCCGTTGTTGTCGTTTTTGTAGTGGTTGTAGTCGGTTTGGCAGTTGTTGTTGTCGTTTTCGTAGT
>DBYI01000109.1:27948-30954 GCA_002310115.1 Ruminococcus flavefaciens
GCAGTTGTTGTTGTCGTTTTCGTAGTGGTTGTAGTCGTTTTTTCCGTTGTTGTTATCGTTTTCGTAGTGGTTGTAGTCGGTTTAGCCGTTGTTGTTGTCGTTTTCGTAGTAGTTGTAGTTAGTTTAGTAGTTGTAGTCGTTGTTGGTGGTATCGTTTGTGTTGTAGTCGTTGTAATAGAAGCCACCCCCACATTTATATTAGCCTCAAGCAGCGAAACCGCCTTTCCTGCATACTTTACAGGAACACTTCCCGTGCTGTCAGCATGATGATACTCAGTATCAAGTCCATAATACATATTCACTCCATCGGAATACATACCGTAGATGTAACCAGTCGCCTTTTCGGATTCTGAAAGCTCGTATGCTTTAGCTTTTTCGCCATCGTATAACGCATATATCACTGTAGGAGTTGAATAATATACTATCCCGTTAACTATTTCCGGAACAGTAAAAGCCTCAGTCCAGTAGGAACGCGGATTCCCCCATACGTACCATATTGAATCAGGAGAACCAATATTTGCCAAAACCTGTACAGATGAAGTCTTATGAGCGGTTCCGTCATATTTTGCCAGTTCTGCTGTAACCTTGCCAGGCTTTCCTTTTATTACCAGCCAGCCACCATCATATGGTTTTATAGCAGCTCTCGAATCAAGCCAGAAAGCATCGCTGAAAGTATCGGGAACCTGCAGATTATATAGGTCATTTCCGAAAATATCTTTCCAGTCTTTCGCCTCATGGTTTTCAACCTCAATTTCAGGAGAAGTTCTCAGGAAATTACTGTGCCTTACAATACCCTTGTAACCACAATACCCGTCGTCCCACGCAACATCAACAAAATATCTGCTTCCATCTATAGTTATAACATTCCATGCATGTGAAAGCTCATCACTTGTTACAAGCTCCGTGTGAACACCAAGTTTGTTCATAAGTTTTGCGTAAAGCTCAGAATAGCCTTCGCATACAGCCATGCCATTTTTTAGCATTCCGTATGAGCTGTATTGCTCCCTGTTATCACGTTTTACAGCTTCATAATAGGCAGGATAATCGTAATCAAAGTTTACTACAAGATAATCATGGATATACAGTGCTTTTTCCTCATCAGACCATCTGTAATCAACTCCTGACAGAATCTCGTCAAGCTTGGCAATGTATGCATTGTACTGCTCGGTGTACTCATCATCACTGCAAATATAAGACAGGTTTATAGTACTGATTCTTGGAAGATAGGTTATGGTTCCCTTTTGAGCAAGCATTCCAACATCATAGCAAGCAGCAACATGCCTGTATATGCTTATTAGACTATCTGTGTTATCATCGGTCATCTTTATACCTTTATTTCTGAAATCTACAGAGTTATAGTGATAATAAAGCGCCTCATACACCTCCTCTGCAGCTTTCTTAGTCTGCTCAGCCGTCAAGCCGCTTATATCACCAATATATGAAAAATCGGGCATTGATGGAATTACATCCTCAGCGATTGCAACTTCATTAGGTATCAGATACGTCATCATCAAGAATGAAACTGTAATAGCTGCAGCTCTCTTTGAATACCGTTTGCTTGTCATATCCATCACCCTTCCAATACAGCATTTATTAGAAATAATTAACATATTTCTTTCAACTGATTATTCTATAATTGTATCATAACACAAATTTAAAGTTATTTCAATTGATATCATGCATGAAAAAAGAGTCAAATATGTATGCAAATTAACGGACAAAAAGCGTTTCCATGGTATTCTGCGTAAAATAAGGATTTATCTCATTTGAAAACGGCTCGGAATAATCCGAGCCGCCTTTTTTATTCCAGGATTCCTACGACAATCTGCCGCTGAGTACCGTCATCTGTACAGGTAACGATCGTTACCCTGTTATCACCGAAATCGCCAAGTATCCAAGTTTCATTCGGTTCAACTATAAAGCTCTCGCTTACGGCATAAATATAGCAATTCTTGGACGTATCATAAAGCTTTATCTCCATACCCGTCTTCACTTTCTTGAGATTGTTGAAATACTCCTTGTAGATCGTACTGCTGTGACCTGCAATACAGTAATTTCCTTTTCCCAATTCGCCGCTTCCCATGAAATGCCCTGCCGCTTTGGCAAGTATCTCATTATCTGTTCCTTCCAAAATAGGAGCTTTTATATTCAGATCAGCAATCTCAATAACAGGATTTTCACGCATGAGCTTGTGTTTGCGATACTCTCTGTACAGCTTTCTGCCGCAAAAGAATCCTAAAATACTTGTTCCTAGAAGTATTGCAACGAGCCCTGTTATGAACAGAGCACATTGCTTTTTTGTTGGTTTTTCTTTTGTATTACTCTTCATTTTCCTTACGGTAATCAAATATTTTTGACTTCAGAACACTTGCAATACCCAATGCAATCATGATAAGTGCCCCTAATGCCATTAATATATTCGTCATTGTGTTATTACCAGTCTTTGGAAGTGAAACAGCCTCATTTGCAGAGTTTGTTCCCTCACCCGTCTTAGGGTCGATAATGTATGTATCGAGTACATTACCTGACTTGTCCATGAGAATTATCTCACGTTGACCATCATCGTTAATCTTTATCTCAACATCTCTAACCTGCTTTACTTTCTTCTCCTGATAGTCTATGACCGCCCATTTAGCAAGCTGCTCATCCGAACAAATATTATCAGCAGCAAATGTAGTAGTACTACCTGTGGTTGTTGCTTCAGATATTGTAGTGCTACCTGTAGTTGTTAACGCAGAAGTTATAGCGTTGCCTGTAGTTATTGCTTCAGATGTCTTAGTGTTGCTTGAAGTTGTTGTCGTTATTGGTTGTGGTGTTGAAGTAGCTGCAGCTGTTGATATTGTTGCAGGCTGTGCTGTTGTAGTAGTTGCAGCTTTCGTTGTGGTCATTGTAGGCTGTGCTGTTGTAGCAGTTGCAGCTTTCGTTGTGGCCGTTGCAGGCTGTGCTGTTGTAGTAGTTGCAGCTGTTGTTGAGGTTGTTGTTGGTTTTGCAGTTGTAGTAGTTGCA
>DBYI01000121.1 GCA_002310115.1 Ruminococcus flavefaciens
ATATGTTCTGTAGGAAGCTCGCCTAATTCCTTTACAAACTGTTCTTTCATAAGGTTACTTCTGAAAAGATCAGGAGTATAATCGTCGTTATAATGCAGACTATCTTTAAGGTTGCTGATTGAGTTAAATAGTACTGATGAAATATACTGCTCATAAACTGACTTCCAGAGATCCTTTACGGTTATCTCTAAGGTAGCAGTACTTTCTGCCGGTAATGAGTCAACATAGAACTTTTTGTCATCTGCACTTTTTCCTATAAGATAATGTGTTTTATACTTTTCTTCAAAATTATCTTGTATTTCGTTGCCATTTTTATCCTTGATTGTCAGATCAGCTTTTGAAAGCTGCATTCTTCTGTCTACTTCGCATAGGAGATTATAAATGTTTTTGTCGGTTTGGTTTGTGAGGTTTATCTTTATTACATAATCCTTATTTAAATACGAATACTTAGGAAGCTCTATATTCATTTGAACAGCGTCAGAAGTGTAGACGCGGAACTTATCCTTTGTATTAAATGGTATTTTAAACGGAGAATTGGGATCACCGTTATTAAGCCCCTCATATACAGCTGAAAGCTCATATTCACCAGCAGCGTCTCCGCGGACATGCCAATGTGCAGTCTGAGCACTTCTATTTGTAAGTTCTCCTACATTTTGCTCATGTTCGCTGTAAACGAGAGTCAGTCCCTTTGGAACATCGAGAGTTGCTTTGCCGTTTGTAATACTTCCGCCGCCTTTGTTGATGACAAGAAGCTGTACATCGTAAAACTCATTGAGCCACCTGCAATTACCGTCAACAAAAAGGAACATATCTTCATTAACTGTTTCAGTATGGTAAACGGTTGCATTGATTTCCTCGATACGAACGCCTTCACTGTTACCTGAATTATCAGCGATTGCTTTTCCAAGGTCAATTGTGCTTTCTCCTTTAGTAATTAATAATTTGGTGTAAACATTATTTCCATCTCCATCGTAAACAGCGGATCTGTCTATAGTCATATCAGGAGAACCAAAACCAGTTTCGATAGAGTACTGGAAACCAGTGTAGTTTTCGATGCCATTTATGTCATCGACCACTTTCTCAATTTCTTCTTTGGTCATGTTGTTAACTGTAAGACTGCCTATGACCAAAGGTGCTTTTGTTGTAGTGATAACTGTGGTTGTAGTAGTTGTTGTTGTGCTTGTAGTAGTTGTTGTTATTGATGGCATTTTTACAACTTTAGCATCATCAATCTCACAGATAAATCCCATATTATCTTTATTGTGGTACCAACCAGCGCTTGCAACATCATTCCATAATTTTTGGGACGTGAAAATCATCATACGGTCTTCATCGTTGCCATTGTTATTGGGCTCATCTCGATTCCAATTGCAATAATCCATAGGCTCACCTGTGATCCAGTAGAATATACGGTCACTGTCGCAAGCACCGCCTATCCACAGATATTCCTTAGAAGGAGAAGCGTTCTTTATAGCTTCGTTAACGAGTTTTTGCTCTTCCTCAGAGGTGATAACGGCGAGGTGACCACCTTTTTCTTCGCAGTATGTCTCTGCATCACTCCAGGTCATGCCTTCATTGTACACTATATAGCGCTTTAAGGCGGAATTAGTTGTAGAAGATACTGCAGTCGAAGTCGTTGGAGATGTAGTTGTTGTGGATGTTGTAGTTACAGTTTGATTAGGTTCAGGTAGCGCAATAATTATCTCGCCATCTTTATCAATGCTGAGTTCTCCGTTCGCATTTATTCTTTTAAGGAAAGCATTAAGCACTTCTTCTGGCACATACTTGTTGAGTCCTTTTGTGACAGCGCCTGAAGCTTCAGCATATATACTAGTATTAGCTCCTGTAATTATACCGGTGATATTAATAGGATTATCTTTAGGTACGTAAATACCACCAAGAATACCTGTTATGTCGATATTTCCACTGAGATTCAAAGTGCTATTTCCCAGACACTGAATGCCATAGCTTCCATCACTTTTTAGTTTTCCACCTGATATATTTATATTGCAGGAAGCTGGTGAACCATTAACAGCGGGACCGCAATTAGAATAAATCTCTGTACCTGTGATATTCAGTTCGCCTGCAAAGCTTTCGACAAGCCCTACAGCTGAGACTGAACTGTTAGTTTTTTTGCCATTGAATGATATTTTACCACCTATAAGATTTACAGTTCCCTTATTTGTTCTAACAGAAAGTGCAGCTTGGTAATATCCAATTAATTCTCCACCTGAGAAATAAAAATCACCGTCGTTTATTCTTATAGTTTCATAATCTGTTTCCTTGTTATAGCCGTAAAACGTACCGCCATAAATAGTGAGTTTATTAGATGATGTGATAAGATTATTTTTTGAAGATGTGCTTATTACTGCACCTTTTTTCTCCTCCGAATTATCTCTGATAATAACTCCACTGTTTTCGTCACAGATTATTGCAGGAACCTTTATTGTATGACCGTTAAGGTCAAGATCAAGTTTTTCACTTATTTTGAACGGGCTACTCAGAGTAACGTCGCATACGAGCTTGTGAACGCCAGATTTGGGAAGACTTGTTTCGTCTGTCCAGTTAAAATCATCCTTGGTAGCTGTTGTAGTCATAAGAATAGTAGTCGTAGTAGTTGCCGATGTTGTTGTGATTGTGGTAGTAGTTTGTTTTGTTGTGCTTGTAGTTGATGTTGTTGTTGTGGGGGCATTCGCTTGAGTAGTACTTGATGTTGTATAGGAATATGTACCCGGTATTGTTGTCGTAGTAGTACCTGTTGTAGTAGTTGTTGTTGTGGTAGTTGTTGTTGCAGGAACTCTAACCCCAACATTGACAGTACCGGTCTTGCCGTCGGAAGCCTTTACGTCGATAACAGCATTACCTGACTTAACTGCGCTTATAACACCGTTTTTGTCTACTGTTGCAACTGATGAATCAGACGTGCTGTAGTTGAGATTTGTATAATTGGACTTGATAGTATACTGATCGTCTTTTATCATTGAAATATTCTTAGGACCGATAACTACTTCATTATCGAAAGATACAAACTTGTAGTCTTTGGATATTGCGAAGGATTTTGCAGTGGAATCATCGTAACAATAAATAGTCCCGCTGTAATTCTCGCTGAATGCCTTGTCTATGATTTTGCATGAGTTGCTATATAAATATATGTCAGGATTGCTGTTTAAAAAAGCATTTGCTTTTATATCATTCACATCTTCCGGAATTTCAATAGAAACTAGTTCAGTGCAGTTGTTGAACGCATATTCATCAATAGATGCTACTTCAGAATCGTATATTTCAACTTCCTTTAGAGTAGTCATACCTGAGAATGCATATTGCGGAATCGCATCGCCGCCTGTAATGTTTATCTTCGATATAGCGTATGGTGCGAAATCTGCTTTTTCATTTTCACGATCTAACGCAGCATACATAAACAGATTAGCAACGGAAGTGTCTGAATGTGTTTTACCATCATTAGCTGCTTCCCATGAAGTTGCTGCATATGGGAGTGTAAGTGTTTCAAGTAAGAAGCATCCGTTTAACATCTTTTTGCCCATTGAAGTAACTGTTTCAGGAATTGTGAGTGAATGAAGCCCTGTACAATTTTGGAAAGTGCTTTCTCCTATATTTTTAAGGCCGTCATTCAGATTGAATTCCTTCATTTCTGTGCAGTTCCTGAAAGCATATGAACCTATTGATTCTATTGTTGAAGGTAATTTCAGACTTTCAAGTGATACGCAGTTATTGAATGCATTGCTATCTATAGAGGATGCCTTCGTGCTGCTGAGATCTATCTCCTTGATAGTTGTCATACCTGAAAATGCATATTTAGGTATGCAATCTCCGCCTGTTATAGTTATCTTTTCAATAGCATATTTAGAGAAAGGCAATCCAGAATTATCCAAATTTGTCACAGAATAAAAAAACAGATCGGCAACGGAAGTTTGTGAAGATGTTTTACCACTATTTGCAACTTCCATTGAAGTTGCTGCATATGGAAGTGTTAAATCACTCAGATTTGTACATTCATTGAATATTTGTTCGCCAATTGATGTTACATTTGATGGAATAACAAGTTTTTTTATGCCCTTACAATTATGGAATGCATATTTTCCAAAACTATTATATGACTCCGGAATTGTGAATTCACTGAGATTTTGGCATGATGCAAATGCATGGTCGCCGATAGTAGTTATACTGCCGTTATCAGGAAGCTCCTTTATAGGATTTCCATAATAAGCATAGTTTCCAATAGATTTAACAGTTTTCGGAAGTCTTACACTTGCAAGATCAGAACAGTTCCAGAAAGCATAACTACCTATTGATGTTACATTTGTTCCGCTAAGATCGATTTCTTTGAGAACTATCATATTTGAGAAGGCATTATCAGGAACTAGTTGACCGCCTGTAATGATTATTTTTGATATGGAATATGGCTTGAAATCCATTCTTTCATTATAAGGATCTGCCGCAGAATACATAAACAGATCAGCAACGGAAGCGCCTGAATTTGTTTTACCACCATTAGCAATGTCCCTTGAAGCTGCTGCATATGGAAGTGTAAGCGTTTCCAGTGAGCGGCATTCGTATAACATCTTACTGCCCATCGAATCAACTGTTTCTGGAATTGTAAGTGAATGAAGCCCTGTACAGTATTGGAAAGCGCCTTCTCCAATACTTACAAGACCGTCATTCAGGTTGAATTCTTCCATTTTTATACAGTTTCTGAAAGCACTTGAACCTATTGACTTCATTGTTGAAGGAAATTTCAGACTTTCAAGTGATTCGCAGTTATAGAACGCATTGCTGTTTATAGATGATGCCTTCGTACCGCTGAGGTCTATCTCCTTGACAGTTTTCATGCCAGAGAATGCATATTCAGGTATGCATTCTCCACCAGTTATAGTTATTTTTTCAATAGTATAGTCAGAAGAATACATACTTTTATTTATCGAATCTGTAACATAATATGTAAACAGATCAGCAACGGAAGTTTGTGAAGATATTTTACCACCATTAGCAACTTCCCTTGAAGTTGCTGCATAAGGGAGAGTAAGTTCCTTAAGGGCTTTGCAGTTTTTGAATATATCTACGCCCATTTCTTCTACGGATTCAGGCACTATAACGGCTGTTATATCAGAACAGCCGTTGAATGCATTTTCACCGATACTCGTGATACTGTCAGGAAGAACGATAAGGTCGGCAACAGCTTTGTCTGCACTACCACATGACGAGCAATTCAGCGAACTCATGCCACTGAAAACATTTTTACCGATACTTGTTATAACAAGGCCGTTTTCATAGTCCTTATCTTCAAATAAGATCTGCTTAACCTCATGTGCATTTTTGAAAGGTGATTTCTTAAAATCTGACATCTCACCGTATCCGCAGATACGAAGCAGACCATTGCTGTAGAAATATGCAGTGATGTTTTCTCCGAGTATTTCTGTATCAATTATAGTTGACTCATCAGGTATGGCTTTGATAGTTGTCTTGACAGAGGTGTTATCTTCTGTTTTTTGAATGTTTTCATCATAATCTAGTTGTGCGTCATTCGCTGCGCCAGTTGTAACAGACCATGCAGACTGATTGAGATCCCTCGAAGTCAGAGCTGATGAGCAAATAACAGTACTTAGCACACCAGCCATTATTCGTTTAAACATTTATTTCACTCCTTGTAGATTTATATATTGTTAGTATGAATTCAAACAATATACTTTGAAATTTTCTTGTTTTGTGATTCTGGCAGTTTTATTCAAGATCACTTAGCGTATAATCGCTGAAATTATAATTTATGTGCTCTTCATAATTGTTGTTTTCCAGGAACTCCTTGACTTCTTGGCTGCTCATTGGTATTTCTGCGCCTTCTCCAAATCGGTAGTCCGAAGTTTCTAGTCTTTCAATAATCACATCATTTTCATACTTACTGTAAGCAAGGCAAATACCTGTTTGGGCGTCAATGTCGGCTGCGATTACTGTAGACGATTTTTCACCATTGTAGTATATTTTTACACTTGTGATTTTTCGTCCGTTTTCATATCTTTCTCCCGTAACTTCCCAGCGCGTGTCATTCAGATTATCTTTTGAGAAAATGTTCAAACCTGCATAGTCTTCGAAGTATACTTTGTCGTAAATGTTGACAGACTTCAGTTCATTGCTCATTTTTGTAATCTTTGCTTCCAGTCCTCCTCTGTTGCCATAATCATTTGCTTCCACGTATTTATCATTAAGATAATGCTGATTTTCTTTACTGGTTATGTTGCCGTTAGAGCCGTATTTTGTCTGCGTAAACTCACCTGTCATTGATGAATTGTCGAGCTTTATTTTTCCCTCGCTGTAGCGGATTAGTTCAGAGCCGTTTAAAGCTTTGCTGAAGGTATAATTTGCCGAGAATCTGTCGTAATTGTATACAGCACTGATACATTTCTCACGGTACTGTTCCGCTGTTTCATTTTGTTCAGGCTGTTGAGCTTCGGCAATAGTCGTGATCACTGTATTATTGTTGGTGGTTGTTGTCGTTGTTGTTCTTGTGGTTTGGCCTGCGTTTTCCGTTGCAGTTCCATCTGATGAAACCGTTGCTGTATTAGAGGAAGTGATCACATTTCCGTTGGCTGAAGTAACGTTTGTGGTCGTTGTTTCTGCTTTTTTCGATGTATTATCAGCTGTAGCGTTATTATTGTTGTCTGTTATATCTATGGTTATATTGTTGTCACCTACACGATGATCAATAAGTCCTTTGTTGGACTTTAAAAGGTGTACTGCGCCCCAGACGCCTGCAACAAGCAGTACTGATGCAGCAGCTGCCGAAGCTGAATGGACAATGGTCATTCTTCTGTTATACTGTTCTGCGCCCTCGGCAACATCAGTATATTCATTGTCTTTTTCAGCGCGCTCCATTACTTTTGCAAATATCTCGTCCTTTTTTGCAGCTTCTGCCATAAGTTTCTCAACAGAAGCCTTATCCGCGCTTCGCAGGGTTTTAATGATCTTTTTTCTTGTATTCATTATATCCCTCCTTTAAAGCGTTATGCCATCGGCACTGAGGAGTTTTTTTAGTCGATTCATCGCTCGCCCGCATCTGACACGCACAGCTGCTGCGCTCATGCCAGTCATTTCTGCAATCTCCCCAGATGTTTTGTTATAATAGTATTTCTGGATTATTATCACTGAATCGGGAGGCCCAAGCTCTCCTATCTTGCTGAGCAGTTGTTCGGCAAGCACAGAATTGTCTGTGCTTTCCTCGATATTCTCATCGCCAGCTATTTCGGCCATGTTCTCATCGTCGGAAGATATGCAAGAGTTATTTTTGGAAGCAAGAGATCTTCTCATGCTTATCGCCGTGTTCCTGGCAACTGCACCTATGTATGACCTCAGTGATATATTATCATCAGGATGCATCTTCATCATAATGGAAGCAAAAACATCTATAACGCATTCTTCTGAATCGTTTGGGCTTCCGAATCCGCTTATTATCCTGCTGACTATTGAAAAAACATAATTGTAATACTTGTCAAAAAGCGCTCGCTGTCCGTTTGACGGAGCTTCGCGCATAAGAGTCAATATTTTTTCATCAGTCATAAAATCCTCCTTTACTTATTTATTAGCAAATTCGTTCTCATTTATAATAACGCAAAACTTGCGGAAAGTGCAACACATTTATTGCTTTTTTTTAATTTTGGTGAAAAAATGTATATATCGGATTGAAACGGTTATTAAACGTGACAGCAATAAACAGAAAGTACACGGCTCTGCACTTGCAGGTTAAAAATATACGTAGGAGATCAGATCGGTCAATATAAAAAAGCAGGCGGATACTTCGCAAGAGAAGTTCCGCCTGATCGCAATAAGCGATATTAAAAATTGAAAGAGAGAGAATTTATTACAAAATCAAAAAGCTAAAAAGAACTGTTCATAAAACAATTATATGTGTGCAAGGAGTCCACCTACCATAAATATTATTATGAGAAGGTTAGTAAAAGTATTTTTCAAAGAGACAAGCCTTTTAAATCGGCAAAACAGTTGAACTGTTTTTCATCCATTTCATCGTTATACCCCTTTTGTATATTATTTTAAATCCAATTCCACTTCTGTTTTGTTTGTAATGCAGAAAAAACTGTCTGCCGTAGATTTAAAAAGCTCACCTCCTATAATAATTCATCGAGTCCTGCATTGAAACAGGACTCACTCCTCATACCCGTTCCCAATCCTGTTTATTATGCAGACTATTGCATTTACATTGCCAAAAGCAGACAAAATACGCGAGATATGTCTGCTTTGGCACAGAACCAACCCACTGTGCCAAAGATGGTATCGCTTTTGAAAATATATGTAAATGCAAAGTCGCATCACTTATATTAACGCACGGAGTATGCAAAGTGTAACAGATTTTTGAAAAAATTTTTATAACCAGAGTCAATGCATTTGTATATATCAGGCAGAATAAAATGAAATACAGCAAAAAACCGCCTTTTGTTCATTGAATTTACCACATGAACGTGATAATATATATAATTATATTATTATTTTTAACGCCTAATTGTATAAGAAACAAATTTAGTTAAAATTTGCTTCTTAAAATAGAATAGAAGTCTAAGAAAGCTTATTTCGAATAAATTGAAGTCTTATTTGATAGTTTTTAATATTAAAAAAGATTATCATAATATATTGCAGATCTATTATGCGTTTTGCCATAAACATATACTTTGTCTTAACATACAAAATCTCAAATACAACTTTGTGCGAAATGACAGTTTTCCATTAATGCTTTGTAAACTTTTATTACGATATATTGAATTGTTTGTGTAAAAAATGGTAAAATTAAACCAACTAAGAATTGTGCAAGATATCTATTTTTTCTTATCAGGGGGGATCAAATTATGAGATTCCAGGCAATCGTTGATAGTATCGAAAAATCAGCTTGTGTTATATCTGTTGAAAAACTTGATAGCGATAATTATGGCAAAGTATGTATAGTAACAGGAAACCAAGCATATATAAACACAATTGAAAAGCCGGTAGGCGGAATGAATATGTTGAAACGGGAATTTATTCCCAACAAAGAATATACGGAATACGTAGAAAAAGATCTGAATTTTGAAGAAGCGTGTTATGAGGCAGCTATACTGAAGAAATGCGTTCATTCTTATGCACATCCTACAAGATATGATATATGGTTCGATATGTCGTTCGTACCATTGTATTCGGATGATGGAAACATTTGCTATTGTTTGTATATTGTTGATGTTGATCTTAAACTAGATGCCAAAAGAATGGCTACACCTTCAGGAAATATAGCCTCTTATGTACTTGAAACCTGTATTAAGCTTCAGAACCCTGATAATTTCCAGGAGGCCATGAAAGAAGTATGTTCTGATATTCGCGACCTTTGTGAATCAGAACATTGTTGTATTCTGCTTATGGATACAGCAAAACATAAGTGTTCTGTACTTTGTGAGGCTTTTTCAAAAGATACTAAGCTTCTTCCTATGGAAAAATATGTAGATGATGCTTTTTATGATATTGCTTATTCTTGGCTTGATACACTTGCAGGAAGCAATTGTCTTATAGTAAAAAATGAGCGTGACATGGAGATAGTCAGGGAAAGGAACCCGATATGGCATAATTCTATTACCAGCGCTGGAGGAAAAACCATTGTACTGTTTCCACTTTTATTCAAAAACGAATTGTTAGGTTATATTTGGGCAATCAATTTCAGTGATGATAAAGTCAGTACTATCAAGGAAACACTTGAGCTGACTACATTTATTCTTGCATCTGAGCTGTATAGTTATAAAATGGTAGAACATCTCAAGTATATAAGCTATACTGATGCACTTACTAAGTTGCCCAATCGTTTTGCAAGTGCAGATTATGTCGCTGATCTTATCAAGCGCGGAGAGAAGTTTACAGTAGTATCGATTGATATTAATCACTTTAAAAGCGTAAATGATACTATGGGATTTAAGGCCGGAAACCAGGTCCTTATCGATATTTCCAAGCGCTGGATGGCTGTTTCGGATAATAACAGTTCGGAATCTGTAGACTATATAACCAGAATTAACGGTGATGAATTTTTACTTGTTATTTATGGATACAGCTCTGAAGATGTACTCAGAAAAGTCATTGTCCGGTATGTTAACGCACTCAGTGATCATCTAACTGTAAATGACTGTGATATATACATAACTGCAAGCTTTGGATATGCTGAGTATCCTACAGATGCAGATACAGCAGATGCGCTCTTATCACATGCAAATCTTGCAATGAACGAGGTGAAAAGAGCCAACAGCAGCGATAATATCCTTAAGTACTCTTCCGACATTCTCAAAAACGATCGAACTCTTGAAATAGAGAATTTAATTAGGAAAGCTCTAAATAAGGAGACGATATACTTTAATTTGCAGCCTCAGTTTGATATGGAGCATAAACTCCGTGGTTTTGAGGCTCTTGCACGTATGAAGGATTCAGACGGCAATTTCGTATCTCCTGGTGAGTTCATACCTGTTGCGGAAAAAGTTGGCCTTATTGATAAAGTTGACAGTATGGTTTTCAGAAAAGCTACTGATTTTTTCAGCAGTCTTATCAAAAAAACAGGAGTTGACCTGACCTTGAGCCTTAATGCATCAGCAAGGCATCTTATGAAAAAAGGTTTTATTGAAGAAATACGTAATCTCCTTGATAACAGCGGTATTTCTTCAATTCAGCTTGAGATAGAGATAACGGAGTCTATACTTATTGATTCGGCAGAAAAGGCATTGGAATGTATAAATACTCTCAAAGAAATGGGCGTAAAAATAGCAATAGACGATTTCGGCACAGGTTATTCTTCGCTGAGTTATCTTAGTAAGATACCTGCAAACTTACTGAAAATAGACAAATCATTTATCGATAGGATCAACACCAATGAGTCTTCAAAGCAGTATGTTGCAGCTATTATCTCAATGGGTCATATTATGGGGCTTGATGTAATTTCGGAAGGTGTCGAGGAACAGGAACAGATTGATGCACTCCGCAGTATCGGCTGCGACTATATACAGGGATTCGTCTGGGGACGTCCGATGTCGGCAGAAGATGCTGAAAAGCTTGTAAATGATATGTTGTCCTGAGATGAAATTATTGATGTATTCACCTATTCTAATTAAGTAATAAACGAAAACCAGCCTGTAATCGTAATAAAATGATTACAGGCTGGTTCGATATAAGGTTGATAATATATATCAAATCTCTTTATCGGTTGCTGATAACAGTTGCGGCATGATAGTGCTTTTTCTGTTGGTTGAGTTGGATTTTGCCTCAGCTTATGATTACCGGATAAACATACTTCTATATAGCATTATTCTTATTATATGATCAGAATATAGATGTTTCAGAATTGTAATATTCCGTAATATTAAAAAAATGACAACTTTGTTATACTATGATATACTATAATCACAGAAGCAAACAACTTAACAGATAAATCAAAGGAGTATGGAAATGAAAGCAAGAATAAATCAAATCACACAGGACTTTATAGAAAACAGAGACACTATTAAAAAGGCAATAAAGATGGAAAGCTCATATATCTATCCTGTAGCTGCAAACATATTCTGTGCAGCTGGAGTTAAAGCAGATGCAGACAAGCTCACTGGTTGTAAGAAAATAATTAAGAAGAATGCAGGTTTTGCTTCTTACCTTAAGGGAAATATAATGACGATTTTTGCAGCTAAGCTTTGTGTGTCTGATGATCCTGAAGCTCAGTTTGATAAGGTGATGGATATGTATGGTATCCTTAAAGAACACTTCAAGAGATCGGAATATCTTGCCTTGCTGGCAACTCTGCTTGCTGAGAAAACAACACCAGAAGAGGCAGACAGGATAGCTGAAAGAGGACGCGCTCTTTACGATATGATGAAAAAAGAGCATCCTATACTCACTTCAAGTGAAGACAATGTAATGGCAGGTTTTATGGCATTCTCAGGAAAAAGCGACAAGCAGCTTATAGATGATGCAGAGAAGTGCTATGATCTCCTCAGAAAAAAATTCTCGGACAAGAATACAGTTCAAACTGTATCTCACATACTCGCTATGACAGATGGTGCTTCAGAGGATAAGGTGAACAGGCTGTTCAGAATGTTCGATATGTTTATTGCATCAGGACGTAAGTTCGGTAAACACTATGAGCTTTCAACACTTGCGGCAATATCCATAATAGAAGCTGACGAAAAGGAACTTGTTGATACCGCTGTTGAGATAGACAGGCTTCTTGACGGACAGAAGGGATACGGTGCTTTGAGTCTGGACAAGAAAACAAGACTTATGCACGCAGCAATGCTTACTGCGGATCTATATGAAGATTCTGATAATACACTGGCAGCTGTATCTGCTTCTGCGCTTGCTGTTATTGCAGCTCAACAAGCTGCAATGTGTGCTGCGTTGGCCGCTTCGGCAGCTGCTGCAAACAGCGGAAACTGATCAAAACAAATGCATAAACTAGGGAGGTAATATTATGAGAACATGTTTAAGATGTAAAAACAATATGATTGAAAATTTTAAAGTAAGCAGCAATGGTTTAAGAATAACCAATAAAAATCTTGTTTCATCTACTGTTGCCGAATTAAAATGTGCCGTATGCACTGAATGTGGATATTCAGAAATGTATGTTGATGACATAAGTAAAATTAAAATTATCAATAACAAAGAAAAGGAAAGCTAGAGTTACTATAAATATTGTAATAAGATCATATAAATAATAATGGCGTCTCATGTGAGGCGCCATTGTTATTAAGCATATATCATAATATAGACATAATCAATGCTTTTAGATTTGAGCTTTATCAGAAATGCTTTTTTTAAAGTGCATATAAACGGCAAAACACATTATAATCTGCAATACTGTTGAGCACGGTGTCGCAAGGCCAATCATAAACAGAGAACCGTTACCGATATGCTGCATAATGAAAGCAACTGGTATTCTCACAAGAAATGCACCGCAGATACCTTGTATCATTACGAATTTTGTTTTCTCAATACCGTTGTAAAAACCGATAAAGCAGAACAGGAAGCATGTAAACAGACAGTCAATAGAGTATGCTTTCAGATAATCCCAGGCTGCGTTGACTGTATCGGGCTTGTTTGAGAATATTCCCGCAAGCAGATCTCCGTGAAAAAACGATAAAAAGAACATTACAACGCCGAATATGAGTGAAACGGAGATTCCGCTTTTGAGAGTTTTCACAGCACGAATATTATGTCCCGCACCGTAATTTTGTGCTACAAAGGCAGCCATTGTTTGCATAAATGCAATCGGCACGAGCATTATGAAAGTACATACTTTATTGGCAACGCCTACTCCGGCTGAAGCTGTAACTCCAAGCTGATTTACAATAGCAAGCATAACAAGGAATGATATTCCTACAAGGAAATCCTGCAATGCTATCGGTGTGCCGATACGGATGATACACATTGCATAACTTTTCTTTATATTCAGATTTGATTTATGCAGTTCAAAAGGCAGTGTTGTTTTTCTTATGATAAAAAAAGATATTAATACGCTCACAAGCTGAGCTATAACTGTTGCAAGAGCTGCGCCTGTTGCACCCAGGTGAAAGACTGCAACAAACAATAAATCACCTATGATATTGAATACGCAGGCTATACTAACGGCAATCAGCGGTGTTTTGGAATCTCCAAGACCTCTGAATATACTTCCTAGCAGATTATATGCGGTAATAATGATAAATCCTCCACCGCACACTCTGATATAGCTTTTAGTGAGGTTGAAAGCTTCCTCAGGCGCTTTCATAACTGTTGCAAGTATACCGGAGCCGATAACACTTATTAAAGTAAATATTGCACCTGTGACAGCAAAGATGATAAGACCTGTTCCTATCGTCTGGGCAGCTTCTTCCGGTCGCTTTTGTCCGATACGCTGAGCTACGGCAACAGTAATTCCCATAGAAAAGCTAACAATCAGATTAGTAAGTGTCATAATAATCTGTGAGCCAGTGGATACAGCGGATACATCTGCGTCTGATCCGAACCGCCCAACTACAAGCAGATCGACTGCACCGTACATGGCCTGTAAAAACATAGCAAACAGCACAGGCAGCATAAATTTCAATAGCTTTGGAAGTATAGCTCCCTCAGTAAAATTATTGTTTTTCATTTATATGCCTCCATAAAAAAACCGGACAAAACCGCAAGCATTTAAGCATGCAGTCTTGTCCAGCGTTACATTTTCAAAATGTTTTTCGCTCTGAACTTACGATGTAAATTATATCATATCAAATGTATAATGTCAAGGCATTGAGTATTACAAGTTTTACGACAAACTTCAGAGAGAATGTTCAATTTCATCATCCATGCTGTTAAGTTTTGCCTGCCTTAGGTGGATAAATACATAAACCTAATGATTTGCATTTTTCTATTGTTTCTGAATTAATATTATCCATTTACTGGTATACAAACTTGTAATTACAGCTTTATTACTACTTCAATATTACTGTTTACAGCTTTACGGAAATATTCTCCGTCTGTGGGAGTTCCTGCAACTGTTCCGTAGTGGATAGGAATAGTGTATTTCGGACGGATAGTGTTTACAAGTTCAGCGGCTTGAGAGGCATCAGTGGTGAATGTTCCTCCTGTGGGGACAAGTGCGATATTGCAATTTACCTTCTGGTTGTCGGGAGTGATGTCAGTATCTCCGGCGATATATATACGTCCGTGTTCGGAACTAACTATGATATATCCTAGCCAGCCATTGGACTTCGGATGGAAAGGTTTTCCGATATTATAAGCAGGTACAGTTTCAAATTTAATTCCGAGAGTTTCAAAACTGTCGCCTGCAGTGACTTGTTTCACCGTCAGATCAAGTTCATTTGGCTCATTCATAGAGCGTGGGCAGACTATGACCGTGTCAGATTTCATTACCTTTCGGATATCATCGGGCGAGTAGTGATCGAAGTGGGAGTGTGTGATGAGTATAATATCTGCATCGTGTGGATTACCGCTTATATTGTATGGGTCGGAGTAGATTATCTTTCCTTCGTCAATGCGAATGCTGCTGTGTTCGTTGATAGTAATATAATCAAGCATAATGATACCTCCCGTGTTAGAAATTATCTAAATTATACCATATATTTTCATGAATATCAAGTTAAAACAAGTATTTAACGAAGAATAAGAAATAAGAGCAAATTAGAAATTGATAGTATCAAAATCAATATATGTTCAACTTAATGGAAAACAGGGGCGATTAAGCCCCTGTTTAAAATATTATGTTAAGTTTAACCACTATAATTAACTATGATGTTGGCTTTACCATTTTTGAAATGGAGTTCATTAACAGCCAGTATATAAGAAATTACAAGATGTTATTTAACAGATGCTCCGCCTGTCAATGTGCCGCCAAAAGCAGCAAGCTGAGATTGATCTACCTGCTGGAAATAAGTTGAACCATTAAGAGTTCCGCCTGTATAGAATGATGCACCTGATGTACCTGTACCGCCTGCCTTGAGCTGACTTACAGCCTTGTCAACGATGAAGGATACTATTACCTTTCCGTCGCTTCCTACAAGTGATAATCTTGTATTAGCTGATACATTTACTGAAGCTGTTACGTTTGCCGCCATTTCACTGCCGCCCATGCTCATTCCGCCTGATGGGCAGTTGGATACCCATGTACCGCCGTTTACTTTAATCGAGCTGCCTCCGTCACCGCAGTCAAATGGCTCATTACCGTTTGATATGATGTAACCGCCGTTTATCTCAATATTACCGTTGGAATCATAACCATCGTGATCGCCGTTTGTAGCGTTTACTATGGCAAATCCTCCGTTGAACTGCATGAGGTAGTTTCCTGAGTTACCGCCGCCGAAGCCGCCTCCTCCGAAACCGCCTCCGCCCTGTCCCCAGGGCATGCCGGCATTACCCATTCCTGATCCGTCGCTTCCGCCCGCAGCATTGAAGCCGTCATCAGTTGAGTTTACTATTACCGAACCGCTGTTCTGATATATTTTCTGTGCTTCTATACCTTCATAGCACTTCTCGACGTATATAACGATATCATCATATCCGTTGCCCTTTGTGCCTATTGTAAGGTTGTGGTCTGAATGTGCACCATCATCGGCTGAAGAAAGCTTTAGTTCACCGCCTGTGAGAACCATATCACCGCCGCAGTGTATACAATCGTCGGATGAATCAATGGTTATGCTGCCGCCGTTGATATTTATGTTACCTACACTCTGCCATGTTGTTCCTGCCTCGTCATAAAGACCTACTGCCTTTATTCCCTTTGCGGAGATATCTGTCTTATTGGAGTTTCCGTCCATCATACCAAAACCGCCTCCGCCGAAGCCGCCACCACCGGGTCTTCCTCCCTGGCCGGTCTGATTTCCGCCTTGAGTATTACCGGTGCCTGTATATGAGCTGCCCTGATAGGTCTTTATTGTCAGGTCTCCACCGTTCATTTCAAAGAACTGCTCAGCTGATATACCATCTGCATAGGAATCGATGTTTACAGTACCTCCATTGATTGTAACAAGTCCCAGTTGCTTGGCTGAGGAAGAAACATCAGTACATGTAGCCTTGATTCCGTCGCCTGCTTTTGCCTTTACTGTAACAGAAAGATTTGAATAATCAGTCTCTGTTCCGTCTGATGATATATTTCCTATAGTTACGCTATCCTTTGCTCTGATTCCGTCATCAGCAGCATTGACTGTCAATATGCCGTTATATATTTTGATATCATCCTTGCCTACTATACCGTCTGCAGCATTTCCGTTGACTGTGAGCTTACCTTTCCCCTTGAACTTTATATCGTCCTTGGAGTAGATAGCTCCTGTATCGTTGTCTGCGTTGGTATATTCTGTACCATCGGAGATAGTATTTTCTGTGCCGTTCTTGGCAACTATCACTACTTCATCTGCGATAGATGCAACATATATAGGAGATGTCTTTGTGTTTGTAAGGCTCATTCCGCTCAGATCAAGTTCAACTACGCCATCAGGATAAGCTGTCTTGTCTACATCTATAACGATCTGTCCGCCTGTCATCTCACCGGTTACTGTAAATACCCCCGGCTTGGTGATTGTACATACGTTGTTTTCTACTTTAGCCTCTGAAGAAGCGTTTGTTGCCATTCCTGAATCGGAAAGAGTAATAGTTAATCCATCGGTATCCTGAACAGGATCAGTATTTGTATCAGAACCAGTGGATGTTCCTGCTGGATTAACGTTATTGAATACAGTTACAAGACTGAGTTGGAACTGCGTCTGCTTGCCGTCTGTATGAGTTACAGCCGCACCTGTTGAAAGGTTCTTGAAACCGCAGGATTTAGCTCCGTTTATAGAAGTATCGCTGTATAGTATATACTTATACTTCTTGGTATACTTGGCTTCTACACTGCCTGATACTATAGCGTTGTCCTTCTTCCATGTACCATCCTTTTCATTTGTTGCATCATCGATACAGTTTAGGAGGGCTGTTGTCTGTGTTGTTCCGGTGAGGAGTTTCTCATCTACCTGATTATCTGTAGCTGTTGCTATAACAGTACCACCTGTTATGTTTACGCCTGTTACAGCTGTAAGGCCGCGATCACCGCCTGCAACTATGTAACCGCCGCTAATGTCGATAGTTGTCTCAGCCTGTACAGCATCATTGCCTGCTTTGATCCTTGTTGTACCACCTGTGAAGGATACTGCATCCTTGTTTGACTTGATTCCGTCTCCCTCAGCGTCAATATCAATTTCACCGTCTTTTATAGTGATTGATTTCTTGGCCTTTATACCATCGGTACCATTCTCAGAATTCAGTGTTGTGATACTGATCTTTCCACCGTTTATCTTTATATCATTGTTACATGATACAGCATCCTGAGTGTTGGCGGTGATATTGAGGACTCCGTCACCCTTTTCTCCACCCTTGATAGTCATATCATCCTTGGCTTCGATAACTGCTGATTTAGCATAGTCTCCTTCATATGCGGTATCACCGTCAGAAATCGTATTCTCCGTGCCATCAACAATATTGATAGATGTATTCTCTGCATTTGTAATGAGTATAGCCGGAGCACTCCTGCCTGTAATATTTGCTCCATTAAGGAATATCTTTACAGTTTCAGCATCAGCGCTCGTGTCAGCAATATTCACGTTGATCTGACCGTCGTTGAGATTACCATCAACATAATACTCACCAGAATGAGTAATAGTAACAGTTGTTCCGCTTACTATTGCATTATCGCCTTCAACTTCGATAGATGTATTCTTAAGATGTATCTTTACAGCATCAGTTACAGGCTTTTCATCAGTCTTGCCGTTGCTCAGTTCGCCCTTACCAAGAAGATACATCTGGATAGCAAGTGCGTCGTTGTTGGATACTCCATCGTTTGCTCCGTTGCAGTCTGCGTTTATCCAGCCCTGTTCTGTAATCGCGTTCTTGTCAGTTCCTCCCCTGCCATATTTGTTAGGGTTGGAAAGTGCCTGCATGATCATTACTGCGTCAGACATATCAACGCTACCGTCACAGTTTGCATCACCAACTAACGTTGAGACTGTGGTCTCTGCTGCTAAACTCATAACAGGCATTGCAGCAGCAGCTATACAAACTGCAGAAAAACCTGTAAAGAGCTTTTTAAAGACATTGTTCCTCATAATTATCATTCTCCTTTTTTAATATCGCCCAATCATAGTCATGCTTTTGACTATGGTTATATTATACATAAGAAAGCTTGAATTAGTCTTAATACTATGCATAATGCTTTGAAATGTTCTTTTAGCTTATTTAAGGGAATAAATAAAATTTTCGAGCAAATCTTTTATAAAAAATGATTAAATAAATACATATTAGATTAAGATGCGATTTTACTCTATGCTTTAATTATATATGAGAAAGCTGAATTGAGGCTGAAAACAAGTGTGAAAGATGTTAAATAAAATTGAAAAAATGATGAAATAATGGTAAAATCTAGTTCTATCATGCTACGATCAAAAAGAGATTTATTCTTATGACATATATATGATAAAGATTATAATTAGAGTATGTTATGAACAGGATGGAACCACTTAATGAATTAGATAGGAAATTGACAAAAAAAATCGGGTCATAACGTAAAGAAAGCTCTTCTATTTAATAGCTCACAGTTATTGATCTATTAAATAATCTATTATCATCGTTAAATAAATATCTTAGCTTATCGTGTTTCAATTTCACGTATACACTTGAATCAGTTCTTGTATTATTTGAGCCTTTTCAGTGATTTTGCAGCTAAGGAGAAACTTTTTAAATAATTCATTTTTCTAACATATATACGATTGACTTTTTGTAAACAAGAACTTTGTTGTGCACTTTCAACTTAATATTGACAAGTCTGTTGAAATATGATATAATAAATGTATAGTAAAATGCTGTTTCTTAGAAGGGGTGATAAAAATGTTCATTGGATAATATACAATATATTAGCACTATTTATCTCCAAACATGACGCATCCACGCTTAAAAAAGGAGGATCATTATGTATGCAGGTATATTTGATTATAATGACAATGATTTCATAACGCCATTTGACAATAAAATGGGTATTGATTCCAAAGGTAACTTGATGAGACGTTTAGATGAATATGTTGCTTTGGATATGAATTCAGGCAAATTTCACTACATATCTCCTTGGCCGGAAGAAGATAATAATAAATAACTTGAAATAATTAAGGCTGGACCTGTAAAAAGTCCAGCCTTTTATAGCATATACTTTATTGATGTATAAGTATTGATAATCCGAGTCGGGTATGTTATAATTTGATAAATCATAGTGAAACGGAGGTTGCTTGTATGCCTTTCAGAATCATAAGGAATGACATAACAAAAGTCAAAGCCGATGCAATAGTTAATGCTGCTAACTCATCGTTGCTCGGTGGAGGCGGAGTTGACGGTGCTATACATCATGCTGCAGGTCCGGAGCTTCTGGAGGAATGCAGAACTCTCGGCGGCTGTAAAACAGGAGAAGCAAAGATTACAAAAGGATATGCTCTTGACTGTAAATATATCATACATACGGTAGGTCCTGCCTGGCATGGTGGCGACCGTGGTGAGGAAGAGCTTCTGCGTTCATGCTACAGGAATTCTCTTGAACTAGCGAGTTCTAAATCTTGTGAGAGTGTAGCTTTTCCGCTTATTTCATCAGGCATATTTGGCTATCCGAAAGATAGGGCTCTTGATGCGGCTGTTTCTGAATTCAGAAGTTTCCTTGAAGAAAATGATATGGATATTACACTCGTCATATTTGATAAGGATTCCTTTGAGGTAAGCTCAGGCATCGTTGGTGAGATAAGGCAGTATATTAGTGACGCTTATGCAAAAAAATGCGCTGCTCGTGACAAAAGGAATAGAAAAAGCGATATAGTTCTTGGTATGTATCATACTGCTGAAGCAAACCAAGCAGTTAAACCGAGCGAATTATTCGGCAGAAAAAAAGAAAGTTCTGCAAATATTATGCTTGAAGAAGCTGATATTTGCTGTGAAACGAGCGCTGATCTTGAAAATATACTGAAAACGCATGATGAATCCTTCTCAGAAGCTCTGTTAAGACTCATAGATGAGAAAGGCATGACCGATGTAGGAACTTACAAAAAAGCCAATATTGACCGTAAGCATTTTTCAAAGATACGCAGCGACAATAACTACAAACCTAAAAAGCAGACAGCAGTTGCTTTTGCTGTAGCACTTGAACTTGATCTTGACGAAACAGAAGAATTACTGAAAAAAGCAGGCTTTGCTTTATCAGACAGTTTAAAGTTTGATCTGATAATCCGCTATTTTATTGAACGTGGTAATTATAATATCTATGAGATAAATGAAGCTTTGTTTGCTTTTGATCAGAGTCTCATCGGTTCATGATTTGTCGCCTTCGAAGCGACCCAAATACCTTCGTGATGATGTATACTGTAATTACAGTAAAGGAAACGTGAAATCGGTTCCGCAGAAAAACATCAAAACGGAGGTATTACTATGAAAAAGAATTTCACAGAACTGGTATTCATCCTTGACGAGAGCGGCTCAATGAGCGGACTTACAGCTGATACTATCGGTGGATTCAATTCTCTTATTGCAAAGCAGAAAAACGAAAAAGGCGAGGCGCTTGTTTCAACTGTATTCTTCAGCAATGATTCCAAAGTGATACATGACAGAGTGAAGCTGGAAGATGTTCCCAAGCTTACTGACAGAGACTATGTTCCTTCAGGATGTACTGCTCTTCTGGACGCGGTCGGTGATGCAGTTCATCATATTGCCAATATCCATAAGTATGCTCGTGAAGAGGACGTTCCTGAAAAGACACTTTTTGTAATAACAACGGATGGCATGGAGAATGCAAGCAGAAAGTACAGCCATAAGGAAGTGAAGAAGCTAATTGAAAGAGTACAGGAGGAAAAAGGTTGGGAATTTGTATTCCTTGGAGCGAATATTGATGCTGCTGAGACTGCAAACTCTATAGGTATCAGTGCGGAACATGCAGTTGAGTATCATGCTGACTGCTGTGGAACAGAAGTACTTTATGAAGCAGTTGGCTGTGCTGTAAGCAGTATAAGAGCAGAAAAGGGGATCAATAAGTCTTGGAAATGCTCAGTAGAAGCTGATAATATCCGCAGAAAAAAGATTTAGTAAATAGCAGGACGCATAAAAAAACAGCTTTATACAGAGATTAGCCATTCATCCATATACTCTTTTTGAAAACTTTCTTTAAGGCACAGAATAATCGTTTTTATTCTATTAATGTATTCATATGAGAGTTAACTTCAGAATATTTTGATTTGGGCCAAAATATAAGAGAACTGATGAAAGGAAAATAAAATGGCTATCTACATAAAGGCAATCAAAGTTGAAGAAAACGAAGATACTGTAATATATAATTATGGTCATTCAGATGATAATTTGAAAGGTTTGTTTGTAATAAGAAAAGACCTTTCTGATTGGAAGCATATCAAGGATGCAGGAATTTCTATTTCAGGTTTGATTGGTAAAATATGCCAAAAATATATAATGACTAAATCTTTCCCTGATGAGATAAGTTATCAGGCCTAAGATTGTATAGAATGAAAATGCTATTTCATATAAGGCATAAGGACATGTTTGCCTTACAGCGGTGATACTTATATCATCGCTGTTTTCTTATTTGAAGTGTGCTTGACATAGCGCATTTTTTCTGTAAATCACTGAAAATAAGTTCGGAATGTTTCAGATAAAAAAGGCGTTCTAATAAGATGAAATACAGGCTTGCTATGCAGCTGTTAAGGATGGTAAGCCCAAAGTAGCTGAAGATTTGAAGAAAACAAAGATGCAAAAGAAATCATGTGTTGGAAATGTTTTATAGCCAAATCAATTTCAAAAACGTTTAGAGGAATGAACTAATTGATACAAAGCATGTCAAACTATACTTTGATTTTTATCTTAATGGGATAAATAAAAGGACCGACCAGGATTAGTCGATCCTTTTGTATATTACCTCTCAAGGAGTACTTGAATGATCTTGTTTGATATATCATCGTCTAATTTGACAGGTATGTATTGAGCAAGTGTGATATGGTTTTAGAATGCCTTTTGAATATCTTTCATATTTCCGAGGAGAAGCATAGCATCATCTGTATTCAGAACCATATCAGGCATAGGCAGAATTAGTTGATCTTTAGTTCGTACTGCAATTACATTAAGATTATGCTTTTTGCGTATATCAAGCTCTGCTATTGTTTTGTTATTCCAAGCTTTTGGTACGCGGACCTCATAAATATTAATATCACGGTCAAGTTGGAAAACATCGAGAATATCGTCTGAAGCTTCCTTTGTTGCAAGTCTGATTGCAGTCTGTTTTTCAGGATATACTGTTTCATCAGCACCGTTGCGGAGTAAGAATTTTTCTTGAACATCATTTTGAGCACGTGAAATTACCTTTTGAGCTCCAAGATCTTTCAGTAAAGCAGTGGTCTCAAGTGAATCCTGAAAGCTATCACTAATTGTAACAATACATACATCATAATCAGGAATTCCGAGAGAACGCATAAAATTCGCGTTTGTACTGTCGCCTATCTGAGCGTTTGTAACTAATGGCAGTATTGCGTTAATACGTTCTTCCTCACTATCAACTACCATTATTTCACAACGAAGTTGTGCCATACGTTTTGCTATATGTATACCGAACTGACCTGCACCAATTATTAAAACAGATTTCATAGTTTCTCTCCTTTTTATAATTATTATCCAACAGTGACTTTTTCCTGAGGAAGTCTTGAGACTTCATTATTTGATGAGAATGCAGCATATATCAGTGTCAAGCCACCGACTCGTCCTGCAAACATAAGTATCATAAGAATAATATGTGATGCTAAAGAAAGTGATGTGGTAATTCCAAGAGTTAACCCTGCCGTTCCTAGAGCAGAACCTGTTTCAAACAAGCAACTTGTAAGAGGCAGGGATTCTATAAGGCTTAATGCTATGCCAGTTGAAAGGAACAATGACATATACATGAAAAGTATAGCGCCTGATGTTCGTATAATATCTTCCGGTACGCGTCGATTAAAGCATTCGACATCGTTCTTACGCTTGAATACACTTAAAGCAGCAAGGAATAGAACCGCTATTGTAGATGTTTTCATACCTCCTGCCGTTGAACCCGAACAACCACCGATAAGCATGAGTACAGTCATGAGCATTGTGCAGGGTTCACGCATTTTTGAAAGGTCAGCAGTATTAAAACCTGCTGTTCGTGCAGTCACAGACTGGAAAAATGAATGAAGTACACGTTCTTTTGCAGATTCATGTGAATATTCTGCAAAAAAGAAAAATACAGCAGGGAGAAATATAAGTAATCCTGATGTTACGAGTACAATTTTAGTCTGCAGTCGGTACTTTTTGAAATGATAGCGGTGCTGTACGATATCATCCCACGTAAGGAATCCGATGCCCCCGATGATTATAAGCAGCATAAGGATAGTATTTACATATATATTGCTGCCATAGGAGGTCAGTGATGAAAAAGGTTCCCTTACTCCCATTAGATCGAATCCTGCATTGCAGAAAGCTGATATAGAATGAAATATTGAATACCAGAAACCTTTTACAACTCCAAAATCATGGCAGAATATTGGATATAGCAGAACTGCACCTGTCAGTTCAAACAAAGCAGTCATCTTGAGAATGAATTTTGTAAGATTAAGAATACCGCCGACCTGAGGCGCCGAAATAGAATCCTGCATCATACCACGGAAACCCAACCCGATTTTTTTGCCTGAGAGTCTAGTAATCATCAATCCTATTGTAATAACACCCATACCGCCTATCTGAATCATGGTTAGTATTATAGCCTGTCCAAATAAAGACCAGTGTGTTGCGGTATCTTTAACTACCAGACCGGTAACACAAGAAGCAGAAACTGCTGTGAACAGTGTATCTTTAAAAGGTGTAACAGTACGGCTTTGAGATGAAATCGGAAGCATGAGCAGAAGAGCTCCTGTAAGTATAAGTATAACGAAGCCGATGCTGATAACTCTGAATGAGTTGTGATTACGATTAATTATTTTTTCCTTTTTCATATAATATCTCCGGATGATAAGTAGTTTAAATATTTTCAAATATATAATTTCTAACAGCTTTTATATTATATCATAGATAAGAGAATTATGCAATTGTCAGTCAGGCAAATATCTAATAATATTTTTAATTATAATAGAGCGCTGTGCTTTTTTACAATAATATCGTTCAATAAATGGTATTGAATTAATTATCAAGACGCATCCATATATTATGCTTTTGAATTCTGTCATATAAGAGAAAGAACTGTTATGCACAGAATTCCTGTAAAAAGTATTCTTTACTATCCCTATAGAGGCACTTGCATGCTTTTCGAATGACAGCGGCAGCTTTTTTATTTCAACATATTTGTCTGACAGACGTGTTGCGGCTATAGTTTTAAGCTATATGTTGATTGTTGTGATTTAACTAAAAATTTGCACAATGTACATAGATTTAATTAGTGAAAAGTGATATAATTATAATGTGAAAGTATAGATTTATGCTTTGAATCATAAGGGATATGAAATTGCCATAATGAAGGGACGGAATTATAATGAAATACACAGCTGAAGATATAAGAAATGCTTTGGAAAATCATGAATTGACTACATATTATCAACCACAATATGATACGATAAATGGTCAAATGAAAAGCGCAGAAGCTCTTGTTCGCTGGATCAAGCCTGACGGCACTGTTATTTCGCCATTTTTCTTTATTCCTGTAGCTGAGGAATCAGATCTCATAATGGAGATTGACTGGTATGTTACAGAGCTGGTTTGCAAAACCCTGGTAAAACAGAACATGATGCCTCAGTTTCCGATATCTGTAAATTTTTCTCGTCGACATATTCAAGAAGAATTATTTGCGGAAAAGCTATCGGCTCTTGTAGACAAATATGATCTCCTACATCCGCTTATAGAAGTTGAAATAACTGAATCTGCCATGATTGGCGATGAAGAAAAAATACTGGAATGGATTGTGTCTATAAGGAACGCAGGTTTTAAAGTTGCCATTGATGATTTCGGAAGTGGTCTATCCTCACTTCAGTTTGTTAAGGACGTTCCTGCAGATGTTCTTAAAATTGACAAATCACTTCTTAGCCGTAACTGTGAAGATGAAAAGGAACGTATTGTTTTGGAAAGTATTTTTACATTTGCTCATCGTTTGAATATAAACACAGTAGCAGAAGGAGTTGAAACAAAGGAACAGCTTGGATTCCTCAGAAGCTGTGACTGCAACAGGATACAAGGCTATCTGTATGCTCGTCCTATGCCAGAAGAGGAATATCTAAAACTTTGTTATGAACATAAAGTCGTTGAGGAAGCAACGGATATACTTCAGTCTCAAAGTGCAGCAGGCACAATGAATCTTCTTATAAATGCCATATTTCGTAAATATCCACTTGTCATTTTTATAAATCTTACAAGGAACTCTTTCTATATGATGGCATATGATAATTTTACGACAACCTCATGCCCTTCCGCCGGAATTTTTGACGAACTTATAGTTCACGGTGCAAGCACTATGCATCCTGATGACAGGGAAATATTTGATACAACTTTTAATAGAACAAAGCTTATCGAGGACTATTATTCTGGAATTCAGACGGAGCGACTTGTAACACGTCAGCTCGGAGATGACGGAATATATAGACGAGTCGAGATAGTTGATTATTTTGTAAAAAGCAATTATTCAGAAGATATTATTGCTATAACGCTCTGTGAGAATTTGCCTGATGAACAGGAAACTATTGATGAAATAGAAGCTGATATCAAGAAATTAAGCGAATTGAATGTGACTGATATCATGACAATAATAAAAAAACATCTCATTATGAATAATTAACGATAGAAGATAATGTGTCAAAGAAATTATGTGATCATACAACTGTGTTTATTATACCAGTTGTAAGCGGATAAAAGACAGAAAGGGGGGATTGTAATTGCGGAAAAACACTACTACTTCAGCACTATTCAATAAAATGGGACAAAACAGAAATACTATTTTTCTTGTTATGTGTCTTATGGTGCATTTTGGATATTTTTCCGTGTTTGTAATCATGGGTGTAATACCTTTGGCTATTATAAATGCAATAAGCTCCGTTTTTTATATCCTTTTTCTTTTATTCTCCAAAGACAGGGAAAATCTGAGAAGGCAACGGTTTTTGCTTATTTTGAAATAATAATATTCGCAACTATATGCGAGTTATTTACTAGAAACACTTTTGGCTTCATTTATTATGTGATTGGTATGGTGCCTGTCATCTTCTATCTTTGTCCGTCATACGGTAACAAACGATTTGTGTTTCAGATAATAGGAGTAATATCTGCGCTGATGATATATCATACTCAGATATTAATACCTGAAAACTTTTTTCCACAATTATTTGAAGATCTTTTGCCTTATTCGAGAATCTTTAATTTTGTTAATCTCCTGATAACCCTATTTACAATATTATATACTTCTATATTTTATACGTTTGAACTTGATATGATAAAAAAAGAACTTGATTATAGTTCTACACACGACCCGCTAACCGGACTTTATAACAGAAGATTCCTATATGATACAATTGTCAAGGGAGAAGAAGCTCAGATAAGTATTATACTTTTGGATATTGATAATTTTAAGAAGATCAACGACCGTTTTGGTCATGACAAAGGTGATGAGATATTAATACAGCTTTCTTCTTGCATTCAGGAAGAAAAAGAATACGTTTTTTATCCCGTCAGATGGGGCGGTGAAGAATTTATAGTTTATTACAAGAATGTAACTATTGATTCAGCATATGAGCGTGCAAAATATCTGTGTCAATTGATTTCTGAAAAGATAGTTCTTCCGGATAATACTCCTGTTACTGTTACAGCAGGACTTTCTTCTGGAAATCAGTCAGAATTTGATGCTGTTTTGAAAAAAGCTGACGAGAAGCTTTATTACGGAAAAAACAACGGTAAAAATCAAGTTGTGATTTAGATAAGATTTCTTTAATTTTTCTACAATAAGAGCACTACAAATAGGAGTGCTTTTCTCTTTGACTTTTTCACCATCATTTCTACAATTATCATTTCATCTTTGAGTGAAAGATAAATTTCACTTATATTAACCCAATACGTTTTAGTGTTAGTTTTCGAAACTCTTTTTCTGAAGTTTTCATTTCTTCGATTTTTTGGAAATAATGTTTTATAATTGTCAGCAAAGCATCTCTTAGTGTCAGCAAAGCATCTCTTAGGATATTGACATGTTATAAATTTGTATATATAATAAGGTATTATATATATCGAAAGGACTAAGAGAGATGAAATTAAAAAGAGATGGTGACCATGAGCCTTACGGTACAAGCGGCAATAAAGCCGTAATAAAGGTGATCCTTGCATTGGTATTTGCTGTTGTATCAATAGTGGGAGCGATATTGTTAGCAATGCTTATAAACAATGTTACGGGCTGGAATTTGAATATTATTGAATTCCTGGGCCGATGCATTATTTCAGTAACAGCCTTCATATTCCTTGGCGGAATATCATGGCTTCGTTTTGACAAAGAAGCAATCAAAAAGACATGGAAATTTGTACTGCCGCTTGTCTTGATAAATACTGTATTGGGCGTATTGCTTGCATTAAGCGGTTTTATGTCAAAGGATGCGAATGCAGGTATCAGTATTGATGGTATGAAACAGATACCATATAACACATTGCTTATGGCACTTGTCGGTATCAATGAAGAAGCAATCTTTCGTGGACTTCTTCTTGGCGGTTTGCTTCTATGGTTCGGAAAGAAGAAAAACGGTGTACTTTTGGCTGCTGTAATATCTTCGATAGTATTCGGTCTTATTCATGTTGTGTTTGATCTTGATTTTTCAAATATCAGCACAATCCTTTCAGGAATGATGAAAATCCTGGAGACAACTATGTTTGCAATTGTCTGGTGTTATTGTATTCTGAAGTATAAAAACCTCATAGGCGCCATAACTGCACATGCATTCTTCGACTGGATTGTCGTAGTCGGAACATTACTTAGCGGTTCAGGGATGTCTACGAACTATGTAACAGATGATCCAAAGAAGGCTATCTTTCAATGTGTATTTTTCGGATTAATTGCGTTACTGTACCTTCCACGCACAATCAAGGCAGTCAAGGGTATAAAAGCATTAGGACCGATAAGCGGACCTTTTGCGGAATAAAATATAATAACAGGAGGAACATATGACTGAGAGATTAAGAAACAAATGTGATCTTTTTTTGAGGAATCGTAATACCGTTTCCAAGAAGTTTAAGTTTGAAAAAGATATGATGAGCATAGCGGCAGGACTGATATTTACAGGTGCTGATAAAGAAACCGATATAGAGAAACTGAATGAATGCCGTAAAATTCTCAATAAGCATACAGGATTTTTTTCAGAATACAGAGATGCTGTGAAATTAGCTCTGCTCAGTGAAATGGCATTGTCCGAAAATCCCGAACAGTATATCGATGATGTCAAGGCGGTATACCGTAAACTGCATAAGGGAAAGTTCAAGGACAATTCTTACATGGTTCTTGCAGCAATGTTGACCTGTGACCTTGGAAAACAGGAGGGGGCTGAAGAGATTGTTGAAAAGCATAACGAGATTATGAAGCAAATGGAAAAGCAACACCCGATACTTACAAATTCCGAGGATATTTCTTATGTGATACTCCTCGCACTATCTGGACGATCTGTTAATTCCATAATCAGCGATATGAATGAATGTTTTGATTATCTCAGGAAAACCTGCAAGATTAAAGCAGGGCCTGATTCTGTGCAGGGACTCAGCGAAATACTTGTGCTGACAGATGGGAATATCAGGGAAAAATGCGACAAAGTCATCAGTATTTATGACTTATTAAAGGACAACAAAGCTGATATAAAGGGCGGATATGCTTTTTCGGCCCTCGGAGCATTGATCGGTATTGATGAATCCCCTGAAGTAATTGCGCGTGAGATCATAGAAGCTGATGCTTTTCTTGACGGCTGCAAGGGCTTTGATGAAAAATCAGTGGATAAAAATCAGAGACTTATGTTTGCTGTAATGCTTGTAGCAGAAAGCTTCGGAATGACTTCTTCTGTGGTAAACAATACATTCATCAACAATGCATTAGGAATAATAAAAGCAAAACAGATTGCAACTATGATAACTATCATATCGAATGTTCTGCCGCCTGTTCTGGGAGCCATTGTAGATAATGCTTCTGAAAAAAATGATAATAGTGAAACAACGGAGGCAGAGCAGGAATCTACGGAAGTTGATGATAATTAATAATGCAAAAACATTTTATATGTTACAAGCTCGCGTTATTATTCATGGCCTGGTAAAAAGCCATGTTGAAAGGAAAATAGTAAATGAAAAAATCCGAAAAACATAGGCTTTTTCGGATTTTTTCATTTATAAATATGTTGTTATGTAATATAACGTCAACGTAACTACATTAATAAAGTGGAGTTCTGATAATGGCAATTATCATACAATTCGACAAAAGCATTGTCAGTAAACTCGGAAGAGAGCGGTTTATTAAACGATGATGATAAGACTATTAATAATATGACTAAACCACCAGCAATGATAAGTGTTGTTATATTTAAAGCACTACGTTTACCAAAGAGAGGTTTCATTAATTGTTTCTTTTATCAAGATATATCCCTTTTATATGTTTCTATAGAAGACATTACTTATTGATACACTAAGTGGTTTATTTAATATCAAGAGAAATAGTTTTTTCAATATACTCACTGGTTTCATTCATTTTATACTTCATATCCAATGTTTTGGTATCTGAATCATATTTTAATATAAGTCCATCAGCTTTTGAAAGGGAGTATCCAGAATCAATACAATAAAGTGTATCAGGTATTTTTTTGTATATGTAATTGTTGATTTTTATACATAAGCAACCTCGATTTTCCATTAATGCATTATATTCATAAATATATAAATAATCTTCATCAGTTAGTTCTTCTAGACTTATTATATAATATTTCTCATTATTGATTAATTGTTTTCTCATTTCATAGATTATAAAAGAAAATATTATGGAGATAAATAATAATATACATATTACTAAAAAAAACATCAAAAATTTGTTATACGAACTCATTTTTTTTATTATACTCAGTATAATTAGAAAAACAATAGAGAATAAAATACCATAAACAACAAATCGGGTACGCTAAGTAAAGTCCTTTAATAATATAGATTCTTCCTAAGAAAAAACATAATATAAAGCTGACAATATTTAGTAATAATACTACGATAATAATCTTTTTAATTATATTCATCAAAACCTCCTAATACTATTATTCGTAGTTTATTTTATACAGTATACAAATTCAATTCATTATGATATACCCTAAGGTGTTTTTTATTGACTTCACAGTAGTTTTATGCTATACTAAATGCGCTTTAAATAATAACTTACACTGCATACAGGAACAGATAGCTACATGCTACATATGAAATAAAGGAGAATAAACATGAAATACAAGCACTACTTTGCTGTCATAACAGCTGTTGCATTCTTACTCACAGGTTGTCAGCATACACAGATTGCCGCTCCTGAGCAGAACGGCATATCACAGACTACTGCACCAGAACAAGACAGCACCACACAGACATTGACAGAGATTCAGCCGCCTACAACAGATAATACTCCTCTGTCGAATATTGTCCAAAGTGATCAGATCAAGCTGCCTGATGATATTTTAAGCTTCATACAGGCAGAACGAACAGAAGACGGATTTGGCTGCATTGCCTACAATCTGCATAGGCAGCTGACTTATCTTCATATAAACGAGGATATGCAGACATCAGAAGCGTTTATGCTTAAATCACCGTCAGATCAGGAAAAATATTACAGTAATAGATATCAATGGTTTGCCATTGAAGAAGATGGAATCTGGGCAATTGTCAACAATGAGGGCCATGAGGAAATCGAGCCCTATCTCCTCTGTCACTATGCCAAAAACGGTGAATTAATATCCGCTATCCCTGCAAACGAGCTTCAGGATTACATGATGTCGGATTACAGACTTGGCGGTGATTTTGAATCTGTGGGTGATGTGTTGTATCTGACACTGTATGACGGCAAAGTATTGCAGATTGACAAAGAAACAGCAAAAGTTTCTGTCGTATCGGAACTGAACAAGGAGGATGACTCCTACGATGTGAAATACCTCTGCTTTGACCGTGATGACAAACCGATTCTGCTTCGGGAAAAAGTAGAATATGCACCGGGTGCTCACACGATACATGAAGCTGTCGTCTCTGAATTTGACCTTGAATCAGGCAGCTGCGGACAGACTATCTATACCACAGGAGATAATTGGGATTCAAAAGAATACTTCTTTATCCTGAAAGGCTGCGGTGAGTACCGTTTTTTCATTAACACAAGCAGCGAACTGATAGGCATACGAGACGATGGTACACAGGAGTTACTCATTGACCTTGATGCCTCTGATCTCGACAGGGATTGTGGTACACTTGTGGATTGCCTCATGCCTCCGTACTCCACATCAGATATAATGATCATACCCGCCGATGATACACATTTTCTGGGGCATATTATCCATAATCCGGACTACAAAACATCTGCATATTGTCTGACACGAAAGCATGAATCTGAGATCAGTTAAATCGAAGTGATAACCTTTCTGTCAGATTTTAAAGTATTGAATAAAACTATCAATGTTTACACGAGGTGTTTTAGATGGAAACAAAGATAAAAGAGATATTCAAAAAAATATTCAGTGCAGAAGTAACCAGCATAAAAAAACTATCTGGCGGGATTTCTTTTTGCACTTATAAAGTTGTGACAGAAACCGGTAAAGCATATGTATTTAGATACGGAGAAAATTATGAGAATACCGGAGGCAGATATATCGATATAGGCCAAACTTTCAGAAGAGAAAAATTCTTTTTTGATACGATATCAAACAAATTAGTACTTTGCGTACCGCACATATATATAGTAGACGATTCGCACGAATTGTTTGATTATACATTCGAAATATATGATTATATCGAAGGATGTTCCTTGGAAGAACTTACCTCTGATGTCAATGATGAAGTATATTATAAAATAGGTAAAATCATTGCCAGCATTAATAAGATAAAACTTCCTGATGACGGTTTTACAGAAGAAAGTTGGAGCAGTGTATTTTCAAAAAGGCTCAATGAGAGATTGAAGCCTTTGGTAAGGGATAACCTAATAAATCAAGACGAAGTAAAACAAATATGTTCATACTATAATTGTTTTAAATTCACCGAAGATAGATTCTTTTTGCATTTGGATGTAAGAAAGGGAAACATAATATATAAAGATGGCATAATCGGGTTAATAGATGCAGAAAACGCTGAATTTGGAGATCCTTTATTCGAACTGGCAAGGATAGACGTTTATAATGAGATGAAGGAATCGTTTTATAAAGGGTATATGGATGAAATGGGTATCAAAGATATTAATCGTGAATCAATACAATACTGCGGATATGCGCTTGAAGCGCTTGCCTTTTTGACGAATGTTTTTATTCACGAAATAGATGCAGAGAAGGAAATAGTAGAAGATATGAAAAATCGAACAATAAAAATGAAGGATAAAATTTTAAGTGCAATTTCCTAATATGCAAGACTGAACTGGCAAAACAATCGGGAGTATCCCTTCGCTCCATCAAGATGTACAAGCAGCGTAAGATTACTATAATACAAGGCAATCTCGGCGAAGGGAAAACAACACTTGTATTGAATCTTGCGGTTATGTTATCAAAATGGCAGAAACTGTCTGAGAACTATAACGCAGCTGAACCAATAAATATTATCTATCAGACAGTCGAAGACGGACTCAGTGATTACTGTTAAGCCGAGATTAGTTGCTGCAAATTCTGATTATAGCAGGATAACAGTTATTGATGAAGTGGAATAAGACCAGCAAGCAACTCAAACTGGACAAAAGTATACGGCGAAGATAACCCGGAGTTCGTTGTAAACGCATTCAAGTATGCAAGGCAGTATGCTCCTGAGGATTGTAAGCTTTACCTCAACGATTATAACGAGTATATGAGTGCGAAGACGGATGATCTTATAGATATGGCCAAGACAATCATGAAGGAAGGAGACTACATCGACGGTATCGGAATGGAGGCTCATCTTGATTCAAGGTATCCTTCGGCAAGTGAGTTTGAACAGCTATACATCAATGAAAACTGCTTATTAGTATAGCTACATCGAAAATCTGTGGTTCAATTAGAACAGATGATAGGCAAGCGTAAGTTTTGGCTTCTATTTCTTTTATATTTTTTCTGCACCCATGCATTTACCCCTAGTACTCAAAATATTCAAGCACATAATTTATAGCTATTCTATTATTTTTTGCGCGTAACTCTTTCTGGTTAATAGAAGAACAAGGTATAATATGTTCATGACATTTTAAACATCCCGAGCTCTTATTCAATATCTTCGCATTGGCTCAAAATTAGTTGCTATCCAGACTGTTCAGGAAGTCCTGCACGATCTCAGCGCATTCCTTCGGCTTGTTCTCATACAGGAAATGGCTTCCGGGGAGATAGCGGATCTCGCAGTTTCCGAGTCTTTCAACAAACGGTTCCAGTTCTTTGCTGCGGTTATTAGTGATCTTATCGAGATATTTTCTGCAAGCATAGGCCTCGCGTTCTGTCTCGCTGCCGGTAAAGTCCTCAGAGTTTTCCGCAATGAAATCTTCCTTATGTCCGCTCTCCTCGAAGTATTCCTGCACCTCCTCTACGGTGCGGAAGCCGTCACGGAAAGACAGGTACATTTTCGGGACATCATTAGGTGTGAGCGACTCCCACGCGGCGTTGATGTTGACATCAATGTTCTCGCCCTCGGAGCAAAATGCGTCGGAAGCAAGCGTTGACACATACATGATGTCATAGGCACGCTGCTCGTCAGCAGAGAGGTTCGGGTCTTTCGGGACAAATAAGTGGAACGCCACATCGCCCACGCCAAGATTTGCGAGGTAGTAGAACATATTCTTACCGCCATGGAGCTTAGGATCAGTGATCGGTGCCGGATAGGTTCCGTCCAGATTGACTAATGCCTCGATCTCATCAGAGTACTTGCTTACCCAGTAGGAGGCGTACAGGCTGCCGAGGGAATGCGGCATGAGTACATACGGCTTTTCCACGCCGGCATTCTCAAGTGCCGTGCGATAATTTTCCACGACTCGTTCAACGGTCATGGCATATTTTGTGTCATCGCTGCCGTCATAGCCAGGACGTGAGAGGAAGATTACCTCGTTGTCTCCCTGAAAATTCTCCGCAAACTCCTTCATAGAGAAGCGATAGCAGGGACCTGCTCCAGAAAGCACGATGATATGATGTTTTCCGTCAACATTGCCGGTCTTTTGCACGTTGAGGGAATAATCTCCTGCGTAGGCCAGTTCGCAGAACCCTTTTTCCTGCAGGAAATCTCTGTTTTTCGAGATCATGATGCGGTGGTAGATGAACAGTCCCACCGCCAACAAGATCAGCAAAATCAGCAGTACGACCAGCACTTTGGCAATGCCCTTTAAAAATTCCTTTACAATTTTCATTTTATTCCTATTTTCTGATGCTATTTTGCATCAGCCTTTCATATATTATTGCTATCTTTAACAAGAAGTAAAAATCTTACTTCTTGTTAATTCCATATTATAAAAGAATGGATTATTCTATTCTATTTAATGTTACAACAGTGCCTATCCTAAGTAGGGATGGGCGCTGTTTTCAGTTATGCTCAGAGCACAATCATATATTACAAGAGCAGCCTTTTTCTATTCATACCATCGTTCTATATCCGCCTTTTTCGTCTGTCCTTTCCTGTTCTTTCATAAAACTGTTTCTTATCCTTATAAAGCATTTCATCGGCAATCTGGTAGAGTTTATCAATTGTACTGTCACCTGTCTTCATTGCATAACCAATAGAACAGGTATAGGAAGTTTTGGCTAATTCCTGTCGGATTCGTTCTATCAATGAAAGAACTTCATTTTCCGAAGTGTCAATACATATAATCGCATATTCATCACCGCCGATACGATAAACACGTTGTCCATTATGTGCGACTTTCCAAAAGCAATCTGCAAGTATTTGAAGTGCAGTATCTCCTGCTTTATGTCCTTCACGATCGTTGATCTCTTTTAATCCGTTCATATCCATTGCAACAACTGCTGTAATGTTATTTGAATATCTTTCAGCGTCGGTATAATAGCTTTGACGGTTCAGAAGATTTGTAAGCGGATCATGTTTTGTGTATTTTTGAAGCAAAAACACATAGTAGAGCATAACATCTACTGCAATTGTCATATTAAACCAGTGCGATGTTGCGTCGCTTGCAAATAACGGAAGTATCAGACATATGACAGAAGTCAGCGAAATATATAGGATCAAACGTAAATCTTCTTTATGTGATTTGCTATGTCTGAATATGTTGATTATGAAATAAAACAGATACAAGGCATTGATAAAATATGGAAGATAACCGAGTATTCCACGACTGAAATGATTATCTTCCGAGAAATGAAACACTATTCCGGTTGGAATAGAAATAAAGCACAGGACAGTATTCATTACAGCCGGAAAGAAAAGATACCCCTTTTGATTAGGAAACATGATCATCACGACTGTTACAAGTATAAAAGTTATCAGGCTGTAATTGAAAGCGCTTAAAATCGGTCTGAGCAGTGAGTATTCTGTTTGGTTTCCAAGATATGTTTCAGCATAGCAGGAAATGGAATACACAAACATCATAATATTTGCTATGGCAATTCGGTGAATCGTTTTCTTTTCCAAATGAACATCTGAATACAACACGATCCCCATACCGATCAGTAAAACTAACATGGCCCAATGTTCTTGCAAATAACCGAGAATTGTCATTTAAACCACCTCCCGCTATTGACATGTTCTCAGATATAAGAAAATATTTTCTATCTTATATCCGGTTAATTTTCAGTAAGTAGATGAGGGTCTGTTGTAATAAGCATCTTTGTCTCTGAAGCAAGCTGCTTCCGCTTCAATAAACAGCTGACAGTAATTCTTGTGCTTTTCAGGATCAAATGTGACGGTTTCTTTTTGCAACGGCAAGATTATTCTGCTGAACATTTTCATCATTATAAGCCTTTAACTTTGCGTCAAATTTCTTAAAAAGGTCTTCCATGTCAAATCTTGATTTATTTTCGATTAGAACAATAAATTCATCACCTGTAATATGATAAACATGGTTCTTGCCAAAGACTTCTTTTAACACCTTTGCACATTCAAACATAAGCTTCTCACCGGCTTCAAAGCCGTAATTTGTATATATTTTCTTCAGGCCGTTAATATCGAAGAATGCTGCCGAAAAGTCAGCCGTACCGGCTGTTATAAATTATCAGTGCTATCATTGTTAGAATAACGGCTGCTGCTTTATGTGAATTGAGAATGTCGTCATACCAGTCAGCATTGAAGTCTACGCCGATAATACCTACGACTTTTTCTGTGGAATCAAAAATCTGAGTGTAGGCTGTATAAAATGTTCCCCATTCATCAGTGTGAGGCTCTTTATCAACAGCAGAAGTTCCTTTCGCAGCAGTTTTGAGGGCATCTGTTGCCTCAAGAGTCTCGCCGAAATCAGCAGGATCTTCTCTGTCTGGATCGATTGCAAAAGTGAATGTATCATTTGGACCTGGGTTTATTCCATAGATATAATCAAGCCCAATATTATCCTGAAAAGAACGGAGTATGTTAAGCGTCCTGATATAATCCTCTGTTTCTTTATCCTCAGCCGTAATATACTTTATCACATCTCCGTCTATCTGAGCAGCTGCCGCTTTTGAAACATCGAGCATTCGGGATTCGACCTGGTTACGAAGAGTGTTTTTGGACATCTTCATGAGTGTCATTCCCATGAGAATGTTGGTAATAAGCAGGAGTGGAAGTGCCAGCAAAAAGTTTCGCATACTTGTTTTGACTTTTGTATCCGTTCCTTCCATAATATACCACTTCCATTATGTGTTGATTTTTCATGTGCGTGTACAAGTATTAATCACAAAGACACCTGAGACATTACTGTTTTGAGTGAGCGTTTTTGTTTGTACATGGATTCATCGGCACGCTTGAACACATCATTGTAGCTGTCGTCTTTTGAAGCATCATAGATAGCAAGACCGCTCGCTACGACCACATCACCGTTTTCCTGATTTTCACTGATCGTTTTCCGGAATTCTTCCAGAAGTGTTTCACGATTTGCATAATCGCGGCCTTTCAGGATAGCGACAAATTCATCTCCGCCGATACGGAACACCGGGCTGTGATCGAATTGATGGCATATAATACGGCATCCGCTTTTTATGGCTTCATCGCCTGCTTCGTGTCCTAATGTATCATTGATCGTTTTTAGCCCGTTCACATCAAAGACGACTACGCCGTATTCTGTTAATTCACCGCTTTCAAGCGCGTTTTCCAGCTCAGCTAGCGCTTCGAGATATGCCAGTTTATTCTTTACACCGGTCAGACCGTCCTTGTATGCCTTTTGCTTTGCGTTCCTGATCGCTATACTATGCTCCACGTCCTTGTCCTTGTAGACAAATGTGTGAATAATGCAGGTACCGAACAAACATCCCACTGAATAGAACGGCATCAGCGGGAAAAACATCTGAACAGTAATAAAGAAAGACGTGATGATACCGGAAATACTGATTGTCCTGTAGTGTGACCTGTTCATTCCTGTTGAACGACCTGCCATTATAGCGGAATAGACTGATGTGATAAGAAAAAGGAGAATTTGCAGCAATAATCCGATATATCGTGCCGGCAGCGGTACATACTCTTTATCTTCTCTGAATGTGAAAACTGTAGGGACAAACAGATTCACGAGAAGAAAGGTTATCTCAAATGAAAAAATGAGCCATCCGCTTAACACAAGGATTTTTCCGGCTTTGTTACTTTTTCCGGAAAAAGCTACTACGGCTCTTGTCCAGAAAAGTACAGATAATGCCATAGAAGCGAAAAACAGGCAGGTATCCGTATATGTGAGGATCATCCATCTTTTCTCATAGAAAAATCCCCAAAAGATGTCAGAGATGAAAAAAACTATCAGCGCGATCAGGTATTGACGGTATTTCAAACGTAAATTGTTTTCGCTTGTTTTCTCGACCTTTCTGAGTGCTTCTACATTGATGATGCACAGCACGATCAGCGCAATGATTCCGATGCTTGAATAATACATGGAAGGTCTCCTTTACTGTTTATGTGAATTTTCTGTCGCGTTGGCTTTTATATTAAGAGTTTATTATTATCTTCTGCTACGAAGATTTGTAATTGCACACAGGTCTCCGGTAAGAGCTGTAAACAATTTCGATACTTCATGCGTTCAAAAAATCAATAACAGTCTGCATATCTATTCCCTTTTATGTTTTAAAACAGAACGTAGAAATATAGACGATTATACCAAAACGTTTAATATATTGACTTTATACATGTATATTATAACATATATATATTATATTGGCAACATTGAATAAAGAATTAATTTTAAATTTTTTATTACCGATCAGTCTGATTTTATAATGCGGTTATATATTTCAGATTTATGTGCTGATTTGTTCATAATATCTTGCTTGAATAATCATAAATCTAATGATATAATATACTTGTTTAAATGAATAACATCTTATTTTCAATGAATTTAAACAATAATAATCTATTAATGGGGGATTTTCCATGAAAAGAAAAAAGATATCATTAAGTATTGCTGCCTTTATGGCCGCGTTTTCTCTTCCGGGTTTGGTAACTCCAAATAGTTTCATCTCTTCTGTCACTCCCATGATAGTAGCTGCTGATTCTGAATACACCTACGGTTCAACAGGTCAGTTCGAATACCAGAAGTATTCAGATCATATCGTTATATCAAGCTGTAAATCAATGGATATGACATCTGTTGAAATACCTGACCAGATTGACAATTTACCTGTCACTGAAATAGGAATCTATGCTTTTCAGTTGAATACAATGAAAAGTCTGAAGCTTCCTGATACGCTCACCGTAATCAACTCATATGCGTTTGGTATGTGCAAAAACCTTACAACATTGACGATTCCCGACAGCGTTACAAAAATAGGAATGCACGCATTTGAAGATTGTCCTGTTCTTGAAACAATTAAGTTTCCTGATCATCTGGTAGAAACAGGCGATTATACATTTAATAACACTCCATGGCTTAATGCCCAGCGTAGTAAAGATCCTCTTGTAATCGTTAACGGAGCTCTGATAGACGGTAGGACCTGCAAGGGAGAAGTTACCGTACCTTCAAGTGTCAAATTCATTGCATCAGGTGCATTTGCTAAGAATACCGAAATTACCTCAGCAGTTATTCCTGCAAATATAAGCACGATACCTGATAATTTATTCTGGTACTGTTCAAACATTACCTCTGTTGAGCTTAAAGGTGCTGAAACACTTGGCTTTGGTGTTTTTGGAGCGTGTAACAAACTTACAGATTTAAAAGTATCAGGAAATTTGAAAAAAATTGACGGATATACCTTTACTGATAACACATCTACCGCTACCATAACATTCTATGGAAGCGAAGCTGCCTGGAAAAATGTAGAAAAACCCGAAAGCGATGCTTTCCTGCAACGGGCAAATTATATATTTGATGAAAATCATACTGAACCCATTGAAGGTCTCAGGGGTGATGCAAACTGTGACGGCCAGGTTGATCTTTCAGATGCGGTAATGATAATGCAGGCTCTTGCAAATCCTAATAAGTATGGAATAGACGGTACAGCAGAGCATCATCTTACCGAACAGGGCAAAGCAAACGGCGATATGAACGGTGATGGCCTTACTGTCGGTGATGCACAGGCTATACAGAAAGTTTTATTAGGACTGGGTATAGAATGAGATCATATGAGCATTGAACCTGTTTTATCCGGGATTATATCGGAGTGATATAACAAGAAAAAAAGCAAGATGGAGCAGCTGCCGGAAAAAGAATATATAGTTGTAGATTATCTGCCTCAGCAAGTTCCGGCAGATAATAAAGGACATTTCTTCTCTGTTGAGCAGGTATTTCTAAAAGAACCTCGTGTATCAGATCTGCGAAGGAAGTTCTCGGATATAATACTTAAGTTCTGCTGTTACTATGAAATCGAGGTCTGCAATCTTTCAACAAATGAGACTCGCCAAAATCCGAAACCTGTGTTTCTCGATGAATGTATCAGATCAAATAAGTGTGATCTACAAATTTTAAAGAAGAATCTATGGTTATGATTGCAACGGACGATACGCACATCACCTTATATAATCCAAGTGATAATTTGACTGAACTGATCTGGGATTTCGCAAAATCTGAAGGATTATTTGTCTGGAAGCCATGTCAGTGTGACAAAGCGTAAATTTTCGTAATACGTTTCTTGCTCTATAGGCGCGTTAGGAACTTTCAACTGTTAGCGGAGTCTCAACCTGCGGAAAAGGAAATGATGATAAATGTTATCATGAATTGTATGGTTAAATAAAAAGTATCAGCTGTATCTAAAAAGGTACAGCTGTTTTTTTCTCTCCAATTTGAGAGATTTTTTTAATTAAGAATGATTGGAAAACGTAATGTATTTTAGATTATATACCACAAGTATAATATTATTCAAAAATATATTTTAAACCCGAAAATATATACAGTCTGGAAATAAAAATGTTTAAAAACAGTAAATAGAATATTCATATTTAGTTGTGATAAATAACAAAACAGTTTGAATGGCTGTGATTATCACAGCCATTTACTTGTGTGTCGGGCATGAAACACAGCCAGTCGGTGAAATTTCGACCACAGGTAGTTACCGCCAAGTGTAGTGAACCGCAAGTCGAAAGCCGTGAGGCTGGGATGGAGGAAGTGGAGCAAGAACAAAAAAGTGGAGCCGAATCTATCAGCTCCACTGTAAAGACCAATATCTGAAAATAAAGGCCAAAATAAAAATCGAGAAAAAAACTCGGAAACAACGTATCTATTGCAAATGTCAATATTAAAATGTAGCTTCCGACATTATTATATGCCATTTTTCCTGTTACATTCTTATTTTACCATTTACAAATGCCAGTATTTCGAGAAAAAATAAACATTGCCTTCTGGTGAAATCTGGTCATTCTTAGGTTTTTTTAGGGATAATAAGTATCAAATAAAGACCAAACTGCAAGGCCGTTTACCATTTTAAAAGAGATAATTTAAGTCCGAACTGTTAAAAGAACAGTTATTTTTATTTGCCCCGTAACCATTCAAGAACATACTTCTGTCTGATTCTATTATATGATATGGGATGATCATTATCCATTGTCAGAAGTATCTTTGGATTATGGTCATTAATGTTTTGCATGGGAGTAAGCTCAAGTTCAAGAATCTTTTCATCACGAACGTTCCATGATATCTGATAATACTTCGTATTTCTGTCATAGGCAATGGCTGCGAAGTCAACTTCAGTGTTACCGTTTTTGCGTATATATACTTAATATCCTCTGCGTTTGTGTTCAGGATATACGACGTTTTCAAGGATAAATTCACAAAAAGTCCATTGAACACACTCCATTATAATGATATAATACTAATACAAAATATCATAGAGGAGGTTGAAAATGGAACCGGCTTTCTTAAGGAAAATAGCAACAGCTGTTAACAGTATCATTTTTATCCTTGTATTTGGTCATATGTTGTTTTTTTATTATATAGATGTTCCTTTCCTTGTAGCATTTAGTGTTCCTGATGCCTGTATTTATATTATCGGCTTTATTCTTATATATTTCGATAAACTTCATATATATGTATGGCTATTATACAGTTGGATAACACTATATACAGGTGTGACAACAATTAGTATCGGTGTCGGATACGGATTTCATCTATACTGTTTTTCAATGATACCTATTATCTTCGTAACAGAATATATATCATATAAACAAAACCGACGAAGTATGAAAGCTTTGTTCGTAAGTATAGTAATTGCCATGTTTTATATTATATATACAGTATATGCAACATATTTTGGGCCTGTTTTTGAATGCAGCCAGCGACATAAAGCATTATTTTGGAGCTTCAACGCACTGGTAGTTTTCTGCTTTCTTATTTCTTTTACCTACTATCTTATAAAAATAATTATAATCTCTGAGGAGAAACTTACACAGGCAGCTCAGATTGATCAGCTCACGAGACTTTACAACCGCCATTATATGTATGACAGACTAATTAATATTACAACTAAAGACCAAAAATGTATTCTTGCTATAACTGATATTGATAACTTTAAATGTATTAATGATACTTATGGTCATAACGCAGGCGATGAGGTTCTTAAAGGCTTATCCGAGCAGATCAGAAAAGAATGCTCAAACTGTGAAATATCACGTTGGGGCGGCGAAGAGTTTCTTATTATCTCTTATAAATCGTATTCAGAAACTATTTCAATGCTTGATAATGTAAGAAAAAAGATAGAAAACTCTTCTATTAATTATGATGGAAAAGAAATAAAAGTTACGATTACAATAGGTATAGCATCTCGATGCTCTGGTCAAAATCCTAATGAATGGATACAGATTGCCGATAAAAGATTATACTATGGCAAAAATAATGGAAAAAACTGCATAGTTACGAATATAGAGAGTCTATCCTAATAATTGTGTAATCCTCTGAAGTAGTGTAAAATATAAGATATACTAATTATATAATTATGAAAGAATGAGTTTAATGAGTAATCTAAAATGGTTGGAAAGATGGTTTAAATCCAATTGTGATGGCGATTGGGAGCATTCATATGGGGTCACTATTAGTACATTGGACAATCCAGGATGGGCTGTTAAAATTAACTTAATCGAAACTTCGTTAGAATATAAAAAATTTGAAAGAATTAAGATTGATAACGGCGATGATGACTGGATTGTATGTTGGGTTGAAGAAGGAAGTTTTAATGGCGCTGGGGATACAGAAAAATTATTCGCCATTCTTGAGATTTTCAAAAACTGGGCTGACAGTTAAATTTTCATAATATAAATCACAGTAATGTCTTAAAAGAAGAATTTTTAGTGGGTAATTCAGTTGTCGCAAAATTTGCGACAACTGCCGCTGACGGTAAAACATATCAAATTGACTATTATAATCTTGACGTTATTATATCCGTTAGAATCTTAAAAATCAACTATAATAATGTCGGTTTTCATACATTATAGTTCCAAAAAGCTATATTATTATATTGACATTTGCATGAAAAAAATGAAAAATAAGAATGTAGTTTTTCCGACATACTTATATGCCATTTTTACTACATTCTTATTTTACCATTTACAGCACGGCCAACAAGCACGCGTAATAGTTTGTGATCTACCCCATATTTCCTTGCAATCGAACGATAGCTACCTTCTCCATTTAGGTATTCTTGCACCACCGAAATCCGTTCTTCATCCGTTAGTTTACTTCGTCTTGACATATAATAACCCCCTTAGAGTTTTCACACTTTTGTTTTTTCGTGTGTCTACTCTAGGGGGATTATATCATTTACAGGTCGGACTCATCTGTTAAAGACCTAAAATAAAAGCTAACACATTTAAAGTGCCAATAACAATAGGTGGTATAATTGGTGGTACTGTCATTCTATTTCACCTCCTTAACTTTATGAATAAATAATAACTGATTTTACATCATTTGTCAAGCGTTTAAACACCTTTATTTGGCGTTCTACGTTTGACAATAAGAAAATACGGGTATGGCCCTTACGATTGATTGTAGCGGCTTCTATAAAGCATTACAAGCACAAAAGGCGAAGCCGCCCACAAGATAAGCATATAACGAAATTCGTTATACTAACAACAATTATTGTTATACTAAATACAGAATTTGATAGAAATAAAAAAAGAGCCTAACTGCAAAAGAAATATCATAGACTATTATTTATGCATAAAAGAAAACATGCTATTTTGTTATAATTCACATTGACATTAATGCATTAACTATGATATATAGGAATCATATATCAGTTATTTCTGTATTACAATGAAGAAAAAGGCAGGCACATTTTATGTTGCGGATTTTCCGATAAAAATAGTCGACACAACGCGGATTATATTTCGTCCGGACATAATAGCAGATTGCACTCAAAAATAATTGTGAAAAAAAGTACACTGCGGATAGAAAGCAGGCCTTCCTGTGTCGTAGACATAAAACCTATCGACCGTGATCTGCAAGTGATTTCAGAAGGCACAAAGAAGCGGTAATCGCTTCAATGTATGATACTGATGAGATAGAACTTCGTGTAAAGAATGGAGACGGAGCACAATGGATACAGAAAGATCCTGACCGTTTATTTGTTAAGTGGAATGGAGAGCCGATGAACAACAATACACCATATTTCTGGCTCAGAGAATTCTGTGAAGAAAACAATTTCCGATTCTGTGACATACACTCCCTGAGACATTTTTATGCCTCGGATCTTATCAATAAGGGCGTGGACGCAGCAGCTGTATCAGGAGCGTTAGGTCACTCAACGATAACAACTACAACTTCTATCTATTGTCATGTGTTCAATCAGGCTCAGGCGAGGGCAAGTGAAGCGATTGCTTCAGTTCTTGACTTCAAAAAGTCCGATAGGGACAAATGACAGTCCAAGGTTGTATAAAGGACAAATAAAGGACAGAAGTCGTATCAGGGTAAAAAAGAACTCCCAAACAACGATATATCGTTGTTTGGGAGAACTATGTCGGATGACCCGTACGGGAATTGAAATAAGGTCTTGACTTTTTGCGGATTTTGGCAATGTCTGATAAAAGCCTGTATTTCGCAGAATAATGCTATTTGACTTCTGCTGAAATCTGGTCGTTTTGAGTCGTTTTTAGTGATAATAAGTACCAAATAAAGACCAAACCGCATGGCTGTTTACCATTTTAGAATAAACAAATTTTTTAGTTGGAACTGTTTTATAACAGTTCCATTTTCGTTATTGTATCAGGCAGCCATAAAGCCAATAACTTATCGCTGAAGATGTACAGCGATAAGTTGTTATTTAAGTTCTCCGTGCTTTTCATAATCGGCTACCCTTACTATTTCATTCTTATCGCCTACAAAGACTACTTTTGGACGGTGAGTTTTTATTTCATCGGGAGCCATATTCGCATATGCCATTATGATAACATGGTCGCCTTTTTGTCCTGAACGAGCAGCTGCACCGTTGAGGCAGATAACTCCGCTTCCGCGTTCGCCTGCGATAACATAGGTCTCAATACGGCTTCCGCTGTTTACGTTTGATATATGTACGCGCTCGTATTCATAAAGCCCTGCGGCTTCCATGAGCTCTTCGTCGATAGTGACGCTGCCAACATAGTTGAGCTCCGCCTGAGTGATAGCGGCGCGGTGTATTTTGCTTTTGAGCATTGATATTTCCATAGCAGCCTCCTTATACGTCTTCGGTGAAGAAGTTGTCGATAAGGCGTGTTTTGCCGATATATACAGCCATAGCGCATAGCGCAGGACGGTCAAGAGTCTTTATCTGCTGCATTGTTGCACAGTCGACTATCTTAACGTAGTCGATATGTGCGAGAGACTCGGCTTCTATGAGCTTTTTCATAGCTCCGATTATTGCAGAGCAGTCCTTTTCGCCCTTTCTGACCATATCCATGCCAAGAAATACTGCCTTAGAGAGTACAAGTGCAGCTTTTCTTTCGGCTTCGTTAAGGTAGGTGTTGCGTGAGCTCTTTGCAAGTCCGTCTGCTTCACGGACTATAGGACAGCCGATTATCTCGATGTCCATATTAAGGTCGTCAACCATGTGGCGGATAACTGCAAGCTGCTGAGCGTCCTTTTTGCCGAAATATGCACGGTCGGGCTTTACGATATTGAAAAGCTTTGATACAACTGTGCATACTCCTCTGAAATGAACAGGGCGGCTAAGACCGCAGAGCTCCTTTGTGAGCACGGTCATATCAACGAAAGAAGAGAAGTCATCATGGTACATTTCGGATGGTTCGGGATTGAAAATGATATCGCCGCCATGTTCTTCAACGAGCTTGGCGTCGCGTTCGATATCGCGGGGATAGCTTTCAAGGTCCTCCGTTGGACCGAATTGCATCGGATTTACAAAATCGGAAACAACTGTCCTGTCGTTATCCCTGTGAGAAGCGTCGATAAGGCTTGCGTGTCCCTCGTGGAGGTAGCCCATTGTGGGAACAAGTCCCACGGTGAGTCCCTGTGCGCTCCATTCCTTTACCTGTGCACGGACTTCATCTATGGTTTTAACAACTCTCATTTCACATTTCCTCCCTAATAAGCTGTTCGATAACATCATCTTCAATAGTATATGTATGCTCTTCGGCAGGGAACGAGCCCTCTTTGGTCTCACTGATATATTCAGCGATACCCTGACGCATTACCGTACCCACATCAGCAAAATGCTTTACGAATTTAGCAGTATGACCTGTGGTAAGTCCAAGCATATCCTGATACACCAGTACCTGCCCGTCGCAGCCTTTTCCTGCGCCGATACCGATTGTCGGTATAAAGAGTTTTCTTGTGATGATATCCGCAAGCTTTGCGGGGATACCCTCTAAAACTACTGCACAGGCGCCTGCCTCCTGTATTATCAGGGCGTCGTCGATGAGCTTTCTTGCCTTGTCAAGGCTCTTGCCCTGCACCTTGAAGCCACCGAAGGCGTTGACAGACTGGGGAGTAAGTCCCAGATGCGCAACAACAGGAATGGATGCATTAACGATAGCTCTTATTTGCTCGCAGACCTCGGCTCCGCCCTCAAGCTTTACAGCATTGGCGCCGCCCTCTTTTACAAGTCTGCCTGCGTTGATAACGGCCTCCTCCACGCTGACCTGATAGGACATGAACGGCATGTCGGCTACGATAAAAGCATTTTCCGCACCTCTTGAAACTGCGGCGGTATGATGTATCATATCCTCCATAGTTACGGGCAGCGTGTTTTCATAGCCCAGCATTACCATGCCCAGTGAATCGCCGATAAGTATGGCGTTAACGCCGCACTCGTCGATGATCTTCGCTGTTGTGTAGTCGTAAGCAGTAAGCATCGTGATCTTGTCACCTGATTGCTTCTGCTTCAGAAGGGTTGAAACAGTGTTCTTCATATTCA
>DBYI01000038.1 GCA_002310115.1 Ruminococcus flavefaciens
GATCTTTTAGGCAGACAGCTCACAGGCTTCGTCGCTATCGCAGCATTCACAGTAGTTTCAATGTTTATCGTATTTCAGCTTATCAAGCACACCATTGGTCTCCGTGCTTCAGAGCAGGAGGAGATCATCGGTCTCGATGTTACAGAACATGGACTTATTTCTTCTTATGCTGATTTTGCTCCAGCACTTTCAGACGCTGGAATGCATGGCTACACCAAGGATGACGCAAAGAGCGTTGAGAAGGTAGAAAAGAAGAAAGGAACAAAGAAAACTGAAAATACGCCTGTTGCTACAGTTGATGAAGCAGTAGAAGTAAAGAACTACTCCACACCTTCACCTGATGGAGCAACCAAACTTACAAATATCGTAGTAGTATTCAAGCAGCAGAAGCTCCAGCAGTTTATTGAGGCTATGGAATCTATTGATGTAAAGGGTATCACAGTAACAAATGTTTTAGGCTGCGGTATGCAGAACGGACAGAAGAACTACTATCGTGGTGCATCTGTTGAGATGAATCTGCTTCCTAAAGTTAAAGCTGAAATTGCCGTATGTGCAGTTCCTGTTGAAAAGGTCGTAGCAGCAGCAAAGGCTGCACTTTACACAGGTAATTACGGCGATGGTAAGATGTTCATATACGACATTGAAAACGTTATCAAAATACGTACCGGCGAGGAAGGCTACAACGCACTCCACGATTCTGCGGAGTGGGAAAAAGCATAAGCTGACAAGGGCGTCTGCGGACATTTTATTAAACCTAAATCTCCCATGTTCCGCAGGCTGCCTTTATCATAAATGTATTTCAAGGAGCATATGCAAATGTCAAAGTTCATTTTTGTAACAGGCGGAGTCGTTTCGGGACTCGGCAAAGGTATCACAGCTGCTTCATTGGGAAGACTTCTCAAACAACGCGGCTACAAGGTGACGATACAGAAATTCGACCCTTATATCAATGTTGACCCCGGAACTATGTCCCCTTTCCAGCATGGCGAGGTATTCGTTACCGACGATGGTGCGGAAACCGACCTTGACCTAGGTCACTATGAGCGTTTCGTTGATGAAAATCTTTCGATACACTCAAATGTAACTACAGGAAAAATATACTGGAATGTAATTACTAAAGAGCGCCGTGGGGACTACCTCGGCGGCACAGTTCAGGTCATTCCACACATAACCAACGAGATAAAGGACAGAGTTTACAGTGCTGCCAAAGAAGCCAATGCAGATGTTGTCATTACTGAAATTGGCGGAACTGTAGGCGATATCGAGTCAACCCCGTTTCTTGAAGCCATACGACAGGTTGGTACAGAACAAGGACGCGAAAATGTATGCTATATTCACGTTACTCTGGTTCCCTACATCACAGGTTCGGAGGAGCTAAAATCAAAACCGACCCAGCACTCTACAAAGGAACTTCTTTCCATAGGCATACAACCTGATATTATAGTTTGCCGCACAGAAAAGCGCATACCTGATGATATGGCTGAGAAAATTGCACTTTTCTGCAATATCCGCAAGGAAGACGTTATACAGAATCTTACTGCTCCATCTTTATATGAAGTCCCTCTTTGGCTTGAAGATGAAGGTCTTGCACACTCAGTATGCCGCCATCTTGGTATCTCGGACATAACTCCAGATCTTACAGAATGGACAGAAATGGTTCGACGTGCTGAAAATGCTCACAAAAATGTAACAATAGGACTTGTCGGAAAGTATGTTGAACTACATGACGCATATCTTTCTGTAGCAGAGGCTCTCCGACACGGTGGTATCGTTAATGATGCAGCCGTTGATATAAAATGGATAGATTCCGAAAATATTACAGCTGAAAACGCCTCAGAAATCTTCGCAGACTGCGACGGCTTGATAGTACCAGGAGGCTTCGGTCATAGAGGTGTCGAAGGCATGATAGAGACTATCCGCTTTGCACGAGAAAATAATGTGCCATTTTTCGGTATATGTCTTGGTATGCAAATGTCTGTAATCGAATTTGCACGTAACGTATGCGGACTTGAAGGAGCCAACTCAGCTGAATTCGGAGAAACTCCCTATCCTGTCATAGACATAATGGACGAGCAAAGGAACATTTCCGAAAAAGGCGGTACAATGCGACTTGGACTGTACCCCTGCAAACTAAGTGATTCATCAAGATGCCGCAGCATTTACGGAGAAGAGCTTATCTATGAACGTCACCGCCACCGTTATGAATTCAACAATGCTTATCGCAATACACTTACATCAAACGGACTTCGCATTGCTGGACTTTCCCCCGATGAAAAGCTTGTTGAAATAGTCGAACTTCCTGACCATCCGTGGTTCGTGGGAGTACAATTCCACCCAGAATTTAAATCAAGACCCAATAAACCGCATAAGCTTTTTGCGGATTTTATAAGAGCATCGCTCGTTAGAAAAGGAGAATAATTATGGAAAAGGTAACAGATTTCTTTGGTTCAATGGTTTTTGATGACAGAATAATGAAGGCTACGCTTTCAGAAAAGGTGTATCGTTCTCTTAAGAGAACAATTGACAGAGGTACGCCCCTTGACATCTCAGTAGCAAATGCTGTCGCAGCCGCTATGAAAGACTGGGCAATAGAAAAAGGTGCTACTCACTACACTCACTGGTTCCAGCCTATGACAGGTGTTACAGCTGAAAAGCACGACAGCTTCATCTCACCCGCTCCCGACGGAAGAGTTATTATGGAATTCTCAGGCAAGGAGCTTGTAAAGGGTGAGCCTGACGCTTCATCGTTCCCTTCGGGCGGACTTCGTGCCACATTTGAGGCCCGTGGCTATACAGCATGGGATCCAACTTCTTATGCGTTTATCAAGGACGGCACACTTTACATTCCGACTGCATTCTGTTCCTACACAGGCGAAGCTCT
>DBYI01000020.1:0-52181 GCA_002310115.1 Ruminococcus flavefaciens
GCTTGTTTTTCTGTCAAACTCGGGTTTTATCACATTCTGTAGAATAATGCAAGTCTAAGCACATGTGTGTTTGCACTCATTGTTTTTTTGATAGGATTGATGTATAATAAGAATAAGTATTTGATTCGGATCAACTTTATTAAAACTACTAATATGGAGAATGACAATGAATATATTAGCCTCAATTATTCTTATGATAGTCAGCACTGAAAAATGGACCAAGTTTATAATTCTGTTTACGCTTATCTGGTTTATTGCAACACCGATAATCAAAAAAGCCACAAAAAGCAGTACAAAGAGACGTCTGATACGTTTCTGTGTAGGATTATTGCCCTTGGTGCTATGTATCATCTATGCGGCTATGAATATACACTCTGCAACCTACCAGTATTTTATTATGAGGGGCGGCTTGCTTTGTCTTATACTGTTGATGTTGTCGGTAACGATGTGGATTCCTGACAGCAAAAAAGAAGGAAAATTCCATATCTCAAATGTAATAAAGGGCTTAATGGTGGGCGGCGGAGTTATTACATATTTTGTTGCTATCATCTTATTAGTGCAGAATACTTACGTTACTGACTATTCAAATCTTGGATGGGCAGAATCCTTTTCCTGTATGATAGATACAATGTCAGAAAGCTATGTCAGCAGGAATTATAAAAATATCAACTTTGAAGAACTGAAAGAAAAATTATTACCTGTGGTTGAAGAAGCAGAGAAGAATAATGATAAAACAGCATTTGCAAAGGCACTTTTAGAGTATCAGTATGAGTTTTATGACTCACATATCTGGTTCGAACAAAACAGAGACGTTTTAAATCGGGCAGAGGAAGAACTTTCCGGAAATGATTACGGGCTGAGTATGTATAAGATAAGCAACGGAGATACCATTGCAATTATGGTCAAAAAAGATTCGCAGGCTGAGAAGGCAGGTATCCATAATGGTACTGTAATCAAAAAATGGAACGGTGTTGATGTTAATGAGGCAATGCTTGATGTACGATGTCTTGATTATTGGTATCAGTTTGAGGTGTTAGAAAATGAAGCCTTGATGAAGCCTATTTTTCTTGCAGGACAGGGGGGAGAAAATGTTAATGTAACTTTTATTGCGGATGACGGCAGCACTAAAAATGTACAACTGGATTCAATTGGCAGCTATAAAACAAGGGAATCGATAGTGCTTAGCCGTTTTTACAGCTGTAACAGAATTTCAGGTGAAAATTTTTCGTGTAGAATGCTGAATGATGGTACAGGTTATCTTCGAATAACAAATGAGCATTATGGAGATCATATGGACGACATTCTTACATATTGTATCGGTAAGCACAAAAAGGTTTATGAAGAAGTCGATGCCAAATTACAGGAGCTTTCAGACAACGGAATGAAATACCTTGTTATAGACCTGAGAAATAATACCGGAGGATTTGTGCAGATAGGCAATGCTGTGGCTTCCTTGTTCGCTGACAGAAAACTGACAAATAAAACAGCCATTGAAAGATTTGGTCATATCATACCTATGAATACATTTCATACTTTTGATGAAGGAAAATGGAAGGAATTACCTGTTGCAGTGATTGTTAATGATGCTGCTGTCAGCGCGGCTGATGATCTTACACATCTGTTGTATCAATGTCCAAATGTAACTGTAATGGGAATCACTTCTTCTTCTAATTCTGTACAGACAACAGGTGGGATATGTTATCTTTCAGATGATATGTTTGAGGTGTATTATCCAATAATTTACTCTCTTGATGAGAATAATGATATCCTTGAAGTAACTGCTGAACGTCAGGCAAAAGTTGGTTTGGATTTAAGAATACCGGTGGATTATGATGCGGCTATGATGATATTTAGTGATTCAGAAAATGACTATGAAATTGAATATGCTATCGATTATTTGCATCAACACTATAATTAATTAATAATTTTTGTATTTATTTCGGATCGAACGTTCTATGTACGAAGCTGGAATAGTTCAATCCAAAATTCATTTTTTACTATCGTCATGTATCGGAAGACAGTGAAATCACGATCTTACTTGTACAGGCTTAAGTGCTATAACAATCAAAAAACTGGAGGAGGATTTATAATGGTTGGACTTGTTGTAAAGCACAATGAACTTAGCGCAGAGGAATTCATAGAACTTTGGGAAACAGTATGGGGACGGGGACCATCTCTGGAGCAGACAAGGCTTGCCATGGAAAACACTCTGTTCAGGGTATCGGTTTTCGATGGTGACAAGATAGTGGCTATGGCACGTGTTATCGGCGATAAGGGACTTGATTATTATATCAAGGACGTAATTGTTCGTCCGGAATATCAAAGCAGAGGCATTGGTCGTATGCTGATTGAGGAACTTCTTCAATATGTGGATGATAACGGTGTCAGTGGTACTGATATTTTTGTTGAGCTTTGCGCTATGCCAGATAAGATACCTTTCTATGAGAAATTTGGATTTGATTCTAATGATGCAAAAAGGTTGAAAATGTTTTATCACATAAAGTAGGCAAAAAAATCCCCGAAGCATTATTGTTGATGCTTCGGGGATCGCTGTTTCATAACATTCAGTCAACAAATTCCATAGTAAAAAGCTTTGAGAGAATACTGCCTGCATATGATTTCATAAGAGCTACATATTCCGAGCCCTCAACGTCTCCGCCTATTCCAAGTATCTCATATGTAACCTTTCCTTCGCGGAGTTTCTTGTGGAGTTCCTTGAAGCCGTTCCTTAAATAAAAACTTCTTCGTTTGAGCCTTTCATCGTAGTTCTCTGATGATTCCTCAAGCTGCTCGATGGCAAGGAAAAGTCTTCGATTCTTGTATATCTTCTTGGCATTCTGCAATATAGCGCTGCCGATTCCTTTTCCGCGGCAATCCTCGGAAACTGCAAGGTAAAATACATAAGACAGGTCACGGTAGTTTACGATATACAGCATTCCTGCCCATTCGTCATTACAGTGTATGGACCAGAAGTCCACGTTTTTTTTCTTTGCTTTAAGCACAAGCATGAGGAAGGGAGCACGCTCATCATCTGGGAATGCTCTCATGTAAAGCTGCTTAATCTTACGAAAATCTGGACTTTTGGTCTTAAGCTTAGTGAAATTGAGTTTCATGGCGTACCTCCTGTTCAACTGTTATTTTCTATGCAGTAGCACACCTCGCCCTCAGGGAATATGCCCTGCTTTCTGAAACGTTCGACGTTATCTGTTATTTTCATCGCGGACTTTTCAAGCACTCGTCCCGACTTTCTGTTCTCAGCGCGATGATATGCTTCAAGTCTGCAGAAATCTGTTGTATTGAATATCTCCGAAATAACTGCAGAAAGAGCTTCGCCGGCATAGCCGTGTCCCTGAAAAGCTGAACCTATACAGTATTCTATCTCAGCGGTTCGGATATCCTCGTATACACGGCAGAAAGCTATCTGGCCGATGTTTTGTCCACTGAGCTTTTCTATGACAGCCCACCTATAGAAGTTTTTGTTTTCATATCCGCTGATGTATTTATCCAGAAGTTCCTTTGCTTGTGTGGCATCTGAGTAAACAGGCTCTCCGTATTCGGTCTGGACCGATGGGTCTGCTACCCAGTTGCGAAGCATATCATTGAGGTCCTTATCTTCAAATCTTCGCAATAAAAGTCTTGGAGTATTTATAGTATTTGTTCCACTGTGATGCAAGGCAAAGACCTCCTGATAAGAGTTTATAGTATAATTATAACATATAAATGTTAACAATTCAAGCATTATAGGCGCTTGACGTTCTGCTGCTCATATTGTATAATTAAAATGATATAATGAAAAGGAGCAATTAAAATGATACAGGACATTTATCCAAGCAGGCTTGATAATAGTTTTCGCAGGGTAACACCCTCGGAATGTCCGGAGAAAAGCTTTGCAGTATGCTTTAAAGATGACAGGATTCTTGCTGATACAAGCGGCAGGGACGTGATATTTCCACGTGTTTCGCAGGTTTCAGTCAATGCAGAGATTATATATCTTTTTGCAATCGATGATGAGAGCTTTTTCCTTGTGCGTAAAAATGAGGATTCAAAGGTGAAAAATGGCAGTTTGGGTTACTATACCATCCGTGAACTAAGAGATAAGTGCAGGGGAAAGTATCTTTTTGCAGCTTTTACAGCTTTTCATCTTGCAAAATGGTATGATGATAACAGATTCTGCGGAAAATGCGGAGGAAAAACAGAGAGTGACGACGCTGAAAGGGCTCTTGTGTGCATGAACTGCGGAAATAAGGTTTATCCGAGAATTAATCCTGCGGTCATCGTTGGTGTCATCAACGGTGATAGAATACTCATAACACGTTACAGGAGTGGCTTTGCACATAATGCTCTCATCGCTGGTTTTACAGAGATAGGTGAAACCCTTGAACAAACTGTCCAACGCGAGGTTATGGAAGAGGCTGGTTTACGCGTTAGGAATATACGTTATTATAAGTCACAGCCTTGGGGAATGGCATCCGACATTCTTGTAGGATTTTACTGCGATGTTGATGGGGAAGATACCATAAAAATGGACGAATCCGAACTTAAATACGCTGAATGGGTCAGCAGAGAGAACATTGAGCTTCAACCATACGAGCATAGTTTGACCAATGAAATGATGAAAATTTTTAAAAATGGAGAGGTTAGTTAAGAAATTGCTATTTTTAGTTCCAGAAAAAAATGCGTTTTATGTAATGATATAACCAATATAAGCCAGTATATCAACTATAACAGCATATTTATCAATTTAGTTGTTTTTGGTTGACTTTTTTGGTGAAAAATGTTATAATATAAATGTGCTATAACAATTGAGAGTATGTTCAATCTTTTTTCACAGGGGGGTGAAAATATGTTTGTGAATACTGACTTATATCTCGGCACATATATGCCTGTAGGCGATATTATAGTGTTATCCTTATGCATTATTATGGGGATATTGATTAAACAGACTTACGTTGTAAAATATAAGAATGGATTTTTCATTATAATGCATATACTTATGTTTGCATTTATTTCTTCGGCTCTAAATATAATTTTCCAGACTCAGCTCCAAAAGCAGACGCTGAATCTTCCACTCATATACATAATCAGGCTTGTCCATCATGTCCTGTTCATGTTTATAATGATATTTTATATCAGGTATTTACAGGGATCGTTATGGATTACCTCAAAGGATAAGAAAAAGACTCGTTTTTTAATTATTGTATCTATTAGTGCTTTAGTACTGTTAGACGTTATTGCATCATATTTTAGATTTGGTTTCTATATTGATAATAATGGTACTTTTATTGAGGGACTGGACTTATTTGAGGTAATGTACCTTGTATTTTTGATAAACATTATTTATCTGTTGATAAAATACAGGAAAAGATTGCTTATGAAAGTTTTTACAGGAATTGTCAGTGTTCTTGTGATTTCCAATTTGCTGATTGTGATTCAGGCGTACTATAATCAGATATCCTATACCTCAATATGCTGTTTCCTTCCTATTATCAGTATTATTTTCTTTTTTCATTCAAATCCTTTCGATGTTGATACGGGAGCAATATCGGGAGAATATTTTACGAATGAGGTAAAGGAAAACCTTGCAAAGGGAAATAAACTTGTCATTATGACCTGTCATATGCCTGGCTTTTCCTCAAAGATAACGAAATCTCCTGAACTGAGAACAGAATTTTACGATTTCTGTCGCAATAATGTTAAAAAGGCGATACTATACAGCTTCCCTAACGACAGCTTCGCAATGACGATAGTTAAGCAAAAAAACAATGAAGCAGACAAAACAGTCATTAAAATGCTTGAAGATTTCAAGAAGAGCTACACAAAATTCAATATTGACTATAAAATAATCATTATGGAATCATCCGACAGCGTTATCAATGTCAACGATTATCATAATATCATTGATTACACTGATATGAAAATGCAATTCAATTCCATAGAGCGTGTCACTTCTGATGATATAAAGGATTACTACGACAAGCACTATATTCTCAGTGAGCTTGAGGATATCGCGTCTAAAAAAGATTTGTTCGACCGTCGTGTTCTCGTTTACTGTCAGCCTGTTTATAATCTAAACACAGGACAGTACGATACAGCGGAGGCACTCATGAGACTGAAGCTGGATAAAACGGGAATGGTATTCCCAGATCAGTTCATACCTCTGGCGGAGCAGTACAACCTCATACATAATCTGAGTATGATAATTCTTAATAAAACATGTTTCGCGTTGCGTGGCTTCCTTGACGAGGGGTATATTGTAAAGCGTATTTCCGTTAACTTTTCGGCTATTGACTTAAGATACGATTCATTTTGTGACGAGGTCAAGAGCATAATAGAGAACAATAGTATTGATTATGGAAAAATAGCTGTTGAGATAACCGAGAGCCGAAGTGATGCGGACTTTAATCTTATGAAGCAGCGTGTTATTCAACTTCAGGAGTTGGGAATAAAGTTTTATCTTGATGATTTCGGAACAGGTTATTCAAATTTTGAACGTATCATGGAAATTCCATTCGATATAATAAAGTTTGATCGTTCACTGTTGATTGAATCGTTGAAAAATGCTTCATCACAGTACATGTTAAAGACCTTTGCCAATATGTTTCATGACCTTAAGTATTCAATACTTTTTGAGGGTGTCGAGACAGAGCACGACGAAATACGTTGCAAGCTTATGATGGCGCAGTATTTGCAAGGCTACAAGTACTCAAAGCCCATACCTATCGAGGAATTAAGGAAATTTCTTCTTCATGCATAATTTTCAAAGAGAGCGATAAGCAATGTCTTATCGCTCTCTTTGTATTCTTTTTGTGTCTTTTATGGTTAAAAGCGGAAAAAATATTGACCTTATTGTCAAAATATGTTATGATTATAACATATAAAAATACAGTCTCTCAGAGGAGGAGATGGCAAGATGAGCAAAGGCAAGAAAATAGTAAAACGTATCGTGATACTGCTTGTTATACTCTTTATAATTGGTGGTATAGTGTTGTTTGTGAGAAGTGCTATCCGCGGAGCAACACAGAGTATAGTTACACGCTCAGATACTTGCGGCTTTGTAAAGCGTCAGGATCTTACGAGCTATGCAAGCTTTTCGGGACAAATATCCAGCAGTGATAAGCTCATGGTAACAGCTGACCCTACGCTTAAGGTAAGTAAGCTCAACGTAAAGGTGGGTGACAGTGTCAAGGCAGGTGACATACTTTGCGAATTTGACAGCAAGAAGCTCCAGGAAAAATACGATAAAATGTTGAAGAACAGTGAAAAGGTACAGGGAGCTTCACAGCACAGTCACGACCTTATCGTAAGAAACTACGATAAAGCAAAGTCAGACCGGGATTCGATGATAGCAAAGGCACAGTCAGCATATAATACAGCTGTTTCAAAGCGTGACAGTGCCTATGAGGAATTTAACAGACTGATAGATGATTACAACGACCTGTATAGCAGACAGATCGATGCATATAATGCATGGGCAAATACCGAGGATGGTGCTCATGACAAGGAATATAAAAGACAGGTGCTTGACGACATCTCCAAGGAGTTTGCTATGGCCGAAAAGGAGCTTAATGCTTTACAGAGCAGCCTCCCGGATCTTGATTCTGCTGTCAGCGCTGCAAACGAAGCATATAATGCTGCAGTTGAAAAGGGCGACGAACTGGTGCAGTCTGCTCAGGACGCTCTTGATGACGAGAAGTACGCTTTGGATGATGACTCCGATGACAGTCAGCTAGAGGAGCTGCGCGAGAGGATAGAGAAGTGTACAGTAGTTGCTGAAAGAGACGGAGTTGTCACAGAACTAAATATTTCTGAGGGAAGCGTTCCCGAATCCGGAAATATCATGACTATTGAGAATACTACTGATCTTATCGTTGCAGGTAAAGTCAGCGAGGCTGATATCCTCAAAGTTAACGAGGGTATGGAAGCCGAAATAAAGACAAGCGCTACTGATGACAGAATAATCAAGGGTAGGATAAAGCGTATCGAGAAAATTATTTCCTCAGGTCAGGCCAAATTTGAGCAAGGCGGATATACTGTTGAGGTAAGTGTAGAAGAAAAGGACAGCGGTCTCCTCATAGGAATGTCAGCAAGTGTGAAGATAATACTTGACAGGCGTGATAACGTGCTCAGCGTTCCATATAATGCTATCCGCGGCGGGGAGAACGAAGGTTATTTCATTTATGTGGCAACTCCTCAGGAGAACGATATGTACTCTATTTCAAAGCGAAAGGTATCAAAGGGCTTTGAGGGTGATTTCTATACAGAGATAATATCGGGCTATGTAAATGAAGGAGATATTGTGCTTACCGATCCTATGGGCGTTTCAGAGGGCGACCTTATTCCGCTCAGTGTTCCTGAGGAGTAATGCCGATGAAAACAATCATCTCTATGCATGGGATAATAAAGAGGTTCTACATCGGAATGCCAAACGAGCTTGAGATACTTCATGGACTCAACTTCAAAATACACGATGGAGAGTTTGCATCTATAGTAGGTCCTTCAGGTTCAGGAAAAAGTACTCTTATGAACATTATTGGGGCTCTTGACCGCCCTACTGAGGGAATATATATGCTCAACGGCATAGATGTAGCACAGCTCAACGATTCCGAACTAAGTGCTATCAGAAATAAGGAGATAGGCTTTGTGTTTCAGAACTTCAACCTTGTTTCGCGAACAAATGCTATTGAAAATGTAGAGCTTCCCATGCTATATGCGGGAATAGGCAGAAGAGAGCGTAGAAAGCGTGCGGAAAAGCTGCTGGATATGGTGGAGATGAGTGACAGAGCTACCCATAATCCTAACGAGCTTTCGGGTGGTCAGAAGCAGAGAATAGCCATTGCGAGAGCCCTGGCAAATTCACCCTCCATTATACTTGCGGACGAGCCTACAGGTGCCCTTGATTCCGTAACGGGACATATGGTAATGGATATTTTCCATAAGCTCCATAAGGAGGAGCATAAGACAATAGTCCTTATCACGCATAGCAAGGAGCTTGCTAACGAAACTGACAGGATAATTACGTTGAAAGACGGAAGAATCGTATCGGATACGAGAAAGGCAGGTGGCGAAAGTGTTCTTCTTTGAAAATATTCGTCTTGCCATAGCTTCTCTCAAGTCCAATAAAATGAGAGCTATACTTACCATGCTTGGCATAATTATAGGCATAAGCGCAGTAATAACTATTACAACTCTTGGAAATTCATTGAAAAAAACTCTGTCAAATTCTTTCAATAAGATTGGTGGACAGACCTTTGACGTGGAGTACCGTTTTAAGTACGATGAAAATCAGGACGAAGACGGTGTAACCATGTACAGACCAATGACAGAAGAAGATTATATAAGTGACGAAATGCTAAATGAACTTGAAGCGTTGTACCCAGGCAGATATCTTGTTAGCCGTTCCGTTGGACTAGGAAATGGAAAGGCCAAGAACAAGAAGGGTGATAAGCTCAATGTTGATATAAGTGGCGTGACAGAGGGATATATGAAAGCCGATACCCTCAGTAAGATACTCAAGGGAAGAACTATAAATGATGACGATGACAACGGAAAAAAACACGCAATAGTTGTTTCTGATGTATTTGTAAAGCAGTATTTTGGTTACGATGATGCAAATGCTGTTGGAAGCGATATAAACATCGACATTGAAGGTCTATGCGATAGCGATTTCACTATTGTTGGAGTTTACAAATATCCAAAGATATATGAAAAGTATCAGCAGTCAACTTCAAACTTTATGGACAGAGATACACCTGTTATGATACCTTACAGCACCGCTAAAAAAATAGCACACTCGCTTACTGATGATGGGCGCGACTGGTATATGACATTTGTGCTGAATGATATGTCAGTAGACAGAGATCAGGCGATAAGTGACATAAAGGATTTCTTCAGTGAAAAGTATAGAAAAAACAAGTACTGGGGAATAGAGATTTATGATCCTCAGAACGAGCTCGGCATAGTGAACAAGGTACTGAATATTGTGACGTTGGTAATATCTATTATCGCTGCGATATCTCTTCTTGTAGGCGGTATCGGAGTTATGAATATTATGCTGGTAAGTATTACCGAAAGGACTCGTGAAATAGGTGTAAGAAAGGCGCTAGGAGCTAAAAAGCGTAATATAAAGACACAGTTTATTGTCGAAGCTATCATTCTTTGCCTTATAGGCGGAATAATAGGCGTGCTTTTAGGAATATTCAATGGCTATCTCATAGGCTATGTTGCAAAATACGCTTTGGGACAGATGCCAGAGTATCAGGATTTTGTTGCTCTTTCTGTGCAGCCCTCGTTAAACGCGATACTGCTATCACTGGGATTTTCAATGCTTATCGGAGTATTCTTCGGAAGCTACCCTGCAGGAAAAGCTGCAAAACTCGATCCTATCGAAGCACTCAGGTACGAATAGAATTATACATAAAGGAAGCCGGTGTCTTAATCATCAGACATCGGCTTCCTTTACTTCTTTATTCGAACAAAGTATGATTCATCGTCCTCATGGTGAATATAACCGCCATTTTTCAGCATAGCCTTTAGGGATGCCGGGTTATTCTTGTGGACTCTTAGGTATATTTCTTCCTCTGGAACTACATCACGGGCAATATCTAAAATTAGTCTAAGGCCCTCTGTGCCGAAACCCTTTCCGCGGAATTCTGGAGAAATATAGTATCCGATATGCCCCGACCCGTTTTCGAGTGATTCACAGAGATATTGTCGCAGATCAAGTTTTCCGACAATAGTATCGTTGTTCCAAAGAAAATAAGAAGTCATGGGAACATAGCCCTTAGGCAGCTTTTCTCCCCGTGAGTTTGCGATGATAATATCGAGTGCGTTGTCAAAGTTTTCTCTGCTGATACCATTATATTCATTGACATAGCCATTTTCGTCCAAAGGAATGTCACGAATGAAAAGGAACTCCTTTTCGATGTCGTCAGTGTTTGCAGGTTTTAAGTAAAGCATGTGGTATCTCCTGATATATTTTTTATTTTGTCACAAAATGAGATTATCTTAGCTTTATGAGTGTCAACATCTTTCTTGGATTCTACAGAGCAAAGTCCGAGATGGCCGCAGCAGTATATTTCCATATGTCCGTAAAAGTGCTCTATAGTTCCGATTATTTTATCACATTCTCGCATATTCGGACCGGTCCGAAGGGCAACAGAATAACCTCTTTTTCCGCTTTTTATGCTTGCGTGTGGTTCATGCGTATTGCACCAGGGCGTGCATCTGTCGATAAACGCTTTGAACTGTGCAGGCACATCCGCCCAGTAGGAGGGGGAAACGCATACTATGATATCTGCAATTTCAAATTCTGCGATGATATTGCAGAAGTCATCATTCTGAACACATTCAGCAGTTTTATGGCAGCTTCTGCATCCATTGCAGAAGTTGAAGGAATAGTCACTGATACATACAGCCTTTGTCTGAAAGCAACTGTTAAGCTCACGGGTTATAATATTGACTATTTCTGCGGTGGCTCCGTTTCGTACAGGACAGCAATTGATAACAAGTGCATTCATATTGATACCCCCATAAGTAGTAATAAAAGATATTTTATCACAAAAATTAGGTTGTGTCAAGAAACAGGTCACTTCCGAAAAAATCGGAAGTGACCTGTTAATTATTACGGATTAATAATACTCATAGGATCAATGAATTGCCCATCATGTGTGATCTCAATATGCAGGTGTGGAGCGATATTGCTTTCGATGTCCGCGGTTTCGCCAACGCAACCGATTAGGCTGCCACGTTCTAACTTATCACCTTGTTTGATAGCAAGATCAGATCCTAGACCACAGTATTTAGATATATACCCATTATTATGGTCTACTGTTACTGAAACACCCCAAAGCGGATCGTTAATAACGTTTTTTACTTCGCCGTCAGCGATAACGAAAATTTCCGTTCCCACTTCTGCAGCGATATCAGTGCCGTTGTGAGTCTGCCATGTGCCTGTGGTAGCGTTTTTCACAAGTTCACCGTTGCTGAAATCGTTGAGGACAGAAATCATATCAGCGAGAGGAGCCACAGCTTCTGAAAGATCTGCTGCTACGGATTGTACCTGCTCTGCGAAGCTGTTATCACTAAAGGGAGCATCAACTGTTATTTCTGAAGCTGGCATTGTCTGTGGCGGGATTTCAGTTATCCTTGGAGCAGTATATACAGTTGTAGCAGTATATGCATGAGCAGCGGTAGTTTTGGGTATGTTTGTAACGTGCCTGTCAACGGGAGCTTCATACACAATGCTGTTTTTCTCGGCAGAAGGCTTTACCTGAGGTATTCTATCCCCCTGCTTATGAGCGAAAAGGCATGCAGCTCCTATCATAACGGCACTTATTCCAAGCGCGGCATAGAAGCCTTTTGAGCCTTTTCCGTAGTACTTGTCGGTCAGTTCGTTTTTTTTCACACTAACACCTCCGACCATATTATTGACAAATATGCGTATTTTATACGCAATCTTAGTGATTAGTCGTTGCGGTGTTTGACAATGAGGTTAACATTTTATAATATTAAAAAACAAGGGTGTGAACACAAGTCACACCCTTGGATATCAGTTATTATCAGGTTCCTGCGAAGTCTCAGGAGATAAACCGCTTGTATCTGTTGAAGAAGTTGGCGGCAAAGTAGCAACCGGCACTGTCCATGGTTCGGTTGCCTGAGTTAGCGGCTCTGTGGGCTGAGTCCATGGCTGTTGATACGCAGCGGTGGTCTCTGGCTCTGTCTGTTGCTGGATAGCTGCTGCAGTTACTGTAGTCGAGGTTGTCAGAGCCGTAGTAGTTGTTGTTGTTGTTGAAAGAACCGGACGTACTTCATCAGGAAGTTTAGGCTTTGTGGGACCAACGCCGTGAAGTCCATAACACTCCTGATAAGCAAGGAGAATATCCCTTATCATATATTTTGAGTATTCACCGTGTTCAACAACGCCTGCAAATGCAATTTCAGGATCTTCTGCAGGAGCAAATCCTATGAAGAATGAATTCTGATCAAGAACGTTTTCACCAACCTGAGGAGTACCTGTTTTTATGGCAACGTCAAAACCAAGGTTGGTAAGTGAATACTTTGCAGGCATACTGCGTGAAGCGTCTATCATACCGCCTACGATATAGTCATAGACATCAGGAGTGGACAACTCTATCTGATTAGCGACAACAGGCTCAGTTTTTTTGACGAGTTGACGTGAACCGTAGGTATAGTAGCTGTCAACGATATATGGCTGATATCTTACGCCACGGTTACCGATAGTGCTTGCGGCAACAGCCATTTGCAGGGGAGTCATACCGCAGTCCTGGTTACCGATACCTGCCTGTATAACGCATCCGATTACCCATTCCTGACCATGTTCCTCAAATGTCTCGGGGTTACAGAGATAACCCTCTGCATCGCCTGTCTCAATGCCGGTATGAGATCCGAGTCCGTACATTTTAGCGTATTTTGTGATATTGTCGATACCGAGCAGACGTGACAGCTCATAGAAGTAGCAGTTGCAGGATACTTCGATAGCATGACGCATAGTGATATTTCCGTGAGTACCTGTACAGGAGTAATGTCCTCCGTAGAACCAGTAGTCATGACCGCAGAAAAGTGGAGTTCCACCAGTTACAATACCTTCGTTAAGACCTGCCGTAGCAGTGATGGTCTTGAATGTCGAACCTGGACGGTACAGACCGTAGGTACAGCGGTTTACAAGCGGAGAATCTTCTGCCTGTAAAAAATATTCGTAGTTTTCAACGTAATCCTTCAGATTATAGGTAGGGGCTGTAGCCATTCCCTTAACTGCACCTGTTTTTGCGTCAAGTACACATACCGCTCCGCATTTTCCCTTGAGAAGGCTTGGCATTGGGTTTATTGCAGGGAATGTATAGTTTAGAAAGTTATCTAGTATATCCTGTAGTTTCAGCTGGAATGCTCCATCAACAGTGAGCTTTACAGTTTCGCCTGAGGTAGCCTCCGCGATAGTTTTTACATCGCGGACAACTCCGTCCTTTACAGCTATTTGTGCCTCACCATTGAGACCTCTGAGAGGCGTTTCCATAGCGTACTCGATACCACTTTTTCCAAGTGTATCGTTGTAGCTATATCCTTTGGATTTTAGTTCGTCGTATTCCTCAGCATAGATAGGACCTACAGTGCCTATTTCATGAGGTAGTATATCACCACGGACTATCATTCTTTCAGAAGCATCAACAGCTTCAATACCACGATATAAATTGCCTAACTCCTTGAGTTCAACAACGGTTTTCTGATCAACGTTTTTAGCAAGGAGAAGGTCGTTGGTATAAGAGAAGTCCTTGTCTATCATCTGATAGCGCATACCAGCTATAATACGTTTTTCTTCAGCTGTGTAGTCGTCTGATATCTCGTAATCTGATATAAGTTTATCTATGCAGTTTTCTGCAGTAGCGTAAACGTTAAGATTAAGGTCGGAGATGAGCTCAGAAACATCATTTTTCTTGAAATAATAAGGCTGTTCAAAAGAAACGGGGATACTTTCCTCGAATTTGTAGCCATGCTCATCAAGAGCGTTGTATATACCGAGAAGTATTTTGTTTCCTTCCTTAAAATCGGTAGGGAAGAAAGCCATTTGTAGTACAAGATCAGTACGTGCGTCGTTTGTAACAATAGTATTACCACTGAAGTCGATTATCTCTCCACGGGTAGCTTTAATTCCTTTTTTATAGGTAAGGGTTCCGGGCTCATACATTGTTGGAGTTTCAATTGTTTCATCGCCCATTACCTGTATCTTCATAAGTCTAAGTGAACTAAGAAGTGAGAGTGAAACGACAAGCAATATTATAATGATAGATTTGAGATTTTCTGCAAATCCTTTCAAGGGTCTGCCTCCTTTATGATTATGACCGCACCTGCGGTGCGGTCTGAAATGTCATCTTCTGTTTTCTGGCTGGATGTTTGTATTAAAAGCTTCCTCAATGGTCAGATGTTCTTTTGGCATGAGCAAGCGGTTTACAAGATTCAGCACAAGATATATAAAGACCGCTGATATAACAGTGTATATCCAGACTCTTAGATACACCTTTACGAATATGCGGTTCACGTTTTCGTAGCCCCACATCTGATAGTAAAACTTATAGTCCAGTCTGCACTGTATGTATGAAACAACGGTAGTTATTATCATAAAGTTGATAAAGCGGTTTCTAAGATAAAGCTCGAAAACGAGATTTGCAGCAATGCAGAAAAAAGCAAGTATTACTGCATTGTATCCGAAGAGCTTGCCGCAGCTTATATCAATTAGAAATCCGCACAATGCACCCGTCACCGCAGCAGCGTAGATATTGTTGTTTATTGCAATACCTATAGCGAGCGGAACAAGGAGTATAGGTTTATACAGCGTGCCTGAGGTCATAATGATAAAACTCAGGAAAATCAGCATATAGTATACAATCCACCGAAGAGACGTCTTTATGCGGAGTATATTCTGCTCACGGGTAGTTCTAATCCTCATTTTCGTCTTCCTCTTCGTCTTCCTCTTCGTCTTCCTCTTCGTCTTCTTCCTGAGTCTTTCCGTTGAAATCGGTTATAACGATAACAGAAGTAAGACGTGCAACGTCAACGCATGGCTGTATTTCAGCACATACAGAAAGGCCATTTGAATCGAAGCCTGTTTCTATAATTGTGCCGATAGGATAGTCTCTGGGAAAGATACCGCTGGAACCTGCGGTTATCATAAGGTCTCCGCGCTTGAGTTTGTTCTTTTTCGGAACGTGTACGAGTTTTGTATGACCATTTTCAGAAGAAAGTACATTGCCCTCGATAATGCCCTGATCCGCATTTGAAGCGGAAGCAACGGCAGCAACCGAAAGATCCGGCGAGAGAATAGTTCTCACTGTGGAAACATGCTTTGAAACCTCAACTGTTATACCTACAAGTCCTTCAGATGTGACAACGGGGCAGTAGGTGAGAATGCCATCTGCCGAGCCTTTGTCAATAGTAAATGACTTGAATGGGTCATTTGTTACATATCCCAGCACTTTGCAGGGCTGGGAAAGCTGATAATCTTCGTGATCCTGTTTTATAGTAACGAACTTTCTCAACTCCTCTACTTCAGCTTTAATGGCGTCATATTCAGTGAGCTGAGCGTTGAGCTCGCCTATTTGTTTTCTGAGCTGTTCATTTTCCTCAAAATAACTGTCAGCATTTTTGAGTTTATCAACGGTATGTTCCATTTTCATACTTATACCGTTGGATGCAGCGCGGAAAGGCTTAGTGATAGTATTTATAAAAGAAGCTCCCGAAACGGAATAGCCGCCTTTAGTGACGGCATAAACCATTATTCCAACGAGAAAGGCAAGAAAAGCAAGCAGAACCTTGAATCTGGTGCTCTTTATGAAATCACGCATGGAGCTCCCCCTTAATAGTACTTGACGTTTTCAGTGAGAGCGTCCTGATAATCGTTGATATTCTCGAGTATCTTTCCTGTTCCCTCTGCAACGCAGTCAAGAGGGTATTCTGCGATATAAACGGGCATACCCGTTTCACGGTTTATGAGCTTATCCAGTCCACGTAACAGTGCTCCGCCGCCGGCAAGTGTGATACCGTGGTCGATTATATCGGCGGAAAGCTCAGGTGGAGTTTCTTCAAGAGTAGACTTTATTGCATCAATTACTCTTGAAAGTGGTTCAACAAGGGCGTCACGTATCTCTGCGGAGGTGACCGTAACGTTCTCAGGAAGTCCGTTCAGAAGGTTCCTTCCTTTGATTTCCTGTGATTCTTCCTTTTCGCTTGGGAAAGCCGAGCCAATATCAAGCTTGATATTTTCGGCAGTCCTCTCGCCGATTAGGAGATTATATTTTTTCTTGATATAGTTTATGATAGCAGCGTCAAATTCGTCGCCTGCACATCTTACCGAGCGTGAAGCGACTATTCCGCCCATTGATATAACGGCTACTTCGCTTGTACCTCCGCCGATATCTACTATCATGCTTCCGGCAGCCTCATTAGTAGGAAGACCCGCGCCGATAGCCGCAGCCATAGGTTCTTCAATTATAAGGACGTTATTTGCGCCTGCCTTTTTGCAGGATTCGCGGACAGCACGCCTTTCAACGGCTGTAACGCCCGATGGAATACATATTATAACATTTGCCTTAGTAAAAAAGGTACCCTTCAGAGCTTTTTTTATAAATTCCTGAAGCATAGTGGTTGCAATGTCAAAATCGGCAATAACGCCGTCCTTAAGAGGTCTAACGGCAACTATCGAGCCGGGAGTACGGCCGATGACATCCTTTGCCTCCTTACCGACATAGCGGCATTTATCCGTTCTGGTATTTACGGCAACAACTGAGGGCTCTCTTATTATTATACCCTTTCCTCTCATATATACGAGAGTATTAGCAGTGCCGAGGTCAATGCCAATATCTTTTGTAAACATTTTGCAGCTCCTTAAATGCAATGATCTTTATATACACATATTTATATTATAGCACCAACGGGAAATATGTACAAGATTTTTCTCCCAGAAATTCCCGTGTACTAAAAATTTGGTACAATACGGAAACTAATGGACCCGAAGGCAGTAAAAAACTGTCGAAAAGGACGATAATTAGCGATTATTTATCAGGAACTACTTTGGGAGCAGTCTTGATATATGCATATATAGCAATGATTATGCAGATTATCTGTGCCACATTAATGTTGAAAGTAAAACCAAAAGTGATACTGAAGAGTTCCATAGAGAATGTGCTGGGAGAGAGGCTTATTCCTCTTGAATAGCCGAGCCATGCGAACGAACCTGATGAAACGTTTCCTATAACTCCTCCAAGAATGCAGGCACATACAAAAAGAAGCAGAAAATAGAGTGTCTTTTTCATAAATAATATCTCCAATCTTTTGTTTTATATGATTTATTTAATTCCCGATGAACCGAAACCGCAGTTTCCGCGCTCTGTTTCAGAGAGCTCATCGCTTACTTCGATTTCGGGCATTAATATACGTGTTGGTATCATCTGAGCTACGCGCATTCCGTGCTCAACGGTAAATGGCTCTTTTCCGTGATTAATAAGCGGGACGAACCATGCGCCGCGGTAATCGCTGTCTACCACTCCAACGCAGTTTGCAAGTGAGACTCCATACTTTGAGGAAAGTCCTGAGCGCGGATATATGAGGAGCGCAATATCGTCAGAATCAGGTTCTGCCGTGATACCTATTGGTATCATTTTTATTTCGCCTGGGGCAAGTATTATAGGATCCTCAAGGCAGGCGCAAAGGTCTAAACCAGCGCTCCCGGGAGTAGCACGTGAGGGAATTACAGCTCGTGGATCGAGCTTTTTGAAGGTGAGTTTCATATTGAGATACCTCTGTAGTAAAGTCCGCGGGTAATGTTTCCCTGCGGCTTGTGTCCGCTGAGAGCGGCGCGTGTGCTGTCGGCGTCCTCGTCGGAAAGGTATATGATGCCATAGGTTATGCCGTGTATTTCTTCAAGTCTGTCAAGCATACAAAGCCTGTCAGCATTGAGTATTTCCACGTAGTCCTTCGAGCATACGACGGGAAGCTCTCTGCCTGTGCGGTCAATGAGCTTTTTCGTGCATTTTTCGCAGCCAATCTCGTTCCTGACAGGACAGTTTCGTGTGAGCATAAGAGGAAGTCTGCCGTATATGACAGTTCCAAGAGGAAGCTCTGTATTTACTTTGGATATCTGAGAAAGAGTTGCCTCTACTGAGAAAACGCAGTCCTCTATTCCAAGATTACGCAAGTATTCTGCGCTGTAGGAATTGAAAACATTGAGAGTAAAGCTCCCGTGAAGCTTGAAACCAAGTTTTCTGCCGATAGCTATGCAGTCAGGAGTATGACAGTACAGCCTGTTAAATCCTTTTACTTTAAACCCTGCAAGTTTTTTCGTAACTGTCTCCTCATTAACTATAAAGCGTGGTGGTGAAATAATTATTTTATTTATGTCCACGCTGCCGAGTATATCATCATTGATAAGTTCAATGGGGACTATAATGAATTCCGACAGATCTGAGGCAGCAATTGCCTGTTCGACAGTACGGCAGAAAGTACGGAGCTTCAGATCTTTGTAGGTATTGCCACTGTGATTACATTCAATATGCGGAACATAGTCTGTTATTGAATATTCCGGAGTGTTTTCTGCAATTATATCATTTGTCAGCTTTTCTGTTACCTTGCGGCGAAGTTCATTGAGCTTTCCTGCAGGGATTATAAGTTCACTGTCGATATCAGCAGAGAGTTTTCCCAGCTTGAAGACTGTGTCTCCAAGCTTTGACAGCTGCTTTTCAAGAGCAGCTATGTCTGTGGCACGGTTCAGAGCCTTTTCGGGAACTTCTCCGGTGGCTGAAGCAGATATACCATTGCATTCAGCAGTAATTACTGCAGGTTGTCCCTCTTTTATAATCATGTGAAAATCAACCGTAAAAGCTTTGCGTTCAAAGCGGTATAGCTCGTGTATTTTTGGTATCAGTTCGTGGGCGGAGATAACGTCGTCCTTCTCACGGACTCCGAACATATTCTGCCTTTTTCCGGTAAAATAGCCGTCAGTGAAACCGCTTCGTGAAAATACTCCGCGAAGTAAATCCATATCGGGGGCAGTACCTTCAAGGGAGGCTTTTAGCTCATGTACTGAGGAAGCCACATATTCGGGGCGTTTCATGCGTCCCTCTATCTTAAAGGAATTAACTCCCAAATCAGCAAGCTCGCGAGCGTTTGGCAGAAGCGACAGGTCTTTGAGTGACAGTGCAGCTCTGTTCTTATTGCCAATGGCGGAAAAAGGAAGCCGACAGGCTTGTCCGCAGCAGCCGCGGTTAGCAGAGCGCGAGCCTATCATTGCCGACATATAACACTGCCCTGAAACTGACATACATAGTGCACCGTGTACGAATATCTCGGTTTCGATACCGACTTTGCATATTTGGGAAATAGTTTCCCTGTCAAGCTCGCGTGCAGGGACTATTCTTGTATATCCGAGATCACGGAGCAGAGAAGCACCTGCGGCTGTATGTACTGACATCTGCGTAGAGCCGTGAAGTACAGCATCAGATACGCAGCGGCGAATAAGTTCGGCACAGCCCCAGTCCTGAACAATAAAAGCATCAATACCACTTTTGGCAGCAGCTTTTATGTACTCACAGAAATCGGCAGCTTCATCATCGGATATAACTGTATTTACAGCAAGATAGAGTTTTGCACCATATCTGTGACAGAGGGAGGTTGCTTCACATATTTCACTGAGCGAGAAGTTCGCTGCGCTGTTGCGCGCAGAATAGCGCTTTCCACCTATGTATACAGCCTCTGCACCCGATCTGAGAGCCGCACGAAGAGTTTCCATGCTGCCTGCGGGAGCGAGTATCTCGGATTTATTCATCAAATGCTGTCACTGAGTTGCTTGAGCTTGACCATATTTTCAAGCTGTGTTATCTTGGACTTGAGCACCTCAATTTCCTTCTGAGCAGCATCGCGCTCGATACGTGTTCTGCCTGCCTCATCCACGTACTCCTTAGTCTGGTCGCGGATATTGTCAAGGCGCTGATTAGCCTTGTTGAGGTCATCGAGGAGAGCCATTGCTACCATTATGGAAGCGGCATAAGGCGAAGAACCACTTGCTGCGGTAATCTCGTTAATCTTTGTCTCAAGTGCTCTTGCGAGTGCATAAACGTAGTTCGGAGCTTCGGCTGTTTTTATCTTATACTCCTTACCACATATTATGACCTTAACTTCATTAAGCATTTATATCGTCCTTTCTGTGGCGTATTATTAACCACTCTACATTATACACTATTTCTAGCAAAAATGGAAGTGTTTTTTGAAAAAAATTAATTTTAGTGATTAGTTATCAATAATTGATTATTAGTGCAGGAGTGCGTTCAGCATGTGCGATTATTGTTTTGACCAGTATTTTATATTGCAGCAGGCTCGTTCTATATCGTCCATGTCATCGTCACCTAGAGTTCGATCGAAAGCCTCAGTGAGTTTGCAACGTATATGGGCAAGTCGCTCGCACACTTTATAATTGTCGATATAATCGGTGGTTTCTTTTTCGTATTCCTGCCTTTTATTATTAATGTCTTCAGCGTAAAATCTGCCAATATCGCGAAGCGAAATGAGTATAAAGTCAATCTCTTTCAGGATATTCAGCATATCCTCACCTTTATAAGTAACTGTTGTATTCTCTGGTTTGAGTTCCATTTTTTTACCTCATAATTCGCAATTGCTAATCAGTGTTATATCGATCAGTAATATCTTTTCAAGCCTATGACCTTACCGAGAATTTCAACTTCGTCTACAATTATGGGCTCCATAGTGTCATTTTCAGGCTGCAGACGGAAGTGACCTCGCTCTTTGTAGAATGTCTTTACTGTTGCGTCCTCGTGACCGATGAATGCAACGACGATATCGCCGTTTTCTGCATAATTATCACGCTTTACGATTACTATATCACCGTCAAGTATACCAACATTTATCATACTTTCACCGCGTATTTTAAGTGCAAAGAGCTCCTGCGGATTGACTCCCGGAGCTTCAAAGCCGATATATCCGGTGATATCCTGAATGGCTGTGATAGGTTGTCCGGCGGTGACGGTTCCCATAACAGGAACTGAAGTCGTTCCACTGTTTGGAAGTCGGAGAGTACGGTTGAGATTTCCAGTTTTTTCGATAAGTCCTTCACGGACAAGCGTTTCAATATATCTGTGTGCTGTGGATGTGGATTTGAAACCCATAGCGTCCATTATTTCCCTGACGGAAGGTGACATTCCGTCGCTCAGGCGGGATTTTATATAGTTGAAAACAGATAATTCCTTGTCTTTCAGCATATTATTACTCCTTTGCAAGTTTTTCAAGTATCATTTTTGCTATTTTGTACGCATCACCACATCCGAGAGTTATAACGAGGTCGCCTGATTGAGCGTGTTCACATACATAGTTGCATATCTGTTCAAAGTTGGCATATTTCCGTTCGTCTGTCCACTCTGCAGTTTCGTCCTGTGGAAACCATATACAGTCAGGTATTTTTTCTGCAAGGTGACGTGTGAAGATATCATATGTGTTCTTTTCACGGCTTCCCATTATATCAGTGAGTACTGCGTAATCGGGAATCTGAAGTACTCTTGCGAAATCATCAAGGAGCAGTTTTGTGCGTGAGAAAGTGAATGGCTGGAAAACCGCCCAAACATGACTGAAATTCATCTCCATAGCCGCATTCAGTGTAGCTTCGAGCTCTGTAGGGTGATGTGCATAGTCGTCTACAACAGTTATGCCCTTTTCGCATCCAAGCTTTTCAAAACGGCGTTTAGCTCCGCGGAAGTCTTCAAGTCCTTGCTGTATGAAACTGAAATCAACTCCAACGTAGCGCGAAGCCGCTACAGCAGCAAGGGAATTCAGTACATTGTGTATGCCTGCAACGTGGAGGGTTACAGTTCCAAGTTTTTTACCCTTGTACATTGCATCATAAGTGGTAAGTAGTCCGTTTTCGTGTTTTACGTTTTCTGGATAGTAATCGCAGGAATTGTCCTTACCGAAAGTTATTATTTCTTTACCGGTGATTCCTTCCAGGGATTTCATTGAGTTTTCGTCTGAACCATTGACGATTATACATTTTGAAGTGTTTTCGTTGAATTTATGGAATGACTTTATGATATTTTCGAGAGTTCCGAAATAGTCAAGGTGATCGGCGTCTATATTCAGTATTACAGATATATCAGGGAAGAATTTGAGAAAATGATCTTCAAATTCGCATGATTCGCACACCATGATATCACTTTTTCCGGCAACTCCGCTTCCGCCTATGCAGGGTAGCTTACCACCGATATATGCTGAAAGGTCAACGCCAGCGGTAAATAGTATCTGAGTTATCATGGATGTAGTGGATGTCTTGCCATGAGTTCCGGACACGCAGATAGCATTATCATACCAGCTCGTTACTATACCGAGAAGGTCAGCACGTTCAAGCACTGGGACTCCACTTGCTTTTGCAGCAATAAGCTCCGGGTTGTCAGCCATTATAGCGGCTGTGTGAACGATAAGATCAGCACCCTTGATATTTTCGGCTCTCTGACCAATGAAAACAGGGATGCCCATTTTTCTTACAGCATCTAGGGTCTCTGTTTCGTTATTGTCTGATCCTGTGAGATAGTAGCCCTGAGAATGAAGTATCTGTGCCAGCGGGTACATTCCGGATCCGCCGATTCCGATGAAATGAATGTGTTTTTTTTCTTTTAAAATGTTGATATCCAAAATAATCACCTTTCCTGAATAAAATGTTGAACTATACCCAAGCTAAAGCTTCGAGAGGTTATGTCACAAATTATATATATAAAAAATAGTTATATTATTTTATCGTACTTTTCGTATAAAATGCTTGCATTTTTACGAATTTTGAGTTATAATAGTTTATAGGTTTACTTTCTACTGAAAATTAATGTTATAAATATAAACTATTTCAGTATGCGTACCGTGAGTTATAAAGACCTATAAGGAGGAAAACTATGGAAATTACAGACGTAAAAATCAGAAAGATCATGTCTGAAGGCAGGCTCAGAGCGGTAGTTTCAGTAACTATCGACGATATGTTTGCAGTACATGACATCAAGGTGGTACAGGGCGACGAGAGACTTTTTGTTGCAATGCCAAGTAGAAAGGACGAGAACGGAGTTTTCCGTGATATCGTTCATCCTATTTCAGCTTCTGCAAGAAAGCTTTTTGAGGAGACTATTCTTGAAGCATATGAGAGGCAGCTTGCTGTTATGGAGACTGAAGAGGCTGAGGAAAGCGAAGAGATTGCCTGATAAAGTAAGACTTTCAGACCTGCATTTTGCAGGTCTTATTTGTTATATTCCGAGAATACGTGCAGCCTTTAGAACTGCGATCTGTGTCTTCCCATCTCTGATAGTTCCGTCCATAACTTGTTTTACAGCTTCTGAAAGCGGTATACGTTCAACATCCAGAAACTCATCAGGATCGAGGTTCTGACTGCTGAAAGTCAGTCCTTTTGCTAGGTACATGTAAGTTATTTCTGTATTGTAGGCAGGAGTTGGGAACATTTCTCCGAGGTAGATGTATTCAGAACAGGTATAGCCTGTTTCTTCAAGTAGCTCACGCTTTCCGCATTCTCCGTGATCTTCACCCTTTTCCAGCTTTCCTGCAGGAACTTCACGGGTGACAGTATGAAACGGATATCGGAACTGTTTGACAAGGAAAATTTCATTGTTATCAGTTATCGGTATAACGCATACTCCGCCGTGATGGTGAAGTACGTCTCGGACAGCGGTCTTGTTGTTTTCAAGCTCTGCCTTGTCATGAGTTATGGTGAATATAGGTCCTTCGTAAATCATATCGCTGGATATGGTCTTTTCCTGTAAATGCATTATCATTTCTCCTTTTTATCGAAAAGACTATCGCAGTATACCTGTGCAGTCTTTATTTTCTGACATGATGTGTAGTTGTAATAGTGGCTGAAAGTAAATGGCTCGCTTGGGCTTCCTTTCCTACGGAAAAGAATGAGATAAAGCGCAAGTGTAAGAGCTGAACAGATGCTTATAATTATTCCTGCCTTAAGATATGGTGTTCTGTATCTGAATACTATGGTATTCTGTCCAGAGCCTGCCTTTACAGCCATAAATCCCTCGTTAACACGTTCAATATCAGCTTTTATGCCGTTTACCTCAGCGCTCCAGCCGCTGCTGTAGGGGACGCTGAAAAAGACGAGCTGTGGCTGCTGGAGTTCAATTATCGAGCGGAAACTGTTCCCGTTGTATGAGAAACTTTCAGCGCAGCACTGTTGTTTCTGACGGCAGAAAAACTCATATGTCTTCCGGTTTATGGTTGGATAGTATTCGGAATCATATTTAGTAAGTATATCCTTATACTTCTCTGCCTGTTCGTCAGTGAGAACAAGGGACTTTATCATGATGACTTCGCGCTGAATAGCACTTTTAGTTTTTGCTTCTGTCTGAGTTATATATGAGTCGTAAGCCCACCCCATAGGAATGAAGAGTTTGTTTTCATAAATCTCAAAATTAGCCGTATCTCCCACGTATTCAAAACCTGTGAGTTCGTCTGGAATTAAAACGTTGCTGATATCCTCTTCCTCAGGGTCTTTATTAGTATATCTAACCTGTTTGGACGGGACGTTCGAAACAAGGCTGCTGTAACTGTTACCCTTGGATTTTTCCTTGTAGAAATACTTAACAGATAGGAGTCCTCTCAGACTATAGTGTTGCAAGGACGGTCTTGAAGCAACATCACGTCTTATACCGATAAAACTATAAAAGTCCATAATTGATGGTGTAACAACGCTATGAAAGGCTCTTATGGAAGGAAGCCCCCATATCATAGAGGCGTTTTCAGTGTTGAAGCCTGTATCTGTGCGGAAGAAGCTGTTGCTGCTGACCGTTTCGTATACTTCGTCATCATAATCTATGAATGAGTCGATATAGTGCTCCGCGGAGCTGACGCTGCTTGCAGCATAGAGTGTTGTAGTGAACATACATATTATGGACGCAGCAGACGTTACAAATACCATAAACGCTGTGCTGAGCGTACCTTTTTTCTTTCTTTGCAGTATATGATATGCACAGATGAGAAAAACTGCTGCAACAGCTGTAGTTGCCCAGAAATATGGGATATCCTCAGGCATTGAGAATAGCTTAGGCTTTTCGCCGCTTTCCGGTTTTCGCGGAAGTATGCCAACAAGCGTGAAAAAAGCAAGGACTGCAGCACTGACTTTAAGGCCAATGAAGCCGTCTGAGGATTCGTCATCAATAGTATGAGCGGTCATCATTGCCATTATAAGAATAGGCATGTAGAACCACCGCGCGTAATAGTATGAGTTGAGAGCCTGAAACAGGCTGTTCAGCACAGGCACAAATGAGAATAATATGCATATCGCTATAAGTTTTACAGCCCAGTGCTTTTTTCGAAGGTGAATGAATGATATCACGCCTGTCATTGAGAATAAAGGAAGATATCCTCCTATTGAAGCCCACATTTCGTAATTCTGACTGAAAAGTATTGGATATCCCGGAGGATCACAGGGCATGAAGAAACTCTGAATAATGTGCGGTATTAGAGTTCTGTCGGCGTAGGATATCATATCCGTTCCGTAAAGCCGCTCGTTTAATCTGAAATTCCCCATGAGAGCCATTGCAGAAGGGAGAAGTATGAAAGCAGCAAGGAGAGTTCCAAGAATGGCTTCGATGACAAGCGGCAGAAATCTTCGCCATGTAATACGGAAATCAGGACTTTTGAATCGGCAGAGGCAGTAAATAACAAGAAAAACTGCCTGACCAGCAAAGAAATAGTAGTTTATACACGCCATAAGCGCTGTTATCAGTGCAAAAGAGCCTCTGCGGTGGTTGTTTACGCACTCCTCCAGCGCTATGAGCATGATTGGAAAAAATGCGGTAACGTCCTGGAAATGGTTGAAAAACACGTTGTATATCTGGAAACCAGAAAATGAGTAAAGCAGAGCTCCAGTCAGAGCGGCGTTGCTGCCACGGACAAAACGGCGTATATAGGCATAGGCGGTAAGGCTTGCAGTTCCGTGCTTTATGGCAAGTACCACCGGCATTGCATACAGCATTAGCCTTCTTGGAAGAAGGGCTGTAATCCAGAAAAACGGACTGCCGAAGAGGTAAAACGAATAAGATGTCATAAAGTCGGAGCCAAGGTCGGTAAGCCAGTTCCAGCCTAACTGTCCGCTACGTACTGTTGTGTTTGCAAGGCAGTAAAATGGTATCTGCTGTGCATTGTAGTCACCGTAATATATAAAATACCCGTGCTCTGTCAGCATCATTGGAATCAGCGAGAACAGCATAGTTCCGAAGCCTATGAGGAATGCTGTCAGGTATTTTTCTTTTGTACAGCTCCGTGTCATGAAGCTCCTTTTCACAGTAGTGTTCTCCTTTAAAAATAGATATACATATGAATTATAACACAATCGGCTTTGAAATGCAACAAAAAACGAATATATTTTCGATTATGTGGTTGTAGCGCGGAATATTTACTATATAAATATAGTATATTTGTTGACTTTAATTACATTATATGGTAAAATATATACAGATTTTTCGTTTGATTCAGTGTATCATTGCAAATACGTGGGTATGCTGTATTCAAGGAGTTATCTATATTTTTAACAAATAAAAGGAGAAATGAACTATGAACAATTTTATAAAACGTGTTTGCAGTGCTTTTTTATCGCTTCAGCTCGTTGCATGTGCATCGGCATTACCGGTGATTGCTGCAGAAAAGACATTAGGTTCCACTTATGAAATTAATGATGTTGATCCACAGGATTCAGAAATCAAGCCTACAATTTCGCTTTCACAGATTCAAGGAACAGCGGGCTCTGTCGTTTCAGTTGAGCTTTCAGTCAGCGGTGCTGAAAAAAAATATTCCAACACATCATTCCATATTCAGTATGACACAAGACTTAAGCTTGTAGAAAGAGACTATGAGTATGCAGAAAAAGGTGATGCAGGTAAAAAATTAAGCTATACACAAGAAAGAGTCGGAGAGAACGAAATACTTTTAACAACTGATGCTAGTGCTGATGTAGGCAGAGACGGTGTTTTGTGGATAATGGATTTCATGATTCCTGCAGATGCTAAGATGGGAGATGTATTCCCTGTTTGCATTAATTATACCCCCGATGACCATTTCACAAATTATGAAAACGATGAAACTGGAAAGCTTATGGAAGCATGGGTATTCACAAACGGTATAGAACAGGGTGCTATTTATGCAAATTGCGAAACCATATCAAACATTACAACAACTACCACAACAACTACCACAACAACTACTACAACAACTACTACCACTACTACAATAACAACAGCTGAAGATCCTGAATACGTAAAGCCTCAGCTTTCGCTTTCAAAGGTTCAAGCTGCTGCGAAGGGCGGTTCTGTAGTAAGTGTTGAACTCAGCGTCAGCGGTGCAGACAAAGAATATGTAAATACTTGTTTGTTTGTGAAATATGATCAAAGACTTGAGCTTGTTGACGGAGAGGCTAAAATAGGACCTGCAGGTGAAGATCTTGCTTCTGGACAAGCGATGTGTGAAGAACCTTCCAATGAGATTGTTCTTGTTACAGCGGGGCGTGGTAATGATGGAAGAGACGGTGTTCTGTGGACACTTGATTTCAAACTTCCTTCTGATGTTAAACCCGGAGATAAATTCGAAATAGGGTTCGATGTTGATACTATGTCAATGAATTGTATTGAGAACATTGAATTTGATGAAAGTTCATATTTAATGGCTGAATGGGCTAAAGAACATGTTGAAAACGGTTATATCGAAATAACTGATGAAATTGTAATAGAAGAAGAGCCTGTTTACACAGTCGGTGACATAAATGGTGACGGTGAAATAAACACAGCTGACTTAGTGTTGCTATTTTCTGTAATGACAAATCCGGGCAAATTTACTGAAGCTCAGAGAACTGCAGCAGATATAAACTGTGACGGAAAGGTAAACCTCACAGATTATGTATTTCTTCTTATTTATGATATAATGCGCAGATTCTTATAATTTTGCCGTAAATAGTTATTTTTCGGAATGCTCCCTGGAAAGGGAGCATTTTTGTCATTTCCCACCGGTTGCTTTTTTTTAGCATATGTGGTATAATAAAAAGAATGTTTATGACAAAGGAATTGATAGTGAAAATGGAAGTATATCTTGACAATGCGGCGACTACAAAGCCTTGTTCAGAAGCTGTTGCGGCAGCTGTGGAAGCTATGACTGAAAAATACGGTAATCCTTCTTCGCTTCACCGTTCAGGACTGAATGCGCAGCTTCTCGTTGATGATACGAGAAAGGCTTTAGCTTCAGCAATCGGCGCAGAAAGCGAGAATATATACTTTACATCCGGAGCTACCGAGAGTAATAACCTTGCACTCCGCGGAGCCTCGGCTGCTTATGGCAGAAAAAGGAAAAAAATCGTCATTTCAGCTGTTGAACATGCTTCTGTTGAGGAAACTGCCACAGATCTTGAAAGAAACGGATTTGAAATCGTGAGAGTTTCTCCACGTGAAGACGGAAGGTATTATGCGGCGGATTTTGTTAATGCCTGCGGAGATGATACATGTCTCGTCAGCATGATGTATGTAAATAACGAAACGGGATACATTCTTCCTGTTAAAGAGACTTTTTCGGCGTTAAAACGCAAATATCCAGATATCGTCACCCATACGGATTGTGTTCAGGCCTTTATGAAGTTGCCTGTTAAGGTGAATGCTCTTTGTGCAGATCTTATTTCATTGAGTGGTCACAAGATACATGGAGGCAAGGGTGTGGGAGCACTATATATCAGAAAAGGGATCCGTGTACTTCCTGTAGTCACGGGCGGTAAACAAGAAAAGGGAATTCGTTCAGGTACTGAGGGTGTTCCTATGATAGCGGCTTTCGGTGCTGCTGTAAAGAAGCTTTCTCCTACTATTTCAGAACGATATGAGAAGGTTATGGCACTGAAGTCATATCTTCTCGCAAAGCTTGGCAGTATTGATGGGGTTGTTATCAACTCTCCCGAAGACGGTTCACCATATGTGGTGAATATTTCGGCAGAAGGCAAACGCTCGGAGATAATGCTTCACTTTCTTGAAAGTAAAGAGATATATGTCTCAAGCGGGTCTGCATGTTCAAAAGGACAGCAGAGTGGTGTTCTCGGACAGTTCGGCATTAAAGACAAGCTTGCAGACAGCGCACTTCGTATTAGCATGACTGCTGAAACTAAAGAAGCGGAGCTTGATATCTTCTGCGAGGCTCTTAGTGAGGGCATGGGAAAGTTGAGAGGATAACAGCTTATATATATAATAGTATAGGAGATCAGATATGAAAGAATTGATACTTGTTAAATACGGCGAAATGGCACTCAAGGGTCTTAACAAAAAGACATTTGAGGATATGCTCATAAAGAACATAAAACGCAGACTGAAACCTCTCGGTCACTTTCAGATGACCAGTGCTCAGTCCACTACATATATAACTCCGCTTGATGAAAACATCGATCTTGGTGAGGTAGCAGACAGAGTTGGCAAGATATTCGGTATCGCTACATATTGTCGCGCTTGCGTATGCGAAAAGGACTTTGAGGACATATGCAACAAGAGCTATGACTACCTTGAGGAGGTCCTAAGCTGTGCAAAGACCTTCAAAGTCAACGCCAAGCGCTCCGATAAGGCATTCCCGATGAAGTCTCCTGAGATATGTATGGAACTCGGCGGAAAGCTGCTGGATAAGTTCCCGCATCTTTCCGTTGATGTGAAAAATCCTGAAGTAACGGTAACTGTAGAGATACGTGACGAGAATGCTTTCGTTCACGCTGAGAATATCAAGGGTGCAGGCGGACTTCCTGTTGGAAGCAGTGGCAAGGCAATGCTTCTGCTGTCAGGAGGTATTGACAGTCCTGTTGCGGGCTATATGATGGCAAAACGTGGAATTCACATTGCTGCAATTCACTATGTGAGCCCACCGTACACATCTGATCGTGCACAGCTCAAGGTTGAGCAACTTTGTCAGAAGCTCACGGATTACTGCGGTGGTATTGCATTTTACTGTGTTCCGTTTACCGAACTACAGGAAGCTATAAAGGATCATTGTCCTGAAGAGTTCTTTACTATTATCATGAGAAGGCTCATGATGGAGATAGCTCAGCGTATTGCTGAAAAGGACAACTGCCTTGCACTTATAACTGGTGAGAGTGTCGGACAGGTAGCAAGTCAGACAATGGCGGCTATGGTATGCACGGATGCAGCGTGCCGTATACCTGTTTTCCGTCCATGTGTCGGAATGGACAAGACTGAGATAATCGAAATCGCACGTAAAATAGATACATTCGACACATCAGTGCTCCCATATGAGGACTGCTGTACTGTGTTTACACCACGTCATCCAAAGGTAAGACCTGTGCTCAGTGATGTGGAAAAAGCTCAGAATAGTTTTGATTTCGAGCCCTTGATACAGAAAGCAGTTGAGGGAACTGTAATGAAGACCTTCAATTACGGAGATTAAATTTTGAGTTTTTCACAAATTAATCACATCATTTTTGTGAGATATTAACTAAAGCAAGGACGGCGATTTAGTGGTAAGCGTTAAATTTTCTGAAACTGATACCGATAAACTTGACAAAACAGTTGAAAATGTTGTAAAATTATTAGAACGAAAAAGTCTGACCATTGCTACAGCGGAGAGCTGTACAGGAGGACTTCTTTCAGAGCTTATAACATCAGTATCGGGCGCATCTGCGGTGTTTGAGCTTGGAATATGTACTTATTCTGAGCGAATCAAGACCGAATTTCTGGGAGTTCCTGCCGAAACAATTCGGGCTTTCGGTGTTGTGAGCGAACAGACGGCATTGAGTATGGTCAGAGGGCTGAAAAAGCGCTCTGGGGCGGATGTGTGCGTTTCCGTGACGGGTATTGCAGGTCCATCGGGCGGAACTGCTGATACTCCCGTGGGAACGGTATATATCGGTTTCGATATTTGCGGCAGAGAATTTGTTAAACTGCCGGAGCTATGTAAGCTCAGCGACATGAGCAGGGCGAATATAAGAAAATGTGCCGCTGCTTATGCCTTTGAAATTGTCGAAAAAATGCTGATGGAGGAGATTACAGACTGATGAGCGACAAATTCAATGAAGAAAGCTCAGAGGCTCAGCGCAGAGCTGAAAAAATAAAAGCAATCAGAAGGTCTATACACAGTGAAGCAGAAGTTGCTCCTACGACCTACGATAATAGAAACGAAACAGAACGCACGGAGAGCATATCTGACCGCATTATGAGAGCCAAGGAAAAGAAAATGGCTACTGCAGCGGACATTATCGAAGAGCTCGACGCTGCTATCGCTTATGAAAAGGCTGCTGCTGAAAGAATGGCTGCGGAAGCAGCCAAAGCTGCAGAGAAGGCTTCTGAAGAGTCTTCTCCTGATATATCCGATCTGCTTGATGGACTTGAGACACCCGCACATGAGGAACTAAAGGAGATAGCAGATGAGATCGCAGGCGACTTTACCGAAGTTGACAATACTGTTACTGATAAGGTGGAAGATTTTACAGAAGTATCCGATGAAGAAGAGGAAATTGACCTTGAAGAGGTCTTTTCAGTAAAGCCTGATGAAGAATTGGAAGCAACAAAGGTGCTTCCGGATGAAGCTATTGTAAAAGCGTCAAGAGAAGAAAACTTTCAGCATACAAGAAGAGAGTTTGCTGCAGAAAATGATTCAACTGTCGAAAATATATTAACGGCAGAGCGTGGCAGAAACGAGGCACAGCACAGGGAGTATGCTCCTGAAGCTATAGGAACTTATGGTGAAGAAGCTGTGTCACCTGATAAAAAGAAGAAACACAAGAAACACAAGAAAAAGAGTTTTAAACAGCGACTTATCGACCTTGTTCCTCGTAAGGGAGACAGCGTCGGCGAGTGCATAAGAAAAGTTGTATTTCTGTGCTCAGTAATTGCAATAGTTGTCTGCGGGTATATGGTGGGCGATTATTACTATGACCTTTGGTCAAGCAAGAACAAAACTGAGAAGATTATGGAGATATACGATACTGCAACTGAAAAGAAAGTATCTCCTGTTAAAAATGAGGAAGATAAAAGGAAAAAGTATACTTTGCTCGAGGGGGCTCGCAAACTTCTTGAGATAAATCCTGATATCGTTGGAGTAATAAGCATACCTGACACTCCAGTGAATAATCCTGTTTTACAGGCTGAAGACAATATTAAGTATCTCACGAGAAAGTATGACCTCACTGATAATGTTGCAGGAGAGTTATTCCTTGATTACAGAAATTCCTTTGATAAAGTGGACGAAGACGGTTATCTCAAGTGTCCAAATTCTGATAATCTAGTAATTTACGGACACAATATGTATGATGACCAGATGTTCGGCTGCCTAAAGTATTATTACAGAAATGAGGAGTATTACGGACTTCATCCTATTATAAACCTCAGTTCCAATTACGAAAACTATCAGTATAAGATATTTGCATTTTTCATACTCGACGCTAACGATGATACCGATACAAAGTTTGAATGCTGGAACTATCTCAACTTTGACAGTGAAGACGATTTCTACGATTTCGTTAATGAGGCAAAGAAAAGAACTATCCGCACAAATGATGTTGACGTTAAGTATGGAGATCCTTTGCTTACACTTTCTACCTGTAACGTCATTTTCCCAGATGAAAGGGGCCGTCTTATGATACTTGCAAGACAGGTAAGAGACGGTGAAGATCCGCTCAAGGGTACTCAGGATAGTCAGCCGAATCCGAATATAAAGTGGCCGACGATCTATTATCAGGATCATCCCAACGAGCATTATGATCCTGATGCAGAATTTGTTCCTTATGATCCAAAGGGAGGAAAGTGATAAGCTATGAGCAAAGCTATTAAGATCATTTCAGCCTGTGTTACATGTGCAGTGGCTGTAAGTCTTGGAACAGTAGCTGTTTTGCTGAACAAGGACAAAAAATCAGTTCCTACTCCCAGCAATGTTCAGGAAACTCAAGCAGTTACTGAGCCTGTAGTTGAGCTTCCTGAAGTGCTGTCAGATAAATACACTTATGTTCCTTCGGAAACAGGTGTAAGTGAAAGAACCAAGTCGCTAAAGAGGCTTAACAAGGATATTATGGGATATATCAAGATCGACGGAACACAGGTCGATTATCCGTTCGTACATGACCCGGGTGAGGTACAGGCAAATGATCCGTATTACGGACCTGATGCTTGGCCGTCAAATATGTTCTATCTTGAAAAGGATCTTTTCAGACAGTATTATGACAGAGGAACTCTCTTTGCAGATTACAGGGATGTTTTTGGCAGCAATGATCTTGAACAGTCAGAGAATTTAGTCATCTATGGCCACAGCTGGTATGACGGAACTATGATGGGTTCACTGAGAAAATACCGTGCAGGCTTTGATTTTTACAATCAGTATCCTTTTATCAAGCTTAGTTCTAATTACAGGGATTATGATTATGTTATATTCGCTTACCTTGTAACAAGCGGCACCTACGATGCTACAGATTTCCACTACTGGAATATGGAAGAGATCGATAGTGAAGAGGAATTCAACTTCTATATCGATTGCTGTAAGCGTTCGTGGGGCATTGACACTGGAATAGATGTTAAATATGGTGATAAACTGCTAACGCTATCTACTTGCTATGCAGACTGGGACAACTCAAGGTTTCTTGTTGTTGCAAGACGATTGAGAGAAGGAGAGGTCGCAGGAGACCTTAATTCCATTCAGCATACGGAAGCCTTTATGCAGGCTCAGAAGGCAGCGGCAGAACAAGCTGCTGCAGAGCAAGCAGCTGCAGAACAGCCGCAGCAGTAAGCACTTTACTTAATATATATAGAAGGAGATCGTTATGAAGGTACAGACAATGCTTAAAAGAGCAGCAGCTGTCACTTCGGGAGCATTCGTGCTCTCGGCTTCTACGGGTATCACTATTGCGGAGGACGGTACCACCGGTGGAGAGACTACTTCTGCCGTGGCTGAAACAACCGTGATTGATACCACATCTGAATCTACGGAAACTGTTTCTGAGATCCTTGCCGAAAACGAGGAAGAGAAACAGAACATACCAGTTGACTGGGAGAAGGCTGACATCAGTGATTACGATTCCAGTCTTACACTTATCAGCTATGAGATCGCTACTCCCGAAATGGCAAAAGTCGGTGAGCCTGTTGATCCATATGCAGGGCTTTCCGAAGAAGAGCGCAAGGCTCTTGAGGAAGCTGTTGTAAAGAAGAAGAATGCACTCAGAAAAGCTACGCCCACTCTGTCAAAGAATGCGGCGATAAGCAGAAGCAAAATACCTACTGCGGTTGAGCTTGTTACTTCTGGAGCTACTGTGGGAGATATTCCGTCCTCACAGCCTGATCCAGAACTTGAAGCTAAACCTGGTCAGTTTGCATTTGTTACATATGGCTGGGGACACGGAGTTGGAATGAGCCAGAACGGCGCTAATTTCTATGCTGCCTATGCAGGATGGACATATCAGGATATCCTGTTCCATTACTATCCGGGTACCGAGCTTATGAATACAGGTGAGACTGACGAGGAGGAGCTCACGATAGCTCACAAGCCTGCAGGTGATACCCTCAAGGTGGTTTCAGAGATCGTAAATCGTGAGGTCGGCGGAAGCTTCTCCTATGAAGCTATTAAAGCCCAGGCGGTTGCTGTATATACTTTTATGAAGTATCACAACGATGACTCGAGTGACCTCAGAGGAAAACCTGATCCTCCGCAGATTGTAATAGATGCCTGCAATGAGGTGCTGGGCGAAGCTCTTTTCTACGACGGTAGTTATGCACTTACTGTATTCTCCGCTTCAAGCGGCGGATGCTCAGCAAACTGCTATGAGGTATTCTTAGAAGACCGTCCGTATCTTAGAAGCGTACCCAGTGATTATGATGCGGCATTTGATCCGCACTGGGGAACAGTTACATATATGGATGCTGCTGATGTGAAGAGCAAGATTGAAAAGACTTACCACCTCACGCTCTCTGATGATCCTACAAACTGGATACAGCCTGTATATTCAGAGGAAACAGGCTATGTAACAGAAGTCAATATTGATGGACAGAAAACAATAAAGGGTTATCCGTTCTCAATGGCTCTGGGACTTAAATCCTCAAAGTTCAATCTTACATATACAAATGATTGATGAACGGCTTAGAGCCGATACAGTATTACAGAACAAAAGAAATAAGTCTTTGGATAGATAAGAGGCACAGCCTTAGTGTATCCGGAGGCTTATTTCTCCTTTTGGGTGATGAAAGGTGAAGCCGAGAGGTGAAAAAAACCTTAAAAACACTCCAAAAGGTGAAAAAAGGTGAAAACATAGCAAAATAAATTAACAATAACAAAAACGTTTGTTCTGCTTTTGGTTAATGTTTGAACAAAATCAACAAAAAACAACGTAATATCGCGTTAACTCTTGTAAAAAACTCCGTCTTGACCTCAACTCTGAATAATGGTAAAATATGTTTAGGGTGAAAAAAGGTGATTGGAAGTGAAATTTTCCAAATTAGGGTGAATCGATCCTAAGAGTAAGCAAGAAAGCGAGGCGAAGTTCAATGGCAGATCTGTTGTGCGGTACTTATTATCCAAGCATAGATCAAAAGGGCCGTATGAGCTTCCCAACAAAGCTGCGCGAAATACTCGGACCAGAGTTTTTCCTCTGTCAGGGACATGATGACGCCTATATCGCCGTATACTCGCCTGAGGCATTTCAGGAATACTGTGAAACTCTTAATTCCATACCTGGTAAGAAGGGAAGCGATATAAGACGTAAGCTTCTTGCCGGTGCTGACAAGCAGGTCCCGGATAAACAGGGACGTATCTTTATCACACAGCAGCTCAGAGATCATGCAGGGATAACTGACGAAGTGGTCGTTATCGGTGCAAACAGAAGAGCTGAGATATGGAATAAGTCCAGATGGGAAGAATTCAACAGCAATATTTCACAGGATGAGATCAACGACGTTCTTGCTGATCTGGTTCTTTGATGCAGACGTTTTTGTCTTTGTGTCCGATACATATCGGAACTAAGGAGAGAAATATCTAATGGAATTCAGCCATATACCTGTAATGTTAGAGGAATGTATGGATGGGCTTGATATACATCCGGATGGTATCTATGTTGACGGTACCGCAGGAGGTGCAGGCCACTCCTCTGCAATTGCTGCCCGACTCAATAAAAAAGGCAGACTTATCGCTCTTGACAGAGATCCTGACGCAGTCGCAGTTGCGACGGAACGTCTTTCTGTCTATCCCAATGCAAGGGTGTATCATAGGAATTATTCCGAGATAAGAGCAATCCTCGATGAACTTGATATAGACTATGTCGATGGTATCCTTATGGATCTTGGCGTATCTTCATTTCAGCTCGACGAGGGAAGCAGAGGCTTTTCGTATCACTCTGATGCTCCGCTTGACATGAGAATGAGCAAGGAGGGTGTGAGTGCAGCTGATGTTGTTAATACCTATTCCGAATCTGAGCTTGCAAGAATAATATTCGAATACGGGGAAGAAAAATTCTCCAGAAGAATTGCTTCGAATATAGTTAGCGCAAGAGAGGTTTCACCGATAGAAACAACATTACAGCTTGCAGATATAATCAGAGACAGCGTTCCTCAGAAGGCAAGAAGAGAAAAAAACCCATGTAAAAAGACTTTTCAGGCAATAAGGATTGCGGTCAACGGAGAATTTGAGCACCTTGAAAAAGGACTTGAGGACGCATTCTTCAGTCTGAGAGCAGGAGGACGTTTGGCAGTAATTACATTCCATTCCTTAGAGGACAGGATAGTAAAGAAAAAGTTCGCCGAATGGTGCAAAGGCTGTATTTGTCCGCCTGATTTTCCCCAATGTGTATGTGGACGCAAGCCACAGGGAATACTTGTGAACAGAAAGCCATTAGAGGCAAAAGAACAAGAACTTGAAAGAAACAACAGAAGCAGAAGCGCAAAGCTCAGAATAATAGAAAGGAGTGTGGAAAGCAATGGCTGAAAACACTGTACGCTATTATTATACGGATGAAAGCTACGATGGCGCCGATTTTGACGAAACCAGAGAGAATGGCGATGTTGTGCGCAATGACGCTGAGCGTAAGCAGGAGATACGTATGACAAAGAATGAAGCCCGAAGCGGTTCATTGATAACGATAATTTTCGTATCTGTCTTAGCTGCCGCACTGCTCGGTTCGGTAATTTATTCGCTTGATAAACGTAACACCATGTATAATAAAGTGTTCGCTTTGAACGAGAAGCTCGAAAATACCGCAGCCGAAAATGTAAGACTCCAGTCTGAACTTGAAGGTAAGGTATCTGCCAAGAGGATAGAGGAATATGCAGCATCCCTTGGAATGGAGAAAATTAATACCTCCCAGATAAATTATATTAAAATACAGACGGGTGATGTCGTAACTATTCCAGAGCAGGAAAAAGGTCTAATATCGAAAATAAAGTCCTTTTTCGATAAGATTGTGGAATATTTCAGAGGGTAGTACCAATATAAATATAAAAAAGACGGACTGCCCCGTATAAAATGAATACTATCGGCAACCTGAAAAATATATAACTGCCGAAGTCATATGTAGAACAAGGAGATACAGCGGGTGATCATTAAGGAATGGCAGTTCCCGGGCTCTGTGCGTGAAATAAAGGGCTCGGGGACGGCGGTTCCACGCTTGAATAGCGATAAATCCTTCGTCGTATCAAAAGAAAAGGACATCCGGAAAGAAAAATAAGATGTTCAGAGGCGGGGCACATAAACACCCTGCCTTTCTTTATTATATAGATTTTCATTCAGTCACGGAAGGAAGAAGATTCAGTGATAAATACAAATCCGTCAAATGCAATGCGGTTCAGAACCAAATTTGTAATGACTGCTGTTTTCAGCATACTTTTTACGGCAGTAGCCGCGAATTTCTTTAAGATATCAGTTCTTGAAAACAAGGAATATCAGGAAAAAGCAAACGATCAACATTTTGCCTCAATATCTATAACTGCTCACAGAGGCTCTATATATGATAAAAATGGAGTTGCACTTGCAAAGAGCGCAACTGTATACACTGTCTTTGTGGATCCGAAGCAGTTCAAAGATGATACGAAAAGGCTCTCAGAGCAAATTGAAAAGCGTAACCTCGATAAAGCAAACGGGACCTATGAGGCTAAATATGATGAAGAGGGCAATGAGATAGATGCTCTTCCTGCATCTATAGACGAGGTGATAGATAGAGCTACCGAATTTATTTCGGTAAAACTCGAGATACCACAGAGAAAGTTCAGTGATGCTATTGAAAAGGAAGGACAGTACGTAAAGCTCAAGGAAAAGGTGGAAAAGAATACAGTTGACGAGATATCTCAGTATTTCGATGACTTGGGATTCATTTCCATAGGCTATGATGAGGATACAAAGCGCTATTATCCTCAGCAGGATCTTGCAGCAAGTGTTGTTGGCTACACAAACGGTAACGTTTCCTATGGAATAGAGGCTTATTACGATGAATATCTCTCGGGTGTTGATGGAAGAACTATTTCTGCAAAAGACTCTCACGGAAATGCTCTTCCATACAAATATTCAAAGACTTACGATCCAAAGGATGGTTCAGATGTATACCTAACTATCGACAGAGAGATACAGTATATCCTCGAAAAACACCTTAAAGAGATGGCTGATGACCATTATATCAAAAACCGTGCCTGTGCTATTCTCATGAACCCGAAAACAGGTGCTGTTATGGGGATGGCAACTTATCCCAGCTTCGACCTAAACAATGTGGGTGAGCTGAATACAGATATGCTTCTTGAAAAGATTTATGCTGAAAAGAATAAATACAATCCTACAGAAAAGGAAAAGGAGGAGTTTGAAGCTGAGGCTCTCGAAAGGCAGAAGAGAAACAAGTGTATTAGTGAGCGTTATGAGCCTGGTTCTGTATTCAAGGTAATAACTGCTGCAGCAACTCTTGAAGAAAAGACTATCGATACTGATAAATGGTCACATTACTGCAGCGGTGTTGAGATACTCAAGGATGGAGACAGAGACTTTCCTATACATTGTCATGAAAGATATACAGGACATGGTGTTTTGAACTTTCAGGAAGCACTTACCAAATCATGTAACCCTGCGTTCATGGAACTTGGTAAAATACTTGGAGCAGAAAGATTCCACAACTATTTTGAATCTTTCGGTTTCCTTGAAAAAACAGGAATTGATCTGCCTTATGAAGTTTACGGCGATATTCCTCCGCTTGAAAAAACTGAAAGCAGAGAGGCAATGACACATATTGACCTTGCATATTCATCATTCGGACAGTGCGAGACCGTAACTCCTATAGAGCTTATAACGGCATGCAGTGCTGTTGTCAACGGCGGATATCTGCTCAAGCCATATGTAGTCGAGAAGGTGGTTGACGGTGACGGAAACATAGTCCTCAAGAATGAGCGTACAGTAAGACGTCAGGTAATATCCGAAGACACTTCAGAAAAAATGCGTCAGGCTCTCGAAAATGTTGTTACGGGTAACAAAACAGGCAATGTTTACATAAAAGGATACGCTATTGGTGGAAAGTCAGGTACTTCAGAGCGACGCAGCGAACCAGAAGTCATGCGTAATCTTTATGACAATAACGATACTGAGGGAACAGGAATGGAGTATGGAGCTTCATACATGTGCTTTGCTCCGGCAGACGATCCTGAACTCATTCTTCTTGTTCTAGGTGATATGCCATATGCAGGCGACCAGCAGTATTACGGAAGCAGCGTTGCAAAGCCTTGCGCTGCAAACATTCTTGAAGAAATCCTTCCATACCTTAGCATAAATCCTGAATATAACGAGGAGGAACGTCAGAACCTTGATATCAGAGTTCCTATACTCACTGGCTCAAGTATTGATGATGCTATAAAACAACTTGATGAAAAGGGTATCAAGCACAAAGAGTTCGGAAATGGTATCGAAGTTGTTGAGCAGTCACCTATGACTGGAAAAACTATGGCAAAGGACGGTTGTATTTACCTGTATACTGAAAAGCTCAGCGAGAGTGAGAAAATGGTTCAGGTACCATATCTTATAGGAGTTTCACCTCAGGTTGCTAATGAATCACTTAGCATCTATGAACTTAATTATGTGGCAAAGGGCGTTCTCAGTGCACAGGACGGTTCGGCAGTCAAAAAGCAGAGCTATGAGGGTGGTACTTATGTTCCGAGAGGAACTGTCATTGAGCTCGAATTTGAGACAGAGACATTTACCGACTAACGTATGAGCAAAAGCGATACATACCTGATAAGTGTAAAAGTATGAAAGAGAAATACAGAATATGAAAGTACTTAAAAAGATATTAAGTTTGACAGCTGCGGCAGCGATGTGCCTGCTGATATGTTCGTGCGATAAAAAAGATTCGGACGGCGGTACTGATATTTTAAGAAACGGTGCCGAAAGCATAGTGCCATCAAGATCGGAACTGATCGATAATACCAAAGATGCAGGTTATACTGTAACCGAATTTGATGATATTTATGATCTGAAGGTCAGCGGAGAAAGAGTACTTGCGGAAAAAGACGGCAAGTTTATTGATATGTGCTACGGACTGAGTGAGGACGATGCAAAAGAGGTATACAGGTATTATGAGACAAAATACGATCCTCAGCTCAAATCCGGGGAGTATTACATGCTTTCACGCAATCAAAACTTTGTCTATTTTGTTAGTGACAAATCCACATTTAAGGTTAGCGGATTCAAAAGCACTGATAACGACGGCGAACAGCATATTTACAAAGAATAATGCTTTTATAGAAGCAGATTGATTTTACCCAAAATCAAAGATATATATATAATAAAGAGAAACAGAAAGACAGGAGGCAGACAAAATGAAATTAAGTGATCTTATCGAAAATAACGCTGTTACTGCTATCGGCGATACCGAGATAAGCTCCGTGACCGATGATACGCGCAAGGTGACCGAGGGAAGCCTCTTTGTCTGCGTAAAAGGCGGAAGCTTTGACGGACACACGGCAGCTGCGGAAATGCTGGAAAAAGGAGCAGCCGCAGTAGTCTGCGAGCGTGATCTCGGACTTGGTGATCGCCAGATACTTACAGAGAATTCACGAAAGCTCTATGGGCAGATTTGTTCTGCATGGTTCGGACATCCCGAGAGAAAAATGAAGATGATAGGCGTAACAGGTACTAACGGCAAGACCACGATCACAAATGTCATCAAGCATATCCTAATGAAAAATGGTCACAAAACGGGACTTGTGGGTACTATACAGAACGAGATAGGCGATGAGGTACTTCACACCGACAATACAACGCCAATGGCATATGATTTTATGGCATTGCTCGCAAAGATGGCGGATGCAGGTTGTGAATATGTAGTTATGGAAGTCTCTTCCTTTGGCTTGTGCCAGTACAGGATAGGTTCTTCGTATTTTGATGTTGCGGTATTTACAAACCTGACACAGGATCATCTTGATTATCACAAGGACATGGAAGATTATTATCAGGCTAAGAGGATGCTGTTCGATATCTGCGATTGTGCTGTGATAAACACTGACGATGATTACGGAAAGCGCCTTTTCGGCGAGGTTAGCTGCAAAAAATATGGCTTCAGTGTAAAGGAAAATGCCGATATTTATGCAGACGGCATAAAGATAAAGTCCACAGGTTCAAGCTTTTGGTTCTGCCGTGACGGTAAATCTCACCTTATAAAGACAAAAATGCCTGGATTGTTTAATGTTTCCAATATAACAGCGGCTATAGCTGCATGCCTCGAAGAAGGAATCACTATCGAAAGCATTATTACTGCTGTCGGGGATTACAACGGTGTTAAGGGACGCTGTGAGATAATACCAACAGGTCGCGATTTTACTGTTATTTGCGACTATGCCCATACTCCGGATGCTGTTGAGAACATACTCAGAAGCGTCAAAGAGTATACTGAAAATGATCTTATCTGCCTTTTTGGATGCGGTGGAAACCGCGATGCTGCTAAGCGCCCGAAAATGGCTAAAGCTGCTTCAAAATATGCCGACAAGCTAATAGTCACTTCAGATAATCCAAGAAATGAGAAGCCTGAAGCAATCATTGACGACATTCTTGCAGGACTTGATGGAATGTCCGTTAACTATGATGTTGTGGTTGACAGAAGAGAAGCTATATATCATGCCTTGAAAATTGCTGAGAAAGGTGATATAATAGTACTTGCTGGCAAGGGACATGAAGATTATCAGATCCTTTCAGGCATGGAGCATATCCATTTCGACGAGCGAGAAGTCGTTGCGGATGGACTTAAACTGCTCGACAAATAAGAAAACTGGAGTTGTTAGAAAAAAATGTCTATATCTTTCTGGATAATTAATGTTGTAACAGTACTTTTATCCTTTGTGATAGCAGGAGTTTCAGGCGTATTTCTAGTGCCTTTCCTGCACAAGATAAAGTTTGGTCAGCCTATCAAGACTGAGGACGGACCAAAATGGCATGCGAAGAAACAGGGAACTCCCACAATGGGTGGATTCATGTTTATAATCTCGACAATTATTTCTGCGATTGCAGGCTACTGGTTGTTCCGACTCAAAATAGGAGTTGATACTACCGATAAGGAGAGCTTCAATGCATTCTACCGTATGCTGAGTTGCATAATTTATGCCGCTTCATTCGGTATAATAGGCTTTATCGATGATTTTACAAAGATAGCAAGAAAGAAGAACGATGGCTTGACCGCATGGCAGAAGATAGCTCTGCAGCTCTTGTTCTCTGTAGGTTTTCTTTTTGCAATACGCTGTTTTGGCGACAAGTCCACAAAGATAGACTTAGGATTCTGGACCAGTCCGTCACTTGGCATCTTTTACTATATATTAATGATGGCTATGATAATTTACCTGACAAATGCGGTAAATCTTACTGACGGAGTTGATGGACTCTGCGGATCAGTAACATTTGTGGCAATGCTCATATTCACAGTGGCAAGTGCAATAGTGGGAGAGCATGAAATGACCTTTTTTACAATGGCTCTTGCAGGTGGTTGCCTTGGTTTTCTTCTCTGGAATCTCAATCCTGCCAAGTGTTTTATGGGCGATACAGGTTCAATGTTCCTTGGTGCAGCTGTAACTGGCATTGGTCTGGTTCTCCACAAGCATCTGCTTATTATACTTATTTCAATGGTCTATATCCTCGAAGCTCTTTCCGTTTTGATACAGGTGCTCTATTTCAAGTATACAAGGAAGAGGTACGGAGAGGGCAGACGTATCTTCAAAATGACTCCTATTCATCACCATTTTGAGATGAGCGGATTCAGTGAATACAAGATAGTGATAACTTTTTCATTGGTCGGCATTATTTTCGGAGTTTTGGGAATAATTACATTGCTGGCATTCTAATACAGCCAAATCCACAGGACCATAAGGAGATAAAATGGCTTCAAGCAAAAAAAATACAAAAAAGCGGCTTGCCATCTCAAATCCATTTTCGGGTGGCAGACGTGGAGACCTCAGTCTTTCGTTCTTTGCTTATGTTATGATACTTCTAGTAGTGGGTATCGTAATGATGTCTTCTGCAAGTTATGCGTGGGCATACAGCGAGCACGGCGGCGATGGTCTTTATTATGCAAAAAATCAGGCGAAGCACGCTGTTATCGGCTTCATCGCCATGATTTTTTTTATGAAAATGGATTATCACAACTTCAAGAATATAAAACTGCCCATACTCAAGAAGCTTAACATAGCGAGCTTAATGTATTTAGGTGGAATAGTGCTGCTCGTTGCAGTTCTGCTTATCGGTAACGACGAGGGCGGTTCAATGGGAGCAAGAAGATGGATAGATATCGGACCTCTGAATTTACAGCCATCAGAGGTGGCAAAGCTTGCCCTTATAATTTTCTTTGCCTACGGTATGGAGCGTGATGGCAAGAAAATGAACACCTTCAAGACGGGAATATTGAAGTATTCGCTTATTCTTGGTGTATACCTCGTACTTATCGTTCTTGAAAAGCATATATCTGGCTGTATTCTTCTCGGAACTATTGCAGTCTCTATGATACTCTGCGGTGGTGTCAACAAAAAGCATTTTCTTGGACTCGGTGCAGCTGCTCTCAGTGTCGCAATAGCATTTATTTCGTGGCAGGCTCAGATACCTGGAAGCTATGTAAGCCAGCGTATTAAGGCTTGGCAGGAGCCATTTGCCGACAAGCTGGGCGTCTCATGGCAGACAGGAAACTCTCTTATTGCTATAGGTTCTGGCGGCCTTTTCGGACTTGGTCTCGGAAACTCACGTCAGAAATATCTTTACCTACCAGAAACAAAAAACGACTTCGTTTTTCCAATAGTATGCGAGGAGCTCGGCTTTGCAGGAGCACTTGCGATAATAATTGTATTCTTCCTTCTTGTAGTTGAGGGCTATTCCATAGCAGTACGCTGCAAGGATCGTTTTGGAATGCTCATTGCTGTTGGTATAACCACTCAGATTGGAATTCAAGCAGTACTCAATCTTGCTGTTGTAAGTAATCTTGTGCCTAATACAGGTATAAGCCTTCCGTTTTTCAGTTATGGCGGAACAGCGCTGATAATGCAATTGGCAGAAATGGGAATAATGCTGAATATATCGCAGCAGAGGTATTATCCTGATGAAAAAGTGAAAACGGTCAGAAAAAAGAGAACTGGGCACAGCGTGAAAAAAGCTGAGCCAAAAGGAGCATGAATATGAAAGTGCTTATCGCATGCGGCGGAACGGGCGGACATATCAATCCGGGTCTTGCCATTGCTGATATTATAAAAAAGAAATATCCAGATGCTGAGTTCCTGTTTGCAGGAACTCCAAAGGGCATGGAATCTAAGCTTGTTCCCAAGGCTGGCTATAAGCTTGAAACTATCAAAGTTGCAGGCTTTCAGAGAAAGATATCGCTTGAGAATATCGGCAGGAACGCAAAGGCTCTTGCTTATCTTGTAACATCTGGCAGGAGAGCAAAGCAGATAATTGAGAATTTCAAACCTGATATTGCTATTGGAACAGGAGGATACGCAGCAGGACCTGTTATACGCAAGGCTGCAAGAATGGGTATACCTACTGCTATTCATGAACAGAATGCCTATCCGGGAGTTACAAACAAGCTTCTTTCAAAGGAAGTTGATTATGTAATGCTTACGGTCAAGGAAGCACTTGACTTTATGGATAAAAGCAAGTTTGAGTACAGTGTGACAGGACTTCCTGTAAGGAGCAATATTAATACAATGAGTCGTGAAGAAGCCCGTAAGAAGCTGGGCTTCGATGACAGTTTCACCATTCTTTCATTTGGCGGAAGTCTTGGCGCAGGCTGCATAAACGATACTATGACTGAGGTTATAAAGTGGCATACAGGAAAAAAGCTTGACATAAATCATATTCACGGTTATGGCGGCATGGGTAAGGAGACTTTCCCGCAGGCAATGAATGCTGCTGGTATACCGCTTAAGTCTGATAGACTTAGGATAACAGAATATATAAATGATATGGATGTATGTCTTGCTGCGGCAGATCTAGTAATTTGCCGTTCAGGAGCCTCAACCCTTGCCGAACTTGAAGCAGCAGGAAAAGCTTCTATACTTATTCCTTCACCAATAGTTGCAGGAAATCATCAGTATCACAACGCCATGGTGCTAGGTAATGCAGGTGCGGCAGTTGTTATTGAGCAGAAAGATGTGACGAACGAACGAATGATAGCTGAGATAGAGAAACTATATGGTGATTCAGCAAAGGTGAAATCCATGTCTGAAAGTGCGGCTAAGCTTCATCTTGCTGACACAAATGACAGAATACTTGCTGTGATTAACAAGCTTATTGAAAAGGCGAATAAATGAATCTGAAAAATATTGTTTTGGTAAACGGGACAGGACTTAATGTCTACTCCGAAGGTAGAGGTACGAACACCATAGTTTTTATGGCAGGCAACGGTGTTACCTGCCCAGTGCTTGAATATAAACCGATTTACAGAAGAATGTCAGATAAATATCGTGTTGCGGTAATTGAAAAGGCAGGCTATGGATTCAGCGATAGTGCCAAAACTCCGCGTACTGTAGAAAATCTGGTTTTTGAGGACAGAGAAGCTCTGCGTAAGGCAGGAATAGAACCGCCATATGTGCTTGCTGCTCATTCTTACTCAGGATTTGAGGCTGTATACTGGGCAAATACATATCCAGAAGAGGTAAAAGCTGTCCTGAGCATGGATATGGGTATCCCAACTATGGCTGTATTGCAGGCTAATGAAGTGAGTGAGGAAAAGCGTTGCGGCATGGTTAAAAAACAGCAGAATCTGCTGCAAAAGGTTGCAAAGGGCGGTTTTATAACAAAGCTGCTTAAAAACAAGCTTGAAAATGTTTCTGGACTTCTCAGCGGCAACGAGCTCAATGATGAAGAAAAGAAGATATACAGGGAGATGTTCTATAAGAACATTGCAAACCCAGAATTTACAAATGAAGCGCTCCTTATGACGGGAAATGCGCGGAAAGCAGAGAACACCGGGATTCTAAAGTGTCCGTGTTGTTTTTATATAAGCGATATGAAGACTCTTTCCAAAAAGGTCTCATGGAGGCAGACGGGTAAGGACTACGCTGAAAAATGTGGCGGAGAAGTTCATTTGTCTGATAAGGGACATATGATGTACGCTTATATTCCAGATGAAATGTCCGAAACATTTGACATGTTTCTGACTGCAAATAACATAAATCATAAGTAACATTGAAACGCCCGACAGCATACAATACATAAAAATGCTGTGGGGTGGTATAATGCAAAAATTTATAATAAAAGGCGGCAGGCGGCTTAGAGGCGAGCTTGATTTGCAGGGAAGCAAAAACAGTTCCCTGCCAATAATGGCTGCATCACTGCTGTGTTGCGGCGAATGTACGCTGCACAGCTGTCCGAGACTAACTGATGTTTACGCAGCTTCAAGGATACTGAACTGTGTTGGTTGCAGATGTACGTTTTCCGATAACAATGTGTCTATAGACTCTTCTATTGTTACGGAAACGGCGGTATGCGAAGAGTTAATGCGTGAAATGCGTTCGTCAATAATCTTCATGGGAGCTATGCTAGGCAGGACAGGGGAATGCACAGTAAGTATACCCGGTGGCTGTGAGCTTGGACCTCGTCCAATAGATATGCATCTTGCGGCTCTTAGAAAAATGGGAGTGGAGATCCGGGATAATGGTGGAAGTATAGTATGCAAAGCTGCTTCAGGAAGGGCGAAGGGTGCAAAAATAAATCTTGCTTTCCCATCTGTAGGAGCTACTGAGAACGTTATTCTATGCGCTGTTACAGCAGATGGCGAAACGGTTATAAATAATGCAGCGAGAGAGCCTGAGATATGTGATCTATGTGCCTTTCTGAGAAATTGCGGAGCTGACATAAAGAACGATGGCGAAAGCCGTATCATAATTAACGGAAAACAACAGCTTCATGGCTGTGAATATACAATAATGCCCGACAGGATAGTGGCTGCTACCTATATTTCAATGGCAGCTGCAACAAAGGGTGAGCTGATACTTACAAATGCCTGTATACCTGAGACAGAACCATTCTTATCGGTTCTGGAGCAGACGGGGTGCAGTATTTATACATCTGAAAAAAAGATATATCTTCGCAGTGGAGCAAGACTCAAGGCTGTAAGGGAAAGGATAAGGACAATGCCTCATCCGGGATTCCCTACTGATGCACAGGCTGTGCTGATGGCGGCACTTTCTGCCGCAGACGGTACGAGCGTGTTTGAGGAGAATATTTTTGACTGCCGTTATCGCCATACAGATGCGCTGATTAAAATGGGAGCTGATATACAGGTCCTCGGTAAGGTTGCTGTGGTGAAGGGCGTTGAAAAGCTACATGGTGCAAAGGTCGAAGCAACTGACCTTCGTGGAGGAGCTGCAATGGTAATTGCGGCGCTGAGTGCAGAGGGAAGCTCTGAGATAACAAAGATATGTCATATTGACAGAGGCTATGAAAATATAGAAAAAGCCATAGGCCTTTTGGGCGGAGAGATACGCCGGAGCTGAGGCGGAAAGATATGGAGAAAGTATGAAAGACGTTGAAAAGACCAGTGTTGAAAGGCAGAACAGCCGAAAGCGCCTAAGAAGGCGTCAGAGGTGGACTAATGTCTATGGACTTGTTGTCATATTGCTTGTCCTGACTGCAGGAATAACAATTAGCTACACATTTTTGTTCAATATAAGCGAGATACGTGTGGCTGGACAGTCTGATATGTATACGGCGGAGGAGATAGTAGCTGCTTCGGGTATAAAGGAAGGAGATAATCTTCTTAGACTTGACTGCAAGAAAAGTGCTCAGAGTATCCTTGACCAGCTTTTATATGTGGAAACTGCTGATGTTGACAGAAAGTTCCCATCGGCACTTGAAATAACGGTAACGCGTTGTATTCCCGCATTCAATGTCAATTACGGAAGCGGAACGCTTCTTGTAAGCAAAAAAGGAAAGATATTGGCTGATAACGGATTTATAACACCTGATCTTCCAATTATTTACGGACTTGATCCGGCTGACAAGACTCCTGGAAAAATGACAACTTCGGAAAACAAACATAAAAACGAGGCGTTTGAGGCTATTATTGCAAGTATCGTGAAAATGGGTAATGATAAGATCATGACAGTGGATATGAGCGATGAGCATTCTATAATGGTGAAATACAAGAATGAAATGATTTTTAAAATGGGTAACTGGAATGATGTAGAGTATAAGCTCACTCTTGCAGAAAACGTCATGAATACCGAAGATGTAAAGGGCAAAAAAGGCTATCTTACTATGATAGGCACTAATCAGTGTAGTTTCCGCCCAAGCGACGGACCAGTTGTTTCGCCGGGAAGACCTGAATCCACTACAGAGCCTGTTACCGACGAATATGGTAATCCCATCAAGGGAGAGCGCGATCCGAATCAGGAGGCTGAATTTGAGAAAAGAAACAGCAATCGCAGGACAGAAGCTCAAACGACATCGCCGAATTATGCAGGCTATAGCGATAATCAATGGTCAGATAACAGCGATAGTCAGTGGACAGACGATAATAGTCAGCAATGGACGGATTATAGCGAAAATCAGTGGACAGACAACGGTTACGGACAATGGAATGAAACTCCTACTAATCAGTGGTCGGACAACAGCTCAGTTGGAAATGATTATGGAAGCCAGTGGAGCAGTGGAGACGACAGCGGTTACATGGCTGAAACATCGACATATAGCGAATATGAAGATGGCGGCTATGCTCAGTAGACACGCTGAGAATTAGGCAAATCAATGTACAAAACGCTGTATTTATACTGCTCGTTCTTGTTAAAATCGCCGAAAATAAAAAATGTTTAATTAGGACTTGAAAAAATTGCTGTATTATGCTAAAATATAAAGTGTATTTATAGACTGATATATAAATTAAGATGAATTAAAGGATAATATAAATAGTAGGAGGAGATCAAATGTCAGATTTCAATTATGAAGAAACACTTGAACCCGATGTTAACATTAAGGTCATCGGAGTTGGCGGCGGTGGTGGAAACGCCGTAAACTGTATGGTAGATTCAGGTGTCAATAATATAGAATATATTGCAATCAATACAGACGCTAAGGCACTCAACAAGTCCAAGGCTACTACAAGAATACCGATTGGTGCTAAGCTCACAAAGGGCAGAGGTGCAGGAAACAAGCCTGAGATCGGTCAACGCAGTGCTGAGGAGAACCGCGATGAGATTGAGACACATCTCAAGGGTGCTGACATGATCTTCATTACTGCTGGTATGGGCGGTGGAACAGGTACAGGAGCGGCTCCTGTAGTTGCAAAGATCGCTAAGGAAATGGATATACTTACAGTTGCAGTAGTTACAAAGCCATTCCTCTTTGAGAGAGAGCAGAAAATGGCTCAGGCTGAGAGAGGTATTGCAGAGCTCAGAAAGTATGTTGACTCCCTTATTGTTATCCCTAACGAAAGACTTCTTGTTGGACTTGACAAGCCTCTTACAATGCTTCAGTCATTTGCACTGTCAGATGACGTGCTCAAGACAGGTGTTAAGAGCATTTCAGACCTCATCGTTGAAGAGGGTTACATCAACCTCGATTTCGCTGATGTTTCAACTATCATGAGAAATGCAGGTTATGCTCACATGGCTATCGGCCATGGTACAGGTAAGGATAAGGCAAGAGACGCTGCAAATGCTGTTATCTCAAGTCCTCTTCTCGAGACATCTATCTCAGGTGCTAAGAGACTCCTTATCAATATCGCAATGTCTGAAGATATTCTTTCTTCCGATGTTGATGCAGCTACAAAGATGATCACAGATACAGCTGCTGACGGAGTTGAGTTTATTTTTGGTACGGCATTCAAGGAAGACATGCAGGATGAGATGACTATCACAGTTATCGCTGCAGGTTTTGATGATATGGATTCTGCAAACGATGCTGCTGTAGCAGCAGCTGATTCTGCAATTGAGAATCACGAGGAGGATATTATTCCGATTGATAATCCTCTTATTGACGGACTTGGATTCGGTGCTCCAAGCAGTGCTCCGAGACCTGCATCAACACAAAATCAAGATTATGATCTTGACGACATTTTCAAGATGCTTGGTAACTAATAGACATACTAAAGCGGTTCGTTTTGAGCCGCTTTTTTATTATGCGGAGTATGCCGAAGATTGGCTTGAAATCGGCTTGCAAAAAAGTTTTGACAGCGCATTTTTGACGTATGCAAAAGATTTTTGGTTGAAAAAATATGCCGCGTCTGCTATGATGATTTCAGACAAGGGATATACCTTGTGGAAAGGAGTGTAACGTATGGAACTGAGCAGTAGGATAAAGGAACTGAGAAACGAAAAAGGGTGGTCACAGGAGATACTGGCACAGCGCGCGTATGTCAGCCGTCAGACCATATCCAACTGGGAGACAGAAAAAAGTTATCCCGATGTCCACAGTCTGCTTATCCTCAGTGATCTTTTCGGCGTTTCACTCGATGAGCTTATCAAAGGAGATGTTGATACTATGAAAGAAACAATTACAAAGAATGACGGCAAAAAAATGAAAAAGATATATAACCTTGCTGGTATAGAATGTCTTGCAGGTGTGGCTTCGGCTATTCTTGCCGGTGCGCTGGACGTTGAATTTTTTAGATTGTTATTTGCGATGCTTACCGGAGTGTTTTTGACAGCTGATTTTATAACATTTCGTAAGATGGAGCAAATGATGGAAGAACACGATGTTCAGACCTACCGTGAGGTTATTGCTTTCATGAATGGAGAAACTCTCGATGATATCGAAAAAGCTGCGGAGCTTGAAAAGCGTAAGGTGCTGAAGAAGAAACGTATTTTGTCTTTGGTTTTGATATTTGTTATAGGTTTAGTGATCGAATGTATCATTTTCTTCTTGATTAGCCGAGGATATGTTTAAGCCCGAAATGGGAGAGGCTCTTTGAACTTTCTCATAAAATCCGTACAAAATCATATTTGGTATAGTTTTTATATTTCCAATTTGTAACTAAATATATTGTTATAACTCTAAAAAGTAATGATGTTGACTCTTGAAACCTAAATGAGCAGTTTTTACTGTGTTTTTATAGTAAATTGCACTAAAATCAATTCAAATTTTCTACATTTCAATAGTTGAAATAATATAATAATTATGTTATAATTTACATAAGGCAAAATCATCAGAACCTGTATTCATGGACTGTGAAGGCTTTTTTATATGCAATATCACTA
>DBYI01000020.1:52194-83774 GCA_002310115.1 Ruminococcus flavefaciens
GGTTCTTATTCCTTAATTTTTTACCTCGGTCTGACCGAGGGGAACGGAGAGTACCATGAGCGAACCAACACCAACCGTATTAAGAGAGACCAAGATCGGTCAGAAGGGATTTATCAAAGAGGACGTTATTACTTACCTTGATGAGCTTAATTCCAAGATAGTTGCCCTCGAAGAAGAAAACAAGGCTTTGAAGGAAAAAGGAGGACAGGCTGATCCAGAGGAAATAAATAAGTATAAGAGCCAGATTGAAAACCTTCAGGAGAAACTCAATACCTCCAATAATGCTCTCAGAGCTGCTAAAAAGGAAAATGAAGACCTTCAGAATACAATAAACCAGCTTAAGGCTCAGGGAGGCGGTCAGCAAGTTGCTGCTGCACTCGAAGCTGCAAAGAAGGAAATAGATACACTCAAGGAAAAGCTCAAGGTCGCAGAGCAGAAAGCTGCTGCTGGTGCTGCTAATCCGCAGGCCAATGCACAGACAACGGCTGCACTTGAAGCTGCAAAGAAAGAGATTGAGGATCTCAGAAACAGACTTAAGGCTGCAGAGCAGAAAGCTGCTACGGCTGGTGCTACATCTGTTGCAGGTGGCGCTGCTGATGCAGAGCTGGCAAGAGCTAAACAGGATGTTGCTAGGATTTCAGATGAGCTCACAGCAAAGACTAAGGAAATTGCTGATCTCACAAGCAAGCTTGATGCAGTGACCAAAGAAGTTGCTGACAAGGATGCTGAAATCTCCAAACTCAATGATGAGATTGTTGACCTCAAGGAGAATGCTACTCCTACATTTGACATGGGTGCTCTCTTCACAGAGGCTCAGAAGAATGTAACTCAGATACAGAATAAGGCTAAGAAAGATGCAGAAGCAGTTACCAAGGAAGCCAATGACAAGGCTGCTCAGGTCATCAAGGATGCTAATATTGAGGCTGAAAAGGCAGTTGCAAACGCAAACGTTGCAGCTGAAGCTTGTATCAAGGAAGCTAATGATCAGGCTCGCAATACAGTTAATGAGGCGAATGCACATGCTGATAAGGTTAATGCAATGTCCAAGACTGTACGCGAAATGCTGCTCACAGAGATTGAGAGCATTAACAGCAAGTTCACAGATATAGCTTCTGTACTTAACAACCTTACAGGTCAGTGCTCTGGCAGAATGAATGATGCTCAGAACATTATCAGCGAAGCACGCAAGGCTGTTGATACACAGAAGAACGATGGCGTTGTAAAGAGATCAGAGCCACCGAGAGCTGAATTTAAGCCGTCAAAAGCTCCTAAGGGAGATATTTCCGAGCTTCCCTCCGCAAAGATTAATGAGGTGAAGAACGACAATAATGCAGACTTAAACAAAAACAATGGTTTTAATAATAAGCCTGCACAGCCGAATAACCAAGCAAATGCACAGAATCAGCAGAACAAGCCTGCACAGGGTTCAAACAAGAGCGCAAGCTTCAATTTTGATATGGCTGAGCTTCTTAAGGCTGCTGAGGAAGAGGCTGCTAAGGACGGCGAAAACTAAAAATAGACATATCCGTATCCCCTCGGCTAGTCCGGGGGGGCGGATAATAAATCATAATTATCGGATATGCAGATTGCTGGGTGGATATCTTGCTTGATTTGGATTTCAATTTGAATGAACTTAACAGTAAAACGGATGAAGAGCTTGCTGTTCTCGGCAAGACTGATAAAACGGCTGCGGCTGTGCTTATTTCTCGTTTTTCAAGGCTTGTTTTTATTAAATCGGAAATTTATGCAAACTCCGAGACCGACAGCGATGACCTGCATCAGGAGGGTATGATCAGTCTGCTGAAAGCCATCGAGGCTTATGATCCTCACAAGGGTGTGAAGTTTTCAACCTTTGCGGAGGTATGTATTGTCAACCGTATGAGGACTCTGTCAAAGAAATCTGTAAGGGATTTCAGTTTTGCAGAGAGAGTTGATGAAGAAGCAGTCGACGAATTATCAGTCGAGGAGACTCCTGAAAGTATTTATTTTTATAAGGAATTTTTTTCCGGGCTTTGGAAAGACATCTGTTCAGTCCTTTCTCTTACGGAGTTGAATGTTCTTACGCTTTGCGTGAAGGGCGATAGCTATAAGAGTGCTGCGGAAAAACTGGGGATGACTGAGAAATCAGTTGATAATGCCATGCAGCGTGCAAGGAAGAAGATACGAGCACTAATGCATGATGCAAATTGAATATGACCGTGTAGCTCAAGCCAGCAGAGCGTTGTTTTACAAAGATGTGGGTGGAAGTCCAACCGTGGTCGAAAATAATTAAGCGAGGTATAGTACTATGTACGAAGACAAGACATTAGTTTGCAAGGAGTGCGGAAACGAGTTTATTTTCTCCGCAGGCGAACAGGAATTTTATGCAGAGAAAGGTTTCGTTAACGAGCCCCAGAGATGCAAATCATGTCGTGACGCAAGAAAAAACGCAGGTAAGGCTGAGCGTGTAATGTACACAGCGGTTTGCGCGTCATGCGGCGGTGAAGCAAAGGTACCTTTCGAACCAAAGGAAGGAAGAGCGGTTTACTGCAGCGATTGCTTTGCAAAAATGAACGAGTCGTAATTAATGAGACCGAAAGCACAGTCGGAAACGACTGTGCTTGGTTTTGTATATGCGTACTGCTATGCGGTGCGCTATTTTGTTTATAGATGAGGTGCAGAAATGCTTGATAACAGACTTAAAAAGATAGCTGAGCTCGTAAGTGGAAAAGGAACAGCGGTAGATGTGGGTACGGACCATGCATATCTTGCAGCGGAGCTAATAACGAGCGGAAAGTGCAGTAGAGTGATAGCTTCTGATATAAAGGAAGGACCACTGGATTCTGCACGTCATACAGTTGAAAAGTTCGGTGTACAGGACAAGGTGGAACTTATACTTTCCGATGGACTTGAAAAAGTTCCTCTTGAGAATGTTTCTGATATCATTATCGCAGGAATGGGTGGAGAGACTATTGCTGATATAGTCAGCAGGATAAAGGATGACAATATCCGACTCATTATGCAGCCTATGACAAAGGTAGAACTGCTGCGCCGAAAGCTATATGAAATGGGCTATGAGGTAACTGAGGAGCATTTAGTTGCAGATGGAGATAAGATGTATGTTATAATCGTTGCTGAAAATGCAGGAGACTGGCGACAGCTCACTGAATTTGAAGCACTTTATGGCTTTTTTGATAATGATGAGCTCGGAAATGAATACCGCAAAAAAGAAGCTCAGAGGCTCATAAAGGTTAGCGAAGCACTTAGTGGCAGCGGAAATGTTTCGGGAGCTCAGCACTTTGCTGCCCTTGCATATAAAATGGAAAACGGGTGCGATAGTGTACGGATAAATGATATCTATTCCAGCCTTGATACGCTTTACCCTTTTTCATTACAGGACAGTTGGGACAATTCAGGACTCCTTGTGGAAAATTACGGTATGGAGTGCAGTAAGGTAGTACTTTCACTTGATATTACACGTAAAGTGGTGAATGAAGCTTCAAAAAAGGGTGCAGAGCTTATAATATCACATCATCCTGTTATATTTGAGCCTCTTAGAACTATAACACGTGATAGTGCAGTGTATGAGCTTATCAACAATGGGATTGCCGCTATATGTATGCATACTAATCTCGATATCAGTGAAGGTGGCACGAACGGTGTTATTCTGAGAGAACTCAGGAAGAAATACCAGCTTACGGGCGAGCCTGAGCCTTTTGAAGAAATTGGTGGCGGAAGACATTACGGCTGGATAATACAGCTTGCTGAACCCATATGTCCTGAGGAGCTTGCACAGGGGCTTAAATCCGTATTCAGCTGCGAGTATGTCCGTATGAGCAGATGTAGTAGGGAGATATCGAGAATCGCTTTCTGTTCCGGATCCGGCGGCTCTATGCTTGGAGAAGCTCTTACAAAGAACTGTGACGCACTTATAACCGGTGATGTGAAGCATGATGTGTGGGTATCCGCTAATAATAGTAGTGTATCGTTGTTTGATTGTGGCCATTTTCATACGGAGAACATTGTGCTTTCAGAGCTTAGGCGTGCTATTGAGGAGCGGTTCCCACAGCTTGATATCGAAATTGCTGAGGAAAGTATTGATCCATGCAAGTACGTCTGAGGTGATGCAATGAGTATATTTATATGTCCTGTCTGCGGTGAAAAACTTGAACTGTCAGAGAAATCCTATCTGTGTTCTAATCACCACAGTTTTGACAAAGCAAAGAGCGGTTATGTGAATTTGCTGCTTTCAAAGCATATGGGCAAGGCTGTTCACGGCGACAATAAGTTCATGATACAGGCAAGGCGTAGCTTTCTGAACAAAGGCTACTATGAGCCGCTTTGTACAGCTCTTTGTGAAACTGTATGCACTTATATAGATGGCAGGTCAATTCTTGATGCAGGCTGTGGCGAGGGATATTATACCGCCGCAATTATTGAACAGCTACATCAGCGAAATATTGCTGCTGACGTTTACGGAATTGATATATCCAAAGCAGCTGTTGAGTACTCTGCAAAGAGATGTAAAGAAGCTGAAATGGCGGTGGCAAGTGTTTTTCACATACCAGTAGCTGATAAAAGCTGTGAAATGCTTGTTACAATTTTTGCTCCATATTGCGGAGAAGAGTTCATGCGAGTTCTAAAGGATAACGGAATAATGATAATGGTTATTCCTTCTGCAGAACATTTATGGGAGTTAAAGCAGGCAATATATGAAACCCCTTACAAGAATGAGGTGAAGCCCTATGAACTTGAAGGGTTTGAGCTTATTGATAAAAAGCGTATAACCTACGATATGCATATTGATACTCAGGAAGATATAGATGCACTGTTTTCGATGACGCCTTATTATTATCGCACTTGCAGGGAACAGCAGGAGAGAGTGTCTCAAATAGGCACTATTATCACAAAAGCTGATTTTGAGTTGCTTGTATACCGCAAATTTTGATTAGAATAGAACCGCAAAAACTGCTATAATAGTATTGTAGAAGAATATGTGCGGTCATGAGAACGCAGTAACCGTGTAAACATGGCTATGCGTTCATTTTTTTGAAAAGGATTGATAATATGGCTCTGGACGGAGCTTTTCTGTACGCAGTCAGGCAAGAACTTCTGCCTCTCATAGGCGGAAGAGTTGAAAAAATACATCAGCCCTCACGAGAAGAAGTTATAATATCCATACGAACCCGAAGCGGCAGCAGTAAGCTTTATATTTCTGCAAATGCAGGCAGTGCAAGAGTTCATATAACTGAAAACAGCGTGGATAATCCACAGACTCCTCCTATGTTCTGTATGCTTCTGAGAAAGCGACTTGGCAGCGGTAAGCTTGTGGATATACGTCAGGACGGTCTTGAAAGAATACTATTTCTGGATTTCGAGTGCGTCAACGAGCTGGGTGATTTAGTCACTGTTACTCTTGCATGTGAGATAATGGGACGCTGTTCAAATTTAGTGATAATCTGCGGTGGAAAGGTCGTTGACAGCATTAAACGCGTTGACGAGGATATGTCACGCGAAAGACTTGTTCTTCCAGGTATGAATTATACAATGCCACCTAGGGATGAAAGACTGAATTTTCTTGAGGCAGAGCCGGAGGAAATAAAAGAAAGACTCGCAGATACCGAGCCCAAGGAATTATCAAAGGCTCTCATAAGGATATTCGAGGGAATTTCTCCTATACTTGCAAGGGAATGGGCGTTTTTTGCAGGTAGAGGAGTTCATATCGAAAGCAATTCTATCAATAATGACCAACTTGATCGATTGTTATTTGCGATAAAGCGTTCTCGTGAACAGCTTATCGGCAGGAATTGCTGCTTCTCAGTGGTCAGTGACAAGGACGGGCAGCTGAAGGACTTCTCCTTTATACGGCTTTCACAGTTCGGAACTCTTATGTATACAAAGGAACTTGGGAGTGCTTCGGAACTGCTTGATTATTTCTATTCTGAGCGCGACAGGGCAGCGCGTACAAAGCAGCGCGCAAACGACTTGTTCAAGCTGCTCATGAATCTTACAGAAAGAACAGCGCGAAGAATTGCAGCACAGCGTGAGGAACTTGATGCTTGTGCAGACAAGGAACATGCAAAACTTTGCGGCGACCTGATATCTGCGAATATGTATCGCATTAATAAGGGTGACAGTTCAGCTACAGTAGAAAATTTCTACGATGAGAGTTGTCCTCAAATGACTATAGTTCTCGATGTAAGGAAAACTCCTGCACAGAATGCGCAGCATTATTATAGTGAATACAAAAAGTCAGTAACTGCAGAAGAAAAGCTAGCAGTTCAGATACAAAAAGGTGAAGAGGAACTGCAATATCTGGAAAGTGTGTTTGATTCTCTCACAAGAGCCTCGTCCGAAAACGATATAATCCAACTAAGGCTGGAGCTTCGGGAACAGGGCTATGTAAAATATGCAGGTGGCAAGGCTAAGCCACCGAAGGCTCTTCCGCCTGTGGAATACAGGTCTAGTGATGGCTTTACTATTCTGGTAGGGCGTAATAACAAGCAGAATGACCAGCTTAGTCTGAAATTTGCCGAGAAATCAGACATATGGCTACACACGCAGCTTATAACTGGCTCTCATGTGCTTATACTTACGGATGGAGCCACACCGCCGGATAAAACTATAGAAGAGGCGGCTGTGATTGCTGCTGTAAACAGCAGCGGCAGAAACTCGGGACTAGTTCCTGTAGATTATTGCCTTGCAAAATATGTGAAGAAGCCTGCGGGTGCAAAACCTGGAAAAGTTATATTCACCAATTACAAGACTGCTTTTGTGAAGCCTGATGCTGAACTTGAGCAAAGCATGAAGGTTTGACATGGGCAGGCGTATTTCAGCGGAGTTCTTTCACCGCGATGCACTTGAAGTGGCTCCTGACCTTGTGGGGAAGATTTTGGTACACAGGCTTCCAGATGGAACAGAGCTACGAGAGCGAATAGCGGAGACAGAAGCCTACCGCGGGGAAGAGGATAAGGGCTGCCATGCTTCAAAAGGCAGGACAAAACGCACAGAGATCCTTTACGGAGAGAGCGGTTTGATATATGTCTACCTTTGTTATGGTATGCACTGGCTGATGAACGTCATAACAGGCGAAAATGATCAGCCGCAGGGAGTTCTACTCAGAGCCGGAGAAATATACAGCGGACCAGCTAAGCTTACGAAGAATATGAAAATAGATGGAAGCTTTAATGGTTTATCTCTGCTTGGAAATGAGGAGATTTGGTTTGAGGACGATGGTAATCGTCCAAGGATAAGGACAGCGCCGCGTGTAGGTATCGACTACGCAGGCGATTATTGGAAGAAAATCGAATGGCGTTTTATCGCCGACGGGGAGTGATAATAATGAACATACGCTGTTTAGGCTGCAACTCCGTTTACGCCAGCAATTCTGTGTTCCGCAGGGCGGCAACAGGTGAGAATATGCTGATGCTGACGAAAAGCAAGTGTAGGTTCAGTGTAAAGGGACTTGTTATGAAAGTACCTGCGGATACTCTGATAATATTTGATGGTAAGTATCCTGTGGAGTACGCAGCTGAAGGATGTCCACTGGTCTGTGACTGGATATGTTTTGACGGAGAAAAGGAACAGGAGTTCCTTGATTCGCTGGAGATTAAATACAACAGTCCAATATGCCAGGCAGATACAGAGACAATCTCTGATCTCATACGAAATATAGGTGATGAGTTTTATTCTTTCGACACACGCCGTGTGATAACTATTGACAACCTTATGCATACCCTACTTGAAAAGGCAGGGGACAACGCAGGTGAGGATGAAGATATAGAAAAGTGTTCAGCGCCTCATTATGATACGTTAGCTGAGATCAGAAGAAAGATATACCGCAGTCCTGAAATGAAATGGAATGTGGATACTATGGCGGCTTACGCAAAAATGTCACGTTCATATTTCCAGCATCTGTATCATGATACCTTCGGGGTGTCGTGTATTACTGATGTGATCAATGGCAAGATAGAGAAAGCCAAAAAGCTTCTTGGTGAGACAGACAGTACAGTTTCAAGTATAGCGTCAATGTGCGGTTATGAAAACGAGGAGCATTTCATGCGTCAGTTCAAGAAAATTGTAGGGATTACTCCTACAGCATACAGAAAAAAACTGGTAAGCGCATAATTTCTTGCTATATAAGAACTGTAATTTTTATGTAGTTTTATACTAATGGTCAAAAATTGCTATTTTATAACATGACTTTTCATTTTATGCCATTTTTTTGATTAACTTAATAATTATGGTGAATAAGTGAAAAAACACTGCTTTGTAAAATTACGTAATATCGCTAAAAAAACATCATTTAACTAAAGATTGTGCTTAAAAGATGAATTTTAGATGAAACCAAACAACTTTAAGACTATTTTAAGAAACTAACGTTATACTATAATCAAATGATACGAAAGGAGTGTGAGACTCCGTGCAGTTTTATACTGTGACGGAGGCAGTTATGGCAATTAATACATTCGCGCGTAAAGAAATCAAATTCCTCCTTAATATGGATCAGTATCACGGACTTATGGAGGTCATATCAGAGTACATGAACCCTGATAAGTTCTGCATAGGTGGAAAAGAATATGGAATCTACAACATCTACTACGACACACCAGACGACTATCTAATCAGAGAATCCCTTGCAAAGCCTTATTACAAGGAAAAGATCAGACTTCGCAGCTACTATTCACCGGCTGCACCTACTGACACTGTTTTCCTTGAAATAAAAAAGAAGATAGGCGGTATCGTAACGAAGAGAAGAGTTTCCATGACTCTTGAAGAGTCTGATGCTTATTTCCGTGACCGTTCCAAGCCTGAATTTACAAAGTATATTACACAGCAGGTTTTTGGAGAGTTGGACGTATTTCTGGACAGCTACCCTATCGCACCGAAACAGTACATAAGCTATCAGCGTGAGGCTTTTTTCGGTAAATATGATAATGATTTCCGTTTGACATTTGACAGAAAGATTACTGAGCGCCGTTATGATCTCGGACTAAATTACGAGAGTTACGGCAATTACATAATCGGTGCTGATCAGAGACTTATGGAGATCAAGGTCTCAAATGCAATCCCAGACTGGCTGGTTAATAAGCTTTCAGAGCTTCAGATATATAAGACAAGCTTTTCAAAATATGGAAGAGCGTATCAGAATTTTGTAAAGAGCCAGATAGAGGACGGTCAACTTGCTAATAATTGCGGTAGACGTATCTATATCTCGGGCATATCAATGGTAAATAATCATATTATGATGAATAGGAGCGTTTGATTTTTATGTTTGAACATGGATTTTTTGGAAATGTGCTGTCAAAGTACTATGAGTCCGGTGATTCTGTGATCAATAACAGCAATTCCATTCTGGGCACTATCAAGGCTGGAGAGTTTTTCCTTTGTGTTGGCACGGCCATCCTGATAGGCTTTCTCATAAGCATTATATATATGCTTACTCACAGAAAGGAAGGTTACTCACAGAGTTATGTTCTGACAATGATAATGCTTCCTACGATAGTTTGTGCAATTCTTCTCATTATCAATACCACAGCAGGCGCGCTTACACTTGCAGGTACGCTGACGCTCGTAAGATTCAGGAGCGTTGCTGGTGATCCGAAGGATATGGCTTATATCTTCTTCGCAATGGGAACAGGTGTTGTCTGCGGAGTTGGATATATCGGATTTGCAATAGTTTTCTTCGCAGTACTTGCTATTATTCTCTTTGTTCTCAGCGAGACTGATTTCGGTGGATGCAAGAAGAGACATATGACTCTTAAGATTGCTATCCCAGAGAATCTTGACTATCAGGGAGTATTTGAGCCTGTACTTGCAAAGTATACTACATTCTACAAGCTCAGAAGAGTTAAGACCACAAACTTCGGTACACTTTTCGAGCTTATCTATAGCGTTGATGTTCTTGATAACATCGATCAGAAAAAGTTTATTGATGAGCTTCGTACTCACAACGGAAATATGACCATTAATCTTGTTTTCTTCAGATACGATGACAAGATTTATGAGAATTAAGAATCCCTCTTAATTTAGATAAAATACCCTCTCAAACTTTGCCGAACTTGATTAGCCAGATTAAGTTCGGCAAATTTTGCTTGTGAGGAAATAAGGAGATATGTATATGAAGTATAGAAGGATTTTGGCAGCTATTTCAGCATTTTCACTCATATTAACTGTATGTTCATGCGGTAAGGATGAAAATATTGAATCCGGAGCTGAGAACACTTCTGTTACAGAAGATGTAACAGAGAGTGAGAATGAAAGTAAAAGCATCGAAAAGGGGACAAAGACTGCAGTTGACAAGAAAACAACAACAAAAGCCGCTACGTCAGAAAAGACTACAAAAGCAGGGGAGAAAAAGGCTGATGTAACGACTTCTGAAAAGAAAAGTGGCACATCTTCAACAACTACCGCTGTAAGCAACGGGAACAGCAGTGATAACAATAACAACAATAACAACAATAATAACAATAATAACAATAATAACAATACAAATAACAATAATAGTAATGGAGAAGCTAATGCTGATAATAATGACGATACCTCTGAAGGAAAGGAGTATACTGCTGAGATAGAACTTGGAGCTACTCCAAAGGTTACAGGTACACGTGTAAGCGTTAGTGGTTCTGTGGTGACTATAACTGCAGGCGGAGACTTTATATTTTATGGTAAAGTCACTGATGGTCAGATATGCGTAAATACTGCTACAGAGGAAAAGGTAACGGTTATTCTGGACGGTGTAGATATATCCAATTCAAACGGACCTGCAATCTTTATAAACGAGGCTAAGAGATGTACTATAAAGTCTCGTGAGGGGACTGTGAATTATCTCAGCGATGGCGGTAAAGACAAGGCGAACAACGCTGTTATCTTCTCAAACGATACCGTACGTCTCAAGGGTAACGGCGAGCTGAATATTACTGCAAACAATGCACATGGAATTTCAAGTGACGACGATATTATAATTGAGAATGGTACATATAATATAACATCTGTAAAATCTGGACTTATTGCACATGACGATATAACGATAAACGATGGCAGACTAAATATAAAAGGCGGTACAAATGGCATAAAATCAAAGGGAACTCTCAATATTAACGGAGGATATTCCGTTATTTCAGGTGGTACAAAGGAAGAGAAGAGTTCGATATACTCGGAGAACAGTTTCAGTTACACTGGCGGGTATGTATATGCGGCAGGAAACAGAGTCTCAGTTCCAACGTATTGCGAGAATCCGTTCATTGTTGCTGATCTTGGTAGTGCTATGGATGCAGGCAGCGACGTCAAAATGTACCTTAACGGCAATGAGATGATATCGTTCCAGCCTAATAACAGCTTCCGTTGTCTGATGATGCTTGCCCCTGAGATAAATAGTGGTAACAGTTTCAGAGTTTCAGTTAATGGAAAGGGCAGTGAGGATTTCTCTGTGGGCGACGGCTGCAATCAGTATTCAGTTCAGCTTTCAGACTAAAAATGACAAATCTTTTTGCTAAGTATAAAATGAAATAAAACAAAAATGATACAGTTTGTAAATAAGTAGAATCAGAAAACATATTAATAAAAAATTAACGTGAAAAATAGTGAAAAAACAGGCTAAAGTACACGATATTATATTTTTGTGTACAAATGTATATTGAAAAGTACGTAGATATGAAATATAATAATATCAGCAAATGAAGATTATTGGTATTCAGCATCAAGTACCCTCCCCTCTCATGTGCTTGATATTGAGTATTAGTTTCACTTGCACGCCATAGAAATAGTTTTGTCAAGTAATAAAACTAACCCCTTTCATTTGTAATTTTTTCATGTTTTCTATTCTCAATAACTTATTTTAACTTATTGTCTATGGCTCGGTCCACAGTGCTAAACGATTTGATCGTTTGGGCCGATTCTCCGCTCCTCGCGAGCGGAATTTTTTTACTCTGTGAAATTTGCGTGAAAGATTATATAATCCGATTGACAAATTCTATAATCCGTGTTATTATATATATAACAAAGAAGGGAAGTGATGCATCTATGAAAAAAAGCGTTTACAGCCTTGTGCTAATGGACGATGTAATAAAAGCTGTAGATGAACAGGCATACAGGCTTGGAACAAGCAGATCAAATCTCATAAATCAGATACTCGCTGAGCATCTTTCCTGCGTAACTCCGGAAATGCGTATGCGCGAAATATTCGGGCAGGTTGCTCAGTTGGTAAGCAGCTCGTTCCGGATACAGGAGCAGCGTTCTCCGTCGCTTATGACGGTCAGGACGGCACTGGAGTACAAGTATCGTCCGACTATAAGCTACAAGGTGGAACTAGAACGTTCTCCTAAGCAGTACATTGGAACTTTACGTGTTAATATACGAACGCAGAGTGTTGCCCTTATAGATATGTTTCATAGCTTTTTTGCATATAGGGCTAAGCTTGAAAGCGCTTATCTTTCAAGTATTGGCGTTGATGGCTACAGTTGTGAGATAGGTGACGGAAGCTTCTCAAGAAAACTTATTAATACCGGTGCCCTTACGGGCGAGCAGGCAGGTGAGGCCATCGGAGAGTACATTAAAGACCTCGATCATGCCGTAAAAACATATTTTGCAGCTCCGGAAGATTTTGCTGAGAGCGCTCGGATACTTGAAAAAAACTATCGCGCTCTTTTGAGCAGATATATTATTTAGGAAGAAGAAAAGGATAAATATGAAATAATATGATAGGAGGATATTATTATGAATGCAGAGAAATTAACTCAGAAGTCTGTTGATGCAGTAAGAAAGGCTCAGAGCATTGCTGTTATGCAGTCAAACTCTGTTATCGAGCCTGTTCACCTGCTTGCAGGACTTGTAAGACAGGAGAGCGGTCTTATTCCTCAGCTCCTGAAAAAAATGAATATAGACGAGGATATCTTCGATAGTGAGATTGAGAAGAAAATAAACGGCCTTCCAAAGGTAACCGGCAGCGGCAGGATCAGTAATCTCGGAATATCTGCTGAGTGTGATCGTGTGCTTACAAATGCTGAAAGCATTGCTTCAAATATGAAGGATGAGTTTGTATCCGTTGAACACCTAATGCTTTCGCTAATTGACTGTAAGGACAGGGATGTATCTCAGCTTTTCAGTACGTTCAATATAACTAAGGATAGTTTCCTCGGAGCTCTTATGTCGGTAAGAGGCAATACACGTGTTACTACGGAGAATCCTGAGGACACTTATGATGTTCTAACGAAATACGGACAGGAACTAGTTGGACTTGCGAGGCGTAACAAACTCGACCCGGTTATCGGCCGTGACAGCGAGATACGCAACGTTATCCGCATACTTTCAAGAAAGACGAAAAACAATCCTGTCCTCATTGGTGAGCCAGGCGTCGGAAAAACTGCCATTGCAGAAGGACTTGCCCTTCGTATCGTGGCGGGGGACGTTCCTGACAGCCTCAAGGACAGAAAGGTATTCTCCCTCGATATGGGTGCTCTCGTCGCAGGAGCGAAGTACAGAGGCGAATTTGAGGAGCGTCTGAAAGCTGTTCTCAATGAGATAAAGAACAGCAACGGTCAAATACTCCTATTCATTGACGAGCTGCATACTATTGTCGGAGCTGGAAAAACTGACGGTGCTATGGACGCAGGCAATTTGCTTAAGCCTATGCTTGCAAGGGGCGAGTTACACTGTATCGGTGCTACGACTCTCAATGAATATCGTCAGTATATCGAAAAAGATCCGGCACTTGAAAGACGTTTTCAGCCGGTTATGGTTGACGAGCCAAGTGTTGAGGATACTATATCAATACTGCGTGGCCTTAAGGAACGCTATGAGGTATTCCATGGCGTTAAAATAAGCGATAACGCACTTATTTCAGCAGCAGTGCTCTCTAACCGCTATATTACTGATCGTTTCCTTCCGGATAAGGCTATCGACCTTATTGATGAAGCTTGTGCGACTATTCGTACAGAGATGGATTCCATGCCTACCGAGCTGGATGTTATTTCACGTAAGATTGTTCAGTTGGAAATTGAAGAAGCTGCTCTTAAAAAAGAAAGCGACAATATCTCTCAGGAACACTTGGAGGAAATCCAGAAGGAACTTGCGGAGCTTCGTGAGAAGTTCAACAGTATGAAAGCTAAGTGGGAGAACGAAAAGAATGATATATCAGCTGTTCAGAAACTGCGTGAGGAGATAGAACGCACAGGCGGCGAAATAGACAAGGCTGAGCGTGAGTATGACCTCAACAAGGCGGCAGAACTCAAATACGGAAAGCTTCCACAGTTGCAGAAGGAACTGGAAGAGCTTGAAAAGCAGGCAGAGCATGACGTAGAAAATGGCAGGTTGCTTCGTGATAAGGTGACAGAGGATGAAATTGCTAAGATAGTCTGCCGTTGGACTGGAATACCTGTATCAAAGCTTATGGAAGGTGAAAAAGAAAAGATACTGGGACTTGAGAGCCTTCTTCACAAGAGGGTTATCGGTCAGGATGAAGCTGTTACAAAGGTGAGCGAGGCTATACTGCGTTCACGTGCAGGTATACAGGCTCCGGACAGACCTATCGGATCGTTCTTGTTCCTTGGTCCTACAGGCGTTGGTAAAACTGAACTTGCAAAAGCTCTTTCGGAAATACTATTTGATGACGAGAGAAATATAATCCGTATTGACATGAGTGAATATATGGAGAAATTCAGTGTAAGCCGTCTTATCGGAGCGCCTCCTGGTTATGTCGGATATGATGAGGGCGGTCAGCTTACTGAGGCAGTACGCAGAAAGCCATATTCTGTAGTTCTCTTTGATGAGATAGAAAAAGCGCATCCTGATGTATTCAATATTCTTCTTCAAGTGCTTGACGACGGACGTATCACAGATTCTCAAGGCAGAACTGTGGACTTCAAAAATACTATCATAATACTCACTTCAAATCTCGGTTCACCATATATACTTGAAGGTATAGATGCAAACGGCGAGATAACTGATGAAGCACGCGGACAGGTAGAGGGATTGCTGAAAACTCAGTTCAGACCTGAGTTCTTGAATCGTCTTGACGAGATAATCTTCTACAAACCGCTGGCAAAGACTGAGATAATCAAGATAGTTGATCTTATGCTGGCTGATTTGCAAAAGCGCCTTGATGACAAGCATATCCGTATAAATGTCAGCGAAGCTGCTAAGAATTATATCGTAGATTGCGGTTATGATCCTAACTTCGGTGCAAGACCGTTGAGAAGATTTATTCAGCGTAATATTGAGACTCTTGCGGCTAAACGTATCATTGGCGGAAACCTTGGTGCAGGGGATGTTATTGATATAGATCTTGATGCTAATGGAAAACTGATTGCGGACTAAGCTTTGATCAATGCATAATCTGCTTAGGATTATGAAATAAAGAGATAACTGTGAATGGGGCGGAAATCATCCGCCCTTTTCACTTTTTTATAATGACTGAGGAAAGGATAGATACTCATTAACTGAAAAACGTTAATATGTATATAATAGTAATGTAATTCTATGTTGTGCACAAAATTTTTAACGTAAAATTGGTGGTATTGTCAGAGATATAATGATTATACGTTGTGTGTCTATAAATAGTATTTAGCTATCAGTTCAGATAATAAGCTAAAAACAGGCGTTTAGTGAATGCTCATTTAAAATTGGTTGGCCAATTTTGATAAATTGGTCAACAACTTTTGAAATTATTGAGTTGCCTGTATTCCTTTATATTTCGGAATATATTGGATGAAATATACAGCGAGTATTAAAAAAATCTGCGTGAAAAAATCTTCAGAACGTAAAATAGGCAAATACTATGTCTGATTTGAATAAAAAACACCTCACAAATGGCTGTATATACGTCAATTTGTCTTTTTTTCATGAATTACTTGACAAATTGGAATAATGGGTATATAATTCAATTGTAAAATCTTATTTATGGAGGATACTAACTATGACAAAGACAGAATTAATCAGTGCAGTAGCTGACAAGGCTGACTTCACAAAGAAGAACGCTGAGACTGCTGTAAACGCAATCATCTCAACAATTACAGACGCTCTCGCTGGCGGTGAGAAGGTTTCTATCGTTGGATTTGGTACATTTGAGGTTCGTGACCGTAAGGCTAAGCAGGTTATCAACCCTCAGACAAAGAAAATGATGACTGCTCCTGCTTCTAAGGCTCCTGCTTTCAAGGCTGGCCAGGCGCTCAAGAACGCTGTAAACAAGTAATTCTAAGGAGGATACTATCATGGCTGAGAAAACTGCAGATAAGAAAGTAGTAGAAACAGTTGTTGCTACTCCCGCTGAGGAGAAGAAGGCTCCTGCTAAGAAGGCTCCTGCTGCTAAGACAGCTGCTGCTAAGACAGCTGCTGCTAAGAAGCCTGCTGAAAAGAAGGCTGCTGCTAAGAAGCCTGCTGCTAAGAAGCCGGCTGAAAAGAAGGCTGTTGCTAAGAAGCCTGCTGAAAAGAAGGCTGTTGCTAAGAAGCCTGCTGCTAAGAAGCCGGCTGCTAAGAAGCCTGCTGCTAAGAAGACTACTGCAGCTGCCGTAGACAACAAGGTAGTTATTCAGGCAATGGGTTCAGAGGTTAGCACCGCTGATCTTATTGCAAAGGCTACAAAGGCTTCAGGTGTTAAGAAAGTTGACAAGGTTGATATCTATATAAGACCTGACGTTAACAGAGTTTATTATGTTGTTAACGGCGATATCCTTGGCGATTTTAACCTCTTCTAAGAATGATAAAAGCTCCGCATTTGCGGAGCTTTTTTGCAAGTCAAGGTGGTTTTTAGATAAGTTAGGGCTCTCCCGAAGGAGAGCCCTTATCATATCTATATCATGTTTTTTTGTTCTTGAATGTTCTTAAAGACCAAGAAGCTTGTTCTGTATGAGCTGGGCGTCAAGTACAGTTATTCCGTCACCGTTCATGTCGGCAATACTCTCACCACGTTTTGTGAGATGGCGTCCGTCAGTGCCATCAATTCCGTACTTGTTTGGATTTGCAAGAGCCTGCATTATGAGCACAGCGTCAGCCATACTCAGTGTATTGTCGCAATTTGCATCGCCTGTTTCACCTCCGTATTTTACAATTTTTAGGTCACCGAGAATAACATAATTATTCTTTGAATCAATTTTCAGAGTTCCTGATACTACATCACCTTTGCGGATTTCTTCTATTTCATATCCGGGGTACATATGCGCGTCCATATCTATTCTTAAAGCGTCCATCCCCTTAAGCTTGAAACCGTAGTTAGAAATACCGTATTCAAAAGACTCAACCTCTGCGTTGTCTATACGTATGAATTGTGATGCTTTATCAGGCTGATTGATATATACTCTGAACGTAAGGCCACTAACACCATAAAGCTCTCTTTCGTATTCATCACCCCTGATGCTGAGCTTTATGCTTGAGTATCCGCCTTTGCCGAACTTTACGATATAAGCACTGTCACCGCTGAGTTTTGTGAACTCGTCTACTGTATAGGTTTTACCAGTGAAATCAGATATTGTTATGTATTCAGAAGCTATATTATCAACTTCCCATACGTAATCAGTTCTCAGTACCTCACTTTCACCCTTGTTGTTATGTCTTGATACAGAATGGTAAGCATTGATTACAAGTCCGCTTAGATCAAATTCGTCTCCTTCATTATATATAGTCTTTGTAGGGAGAGTTTTTATGCCGTCAAAGTGGTCTACGCCTGTGCCATACATCCACATTACAGGCTCTTCTGTGGTAGTAGTTGTTGTTGTTGAGTTTTGTACATCACCATTGATAGTTACATTGTAGGAGAATTTTACATTAAAGCACATATTGAAGCTGTAATAGTCTCCTATGCTTTGATCGTAGCTTACAGTATACTCGCCGGCAGGAAGTGTGCTGAACTTATTTCCGCTTACGCTGTTTCCGTTTTTGCCGGTAACGGTAAAGTAATTGATTTTAAAGTATTTCTCGCCATATTGTTTGGAGCCTTCATCGTCAGGATAGTTACTGTTTCTTTGAGATGCACCTACTATAAGTCCGCTGATATCAAGCTCTTCACCTGTATTATAAACTGTTTTTGATGGATAGCTTACAACTTTCTTAAACTCATAGGTTTCATGTGTTGAAATTATTACAGTTGTTGAAGTAGTGGTAGTAGTTGTAGTAATTGTTGTGGTAACAGGATTAGTCTTTGTTGCGTTTGGGCTATCGTCAATTATAGTTACATTGTAGGAGAAAACTACATCGTTGCATCCATTGTAGCTATAATAATCTCCTATTGAATCATAGTGACTAACAGTATACTCACCTGCAGGAAGTGTGCTGAACCTATTTCCGCTTACGGCTCTTCCTTCTTTGTCAATAACAGTAAAGTCGCCAATTTTAAAGTAGCTCTCGTCATATTGTATTTCGGCTGCATCGTCAGAGGAGTTACTGTTTACCGTTGCGCTGATTAATAGCCCTTTTATATCAAGCTTTTCGCCTTTATTATAAACTGTTTTTTCGGGATAGTTTATAACCTTTTTAAATATAGAAGAAAAATGCGATGAAGTAGTAGATGTGTTAGATGGAAGAGTAGTAGTTGGCGTTGTCTTAACAACGTTTGCCATTGTTGTAATTTTCGTCGTTGTTATAGCCGGAGATGTTTCTGTATCAGCAGCAAATACCGTGTCAGCTTTCTGAACAGACAAAGAAGTTGTTGCATTAGTGGTTGGAACTGTCATAGTTGAAACCAGAATTGCCGATGTGACAATCATCGATAATATTTTTCTTACTTTCATAATGATCCCTCTCCTTTACTATGCTTTTTTAATTTAGTTTTCCTGTTTTGTAAATTAATACTGTTGGTTTATGATGTGATGATATGTTTGATACCTCCTGTCTTTTTGGGGCTTTTCTATTACTTAGACGTATGAAGTAAGTAATTCTCTCACATTGTTTCAAAAAATTTTCTTGTTCAGGAAAAACGGATATGACAGTATCAGACTTATCATCTACAAATACCAGCGGCTTTTAAGCAAAAACAGGAAAAAGACATTTGAATAGCTCAAAAGTATATTTTTTGAGCGCTAATCACCATTGAAAAGTTCATATTTACATTATATAATATATAGTGTAATGGTATGCAGTTGGCATACAGGCGGATATTGATGTAATGGAGGAATTTACTCATGAAAAACAGGCTTTTTAAGCTCAGGGCTGCTTCAGCAGCTGTGGCGGTAATGGTTACCCTTTCTTCGGCAGCTCCTTCACATTTACCTTTTAAGGATATAGTTGCTATGACTGCCTCTGCGGCTGAGAGCAGCGTAAAAGTGTTGAGCTCAGCAGGATTCGGCGAGGGGATATATGCAACATGGACTTCCGTTTCGGGGGCTTCGGGCTACAATGTGTATGTTGACGGAAATAAGATAGAAGGTATGCTGATAAGACAGTACGAGGGCTATATGTGCGCCGATGCTGTGGGTCTCACGGCAGGCAGCCACACTATGAAGATAGTGCCAGTTATCGACGGCAAGGAAAACATCTCGAAGGCCGCGGAGACAAAGGCGAATGCATTCGCTCATGACAGGAGCGGTTTCGGATTTGTGAACGGAAGTTCAAGCGGTGCGTATAACGATGACGGAACCCTGAAAAGCGATGCTGTTGTGGTATATGTTACAAATGAGAACAAGGATACTGTTACAGCAAGTATTGATGCTACAGGCAAGGGAGCGGAGGTACTGACTGGTGTTCAGAATATTATCCTGGGATATAAGAAAGGCAAGGAAAAAAGGCCGCTGAATTTACGCTTTATTGGTAATATCACCGACCCATCCGTTCTTACGAAGGGCGATCTCATGGTAGATTCAGTTACAGCAGGCTGTACAATTGAGGGAATCGGCAGTGACACCACTTTCAACGGCTTTGGTCTTGTTATGAAGAACAGCTCAAATGTAGAGATCAGAAACATCGGTTTTATGAACTGTAACAGTAATGAGGGAGATGACTGCGGACTTCAGCAGAAAAACAATCATATATGGGTGCATAACTGTGATTTCTTCTATGGTGACGCAGGTTCTGACTCTGACCAGGCAAAGGGAGACGGAGCTCTCGATACAAAGACTTCCACATTTGTCACTCATTCATATAATCATTTCTGGGATAACGGAAAGTGTAATTTACAGGGAATGAAGTCGGAATCAACTGAAAATTACATCACCTATCATCACAACTGGTATGATCATTCAGATTCCAGACATCCGAGAATAAGGACATGTTCTGTACATTGCTACAACAACTACTTCGATGGAAATGCAAAGTATGGCGTAGGTGTTACTATGGGCGCTTCGTGCTTTGTTGAAAACAATTTCTTCCGCAACTGTAAGTACCCGATGCTTATTTCCATGCAGGGTTCTGATGATATCACCGGCGGCACATTTTCAGATGAGGCAGGTGGTATTATAAAGTCATACGGTAATATAATACAGGGACAGAAGGCTTTCACTACATATCAGCAGAACAATACGGACTTTGACGCTTATGAGGCTTCATCGAAAAATGAGAAGATAAGTGACAATGTCAGGGCAAAGAGCGGCGGTACTACATATAACAACTTCGATACTTCGGATATAATGTATAAGTATACTCCAGATAATGCAGAAGATGTACCTGAATTAGTGATGGCCAAAGCAGGAAGAGTCGAAGGCGGCGACTTCAAATGGCAGTTCAACAATGCCGTTGACGATGCGGCATATGATGTGAATAAGGAGCTTAAAGCTGCGCTAGTATCATACAAGGACGGCATAATTGCTGTGGGAAGCGGTTTTAAGGCTGATGATACGCCTTTTGTTACCACTACTACGGCTGCTGTGACAACAACCACAACAGTAACTACAACAGCTTCAACGACTACAACTGCAACGGTTACTTCAACGACTGCCTCTTCAAATACTACAGTGGAAACAACAACGACATCTCCCACAGTTACAACCACGGTGACCACTGAAGTCACGATCCAGGGGACTGCTGGTGATTCAAACGGCGACGGAGCTGTGGATATGTCGGATGCGGTACTTATAATGCAGTCTCTTGCAAATCCTGATAAATATGGTATTGCAGCAGAAAATATGCTGAATGCGGATGTTAATAACCGAGGTAATGGAATAACCTCTTCTGATGCTCTCGCAATTCAGAAATATCTGCTGGGACTGATAAAAACTCTGCCAGAGTCGTGAAAAGAGAAAAATTTAATTTCAAGGAGGGTAAAAACATGAACAGAAAGATAAGTAAACTCATATCCCTTGCGGCGGCAGGTGTTCTTGTAGCTGCCCAGGTAAGCTCAGTGCCGTTATTCACTTCCATTGCGGCTGATGATGCAACTGCTACAAAGTTCCCTTACACCATAGAGGGAGAGGACATGAAAGGTGCAGAACTCTGGGAAAAGATATATCAGACGGAGATACCGGGTTTTTCAGGCGAGGGTTTCTTTTATCTTACTGCCAAGCCCGCTTCTTTTGATGTGACTGTTCCCGAGGACGGAATGTATTCAATAACTGTTCACGGTGCTCAGATACTGAATAAGGAGGGCAGACAGCAGGCTGTTACTATCAACGGTGTGAAGTACATTACTCAGGCTGATTATTCCGATGAATGGAAGGATTACGATTTCGGTATGGTACGCATGAACAAGGGCGTTAATACAGTCGAGTTCATCTGCGAGTACGGTTACATGGCTATTGATACAGTAACTATTTCAAAGGCGGTTTTCCCCGACCTCTCACAGGCCAGTGGTACTACCTGCGATCCTGACGCAACTCCGGAAACCAAAGCGCTTATGGCTTATCTCAAGAGCGTTTACGGAAAGCATATCCTCTCGGGACAGCAGGAGATATACGGCGGAGGTCACGAAGTTCCCACGACTATCCGTTTTGATGCTGAAAATAAAAAATGTGTTGATCAGGATGGTAAGGAGTATAGATTCGACGAGGCTGATATCTCGACTGCTGACGATGGTTCAAAGTTCGTGTGGAAATGCTTCGATGAGGAGGGGCAGCAGTACAACTATAAGGCTCAGAACCGCAATTACACTCTAAATGATTACAATTACGAGGTGAGATACCTCAAGGAACTTACAGGTGAGGAACCAGCTATCAGAGGTTTTGACTTTGGAAGCTACTGCCCATGTTATGCTTGGGACGACGGCGTTGCAGGACGTATGATAGACTGGGCCAAGAACAAGAACGGTATCTGTACGGCATCATGGCACGTTAACGTTCCTGTTACAAAGGCAGATTATACACTCGGCGAGTCTCTTGACTTCGGCAGGACAACTTACAAGCCTAATACCGACTTTGTTACCGCAAATTGTATGGTAAAGGGTACTATGGAGTATGATTACTTCCAGCTCTGTATGAAAAATCTTGCGGCTGAGCTGAAAAAACTGCAGGACGCAGGAGTTCCTGTTATATTCAGACCTTTCCACGAAGCAGAAGGTAATCCCAGTAATACAGAGGATCCGATTGACGGCTCGGGAGCATGGTTCTGGTGGTCGAAGGAGGGCGCTGTTGTATACAACAAGCTCTGGACTTTCTTACAGGATACTCTCAGAGACGAGTACGGTCTCCATAACCTGATTTATGAGCAGAACCTCTATGCATGGTCAGATAACTCAGCAAAGTGGTATTCAGGCGATGATAAGGTGGATATCGTGGGCTACGACAAGTACAACTGTCAGTACAATCGTCATGACGGTAAGCAGGCAGGAACTCCGAATGAGGACGCTGAGGCAGGCCTTTTCTATACACTCAACAAGTTTGTAAAGGGCAATAAAATGGTTTCCATGCCGGAAAATGACACTGTACCAAGTCTGAAGAACATGACAGTCGAACATGCTTACTGGCTGTATTTCTGCCCGTGGTATGATTCAGAGCAGGAGCACTTCCTCTGCGGTAAGGAGTATCAGGATCCGGAGACACTTACTGAACTTTACAAGAGCGATTTCTGTATTACCCTTTCAGAGATCCCTGAGGATCTCTACAAGAGCGGCAGCGGTGAGCAGCCTAAAACTACGACAACAACTACAAAAACAACAACTACAACAACTACGACAACAACTACTACAGCAACTACTACAGTAACGACAACTTCTTCATCAACTGCCGCTACTCCGGCAGATGTGAAGTACGGTGACGCAAATTGTGACGGCCAGATAGATATGTCTGATGCTGTGCTCATTATGCAGGCGCTGGCAAATCCAAATAAGTACGGCATAAATGGCAGTGACAGCAAGCATATCACCGAAAAGGGTGAGAAGAACGCTGACGTTGATATAACTATCAAGGGTATGACTACCAATGACGCTCTACGTATACAGGAGTTCCTTCTTGGTAAGGTCAAGACACTTGATCCAAATGTGAAATAAGAATAACATCAGACCATACAGGAGTGTGCACAATGCTTCTGTATGGTTTTTTTATATATGTAAACACTGGATAATAAAATCGTACTTTTTTACCTGGATAATAAAATCGTACTTTTTTACCAAAATTACTTGAAATCCAACAATAAATATGTTATAATAAGTGTATGTTTTATATATAATCAAATAAGAAATGTCCTTTCTGTATATTTTTCGAGCAAAACAGGTACATACGGGGAATATGTAACTGCCTCTAAAATATACAAAAAACGTTAAAAGATAGTACAAATGTATCTTTCAATCAATTTATTTTTTTATTAAGTAGAAGGGGTGTATTAATGGAGAAAATATTCGAAATTGCAGTCATTGTTGCAGGAATCGACGAAGAATATCAGAACAGTGTAATCGAGGGTATAATAAACTGCGCTAAGGAGAATAATGCCAATATCTCATGCTTCAGCGCGTTCGGCGGAGTACTTTCAAACAGCAAGTACGATGTTGGAGAGTATAATATCTTTTCACTAATAAACTTTGAAAAATTTGACGGAGTTATTCTTCTGAGCAATACAATAAGTGATCCGATAGAGAAAGAAAAGATAATCAATCGCGTAAAAAAATCTGGGCTGCCTGTAAGTATTTTTGATTGCAGTGACTATCCGGAGTTCCATAATATAAGCATTGACAACTATTCAGTCATGAAGACACTTGTTAGCCATGTTATCCTGGCTCACGGCGCCAAGATAATAAACTATATCTCAGGACCTGTATCAAATCCGGAGGCAGCCGACCGTCGGAGAGCTTTTTCAGAAGTAATGAGTGAATATTCATTAGATGTTCCGGAAGAGCGTATATATCATGGAGCTTTTCGTGCAGTTGACGGAAAAAATGCGATAGATTACTTTTTCAGCAGTACTCTTGAACATCCGCAGGCTATTATATGTGCCAATGATGCGATGGCACTTGCAGCTATTGAAGAGCTTAACAATATGGGATACAAGGTGCCCGAAGATGTTATTGTTACGGGCTTTGACAACACCTACAATGCGAAACATCACCTTCCTGCGCTTACTACAGTTTCACGTCCTCTGGATGAAGCAGGATATAAGGCATGTGAGGTAATTCTGAAAGTAATTAAAGGGAAAAAGCAGAAGGGTACTATTGCTCTTAAGTCCTCGCCGGTGTTTACGGAGAGTTGCGGCTGCAAGACAGCAGAAAAAATAGATATTGATGAATACAAGACAACTACATATAAAATGCTGAACAGCTTCAAGACCGATATCTCACTGCTAAACCGCATGACTGCTCAGCTTGCGGAAAATGAGACGTCTGATGACAATATCCGAACAGTTGCAAGCCTTATTCATGAAGTACAGTGCGAGCGTTTTGCAATTTGCCTCTGTACTAACTGGGATCAGGTAATAACTGGCAAATCTCCGGAAGAAATTCCTGATATATATCAGATACAGGGTTATACCGAAAAAATGAGTGCACCATTGGTGTTGATGAACGGGAGAAACCATCCTGTTACAGCCTTTGACAGTAGTGATATGCTTCCAACGCCTGTTTCAGGTGGAGGAAACGTAAGTTATTTCATGCCACTGCATTTCCGTGAGCGCTGCCTTGGATACTATGTTTTCATTAACAGCTCATTCCCGTTAAAGAGTCTGCTTTGTCATGCTTTAATGCTGAATATAAGTAACTCTATTGAGAATATATGCAAGCTGCTCCACCTGAACAGCATGATAGATGAGCTAGACAAGCTCTATACCGTTGATCCGCTCTGCAATATCTTCAACAGAAACGGATTTATCAGAATGGCGGGACAGATATACAATTCCTGTCAGAATGCCGGCAGGAAAGTGCTTATTTCCTTCATTGACATGGACGGACTTAAGTATATCAACGATAATTTTGGACATAAAGAGGGCGATTACGCTCTCCAGCATCTTGCAAGGATAATCAAGGACTGCTGCAAGAGTGGCAGGATATGCGCACGTTTCGGCGGTGATGAGTTCATAATCCTCGGCGCAAACGCTACTAATGAGGATATTCCTGCCCTTGAAAGCACTTTCAATATACAGCTTGATAGTATTAATCGTATTATCAGAAAGCCTTACAAGATATCAGCTAGTATCGGCTCAGTAGTTACAGATGCAACTGCTGATGTTACGCTCTTTAATCTAATAACCCAGGCCGATGAGTTAATGTATGAAAACAAGAAACGTAAAAGGACTTCCCGTTATCTGCGACGGGATCAGGGGCAGGATGATGTGAATTATGACACACCTTGGAACTATAAGACTTGAAACGAGCAGACTGATACTAAGAAGATTTGAGGAAGCTGATACCGAAACTGCTTTCCACGTGTGGACCAGTGATCCTAAAGTTACGAAATATCTGCGCTGGGAGCACCATAGCAGTATAACTCAGATGAGGAATCTCGGTCAGTCGTGGCTAATGAAGTATAATGATCCTCAGTGGTATCATTGGGTGATCGTGCCAAAAGAAGTCGGATTCCCGATAGGTACTATTTCTGCCGCCAATGTCTATAATGATACTGATACCATAGAGGTTGGCTTCTGTCTGGGTTCAGAATACTGGGGACTCGGCTATATTACTGAAGCTTTTGCGGCAGTTATCGAGTTTTTCTTTGAGGAAGTCCATGCAAACAGGATAGAAGCAAAATACGCCCCGGAGAACAAAGCCTCGGGGCGTGTAATGGAGAAATGCGGTCTTACATTTGAGGGAACTCTCAGAAGTTCCGACCGTATACAATCGGGTATTACCGATGTTTGTGTATGCAGTTTGCTGGCAAAAGACTACTTCTGACGATATATTTTACATCTTTGCGATAATATCATAGCAGGGGAGCAAATATATTCAGTATTGCTCCCGCTATTTTTTTGACTACCGGTCTTCGGGAACATTCTTCGGCTGTTATAAGGTGTGAAGCAGACACTGTCCTTTCAAAGTCGGAAACGATGTCTTTTATAACGGATACATTGTAAAGCACCGATCCGCATTCAAAATGCAGGTAAAAGCTGCGGTAATCAAAATTGATGGTTCCCACAACTGCTGAAAGACCGTCAGCTACACAGGTCTTTGCGTGGATAAATCCCGGAGTATACTCGTATATCTTGACTCCCATGGAGGTGAGCCTGTCGTAGTTGTTCCAGGCTATCATATGGACATACCACTTATCAGGAATATGTGGAGTGATTATTCTCACGTCCACTCCTTTTTTTGCGGCAAATCCCAGTGCGTTTGTCATTTCCTCATCGAGTATGAGGTATGGTGTAGTTATGCACACGTAATTTCTTGCATTACTGATAAGTTCAAGGTATACGCGCTTTCCTACAGGTTCTTCATCGAGTGGAGAATCTGAAAAAGGTTGTATAAAGCCGTCTGCAGGATTTGCATTGCCTGGCGCATTAAGCGGCGGGGAGAATTTACGTATTTCATCGCTTTCCGCTTTTCCCCACAGTTGCAGAAACATTACAGTGTAATTCCATACAGCCTGGCCGCGGACCATTATTGCGGTATCTTTCCAGTGACCGAATCGTTCCTTGCGGTTAATGTACTCGTCTGCTAGGTTAGTTCCGCCGTTGAAAGCAGTGTGACCGTCTATAACAACTATCTTGCGATGATCACGGTTGTTCTGAACAGAGGATATCATGGGACGGAAAGGATTGAAAACCTTGCATTTAACACCGTTTTCCTCAAGTCTGCGGAATGGCTTGACAGAATTGAGCATTCCTGTTCCGATACCGTCGTACATGAGCCTTACATCTACGCCTGATTTCGCTTTGCGGATAAGGAGCTCCGACATAGTGTCGAACATATAACCCTTGCTGATTATGAAGAACTCCAGAAAAATGAAATGCTCCGCTTTTTCAAGCTCTGAAATTAGTTCATCAAACTGTATTTCACCTAAAGTGAAGTAATGTGTATCTGTATTGCGGTAAACAGGATATAGCCCGTAATCAGATATATATCTTGCAAGATTCAGTGAATCGGGACAGTTATCTGAAAGCTCTTTCACAACGTCTCTATCCTGTACCAGAAGCTCCTTTGACTGCTTCTGATTACGCATATCGAGGGATTTCGGGAACTGCTGTGAGAGCTTGAGAAATAGATAGGAGACTCCGCCGAAAAGTGGAAAAATGCTTATGGCGACTATCCACGCCATTCTGTAGGATATAGGTTCGTTTTTGTTTGTGATGTACACCAGAAGTACTACATCCAGTACTATCAGCAGAAAATACACCAGAACAAAACGTTCACCCAGTCTTGTGACCATGAAAATCAGGAAGAATATCTGTAAAAGCAAAAGAATGACAAAAGCAGCATTTGTACTGAGCAAGCTGCTCAGCAGTTTTTTCAGCTTCATATTTTACCTCCGATGATAATTCTATCATAATGATATTATTATACCACATTTTTTGACTGAAAGGAAGATTATTTTGAACAAGATCCGACCATATGAAAGAAAAGTTTTTTATTATGAAACTGACAAAATGGGGATAGTTCACCATTCAAACTACATCCGTATATTCGAGGAAGCAAGGGTGCACTATCTCAATGAGGCGGGACTGCCTTTTACGAAAATAGAGGAAATGGGCATACTTATGCCTGTTCTTTCCGTAGAAGCAGTATACAAACGTCCACTCAGATTTGACGAGAAATTTGCGGTATATCTTAAGATTAACAAGTTCAACGGAACTACACTTCATGTTTCATACAGATTGATAAGTCGTGAAACAGGAGAAGTATGCGTTGAGGGAAGCTCTTCCCATTGTTTTACTGATACTGACCTTAAAGTTGTACGTACGAAAAACAAATATCCTGAGGTATACGATGTATTTGCGAGATACAGCGGTCTTGACTTCGAGGAAATATTCGAATAATAACACAGACAGCCGACACATTGTGTCGGCTGTCTTAGGGTAAGAATGGGGAGATTACGATATTTCTTCAACTCTTACGTTAGAGATGTATACTGTAGCAGTTGAACCTCTGTGTCCAAGGTTAAATTCAAGACGACCGTTGTTGTCATCCTTATCCTTCATCTCGAAATCATATGTGAATGTCTGCTTTTCCGGAGTAACCTTGAGCGTTGTGTCCTTGAGGTAGCGAATCCATCCTGCAGAAGGAGCAGAAACACATACGATGATATCTCTTTCCTCGTCTGCATATGCATCGAATGTTACACGGTACTTCTTGCCCTTTATCATAGGAAGGTCGGGCTGTACCAACTGAACAGAGTAGTCTTCTGTACCTTCCTTTTCGGAAGTAATTACTATCATATTATCCTTTATCTCAGCCGCGCCTTCTCCTCCGTTGAACAGGAGGAACTTCCAGTTAACGTCATCAGTGAGATCTTCAGCTTCTGAGAAATCACCGTTGAAAATGAAATTTCCGTCCTCAAGAGCCTGACGGAATTCCTTTTCGGGCTTCTTGACATTTGTATCATATTCAGGTTTCTGATAAACTCTTACGTAGTCTACCTCAAACTCTGCCTTATCAAAATCGGTGGTTGCGTCAGGATTGCCTGGCCATGTTCCGCCGACTGCAAGGTTGAGCTGAACGAAGAATGGCTGATCAAATGGTGCAGGGTAGGGTTTTTCGTCTTCTCCCTGAACTGCTGTGAACCAGTCGTTTACGGTGTTATATAGGTTACCATCGATATACCAGCGCATTTCACCTGGTTCCCACTCAACAGAATACTCGTGGAAGCTGTCTGCGTATGTCTGACCTGTCAGTCCCCATGTTCCTTGCTGTTCGCCGTGAGGCTCACCGTAGTGGAGAGTACCGTAAGCTGTGCTTACGTCGTTTCCGAGGACTTCCATAATGTCAATCTCACCGCACTTTGGCCACTGGCCATAGTAGCTTTCGTCCTTTGGCATCATCCAGATTGCAGGCCATAAGCCCTGTCCCTCAGGAACCTTTGCACTTACTACTACCTTACCATAGGTGAAATCGGTCTTGTTTTGACCTGTTACCTTTCCTGATGTATAGTAGTCCTTGCCGTTCTTGTCAGACTTGATAGCTTTAATTATGAGCTTTCCGTCGCGTATGAACACATTGTCTGTTGAAGTTGTGTACTCCTGCAATTCCTCGTTTGTCCAGCCAGGTTCATGTGGTTCGTAATTCCATTTTGTCTCGTCGAGAGAACTGCCGCTGAACTCGTCGTTCCAGAGCAGATTATAGCCGTCAATCTCAGGAACATCCACTGCCTCTGTAGGAGCTTCTGTTTTTGCTTCTGTAGCTTTTTCACTGTTTGAGTCTGTATTGTTGCTGCTGCAGCCTACAGAGCAGGCGAGCATTGAAAGAGCAGCAATAAATGATAAAGCTTTCATTTTTTTCATGTTTTTTTATCTCCTTAAAAATATGAGGTTTGTAACCTTATGGCATTATTATAACTTTTTGCAGTGAAAAATGATAGTAAAATGCAGAGATTTATAGTAATCTGATGACATAACATAAAACGCCGCACTATTATCAAGGTGCGGCGTGATCGTTAATAATATCAAAAATCAATGTAGCTTTCGTCACTTTTTCAGAAGTCCGAGAGCATATTTTTTTCTGAGTATTCGCATAACACTTTCATTTATGCGTTCCTCAGATATCTCGCCGCTGCGTACAGCTGCGCAGACCTCATTCACAGCCTGTCTGTAGTCAACCGGCATTAGAATAATATCAATTCCTGCCTTTATGGAGAGCTTTGCGGCTTCTCCAGAGTTATACACATTTGCAATAGTGTTCATCCGCTGCGAATCGGTTATTGCTATGCCTGTGAAGCCAAGCTCGTCACGGAGTATTTCTGTAACGGCTTTATAGGAAAGATCACAGGGAAGATCATCACCAAATCCGGTTACTGACTGATGACCTACCATTATGAAGTCAACTCCTGTTTTTATCCCCTCAGTGAAGGGAATGAATTCCGTTTCGCGGAGCTGTTCAAGTGTTCTGTCAATTATGACAGATGAATTAGTGTGAGTGTTGCCATTTGCCGCACCAAGTCCCGGAAAATGTTTCAAAGTTGCGCAGACTCCTTCGTTACGGAGTCCCTTTGCAACGTATGAGGACATATTCGCAACAACCTGTGGATCGTCACTGAAAATACGATTTCCAAGCTCGTTGGAACTGCATATATTTACATCTGCAACGGGCGCAAAATCAACATTGAAGCCAAGAGATTTCAGATCTCTGCCAATAGAGCTGCCAATATTTAATGCTGTATCGCTGTTGTTGTCCTTGCCGTAGTATGCCATATTCTCAAATTTTGCAGTGCCTAGTTTCTGAGCACAACGTGCTACAAGCCCGCCTTCTTCATCTACGGCAGTGAATAGTCCGATACCACAGGCATTTTTCGCGTAGCTCTGAGTTGCAGCAAGCATTTGTTTGGTCTGGTCACGTGATGTGAGGTTCTGAGCAAATAAAATGATACCACCAACAGGAATCTCTTCAATTGCTTTCTGAGTTCCACTTCCAACCTGTGTCATAGGTGATATTCCAGTTAACGCTTCTGGTGTAACCATGAACATCTGTGCAACTTTCTGTTCCAGAGTCATACTGTCAAGCACTACCTTTGGCAATGGATTTTTATTGGTAGTAGTTGTCGTCTCTGCTTGGGTAGTCATAGAAGTTGTTGCAGTCATGGCTGTCGTTGTGGTTTCAGAGGTAGTAGTAGTTTCAGATTCGTTTTCATGAGACTGTTCCTCTTTGTTGGAGTTTTGCTGTTCATTTGTCTGAGAAATCGGAGCTTCTGTATTCTTTTCCTCATGATATTCAGGCTGAGCTTCTGCTTTTTGTTGTGTATGAGGAGCTTCAGTAGCTGCTGATGATGTATTTTCATCAGTTTCGGAAGTCGTCTTTTGAGTTACGGCAGAAGTGTTTTTTGTATCAGTCTGTATATATGTTGTTGTCGTGTCTGTATGTAAGGGCTCTGTTTCGTTGATCTCCACTGCAGCTGGTTCTGAACTGCTGATGTCAGTAGGGAAATTTCCGCCGCAGCCTGTAAGAAGAAGGCTGAGAGAAAGCAGAGCCGCAATTTTTTTTCTGTGTTTCATTGCTGATTCCCCCTGTAAAGGTTCTACGATAAAATTATAACATATAATGTCGAAAAATGCAACAGTATAGGAATAATAGTTGAAAAAATAGTTTCAGTCCTTTATCTATACTTTTACAGACATATAAATGGCAAACAATAAAACAAGTACGGAATGGTATTATTCATATTTCCGGAGTTTTACACTTTTGCAAAGGG
>DBYI01000042.1 GCA_002310115.1 Ruminococcus flavefaciens
TTTTGGAAGTTGACATTTTTTTCATAATATGCTCCTTTCATTGCAGGAATTGACTGTATAATTTATTATATATCATGCCTTTGATCTTTCTACTCTTCTCAGAAAGCAGAACACGCAGTAGTTCTCTTGTATCTGACATAAGGAACGCCTCCTTAGCTTTTCTATTATTATATCAAACTATAAAGGAACAGTCAAGCCGCTTGAAGGATGCTTTGCAGGAACAGATGTTGACGGTTGTTTTTTTGTATGTTATAATTCTTATAAAGGAAAAGATGAGGTTTTCATATGTAACCGGCTATTTGGTGGAATAATAAGTATGATAACCATTTATCTTTCATAACTGACACTTATAAATTTAAAAAGGGAGGGTTTCATATGCATAAGATAACAAGCAAGCTTATTGCAGGTGTTACGGCTTTAGCTATGGCATCTGTGTCTACGGTCTCTGCGGCTCCTGCAAAGCAGGACAGAAAGGTCATGGTAATCGGTGAAAGCACATTTGAGAAAAAGTCTCTGCCGTGGCGTACCTATGCGGCATACCCTGCAAAGCAGGCCTTTGAACTGGAGGACGGAGCTTTTCACATTACTATACATATGTCTCAGGGCGCTGACCGTGAAAAGTGGGATCTTCAGTTCAAACATAAAAATCTGAATTTCAAAGCAGGTCATGAGTACAGGGTAAGCTTTAAAGCTAAGAGCAATAGGGATGGTCTGGAGCTCTGCTCAGAGTTCGGCGACATAATAGACGGCGATTTGTATTTCGTGCTTGACGGTCAGACAAACGATATGCACATGGGACCTCATATGGGTGGACAATGGGCTGCGGCTGCCGTAAAGCTCTCGAGTGAATGGCAGACATTTGAAGGAATATTCAAGCCTACAGAGGATCTCGAAGGTGTAGAATGGGCATTTGATTACGCACAAGGTACCAAATATCAGGGTAATGCGAGTAGTGGAGACGAGATTTGGTTTGATGATATGATCATAGAATGCCTTACCTGTGAGGAGTCTGATGACCCTGTCTGTGCATGGAGCTGCCCGGAAGGTTTAGGTTATGTGATCCCAAGAAGTGATGTACGTCTTAATCAGGTGGGCTATTATCCTGATTCGGTTAAGGTTGCAACTTATGAAACGGATTCCGACAAGGAAGCTATGGATTTCAGAGTGCTCAACGAAAAGGGCGAAGAGGTCTATAAAGGCACGACAAATCCTGTAGGCATGGACGATGAAGCCGGTTTAGGTTACTTCCATAAGCTTGATTTTTCGGCTGTTAAAAAGCCGGGTAAATACACTATTGTTATTGATGATGAGGAAAATGTATATACCGATCCGTATACCGATGAGGTCTATAAGCAGTATATAAGTCACGAATTTACGGTTGGAGATAATATTTACAGTGACATATTCAGGGATTCGATGAATTTCTTCTATCTGCAGCATTCTAATATTGATTTAGACGAGAAAAAGATCGTTTCCGAGACTTCTGAAGAGAACAGAGCTAAACTGGCACATGAAGCTTTTCATGCAAAGGATGAAGCATATGTCACGTCAAACTGGGGCATAAATGTAGAAAAAAAGATCATTAAGGACGCTGCCGGCGGTTGGTATACCGACGATAATTGCAGTAAAAATGTTATTGCAGGAGCAAATGCAGTATGGCTTTTGCAGAATATGTACGAGCTTTCCGATAAGAACGGATATAAAGCAGCAAACGGAAGTTTGGCAGATATCCTTGATGAAGCAAGATACGAGCTCGAATTTATGCTTGATATGGTAGTTGATCCCGAAAAGGACAGCATATGGGGCGAGGATTTTGCCGACATGGTATATCACGGAGTCAGATATATGGATAGCTATAATCCCGTTGATCTGGGACTCATTACTGATAAAGAAGAGTTGACAAGGATAGTTAATCCTCCGACTTATGCTGCAACATTTGATATGATAGCGTGTGCTGCACAGGCTGCGCGTCTATGGGAGAAAAAAGATCCCGATTTTGCTGCTGAGTGTCTGAAACAGGCGGAAGCATCATGGAACGCAGTAAAGAGACATGAAAAAGAGTGGACAGATAGGTCCATAGGAGATAAAAACTTTGTTTCACATCTGGGAAATAATTGCTTTGATTATCATGATCTTGACTTTGGGGATATCAATATACGTGATGAGGCATACTGGGCAGCCAGCGAGCTTTTTGCGACTACAGGCGATAAGGAGTATTATGATTATCTTACTTCTTTCAACTCCGACCTGAGCCTTACAGAATGTATCCCCGACTCCTGTGATGTTATATTCATGCCATATCCTGAAGACAGCTTCAAGGCGTTCTGCGAGACCAATACATACGATTTCGGAACATTATCACTGTATCTGAGCGATAAGATATCAGAACAGGACAGAAAGCTGATAAACGTAAATATCGGTAAAGCAGCCGATAATTTCGTGGCTGCCGCTGCAAATGATGTAAAGGATAACAAATATGCCAATGCCATGGATATACCATACAGAAAGGTATCATGTGGTTTCGGATTGGATGAGTACACTTACCCTGCGGACAGGTGGGATACTTATGAATTCGGCTCGAACTCATCAATTGTCAATAATGCCGTAATTATGGCATATGCCTATGAGGCGACAGGCGATGTGAAGTACAAGGAATACGCAGGTTATGCGCTTGATTATATTTTCGGCAGGAATGGTCTCGGTATATCCTATGTAACAGGTTATGGCACATATCATACCAATAGACCGAGCAGCAGTTTCTGGCTGAATGAGGTAGACAGCAAATTTCCGACAGCTCCGAACGGTATAATGGTAGGCGGGCCTACAGGATTAGCAGGAAGTCCTGATGGTATAAGTGACAGTTTCGTCAAGGCTATCGGTCTGAAGATAGGCGAGGTGCCTGATCAGCAGCTATATGCAGATTCAGCCGAAGCGTGGACATGCAATTCGGTTACGCCTCAGTGGCAGGCAGCGCTTGCGTGGATGCTTTCGTTCTTTGAGAATAATATGGGCAATGATGACGAAGTTCCAATGACGACGACCACCGCAGCTTCAACAACAACCACGATTACAACTACAACAACTTCTGAGTTCAATGTGATATTGGTGGGCGACACGAACTGCGATGGACAGGTCGATATGGCAGACGCAGTACTTATCATGCAGGCTCTTGCAAATCCCAATAAATACGGATTAAACGGTACAGCCGAGAATCACCTTACCGAACAGGGCAAACTCAACGGTGATATGAACGGTGACGGACTGACTGTAGGTGACGCACAGGCGATACAGTATAAACTGCTTGGCATTGAGAAAGAAAAAAGTGAAGCTAAGCCTGAATTGAGTGATATCATATCAATTAAAACCAAATATAATCCTGTAATGAGCGACTGGTCGGGACTTGGCATACTTCTTGAAATTGCTTCTCCTGGATATCCTGTTACACTGACAGCTAACGCCGGTTACTTTGCAGACTGTTATCTCAACAGTGACAGTGAAGCTGTTATTGTTTCCGAAAATACCTGCGATATTAAAAAAGGCGGATATGTATTATGGTCGCCCGATGATGAGTGTTATCATAACGACTGTTATATCGAGATATTGGTTGAGGGAGCAGACGGTGACAAGCCTATTAAGCTTGGAAAAATATACATTTATGAGACAGCAGGACTTGGTTTTACTGCTACGCTTGAAAAGAAATAGCTTTGATTATATAATAATGAAAAGGAGGACTTCGGTCCTCCTTTCAACTTGCCCGTGAAGGGCGTACCCTCGCACTGGCGAGGGTAATTTTTTATCTTATGGGACGAACTATATTTGACGCTTATAATCCAAATAGATATTAATGCCCCTAAGTGTTATGCTTAGTGACAAATCTTCTATATGTGTATTTTTCTAAATATTCGGTCTTTAAGACATATAATTCAATTGTTGCATATCATTTTGGTTACCATTCTACTTTTATCTTCGTTTTAGAGTAATGGTTTTCAGGAAACTCAAATTCGTATTCAATGTTTATTTTTTCCGCATCATATGACTGGGATTATCTGCGCTATTAGAATTATGTAATCTTTTATCTCCTAATCTGTTGAAATGGGCAATTACACTGGGCGCTAATTCAATGAATTCTGACATCATAGAAGCAATTTATGATTTCAATGAATATATCACAAAATAAAATGACCTAAATTCTGATTTTGATTACTACCATGATAGATCAACAACTTATGGAAAAATGATATGGAGAATCGCAAGTGCGGGGACATTTTTTCTTCAAGCCAGTACATGTCACTGTAAATATTCTACATATTACTGATATGATTTTATACTAAAATTGAAATATTATACAAATTTCGCCGGACTGTATTGACAAATCTGTTTTATCTGTGTATACTGTATATATACAGTCCGAACTTGATGAACAGTTTCACATGCGAGGTGATAATTTGAATGTATTCATTGATAATAAAAACGGCGCTCCAATTTATGACCAGATCTACAATCAGATCAAAAGCAGTATCATAAACGGAGAGCTGAAAGAAAACGATCCTCTCCCGTCCATACGCAATCTTGCCAAAGACCTTCGTATAAG
>DBYI01000095.1 GCA_002310115.1 Ruminococcus flavefaciens
TGGTTGGGGTGGAAGGATTTGAACCCTCGAAATAACGGAGTCAGAGTCCGCTGCCTTACCACTTGGCGACACCCCAATATGTACTGGATTATTCAGCTTTATTATTATATCACCTTTATCAATGAAAGTCAATATATCAATAAATATTTTTATTTTTTAACTATATGGTGATACAACGATGCTCCCATTGGTGGGAGCATCGTTGCAATATCACACATTTTCTTTCTTTTGAACTACATATATTTCAACGCTGATGGCTCAGCGGTAAAGCTTTTTTGCTTCAATAGCCAGTTCGATAAGTTCATTGTTCTTTTCGTTGTCTGCATTGTCAGTGATGCTGTTTATAATGTAATCGTAACTGGAATCACCCTTATACTCTGTATCTCTGAGGAGCATTGCAAATTCTGCCGCTGCCGAAGCAAGTATGAATGATTTTGAGGGAGCGTTACTGTATTTTTCCATACCGAAAAGCTGAGACTCATAGACAACATTATTGCTATCGATAGGCTTGTACGCTACTGAAAGCTTGCAGAGTTCGCTTCTGCCATTGCTTTCAACGGGGATATCTTCATGCTCAGAAGCAAATTCAAGTTGTATACCACGGTATGTATCATTATTATTCGCAAGTTCTACTTCATAAAGAGCTGTGACGCTGCGACCTGCGCCAACTTCGCCCGCATCTTTTTTGTCGTTGTAGAAGTCTTCTGCGTCCATCAGCCTGTTATCGTAGCCGATGAGACGATAATTTTTTACCTGCGAGGGGTTGAATTCCACCTGTATTTTTACGTCTTTTGCGATAGTGTAGAGAGTTCCCTCCATTTCCTGAACGAGTACTCTTCTAGCTTCTTCGATAGAGTCGATATAGCTGTAATTGCCGTTTCCGTTGTCGGCAAGAGCCTCAAGCTTGTTATCCTTATAATTGCCTGTTCCGAAGCCGAGGACTGAGAGGTAAATGCCGCTGTCACGTTTGGATTCAATAAGTTTTTTGAGTTCGCTCTCTGAGCACTTGCCTATATTGAGATCGCCGTCTGTTGCAAGGATAACTCGGTTATTTCCACCTTCGATAAAATGTCTTTCAGCAAGTTGATATGCTTTTTCGATACCGCCTTCGCCGTTTGTACCGCCTTGAGCTGTAATAGAGTAAAGAGCTTCGAGAATATCATCTTTGTCTTTGCCGCTTGCGCCTGCGATGCGGGTATCAGTGCTTCCTGCGTAGGTTACTATGGAAATACGGTCATTTTCAGTAAGTTTCTCGGCAAGCATTGAGAATGCTGATTGAACGAGAGGCAGCTTATCGTAAGAAGCCATAGATCCTGATGAATCTATAAGAAATACAATGTTTGAGGGAGGGAGTTCTTCTTTTGCTATTCTCTTACCCTGAATACCAATCATTATGAGCTTGCTGGAACTGTTCCACGGGCAGTTTGCAATTTCTACGTAATCTCCGAAGGTGCGTCCTTCTTCGGGATCGGGATAATCGTAATCAAAGTAGTTAATGAACTCTTCTGCGCGGACAGAGTTCTCGGGAACGAACATACCGTCCTCAATCAGTCTGCGAGCATTTGTGTACGAAGCTGTATCAACATCAATGGAAAAAGTTGAGAGGGGTTCCTTTTTGGGATCTTTGAATCCAGATTCGGTATATTCCTTGTACTCCTCGTTTGGAGAAACGGTATAGGGAATATTCCATGTATCGTCATTGTATTCATCACGGTATGAATCGTCGCGCTTCGAGCTTGCTGTACTGTCATTTCTCGGAGCTTCTTCTATAGTGTTATTGTTACTGTGAACTGAGTCCTTGTAGCTGCCGTTTGTTGTATCACTCGCATTATCACCACAGCTGTACATTGCACTCATCATCAAAGCGCAAGCAGAAGCTAATGCTATCTTTCTTTTAAAACCATTACTCATAAAAAAGCCTCCTTTATAGTCCCTGAGGACCTTGATAACGTGATACGGAATGGTTTGCCGTATCCTTTTCTGTATTCTTATTATACCTCTTTGAACAGTTGAATTACAACAACAGGACTATTTCAATTTTTATACGATTCAGTGAGTTTTTTCTTAGCAAAAGGTTTCATTTCCTTACAATTCATTGACAAGGTTACAGTTTAGATTGAGGCTTTCTGTTTGGTTTATAGCTTTTAGCTTTTGTTTTCCCCTTTATATAGAGAAAAAATTGAAAAAAATTCCGTACAGGGCTTTTCAAGCATTGACAAATGTGATATAATATATTTATCAGTTTATCAAAAGCTGGTCATTGCAGGGGAATTATGATAAAAGTGCACATTTTGCACTTCCTATATTATAGTATGTATGGAGAACTTTTTATGAAAACTAATACTTATGATTCTGCAAAACAGGCAGCGCTTAAAAGATATTTCAGCCGTATGAACGAAATGCAGCAGGAGGCTGTTTTTACCGTTGACGGGCCTGTACTTGTGCTTGCAGGTGCAGGAAGCGGTAAAACTACGGTAATAGTTAACCGTATCGCAAATATGATAAACTTTGGAAATGCGTACTTTGATACGAGCCGAAAGGGAAGTAAGGACGATATTGCTTTCCTTAACGATTATGCAGATGGAAAAACCGACGATTTTGATACTCTCAGGGATATCGTTGCAGTTGATCCCGTTCGTCCGTGGAATATCCTTGCCATAACATTTACTAATAAGGCTGCAGGGGAGCTTAAGGAAAGACTTTCTGCAATGCTTGGTGAGGAAGCTATGCATATTAATGCTTCGACTTTTCACTCCGCATGTGTACGAATACTCAGGAGCGAGATAGAAGCTCTCGGCTACGGCAGGGACTTTACCATATATGATTCCGATGATAGCCAGCGTATGATAAAGAATGTAATGGCTGAGCTTGATGTATCTGAGAAGCAGCTTGCACCAAAGGCTGTACTCAGCGAGATAAGCATTGCAAAAGACAAGATGATAACTCCCGCAGAGCTTCGCGCGGACGCTGGTCAGGATTATCGCAAGAAAATGGTAGCAAAGCTCTATGCTATTTATCAGGAACGCATGAAAGCAGCAAATGCCCTTGATTTCGACGATATTCTTGTACTTGCAGTAGAACTGTTTGAACAGTTCCCAGAGGTGCTGGAAAAATACAGATCACGTTTCAAATACATAATGGTGGACGAGTATCAGGATACTAACCATGTGCAGTTCAAACTCGTTTCGCTGCTTGCAAGTGGGCATAAGAATCTCTGCGTAGTCGGTGACGATGATCAGAGTATTTATAAGTTCCGGGGTGCGAATATTGAGAATATACTCGGATTTGAAGGACAGTTTGAGGGAGCAAAGGTGATACGTCTTGAGCAGAATTATCGCTCCACTCAGACTATACTCGATGCAGCAAACTCGGTAATCAGCCATAATAATGGCAGAAAGCCTAAAACTCTCTGGACAGCGGGTGAAAAAGGTGACAAGGTATACTGGTACAAGGCGATTGATGAGACCGATGAGGCGGAATTCATAGCTGATACCATTCTTGAGAGGTACAAGGAGACAGGACGTTACTCCGACAATGCGGTTCTCTACCGGATGAATGCACAGTCAAACTCTATTGAGCGTATGCTTGTAAAGTGCGGTATCCCATACCGCGTTTACGGCGGTATGCGATTCTATGACCGCAAGGAGATCAAGGACGTTACTTCTTATCTTAGTTTTATCAACAATCATAACGATATGCTACGCTTCCGCCGTATAATCAACGAGCCGAAGAGGGGAATTGGTGATTCCACTCTTGCAATTATAGAGGATATCAGTCGTGATTTAAAACTATCACCGTTTGAAGTTCTCAGGAATTGTGATGAGTATGCTCCGCTCTCAAAAAAGACCTCGGCTTTGAAAAGCGCATATCAGATGTTCGAGATGCTTACTGAAAAGTCAGAGGAGTTGCCTCTTGATGAGTTCCTCGACCTTCTTCTCGATAAGACGGGATACCTCGACAGTCTCAAGGCTCTGGAAAATGCTGACGTCAAGATTGAGAATGTACAGGAGCTCCGTACATCTATCGTGCAGTACATGGAACAGGCAGAGGAGCCTACTCTCGGCGGTTTTCTCGAAGAGGTTGCACTCTATACTGAAGCTGACCGCGATGATGGCAGTGATGACAAGGTTACTCTTATGACAGTTCATTCTGCCAAGGGACTGGAATATGAAAATATATTCGTTACAGGTATGGATGACGGAATTTTTCCAAGCTCACGATCATTTGACAGTGAGGACGATATGGAGGAGGAAAGAAGACTTGCATACGTTGCAATAACCCGTGCAAAGAAACACCTTTACCTCACAAACGCAAGACAGCGTATGCTTTTCGGCCAGACTCAGCATAATGTCACCTCACGATTTATGAAGGAAATAGGCAGTGAGCTCGTTGAAAAGCATGATAATGCAGCTGCTATGAAACAGCAGATGGAGGAACACGATAAGTCTGTAACGGAAGTGCATTCCGCAACTCTTCAGCAGCAGCTTGCAAGAGGCAAAAAGATTGCAGGCAGTGCTCCGAAGGAGGCTGTTACTTATACTGCAGGGGAAAAGGTTTCTCACAGCATATTTGGCGAAGGTGTCATAGTCTCCGTAAAGCCTATGGCAAACGATTCAATGCTTGAAATAGCCTTTGATAAGGTTGGCACAAAGAAAATAATGGCAAATTATGCAAAGTTAAAAAAGCTTTGATGAGCTTTTTATGGAATGAGGCGTATCAACATGAGAAAAACAAAAATAGTATGTACTATAGGTCCTGCGACTGACGACGAAAATATAATGCGCGAACTAATGCTAGCAGGCATGAATGTAGCACGTTTTAACTTTTCACACGGTGACTATGAAACTCATGAAAAGCGTTTCCGTGTAATAGAAAGGCTCAGAAAAGAGCTGGATATGCCTATCGCAACTCTTCTCGATACAAAAGGTCCGGAGATACGTCTCGGAAAATTTGTAGATGACAAGCCAGTTGAGATACACGACGGTGATACCTATATCCTTACTACTGATGATGTGCTATGTGATGACAAGAGAGGTAGTATAAGCTTCAAGAAGCTTCCACGCGATGTCAGCATGGGTACAAGGATATTGATAAATGATGGAGTTATTGAGCTCCTTGCGGAGAAAGTTACTACCACGGAAATAGTTTGCCGCGTAGTTCATGGTGGAACTCTTTCCAACAATAAGGGCATAAACGTTCCTGGAGTAAAGCTTTCCATGCCGTATTTAAGCGAAAGGGATATGGATGATCTCGAATTCGGATCAAAAATGGGCTTTGATTTTATCGCTGCAAGCTTTGTTCGCACAGCTGCGGATATTAATTATCTCAGGAAATTCACACAGAGCCTTGGTTGGTTCGACGTAAGAATTATTGCAAAAATAGAGAACACTGACGGCGTTGAGAATATCGATGAGATACTTGAAGCAGCTGATGGTATTATGGTAGCCCGCGGAGATATGGGAGTTGAGATACCATTTGAACAGATACCTGCTATCCAGAAGTCACTTATCAAGAAGGGATACAACGCAGGAAAACAGGTAATTACAGCCACACAGATGCTGGAGTCCATGATAACCAATCCTCGTCCCACCCGTGCAGAGATCACTGATGTTGCAAATGCTATTTATGACGGCACGAGCGCTATCATGCTCTCAGGAGAGACTGCAGCTGGCTCTTTCCCTGTTGAAGCTGTAAAGACTATGGCTCTTATTGCCGAGACTACTGAAAACAACATAAATTACAAAACGCGTTTTTCATCACGCCGTGCAGAACAAAACGGCAGTGTTGCAGAGGCCATCGCTCATGCGACCGTTACCACGGCCCATGACTTGAACGCAAAAGCTATTATTACCGTATCTCTAGGTGGACAGACTGCGAGACTTATTTCAAAGTATCGTCCAAGTTGCCCTATTATCAGCTGTACGATGAGTGATGTAGTATGTCGTCAGATGAATATGAGTTGGGGAGTTATCCCGTTCATCATCGATGAAAAGACCAATACCGACGATCTCTTTGCAGCAGCAGTCGAAGCCGCAGAATCACATAGGCTAGTTGAGGACGGTGACCTTGTGGCTATCACAGCAGGCGTTCCCCTCGGAGTATCGGGTACCACAAATCTTATGAAAGTTGAGAAAATAGGCGGTAAATAATAATTGATACAAAAAACGTACAAGAATACTTGAAATAATCACAGCTTTACTGATGATAAGACCTACCTTATTATTATTATCAAAGATTTTTTCTTATCATGACGCAGAAATCATAAGATCGGTTCTAAAACTTGAATTTCCTTTGCTTTGGGCTACATTTACTCATGCAATTGTCATAATAACACGTAAATACGACCGAACATGGGCGAAACTGCTAGTGATTACTTCGCTTGCAGCAAATTTTTGTAAGGACAGAAATCTTCGCTATGTGAAAAAACATAGGCGATTGTATCCGTTCATACAGTCGTACTATACCATTCATTTTTGAGTATCTGTTCAGAACAATGCTGTTCGTTCTCGGTATAGCAGCAGGAGTAATTCTTGTTCTTGCAATGTTCGGAAAGATAAAATGGGAAAGCCGAAATTCACTTATCATCTATACCTATATAATGACAGGTATCATTGCTTTTGGAGCATTTGTTTTCAAAATTCATATCATTTATAAAGTTCAGAGCAGTTCCGGCGGTGGCTCCCTTGTATTACTCCACTGCTAAATACGAAAGTATTAAGAAGCATGATATTTGCAGCTGTAATTCTTCTTATGCCCCTTATTATCTTTGAGAGAAAGGATCATTTTGAAAAAGTGATATCTATTGGAAATGCTTACGATGATAAAAACTGATCGTCTAATACTTCGTCCGCTGACGCTTGACGATGCGGAAGCAGCTTTTGAATGGACAGGGGACGAGAGAGTGGCAAAATACATGATCTATTCCACCCATGAGAGCGTCGAGACTACAAAGGAATGGCTCAGAACTGTAAGATTTACTGATACTGCGTTCGAGTTTGGCTTTGTCCGCAAAAGCGACAACAAGCTCATAGGCTCAGGTGGAATAAGGCTCAAAGACGATGGCTTCTGGGAGTTCGGATACAACTTCCGCTATGACTGTTGGGGCATTGGTTATGCTACAGAAGCTTCAAAAGCGATGATTGAGCTTGTACGCAGCAAATTCGGTGATGTTAAGTTCAAGGCTGAATGTGCTGCTGAGAATACAGCTTCTGCTCATGTAATAGAGAAATGCGGTCTTGAATTCAAACGATATGGCGAATATTCCAGTTATGACGGATTAAAGATCTTCAAGGCTAAAATATATGAAAGCAGGTAATTATAATGATAAAACACATTGTTATGTTCAAATTAAAGGAAGCTGACGGAAGAAGCGAGTACGAAAACGCTCTCGAAGCAAAGAAGCGTTTCGACAATGTTATCGCAAACGTTAAGGAACTGAAAAAAGGTGAGGTTGTCATAAACTCAAAGGAGGCTCCAGAGAGCAACTACACTATCTCACTTCTCTGTGACTTTGACACTATCGCAGACCTTAATGCATATCAGATCCATCCAGCACATCTTGAGTTTGGCAAGTTCATAAGCACAGTAAGGATCGACAGAGCTTGCATAGATTACGAATACTGATCTTAATTCTCCCGTCATATGGCGGGAGAATTACATATACAAAAATCCCAATGGGAGGAAGAAAACATGGTAAACGTAAAAGGAAAATGGGCGCTTATTACGGGCGCAAGCCGTGGTATCGGATATATTTCCGCGATATTCATGGCTAAGCAGGGATGCAATCTCGTTCTTCACAGCAGAACGGAGGAGCACTGTGCAAAGGTTCTCAGCGAGGTAAAAGCGCTGGGCGTTGACGCTTACATTGTGACAGCAGAGCTATCAGACATGGAACAGGTTGAAAAAATGTGTTGCACTATCGACGAAAAGGGCACAAAGCTTGACATAATTCTTAACAACGCTGGACTTCAGATAGCGTACAGAACGGACTATCTTGCGACTCCTGCCTCGGACTACGACATAAGTTTCAAAATAAACACTACTGCTCCGATGATGATATGCTATCATTTTCTTCCTCAGATGAAGGAACGCGGTTTCGGACGAATAGTCAATACCACCAGTGGCATCGACCTTGAACCAGAGCAGGCAGGGTATTCCGCAGCAAAGGCTGCTCTCAACAAGGTGACCAGAGATATCGGCAAGTATTACGAGGGGACGGACGTAACCCTCAGCCTTACAGATCCTGGCTGGTGCAGAACTGACCTGGGCGGCCCCAACGCTCCAAACTCTCCTGAAAGTGCTTTACCAGGCGTGCTGGTGGGAGCATTCATAGACGACAGAAAGTGCGGACGTATATTCTCTGCACAGGAGTTTACAGGTATGACGCTTGATGATGCTGTTGCAAAGGCTGAAAAGCAGGCAGGCGTGTATTAAAAAGAAAACATTACAGGGCGGCACTGCCGCCCTGATGACATTATTTCAAAGGAGAAATTATGAACATTGAAGAATGTATGAGCTTTATAAACTCCTACACCAAATCTGGCGGAAGGATAACCGACCTATCACGAGCAAAGGAACTAATGATGCGTGTGGGCAATCCGCAGGAGCGGCTGAAATTTGTTCATATTGCAGGTACAAACGGTAAGGGTTCCACTCTAGAATATATTGCAAATGCGCTGCAGTTTGCCGGCTACAGAACGGGAAAGTTTACTTCACCTTTTGTTATGCATTATGCAGACAGGATACGCATTAATGATGATGAAATAGATGAAAAGTCCCTATGTGAGCTGGCAGAGTTCGTAAAGGAGCGAATTGATGACAAGGCTTACTCTCAGTTTGAAATAACAATGGCAATAGCTATGCTATGGTTTGAACGTGAGAACTGCGATATCGTTGTTCTTGAAACTGGTATAGGTGGAACACTCGACTCTACAAACGTGATACCTCCGCCGCTCCTGTCAGTGATAACTTCCATATCACTAGACCATACGGCGATACTTGGCGAGACAGTTGAGGAGATAGCTTCACACAAGGCAGGTATAATAAAAAGCGGATCTGCAGTGGTGCTTTCCGATGATAATCCCGACAGCATAAAGGAGCTTGTCCTCAAAACTTCTGAGGATGTTGGAGCGGAGCTCGTTCCGCTTGAGCCATGTAAGCCCTCACCAGACGGAGGACTCTTTTCTCCTTTTATGTACAGAGGTATTAAGCTTACCCCTGCAATGCCGGGCATTCATCAGAAATACAACGCGCAGGCGGCGATAACTGCCTGCATTTACCTGAGAAGTAAGGGCTTTTCAGTTAGTGAGAGTGCTGTCATCAGGTCGATTGAGACCACACAGGTGCGTGCAAGAGTGCAGTATATCGATGGTGAGCCACCTGTGATAGTTGACGGCGGCCATAATCCTGCGGGAGTCAGTATGCTTTCTCTTATGCTGATGTACCTCAGTACTCGAGGGAAAAAAATATATACTGTTATGGGAATGGTTGACTCCAAGGATTATGTGGGATGTGTGAAGTCAATTTCAGAGCTTTCGGACAGGCTTTTTGCAGTTGACGGATTTGCTCCAAATGCAGTTTCTGCGGAAACTATTGCAGATATAGCGAGCTTTCGTACAGAAGCCGAAACGGGAACGCTTGAGGAGTGTGCTGAAAAGGCAAAACAGCTTGCCCTTGAGAATAACGGCGTTGCAGTTATATGCGGTTCTTTGTATCTTGCAAGTGAGTATCTGAATATGGATTGATAGAAAAGAGCCTGTAAAATACTCGCGCCCTGTCAAGTAGACATGGGCGCGGGTCAATTTTACAGGCTTTTTTTAGATTATCTGTATTTCCTTTCAGGGTATTTTACGTAATACTCTTCTTTATCTTTATACATAGCCTCATCGGCAATACGCATAGAGTAGCGTATATCACTGCCTGAGCTGTTATGGAAGCTTCCAACCGAGAAACATACGTTGTTCGGGTCATTAGCACGTTTTTTCAGTTCACTAACCTTTTTATTAAACATATCTTTACTGCAGTTTTCGACAATGACCATTTATTCATCACCGCCTGCACGGTAGATACTGTCTTCGATAAAGACTTCCTGTAGAACCAGAGCAGCTTTTTTCAGCAGTAGATCGCCTGCCGCATGACCTTCCTCATCATTTACACGCTTAAGTCCGTTGAGATCAGCGAAAACAATACCATAAGGTCCTGACAATACTTCCTCTCCTGAAACTATATCATTCACTCTATTGTTCATAGTGTTGCGGTTATTTATACCAGTGAGAAGATCAGTATAGCTGATATGCTCAAGACGCTTCATCATATTATAGCTGGCAATTTCTGAGGAAATGAAAAAGGTGGTGAACTCGAGTGTTTCCTTAATACGCTGGGTATTTTCAACATTGAAGTTGGTCACCCATATGTATCCGATCAGTTCTTTGTTATGCCTTAGTGGAAAGAGAACAATACTTGAAACTTTTGATTCATTGAGAGTATTGTACCATTCATTGTTCTTTTTCTTGAGATAATCCATATCCTTGGGACTTTTTATTATTATACAGTCTGTTTCACCCAGAGTGTTTTTCCATGATAGGGCTATATCATAGAAATTGGTAAATTGCGTTAAAGTTTTTAGCGTGCTTTTTTCTTTGATGCTATTTGCTAGAATATTGCATTTACCGTTTTCCTCGTCCATGAGTACTCAGCTCCGCAGATCTCACGGATATCCTGTATTACTTCGTTTATCGTCTTTTTGAAGTTCTGTGTACCGCGGAGTTTTATACAGGTCTTTAGCACATCGTTTGAGGTAGTCATAGAGCTTGTTGAAGCAGCATTTATATCGTTAACATTACATGGTTCCGTTAAATAAATACAGTAGCAGGTATCGTCTTCCTCATAGTCTACTGGTACGAAGAACAAATTAAACCACATATCACATACATTAAGGTGTATATACGTGTGCACTGTCTTTTTATGTATAGCAGTACGGAAACATATGTCCTCAAAGTCTGGAGTTTTCGGGAGATACATATGATATGGACTGTTCGGTATGAATTTATCAATGTAAACATTTGGGTCTGTTGTGAAAGGCGGATGTTCAACCATTTGGATAAACATTTTGTTACCAGCGACTATGCGGATATCCTCATATCTGTCTTCACTTATCTTTTTTACGGAAACAATACAGGCGGTAGGGAGAATACCATCTATCAACTTCTGAAAATCCATATGTCACCTTCTTCTTATATTTTGATTTCAACTTAAGACAGATATACAAAGATATCCTGTCAAATCTGATATCTTTATATTGATTTTTCCACTAAATCTATTGATAGTCAATAAACAAAAAGTTAAAATTTATCCTCTTTTTTTCAAGAAACTCCTACCTCTATATAGGTGAGGGAGGATATTACTAGTCTACTTGAACGAAAGTTGGATTGTAACCTTTATATAGCTTTCTATCAGTAAAAGTTCACCAAAAGTAAAAATATTGTAAATAAGTATTGCAAATTGTTGTAATTATCTATGCAATATGCTATAATTTAAGAGACGAAATGCTTACGAATTATGCGCATTAAAAGTGTGGTGAAATATATGAGGGATATGTTTTCGGTTATATTTGTAGCTATGATAATCGCACTTGCGGTTTGCAGTATCATAGCATACAGGTCGCGTAAAATAAACTCTATATCGGTAGCGTTACTTACCGGAGCTTTTATACCTCCGGTCATCGGCAACCTTATCATTATACGTTCGGGTGAAAAGGATCTTTCACTGTTAGGCGAGTATATATATTTCATAGGTATGGACATCGTTATGTTCGCATTACTTAATTTTACGTTTGAATACTGTAACATCAATATGAAACGGCGATGGATAAAACATATCGTTTATCTGTTGATAATTGGAGATATAGCGCAGTTTATTGTGAATCCTGTTACAGGTCATGCTTTTGATAACGAAGCTATAGAAGTTGACGGTTTTCCATATTACAGGCTTGTTCCTTATCTTGGACAGTCTTTGCACAGGATACTGGATTACGGTATTCTTGTAGCAGTAATAATCATATTCCTTATTAAGACGTTAAAAACATCGCGGTTCTATTCAGAGCGATATTATGCGATACTCATTACTTTGATAGTTGCGTCATTGTGGCAAACAGCCTATGTCTTCTCGCGAACTCCTATTGACCGTTCAATGATGGGCTTCGGAGCATTCGGAATGCTGGTGTTCTATTTTGCTTTGTATTACCGTCCTATGAAGTTGCTTGATCGTATGCTTGCAGGAATTGCTTCAGAAATGTCTGAGTCACTATTTTTCTTTGAAGCAAATGGTAGATGTATATGGGCAAATGCGGCAGGAGTTCAGCTCGCAGGTATAGAAGGGGAGAGCTTTGAGGGTGCTTCTTCGCTTTTGAAAGACAGATTTGGCGAGGAATACCAGTTACATGAGGAATACATTTCAAATTTTGTATTCGGAACAGGCGATGATATAAAGTATTATTTGCTTGAAAAGCATTCGCTTTGGGATGAAAAGAAGCGTCTTGCAGGCTCTTTTCTGAGTATACGTGACAATACTGAGGATCAGCAGAGGCTCAAGCGCAAGATGTTCAACTCAACCCATGACAGCCTTACGGGGTTATATACGAGGGAATACCTGTATGAACGTATACATGAGGTACTTACAGCGAGACAGAGCACTGAATACTTTATAATCTACATTGATGTACGGAATTTCAAGATAATCAATGATATCTTCAGCAATGAATTTGGCGACCGTGCTTTGCAGGACATTGCAGAATGGATAAAGTCGTGGATGTCAGAAGAATGTGTTTTCGGACGATTGGTGGGGGCTTCATTTGGAGTATGTATACCAGTTGAGGAATTTGAGCCTGCAAGTATAGAGGAAAAGCTTTCACCATTTGTCATTGACAATGGTACGCTGGGTTATCATATCCTTATACATCTCGGTGTTTATAAGGTGGTTGAGCCTGACATGGAAGTGTCACTTATGTTGGACAGGGCAAATCTTGCTCTTTCAACAATAAAAGATGAATATAAGACCCATATTGCCTATTATAACGATGAAATACGTAGTAAGGTGTTATGGGATCAGCATATTTCCGCACAGTTGCATTCTGCTATTGCTGAAAGGCAGCTAAAGCCTTATTTACAGCCTATTGTGGATAGAAATGGCTCTATCGTCGGCGCGGAAGCTCTTGTAAGGTGGATACACCCCACTGACGGTTTCCTTTCGCCTGGAGCTTTCATTCCTGTTTTTGAAAAGAACGGTATGATCGTTGAGGTTGACAAGTATATGTGGCGATGTGCTTGTGAGATTCTCGCAAGCTGGAAGGAAAAGCACGGTGATATTTTTATTTCAGTAAATATTTCCCCGAAGGACTTTTATTTTATCAACGTTGTGGAGGAAATAAAGAAACTTACTGCAGAATATGGCGTGAGTCCAACTCAGCTTCGAATAGAGATAACTGAAACGGTAATGATGACTGAAGCTGAGGTTAGGATGAAGACTCTCAACGAGTTCAGGGAAATGGGGTATATTGTGGAGATGGACGACTTTGGAAGCGGCTATTCTTCATTGAATATGCTTAAGGATATGCCGGTTGATGTGCTAAAGATAGATATGAAGTTCCTGAGCAAATCCAAGGATGACGGGAAAGCTCATATTATACTTCAGAATATCATAAATCTCTCGGAGGATTTAGGCATAGATTCACTTACAGAGGGCGTGGAAACAGAGTCTCAGTTTAAAACGTTGAACGAAATGGGATGTAAGCTGTTTCAGGGCTATTATTTTGCGAAGCCAATGCCACTTGAAGAATTTGAGGAAAAATGCTTATAAAGATTAAATGATATTACTTAAATGCTCTTGATTTAACGTCAGGAGCATTTTTGATTAAAACAAACTGTAATATTAATATCGGAAATAAGAAAATGTATTTATATAATTTGTTCAAATAGAAAACAATTATAAAATCGCATTATGTATATAATATAATATATATATCATCACTGACCAAAAATTGCGCTCTGCTGGTCTTTTATTGCTATTATTGAACATTTCTATTTACAATTAGGAATAATTGATGTATATTATACTTGCATATAAAATATACAGTTTATTCATTAATGTGGACGCATTTTGCTCCATTTCAACCAATGGGATAATGGTCGAGAATAAATATATTTTATATACTATTGAGAAAAGATCAATATTTATTTTTTTATGAGGAGTGATTTGTTTGAAGATGAGAACTTTCAAGAAGATCGTCGGTAGCGCAGTTTCTGCGATGATGATCGCTTCAAGTCTCCCTGTTACCGTTATGGCTGCTGATCAGCAGACAAGAGGAAACATTGGTGGATATGACTACGAAATGTGGAATCAGAACGGTCAGGGCAACGCTCAGATGAACCCCAGCGCAGGTTCTTTCACCTGTTCATGGAGCAATATTGAGAACTTCCTTGCTCGTATGGGCAAGAACTTCGACAGTCAGAAGAAGAATTACAAGGCTTTTGGAGAAATTGTACTCACTTATGATGTAGAGTATACTCCAAGAGGAAATTCTTACATGTGTGTATACGGATGGACAAGAAATCCTCTTATGGAATACTACATCGTTGAAGGTTGGGGCGACTGGAGACCACCCGGAAACGACGGTGAGAACAAGGGAACGGTTACCCTTAACGGAAATACATACGATATCCGCAAGTCAATGAGATACAACCAGCCTTCACTTGATGGTACTGCAACATTCCCGCAGTACTGGAGTGTTCGCCAGAGGAGCGGTTCTCAGAATAATACTACAAATTACATGAAGGGTACAATTGACGTATCCAAGCATTTTGACGCATGGTCAAAGGCAGGTCTTGATATGTCAGGTACTCTTTATGAGGTATCACTTAATATTGAAGGTTACAGATCTAATGGTTCAGCTAACGTAAAGAGCGTTACTGTATCAACTGATGGTTCAGGCGCAGGCGGCGGAAGCACTTCTGATAACGGTGGCGGCAACGCAGGCGGCGGAAATGATGGTGGCAACGCAGGTGGCGGCCAGCAGGGCGGTTTCGACTGGAGTCAGTTCCAGGGCGGCGGCCAGCAGGGCGGTTTCGACTGGAGTCAGTTCCAAGGTGGCGGCCAGCAGGGCGGTTTCGACTGGAGTCAGTTCCAGGGTGGCGGCCAGCAGGGCGGTTTCGACTGGAGTCAGTTCCAGGGCGGTGGCCAGCAGGGCGGTAATAACGGCGGCAACGCAGGTGGCGGCAATGCAGGCGGTGGCAATGCAGGCGGCGGCGACCAGACCACATATGCAGGCGCAGGCAGCTCTGAAGGCGTAGCAGCTCACCAGAACCTCAACTACAAGTATGAAAAGGGCGGCAGTGGCTTCAAGGATGTTATGGGACCGTACTTCCGTCTCGGAACTTCTGTAAGTGGCTATGAAATTGGTAACTCACAGGCTCAGGAATTTATCAAGAAGAATTATAACTCGATCACCTGTGAAAATGAAATGAAGCCTGATTCTATTGTTAAGGGCGTTAATGGTGACGAAGTAAATATCAGCCTTTCTTCTGCAAACAGCATTCTTAAGTTTGCTGAGCAGAACGGAATCGGCGTTCGTGGTCATACCTTCGTATGGTACAGCCAGACTCCTAATTCATTATTCCAGGATAATGGCGGTACTGTATCAAAGGATCGTATGAATAAGCGTCTTGAGAGCATGATCAAGAACACATTTGCTCAGATCAAGTCCAATTATCCTAACTTACAGCTCCATTCTTATGACGTATGTAACGAGCTCTTCGTTAATGACGGTGGCGGAATGAGACCAGCAAGTAATTCAAACTGGTCAAGAGTATATAACGGCAGCTCTGAGTTCGTTGTAAACGCATTCAAGTATGCAAGACAGTATGCTCCTAAGGA